>CAYMOB010000005.1:0-26936 GCA_964391955.1 uncultured Muribaculaceae bacterium | reverse complement strand
GCGGCTACCAGGACAACAACCGCAGGAACAGCAGCGGTTCGTCCTCGTCCGTAAGAGGCTCGTCTTCCACCAGAAGTTCAAGCGACAGGGTGGCGAGACGTGTAGTCTCGTCCACCACCAGAAGCAACTCCGCCAGGGGAACGGCGGCTGACACCCGGAGAGAACGCTCCCAGAGAGTTGGCAACGCCACAAGAGGCGGTCTTACCTCATACGACAGGAGCGCTTTTTCGGGCAGGGACGTTATGAGGGAGGACAAGAGTGATTTTATGAGGATAGGTGAGGACAGAAACGTCCACAGGATTCCTCCGCGCGACCGTGACTTTATGCCTTATGACCGTCCGTGCCACTTCTGGGGACACGATCCGCACTATTATGGCTACCGTGTCCACAAGCTTCCTACTCGCCACAGGAGAATGACTTTCGGCGGGATTGAGTACTGCGTCTACGACGGAATCTATTACAGGCCTTACGGCGACATATTCGTTGTATGCCGCCCTCCGTTCGGTGTCTGCATCGAGCGCGCGGTGTCCGATCTGGTCTTCGCTTCCGTCCGGTTCGCCTACTACAACAACACATACCGGATGTACCGGGCCATTGACGCCAACAACAGGATCATCGAGGAGCAGAACCGTGTCATCGCCCGTAACAACGCTGCCATCGCCGCCCGGAACAACGCCTTTGCCTTGAACTCGACAAGGGCCAACAGCGCCTATTCTCTTGCGGACAGGCTCGGTCTCGTGCAAAGCTACGCCTACGCCAACCAACCATACTACTATCAGGACGGAGTCTTCTACATTGTCAACTCCAACGGCCAGTATGAGGTCATCGTGCCTCCGTCAGGAGCTCTTGTCGAGGAACTTCCGGATGACTATGACACCATCACTATGGACGGAATGGACTTTTACAAGGTCGATGACACCGTCTATAGGATGACTCTTGTGGAAGGCAGACCTTATCTTGAGGTTCTCGGCCAGATGTACGGCAAACTGGCGGCCCAGTACAATTATTACTCTAACAGGACTGCGGAGTACAACAGTCTTTACTAAGGAAAAGCCTTGATTCTCACAGCGCTGATTTGCGTTGTGGGAATCCGGGCCATTCCAAAAAAACTTTATATGGATGGACGGACTTAAGAGTTTGTTTGAAAGTTACACCGGTCAGAAAGTCAAGGATACGGAGGAACTCAACTCCTCCGGAAGCAACAGGAGGTATTTCCGTCTGAGAGGCGGGAATATCTCCATTATCGGGGTGGTCGGGACGAGCCTGGAGGAGAACAACGCCTTCATCAGTCTCGACAATCATTTCATCGGGAAAGGTATCAAGGTTCCCAAGGTGCTGGCGGTGAGCGACGACGGAATGCGCTATATTCAGGAGGACCTTGGTGACGACCAGCTCTATAAAGTCGTCTCGCAGGGGCGTGAGAGTGGTGAATACAGTTCATATGAGTGCCGTCTTCTGTGCCGAGCGATGGAGACGCTTCCTAAGCTCCAGTTCAAGGGAGCCGAAGGGCTGGACTGGTCTGTCTGCTATCCGGAGCCGGAGTTCAACGAGAGGATGATTCTCTTTGACCTGAACTATTTCAAATACTGCTTCCTGAAAGCCACCGGTCTGGAGTTCAACGAGGTCAGGCTTCAGGACGACTTCGAGAGACTGAAGGTGGATTTGATGCAGGACATGGGAGACACGTTTATGTATCGTGACTTCCAGGCGAGGAACGTGATGATGAAAGACGGTGAACCGTATTTCATTGATTTCCAAGGAGGCCGCCGCGGCCCCATCTATTATGATGTGGCCTCCTTTGTCTGGCAGGCGCGTTCCCGCTACCCGGAGAACCTGCGTAAGGAGATGGTACAGACCTATCTCCGCGCCCTGAAAGGCTATATGGACGTAGATGAGGAGCTTTTCAATGAAAGGCTAAGGCTTTTTGTCCTTTTCAGGACCCTTCAGGTTCTGGGAGCGTACGGATTCAGGGGATATTTCGAAAAGAAACCGCACTTCCTCGCCAGTGTACCGTATGCCTTGGGCAACCTGCGCCGGCTTCTCCAGAAGCCTTTTGACAACTATCCTTATCTGAACTCGATTCTCACAAAGCTGACCACAATGTCTCAGTTCAACAATATAGCCGAGGACAAGCGTCTGGAGGTAAGGGTGTTCAGTTTTGCCTACAAGAAAGGCATCCCGGTTGACACCTCGGGCAACGGAGGCGGCTATGTCTTCGACTGCCGATCCATAAACAATCCCGGAAAGTACGAGCATTATCGTCAGTTCACGGGACTTGATGTGGAGGTCATCAGATTTCTTGAGGATGACGGTGGGGTGACAGGATTCCTGAACAATGTGTATGATCTTGTTGACAATCATGTCAAGTGTTTCATCGAAAGGAAGTTCACACACCTTCAGGTCTGCTTCGGATGCACCGGCGGCCAGCATAGGTCCGTCTATTGCGCCGAGCATCTTGCCCGACACCTTGCGGACAGGTTTGACATCAAGATCACGGTTTCCCACAGAGAACTTGACATAGAGAAGATTCTTTAGATGAAAGCGATGATTTTTGCGGCCGGTCTCGGCACGAGGCTGCGTCCGATCACTGACACGCTGCCGAAGGCTCTGGTCCCGATTGACGGAAAGCCTTTGCTTTATCGTGTCGTGTCCAAACTCAAGGCCGCCGGTGTCTCGGACTTCGTCGTGAATGTCCACCATTTCCCTGACTCAGTCATCGGCTACATCCGCGAGCAGGAGGATTTCAATGTGAATGTCAGGTTTTCCGATGAACGCGACTTCCTGCGCGAGACCGGAGGAGGGATAAAATTCGCCCGTGCCATGCTTGAGGGAGGCCCGTTCATCGCGCATAATGTGGACATCCTGTCAGACCTCGATGTCAACTGGTTTGTCTCGCAGGCGCGCCCGGAAGCCCTTTCCAACATCCTT
Organism: uncultured Muribaculaceae bacterium; assembly: GCA_964391955.1. Taxonomy (GTDB): domain Bacteria; phylum Bacteroidota; class Bacteroidia; order Bacteroidales; family UBA932; genus Cryptobacteroides. Next base: position 24,008 of record CAYMOB010000005.1, on the reverse strand, counting down.
GTCAGCGACCGCGTGACCCAAAGATACTTTCTTTTCGATGACGATATGCGGCTGGTCGGCTGGACGAATCTCGCTACCGGAGAGGTCAGAAGCCCTTACGGCGACATAGACCCGTCACGGTTCCGTAAATATGCCTTCGCAGGCATCCACTATGTCTCTGACCGCATATTCAAAGTCTTTGACGATGACGGATGGGGAGACCGCTTTTCCATCACCGATTTCTATATCAGGGAATGTGACCGGCATCCTGTCTATGGGGTTGTCCCGACCGAACTGAACCTTATAGATGTCGGAAAATTCGAGACCCTCGCCGAGGCGGAGGATTTTGTAAGAAAAACACTTAAAAACAACTGAATATGGCAAAAGGTAAATTTTGGTCCGAGTTCAAGGACTTTGCGATGAAGGGTAATGTCATCGATCTGGCAGTCGGCGTTATCGTCGGCGGAGCTTTCGGCAAGATTGTGACTTCACTGGTCAATGACATCATTATGCCGTGTATCGGTGTCATCATCGGCGGCTTTGATTTCACAAACCTTAAGGTTGTCCTGCACAAGGCGGTGATGGATGGCGCGGAAATCGTCAAGCCGGCGGTGACCCTCAACTACGGCAATTTCATCCAGGAGACGGTCAACTTTCTGATTATCGCTTTCAGTATATTCCTTGCGATCAAGGGAATGGCCAAGCTTCAGAGAAAGAAGAAGGAGGAACCCGCCGCTCCCGCCGCTCCTGCTCCTAAGCCTGATGATGTTGTGCTTCTTGAGGAGATTCGGGACCTTCTGAAGAATCGGAAGTAACCATCTCCTTATACATCTTCGGGGAGCATCCTACCGCTTCCTTGAAATATTTCCCGAAAAAGGACTGGTTCGCGAAATGCAGGGCGTTGCTCACTTCCTGTATGGTGTAGTTGCCGCTTTTGAGCATAGTCTTGGCATCCTTGATGACAAAATCGCGTATCCAGTCCTTCGCATGTTTGCCGGACTCCTTGTAGATCATCTGGGCGAAATATTTCGGAGAGATGAAGAGCCTCTTCGCATAGAATTGGACGCTTCTGTTGAACGTATACTGTTGGCTGACCTCTATCAGAAAACGCCTCAGCAGTTCGTTGCTTCTCCATTTGGTCACAGGCTGGGAGATTTCCTTGTCGCTCTTTCGTGCGATTCTCGCTGACAGGTAGCTGGCAAGCATGATAGACGCTCCCTCCAGAGCCTCTCTTTTGAACAGATCGCTCTCATTGATGATGATGTTCTTCACGGTTTTGAAGAAGGACATCATCCTTTTGCCCTCGTCGGCTGTCAGGTGTATGACGCTTGGCTCGTACAGGGAGTTTCTCAGAAACCTTGTGCTGCTGTAGGTGAACTTCAGCAGGCTGCTGTCGGGCATAATCGAGACGGAGACTGCCTTGAAGTCATCGCTGATGCCGATTCTTTCCGCTATATTGCCAAGGCTTATCATAAAGATGTCGTTCTCCCTGATGACATACTCATTGCCGGAAACCCTTGTCCGGGCCTCTCCGCTCATGCATAGCAAAATGGCGGTGAACCGCATTTTCGCCGGTAGCGACGGAAAACTTCTGATTTTCTTCGACAACTCGTTGTCAATGGTGTCGTTCAGGAAAAGCTGCCCTTCATATTCAATCAGTCCGGGAAAATTCCTGAGAAGGTTGATGTCAAAATTATTGATGGTCTTGAATTTGTCCATTATGTTCTAAATTCTGCTCAAAAATACTGAATCTTCGGGGATCCGGGCAGTCATTCCCAGCATCTTCCGGCTGCGGCGGCTCATTCCGGGGATTTCCTGAAAATTTTGTATCCGATCGCCGCCACAGCCATGCTCATCAGCGGACTGATGATGTTGAAAAAGCAATATGGCAGATAGACAAGCGTGGGTACGCTCAGGATTGTGGCCTGTGTCATTCCGCAGCTGCTCCACGGGAAAAGCGGCGAGGTCACGGTCGCCGAATCCTCAACGGAGCGGCTCAGAAGCCTGCTCTCATAGCCCTCTTTCTCATAGACATCCTTGAACAGGCTTGAAGTCAGGATGATGGCGAGGTACTGATCCGAGACTATGCCGTTCAGCGCCGTTCCGGTGGTCACGGTGGATGTCACAAGGCTGACCCTGTGCTTGGTCAGCGGAAGGATCATCGAGGCAAGGTGGCGCAGCATTCCGCTTGCCTTCATGGCGGCTCCGAAACACATGGCGCAGATGATGAGATAGACGGTGTTCAGCATCCCGAGCATCCCCTTCGATGACACAAGCTGGTTGACTTCCGGATTGCCGGTCTCCACCGAGACGGAATTGTAGATGGTCTCGATGGTGCCTGTGAACAGTATTTTTGCGGAGGAACCGTTTCCCGCCACGGATGTCCCGATCTCCCTGATGATGTCGGGCTGGAAAATCAGGGCGGCAGCTGCCGCAAGAGCGGTTGACAGAGCGAGAACGACCAGGGCCGGCATCTTGCGGGCTATCATAACCGCTGTCAGCACCGGCACGGCAAGCAGCCACGGAGTGATGTTGAACCTGGAATCAAGGACAGTGGTATACTCACTGATCAGCGATGAGCCACTGCCGGAGTGGGAAAGCCCGAGAAGAAGGAATATGACCAAGGTTATCACGATTGACGGCACCGTCGTGAACATCAGGTAGCGGATGTGGTCGAACATCGGTACCTTGTTCATAGACGATGCGAGCACGGTTGTGTCGGACAGCGGGGAAATCTTGTCTCCGAAATAGGCCCCGGAGATGATGGCTCCGGCGATTATCCCGTCACTGAATCCGAGAGCCTTGCCTATGCCCAGCAAAGCCACTCCGATGGTCGCGATCGTAGTCCAGGAGCTTCCGATCGTGACTGAGACCAGAGCGCAGATTATGCAGGCTGTGAGCAGGAAGACCTTGGGACTGATGATTTTGACCCCATAGTAGATGAATGTGGGTACTATTCCGCTGATTGTCCAGGTCCCGGAGATCGCTCCGATAAGAAAAAGGATGACTATGGCTGTGGTGACATCGCCGATGTTGCTCTTGATCGCTTCCTCGAAGTCCTGCCAAGGAATCTTGAAAAGCCACATCGCCAGCCAAATCGCGACTCCGGCGGAGAAGAGCAGGGCGACCTGGCTCGCTCCAAGAATCGCGTCACTTCCGAATATGCTGATGTTCAGCGCCAACAGTGTCACAAGAATCAGAATCGGGATCAGAGATATCCCGACCCTGAACAGGGTTATTCTCTTCATCAATACAAGTCCGTTTTTTACTTCTTGACCAAAATGAAGCGCAAGTTAAATTATTTTTCGCATTTTTACGCAAGAAATCGGATTATAAGAGTTTAGTACTACGGAAAATTTAATTAATTGATATGAAACAGATGAAGAATTTCAAGTTTGCCATTCTTGCCGCGCTGACGCTGGCGGCTCTCCTGTCGTCTTGCTCGATGGAAGATGAGGGTTATCTTTTTCCAAGTCCAAACGCTCTTGTGACGATCAAGACGGCTGAATCCGGAGAGACATATTTCCAACTGGACGAGAAGACGACTCTTGAACCTGTCGGCTGGACCAATCCTTACAAGCGAGAGGTCAGGGCTTTGCTCAGCTATTCAGAGGAATCGGGCGACGGCGGCTTGTTCTCCAAGAAGGTAAAGGTCGCCTGGATCGACTCGGTCCGCACAAAGGACGCTGTGGTTTACGACGAGGAGTTCAAGAAAGGAAACAGTGTGGCTCTGTACATCTGTCCGGATTGGATAACCTGTTGCGAGGACGGTTATCTCACGATTCATTTCTCGGCGTGGTTCGGCCAGGAGTATGCGCAGAACCGTGTCGTGCATTACATCGACCTTGCCGTCGATCCTGAGACCCACGACCTATACCTCAGGCACGACGACAATGGAGACAATGCCGGTACCATGTTCCCGGGAGAGAGTGTAGTGGCATTCAGGCTTGACAAGCTTATGAAGGATGTCAAGGACGGTCAGGAACTGACGTTGCACTGGAAGAACTACGACGGGGACGTGACCTCCAAGGTGAAGTACTACTCCAGATTCCCGCTGACCAAGTAATCACATCTTCGGCGATAGATGGGGACACTGTCCGGAGACATAGAAAAGGCACTTGTCGAACAGGCGAGAAATGGTGACCGGACTGCGATGCGGCGGATTTATGACTGCTACTCCAGATATCTGACGGCCACCTGTTCTCGTTTTCTTCCGGACGAGAGGGATCTCCGGGATGTGCTTCAGGACAGCTTTGTGAAGATATTCTCCTCTCTGGATCGGTTTGACTATCGCGGCGAGGGTTCTCTTAAGGCATGGATGAGGCAGATTTCCGTCAACGAGGCCCTGAAACTGCTTAGAAAACGGAAGCGTGGCGACACCGTCGAGTACAAGTGGGATTTGCCGGACAAGGAGGAGGAAGTGGAACCGGATGTCGGGAGTGTCCCTCCGGATGTTGTCCAGAAGATGATAAAGGCCTTGCCCGAGGGCTACAGGACGGTTCTTGTCCTATACGCTTTCGAGGGAAAGAGCCACCGGCAGATCGCCGGACTTCTTGGGATTACGGAAAGCACGTCGGCCTCGCAGCTCCACAGGGCCAGGGCTATGCTGGCAAGACAGATTAAAGAGTATAAAAAGAAAGCGGACAGAATATGATGGATAAAGATTGGCTGAAAGGTCTGGGAAACAGATTGGAAGACTATGAGGAACCCGCTCCGGATGGATTGTGGGAAGACATAGAGTCTTCGGTAGTGCCGGGCGGTAAGCGCCGTCTGTCCGCCGCTCCCGTGTTCTGGCGTTCGCTTGCCGTCGCCGCTGTCCTTGCATTGGGAGTCTTCGCCGGGCTGCGTCTTGAGGATTCGAGTGCGGATGTCAGTCCGGATGTTACTGCTTCCGTCAAGCCGTCACAGGGGCTGCCAGACAAGACTGCGGCCCGGAAGGAGCTTGTAGAGATTGTACAAAAGCCTGCCGCCGCTTCTTTGCTTTCTGACTTGGGACTTGCCGGAGAGTTCCTGTCCTCCGGGGAGGTCTTGAAGGAGGATGAGACTTTGCCGCCCGACCTCCCGGATACGGAAGCCGTCGACACTGAACCGGAGACAGAAACAACAATGCCGGAGGGGGATGATCCGGTGGCGGTTGTTGAACTTAAGCGGCTTGATAATGACACCGCACCCGTCTCCGCTGATTATGATGATGAGGATTGGTCCGGCCATATGTCCGCCACGGCCGGCAAACGCCAGTCAGGACGCAGGCTTTCATCGCTGGATGTCTCTTTCTCCGGTGTAACGACGGACACCAGACAGGAGCATTCGTATGACCTTCTGATGTTTTACCGAGGTTCGGCTCCGGCTTCGTCTTCGGGATTTTCGGGCGGTCATAACGGAGTCGGTGGTTTCGGTGACGATAATGGCGGTGGAACTGACTTGCAGACCCGCGCCCTTGCACCGATGTCGCCAAGGAATCAGTCTTTGGCTGTTTCCCAATCCAATCACCGCCGTCCCGTACGTTTGGCTCTGACTGTCAATTATCCGATTTCGCGTACGTTCGGTCTGGAGACAGGATTGACGATCACAACCCTCCGAAGCTCTTTCCGGACAGAGGCAGGCAGCACGCTTACAGATACGAGGCAGACATTGATGTATGTCGGAGTGCCTTTGAATATGACGGTTTCCATTTTTGACTCAAGGCTGTTCTCGCTCTATGCCGGTGCCGGCGGGATGGCTGAAAAGTCAGTTTACGGAAAGACATTGGTAACCGAGACTTTAGGCGGTGTCAGGCAGGGAGACGGTATGGAGAATAATCTGAATGTCAAACCGTTGCTCTGGTCTTTGAATGCCTCGGTCGGTCTTCAGGCCAACCTGGCAGGCAAACTTGGCATATATGTGGAGCCTGGACTCAGCTATCATTTTGACGACGGGTCGGGTGTAAGCACAATCTACAAAGACCGTCCGCTCGATTTTGCAGTCACCGTAGGAGCCAGGTTCTCTTTCAGTCAGAGATGACAGACACAGGCCGCACCTCTTACAAGAAACAGTGCGGCCTGTAGCCGTGTGGCCCGAAAGGAGGGGTGGGGAAGGACATTTCGGTTACTTCCCCGTTTGTCTGTCAGTTATTTGTCACGCCGGTAAGATCCGAAACCGCATCGCGGACTTTCGCGAAGCCGAAGCCGGAGACGATCCGTGACATCTTAGCGGCGATGCGGTCGTTGCAGAGATTGCCGAGGGAGCCTTCGTGGGTGTGGTGAAGCTCACCGTGGTACTCAAATGTCCCTTGCCTGATTGAGTCAGCCACCTGCCTGTACGCATCCCTGAAAGGGACTCCGTTTTCCACAAGGTGGTTGACTTCTTCCACACTGAACGCCAGCTTGTACTTAGGGTCGTTCATCACATCGGTGACCACCTCCATCCCGCTGACGGCATATCCGACAATGTCGAGGCAGTCGTTCATCTCCTTGAATATCGGAAAGAAGACCTCTTTGAGAATCTGCATATCCCTGAAATAGCCGCTCGGCAGGTTGCCGGTGATCAGCCGAACGGTATTCGGCACTCCCTGAAGCTTGTTGCAGTGCGCCCTGACAAGCTCGAACACATCCGGATTCTTCTTGTGAGGCATAATGCTGGAGCCGGTCGTAAGTGCGTCCGGAAGGTGGATGAAGCCGAAATTCTGGCTCGAGAAGAGACAGCCGTCCATGGCGAGCCTTCCGACGGTTTCAGCGACCGAAGAATAGGCGAAGGCCACGGCGCGCTCCATCTTGCCTCGGGTCATCTGTGCATAGACGGAATTGTAGTCCAAGTCTTCAAAACCAAGTAGCTCAGTGGTGTAAGTCCTGTCCAGCGGAGCCGAAGAACCGTAGCCTGCCGCAGATCCGAGAGGATTCTGGTTGACCACATCCCAGGCCGCCTTCATAATGCTGAGGTCATCGCAAAGGCTTTCGGCGTAGGCTCCGAACCAAAGGCCGAAGGAAGAAGGCATCGCTACCTGAAGATGGGTGTAGCCCGGAATCAGAACATTCTTGTACCTCTCGCTGGCCTGCTGGAGGGTCTTGAAAAGGGATTCGACCTTGCGGACTGTCTTCTCGATCTGCGCTCGGGCGTAGAGTTTAAGGTCTACCAGCACCTGGTCGTTGCGTGAACGCCCGGTGTGTACTTTCTTGCCCACGTCGCCAAGCCTGCGCGTCAGCATCAGCTCGACCTGCGAGTGGATGTCCTCCACGTCATCCTCTATGTAAAGTTTCCCTTCCGCCGCTTCTGAATATATCTCCCTGAGCACCGGAAGCAGCTTGTCCAGATCCTTCTTGGATAGCAGCCCCACTCTCTGAAGCATAGTGATGTGCGCCATCGTGCCCATTATGTCATAAGGAGCCAGCTCGTGATCAAGCTCCCGGTCGTTACCGACCGTAAAAGCATCGATTCTCTCGTCCTCCTTGAATCCTTTGTCCCAAAGTTTGTTAGCCATAGAATGTCTTTGATTGTCGCAAGCAGGCAATTGCTGGCTTAAAACAGTATATCTTGTTCCGGGGTCATTGCCGACCCGTATTGTTGTGCATTCCATCCCGTGTCATTCACTGTCTGGTAGAACGCCTGCGCTTCTCTTACAAGTGAGCCGTCGGGATTCTCCCTCGGTGTTTCGGTGTGCCTCCATTCTTCAGTCCCGGTCACGTCGAACTGCCGGATTCTGCGGACCGGGGAAAGGACGGTCAGAACATCGTCGCTGAGGTAGCCGAGATCCTGGTATGTGGCCATAAACGCCCTCTGGTTGTAGTCCGGAGAGAGGATGTCCTGGCCGTAGAACCTTGAATCGTAGGATAGATGCAGCAGGGAGAAGACAGTAGGCATCAGGTCGATCTGCGAGCAGAGCTTGCCTACTCTTTGCGGCTGAATGAAGCCTGGGGAGTAGATGATGGCAGGGATGTGGTACTTGTCTACGGGTATGCTGGTCTTTCCGGCGCTGGAGGCGCAATGGTCGGCGACGATGATGAACACCGTGTCGTCGAACCACGGTTTGCGAGATGCCTCGTCGAGGAACTGTCCGATAGCAAAGTCGGTGTACTTCACCGCGGCTGAGCGTGACTTCATCTCTCCGTCGTAAGTGATTTTCCCCTCGGGGAATGTGTAAGGCCTGTGATTGCTGATAGTGAATATGATGGCGTGGAACGGCACGCCGCTTTCGGCTTTCCGGTCGAACTCTTTCAGCGCCACCCGGTACGAATCCTCGTCGCAGGTCCCCCAGATGTTGCTGAAGGTGATGCCCTCTTTTGGATATGAGGCCTTGTCGATGATTTCGAATCCGTTGCCGGAGAAGTAGGTGCGCATGTTGTCGAAATAGCTGTCTCCTCCGTAGATGAAGGATGTGGTGTAGCCGTTGGCTCTCAGCACAGCGCCGGTCGAGAACAGACCTGAGTTCCCCGGCCTTTTTATAAGGCTTTCCCCGGCGCTTGGAGGAACGCAGAGGGTCAGTGCCTCAAGGCCTCGGACAGAACGGTTGCCTGCGGCGTAAAGGTTGTCGAAGACAAGGCTTTTTCCGATCAGGGAGTCAAGATTAGGAGTGATTCCGTCTTCGTTGCCGTAGGCTGCGAGGAAGTCCGCGCTCAGGCTCTCGACGGTGATCAGGACAATGTTTTTCTTTATCGCCGGAACGGTGTCTCTGATTTCCTGTACCCCGTCGCATAAGGCGGTGTCATCTCCGGAAGCCCTGTCCGGCGCTGTCTGGTTGCAAAGCTCCATCTTGAGTCTTAGGGCTTCTTCGTCAGGGAGCATCTGATAGAACTTGTCATATTCAAGAGTGCTGCTGCTGTAGGCTTCGAGGAAGTTCCAGCATCCATTGCACTGAAGCTCGGTGGCGTAGTTGTCGGCGCTCTGCAGGTTACGGTAGCTGAACCGCAGCCATAGGCAACTCCCTGAGAACAGTAGGACGTAAATTACGAATGTGGCCAGAAACGGGACCGCCCCTCCGTTGCCTGCCTCGCTGAAATCCTTTTTCCGGAAAAGCCTCCGGCTGATCAGTACCGCCGCGAGAAGTACGGCCAAGAACATCGGAACGATAGGGTAGGACTCCATGATGTTTCCTATCACTTCGTTCGTATACACCAGATAGTCAACGGCTATGAAGTTGTAGCGGACACCGAACTCATTCCAGAAGACACATTCGGAGACGGCGTTGAGGACTGTCAGGAATATGTAAAGCCCCATCGTGAAAAGCAGTCCGGCCTTGCACCATCCCTTCCGGATGCCCGGTAGGAACATCCTGAGGCAGAAGCCTCCAAGAAGCAGGACGGAAAGTGTCCTGGCTATTGTCGGCGCCACAGAACCATATTCGGTGAATATGTTGGACGGCAGGAACGAGTAGACCGCGAAAGCGGTCAGCGCGGCGCCTACGACCGAGCGCAGTGGCTTATTGTACTTTGTATCGTTAAGAGTGGCGTGGACCAGCATGGCCGGGGCTAATGCAAGTAACGAGAAAGCGATGTCGTTGACGAACCCTAATAGAAAGATTTTCAGCCATTCCGCGGCGGAGAATCCGATTACTGTAGGTGGAACGAAAAGCAGAACCAGTCTTGTGATGAGGCCTGTCGTGGCGGAAAACGCTACGAAGACCGGCGCGAAGTAGCGGAACCAGTCGTGTACTCTCATCGTCTTGACATGATCTCTTGAGCCGTTTATACCCATTGGATGCAGAATGAAGTTTATGAGTGCGAAGTTAAGTATTTCCTGTGGTTGTCGCCAACTTCCCGGACTTGCCGCCTATGACTGGGAACCGACATATTTCCCGCATGCGGAGAGAAGGTAGGCCTTCAGGTCGTCCCATCTGTACAGTCCGTCCCCGTCTTGGTCAAGAGGAAGGAATGAGGACGGCTCTTCGTTAAGGAGAAGTCTGACTCTTATGTCGCTTGCCTGAGGATTCCTTTGGCCTTTCCTCCGATAGAATATCAACTGGATGTTGCCTGCCATCGGGGAGTGGAAAGTCCGGAACGCGGCTGGAAGGTCCACGGCGTCGGCGGGGAACTCGTCAAAGCCCTCGATGTCGGCGATCATCAGCAGGGTCATCAGCACGTGGTCATGGCCGAAGCGAAGGTCCGCCCCCTTTTCGCCGGAAGAGATTCTTTCGTCGGCTTTCCGCACCATGTCAAGCCATACCGAGCAGCAAGTTGTCTTGTATCCGATATATTCGTTGAACCTGTAGAAATTGTCCACCTCCCACATTCTGGCGAATTCTTCGTCTGTGAATATCTCCGGAAATCCGGGAGCGGAGTCGAGGCTGTTCTGACCCGCCTCGAGCATATACAGATAGATGAAGAACTCGAACATCCTTCTATTGTCGTCCTGGCCGTCTTTCCTGATGTATCCGGAGACTTTTCCGGGAGCCTTGAAAAACCTGCCGAGAATGTCTATGTGGTCAGGCATAATGATGTAGAACATCTCCGTATCTGAAACAGGATAAGGGCTTGTTGTCTTTATCCCTTGAAGGGCGAGCGGATTGCGTCTTGAGTTGGGAACGGTGGCTTGCATCTCGTGTATGCCTTGGTGCTCGTAGATGTCAGCCTTGGGCGCCATCCGCCCGACTTTCAGGCAGAATGAACTCATACTCAGGATCGATCTGACGGAATTGGATGCGACAGCGTCGACACGACCTCCTTTGAAAGCGTTTTTATTGGCCGAAACCATCCTGGCGGCGATGGCCTGGTGCTGTTCCCATCCCTTTCGGGTAAGGTCGCCTACCCTGTAGCGGGTATATTCATACAGCTCCTCCATTTGTCCGAGGGCCTTTTTGCCTTTTGCGGTCAGGTTCCCTTCCGCGTCGCCTTTTCTGAGGGCGTTGTAGAACTCCTTGTAGGTGTCGCCGGAGTAGGCGTATCTTGAACCGTGTCTGCCGTAATGGGAGATATAGAATGACTCCCATCCCTTGGGCGCCGGAACTGTCTCCGCAGGAGGGTTGTAGACCCTGTCAAGTCCGGCTGCCATAGTCTTGTCGCACCGGACAACGGCCCTTGCCTGTTCAGCTCTTTCCTTGTTGTCGATGTTGTTGTTCGCTGACGAGATGAAAGGTATCAGCAGGATGAACAATAAGAATATTCCGCGTTTCATTTGTAGTTGTGATAGATGTTTCTCATTCTGCAAATATTGCATTTTTTCGTGAATCCTCCTACTTGAATCTCAATATTTTCTATGAATATAATCCTGTGCTCGTGGTGATGTCTGCGTTTTTTGTGTTATCTTTGTCGGGATAATGCTATCCTAAGAGGCTGTTTATAATTGTTTTCTGAAATGCTGTAAAGGCTGCGAAAGATGGGAGGGCATATTTGGAAGCTGTTTAATATTTCTTAAAAAAGTTCTTTGAGTCTTAAATTCGTCATTTTCTTCCGGCTTTCCCGTCAGACAGCACCGCTGTCTTCCTCGAAAATCCGTCGAAACCGCCATAATTTATTTCCTCAAAGTTTCAGATATAGAAATAGAAACCGCTTCTTAAAACAGATTTATAAGAGTGGCGGGCGAACGGACTGCCTGCCGGATGAAAATACTATTAAGGTTTTGATATGAAAAAAGCAATTCTTTATTTGAGCGCCGCTTTCATTGTCCTGACAGTCATAGCGTCAAGCGGTTGCGGAAATGGCGGATCAGCCGAGGCGGATCCTTTTGTGTGTCCTGAAGGTGAGCCGTTCGCGGTCAGGATAGTCGATGGCGGAATGGTCCAGCTCGCATTCAACGACACTTTATGCGCGGTGATGTGTGAGATGAATTCCCGCGCTTACGGCAATCCTCACAGGGATGCTGTCGAAGGACACGAGAATATAGTCGCCGGTGTCAGCGGAGTAGAGCAGGCCTTTATCGCCAATCCGGGCGGAGATGTCAATCCCATCCTTTACATGAGGACAAATGACGGGGATGTGTATGTCCTTGGTATTATGAACCTTTTGTCGAGCGAGAAGGATGGAGAGGAATCCTTCCTGTGCAACGGCCCTCTTGATTATGTGTCCGGCGCCGTCGACATCGTGAAAGATTACGACGAATATGAAGAGCCGATGATAGCGGCTGTCTGTGCGGATGGGACCAAGGTGCGGATTATTGTATATGATTAGAGGCTGTCGGGAATAATTTGGGAGCATATTCCAAGGATTTCCGATGATTATTGCTAACTTTGCCTAATTATGCATAAATCATTCATCTTGATGAAAAGACATTTTCTTTGCGCCGTGGTGGCGGCTGTGGTTTTCTCTGTCCTTCCGTCTGTGGCTCAGATCCGTGGTTTCCGTCAGGAACAGCTGAAGGAATGGGAGTTCAGCAAGGACGGTTCTGACTGGGAATCCGTTTACGTCCCTCATTCCTACAACGCCGAAGACGGCCATTCCCCGTATTATTACCGCGGCAAGGCCACCTATCGTTGTGATTTGAGGATCACGGATGTAAAGAAGACCCACTATCTGTATTTCGAAGGCGCGGCGCAGGCTGCCGTGGTCAAGGTCAACGGCGAGCAGGTCGCGGCGCACAAGGGTGGCTATACCCCATTCTCCGTGAATATAACCGAGGCTTTGAGCAAAGGCGCGAACAGGCTTGAGGTAATCTGCGACAACACCGAGGACATCGAGATGGCTCCGGTCACGTCTGATTTCAACAAGAACGGCGGCCTTCACAATCCGGTGTGGCTGCTTGTGATGGATGATGTCTATTTCTCTCCGGAGGACTATGGAATGTACAGACTCCGTTGCGAGACTCCGGTGGTTACAAAGAAGAAGGTCGTAACCAATGTAAAGGCGAAACTGGTCAACAACAGCAACCGCGACGCCGAGATTCTGGTACGCGTCCAGCTGCTTGAGTCCGACGGCAGGCTTGGTTATCAGGCAGACCGCGAGGTGCCTGTCAGGGCGTTCTCCGAGTATGACTTCGACCACGAGTTCATCCTTTCAGGGATGCATCTTTGGGAAGGAATGAAGGATCCGTACCTCTACACGCTCCGCGTCGAGTTGTTCAGGGGAAAGAGAATGATGGACATAGCCGAGACGAAGGTGGGCTACCGCTCCATCGAGATGGATCCGGACAGGGGCTTCATCCTCAATGGCCGTCCATATCCTCTCCGCGGCGTGGCTATGCATCAGGATGCCGACGGGAAGGCTTCGGCTTTGACTCAGGCTGATTACCGCCGTGACTACCGCATCGTCAAGGAGCTTGGCGCCAATTTCCTCCGTCTGGCGCACTATCCGCACAATGACTTCGCTTTCCAGCTGTGCGACTCTCTCGGAATCATTGTCCAGACAGAGGTCCCTTGGGTCAATGTCTGCGGCGAGAACGCTCCGCAAGCATATTTCAACAACATCCACCATCAGATGAAGGAAATGGTCAACAACCTTTACAACCATCCGTCCATCGCGTTCTGGGGAATGTGGAACGAGCTTGACCAGTGGGGCAACAACAGTGACCTTCAGGGAAAGTTCGATGCGGAAAGGGTGGCCCGCGAGACCGAGAAACTCTATAATTTCACCAAGAAGCTTGACCCGGACCGTTTTGTGGGCTTCACGGACTGTTCGGGACTTTCCCGCGACGGCTATCTTGACCTGAAGGGCGACTTCTGTTCCCAGAACGTCTATTATGGCTGGTACTCGACTCCTAACGAGTTCGGCGGCCTGTCCTCCGCGATGAAGAGACTTCACGAGAAGAAACCGGGCACTCCTCTCAATGTTTCTGAATATGGTGTAGGCGTCAACCCTTTCTGCCACGTGTGGAATCCGGCTGACGCGGTTCGCGACAAGGATGATGACTCAAAGCATTACGAGGAATACGGCAACCGTTTCCACGAGTCTTACGCCCGTCAGATCAAGTCCATGCCTTGGCTGAATTTCACTTCGGTCTGGGTGCTCTTTGATTTCCCGGTGGCAGCCCGTCAGGAAGGTTATATGGACTCTGAGGATGGCGAGAAGTTTGTCAGGAACAATGACCGTAAGTATATGAATGATAAGGGTCTTGTCACCCGTGACCGCCAGACGAAAAAGGATGTTTTCTACCTTTACAAGTCACTCTGGAACGAGAATGAGACGACTGTCCATATTACGTCCCGCCGCCTGAGGTGTGTCCCGGCCGGAGAGGAGCTCCGCATCAAGGTGTACAGTAACGCCAAGTATCTCACATTGTATCAGAACGGCCGCCAGGTGACCCGTATGACCTCTTCCGAAGAGTCCACAGGTGTGGTGTGGACATTCCCTGCCGTCCGTCTGAAGACTGCCGAGGACACTTTCAAGGTCGTAGCTAACAACGGAGTCTCTGACGAGATAGTCATCCGGAGAGCCCGTTAGGGGAAAGGCTCCGGAGTGTTTCCCCGGATGTCTCTACCTGCGGCACGCCGGTTTGGGCGTGTCGGTGGCTTGTGTGCGGGCTGACAGAAGCGAGGGTCAGCGGATGTTGCGCCGGACGGGGAGGAGAGCGATGATGTAGCCGATCAGGGAGACGCCGGCGACGGTGGCAAGGACATCCTGCCACTGAAGGATAACCGGATAGGAGTTTACTAAAAAACTTCCGGGCATCTTTATAAAGCCGAAATGCTGCTGTGCGAGGGCGAAGCCGATTCCGATGACGAGTCCGGCTGCAAGTCCGAGAAGCGAGATGAGCCATCCTTCAAGGGTGAAGGTACGCCTAAGCATCTTGTCTGTGGCGCCTAAGCTGCGGAAGGTTTCGATGTCATCTTTTTTTTCGATTATAAGCATCGTGATGCTGCCGAAGATGTTCAGGGCTATTATGATGATGACAAAGATCAGAATAAGGAAGATCGCGGCTTTCTCGTAGCGCATCATCTTGTAAAGGGATGTGTTCTGGCGAAAGCGGTCGAGAACCTTGAACTCAGCCCCAAGGTCTTTCTGAAGGTCTTTTATCACCCGCCTCAGGTCATTCTGCGTAAACCCTTCCGTGAGCCTAAGCTCAACGCCGGAAACCTCCTCCTCATAGCCGAGCAACTGCCTCATCTGCTCTATTGGAAGAATAATCAAGTCGTTGTCAATCTGCTGGTTGACGGAGAATATTCCGGATGGACGCATTCTGACGGACTCGATCGAGGCCGCCGGATTGGCCAACGAGAAATTCCGGTCTCGTATCGGGAAATACAATTCCGCCGAAGCCAGAAACGCGGGGTTCATCCCCATCTTGTAGGCCAGCCCGGCTCCTACAACCATCTGCGGGAGACGGCCTTTGTGGAGTGAAAACTCTCCGTTGGTGATGTGCCCGGCAAGAGGGGAGTTCTCCTCGAATGCTTTGTCCACACCCTTTGCCTTGGCAATCCCTTGGCGTCCGTCGTAGTCAACGAACACATTCTCCTGAAGGACGGGAGAATATTCGGCGATCAGCGGGTTGGCTTGTATCCGTTCGAAGGCTTCTCCATCGGGGTTGAACACCTTCCCTTTGGCCGGAGAAATCAGAATGTCGGGCTCCACGTTGCCCAGTGTGGATTTCACAAGCTCGTCGAAGCCATTGTAGATTGAAAGGATGATGATCAGCGCGGCGGTCCCTATCGCCATACCGACGGCACTGATCGCGGAGATGATGTTGATCACATTGTGTGATTTCTTCGCGAACAGATACCGTCTGGCTATGAACAGGGGTAGATGCATAGTGCGCTGCTGGTCAATACATCCCGGACGATGCCGGACAGGTCTGACACCTTATTCCGGCTTGTAGGAATCCTTGAGGGCCGTGGTCTTGTTGAATATTGTCTTCTCGGCGGTGCTGTCCGGATCCTTGTAGAAGTAGCCGGTGCGCTCGAACTGGACGGCTATACCGGAATTGTCTTCAAGAAGGGCTGGCTCCGCGTATCCTTTTGCTATTACAAGTGATTCCGGATTAAGGTAGTCCTTGTAGTCCTTGTCTTCCGGGATGGAGTTCATGTCCTCCTTGATGAAAAGGCGGTCATAGTTACGGATCTCAATCTCGGCGGCGTGTGTTGTCGAAACCCAATGGATAGTGCCTTTGACTGATCTCCATTCTCCTCCGCCCGGTTTGGTGGCAGGGTCGTAGGAACACTTCAGCTCCACTATGTCGCCGGACTCGTCCTTGATGACTTCCTCGCATTTGATGATGTAGGTGTATTTCAGACGAACCTCTCCTTCCGGTTTCAGGCGGAAGAACTTGCGGGGAGCCTCCTCCATAAAGTCGTCGCGCTCAATGTAGAACTCCCCGGTGAACGGAACTTTGCGTGTCGCTCCTTCCGGCTCGGCAGGGTTGAGAGGGCAGTCGAACCATTCCACCTTGCCCGGCTCCCAATTGGTCAGAGTGACCTTCAGCGGCTTTTGAACGACCATATACCTGTTGGCCCTTGCGTTGAGATCCTGACGCACGCACCATTCCAGAAGCTGGATGTCCATCATCTGGTCGCGCTTTGAGACACCGATTCTCTCGCAGAACATCTTCAGGGCCTCGGCGGTGTAGCCGCGGCGCCTTGCCCCGCACAGAGTCGGCATCCTCGGGTCGTCCCAACCGGAGACAAGGCCTTTCTGGACGAGTTCCAGAAGCTTTCTCTTGCTCATCAGGGTGTACGTGAGGTTCAGTCTGGCGAACTCGTACTGGTGGCTCGGCCAAATCTCAAGCGTGTTGATGAACCAGTCGTACAAAGGCCTGTGGACGTCGAACTCAAGTGTGCAGATTGAATGTGTGATGTGTTCTATGGAGTCGCTCTGTCCGTGAGTGAAGTCGTACATCGGGTAGATGCACCACTTGTCACCGGTACGGTGGTGCGACGCATGCTTGATCCTGTAAAGGATAGGGTCTCGGAACATCATATTCGGAGAGGCCATGTCAATCTTGGCGCGGAGAACCTTCTCCCCGTCGGCGTACCGGCCGTCCTTCATTTCCCTGAAAAGACGGAGGTTCTCCTCGACGGAACGGTTTCTGTAAGGGCTTTCGGTTCCGGGTTTGTCCACTGTGCCGCGTCCCTTGCTGATTTCTTCCTGAGTCTGGTCATCGACGTAGGCCTGGCCTCGTTCGATCATCTGCTCGGCCCAGGCGTAAAGCTGGTCGAAGTAGTCAGAGGCGTAAAGCTCCTTCTCCCAGTGGAAGCCGAGCCATTCGATGTCCTCCTTGATGGAGTCTACATATTCGGTGTCCTCCTTGGTAGGGTTGGTGTCGTCGAAGCGCAGATTGGTCTTGCCGCCGTACTTCTGTGCCAGGCCGAAATTTAAGCAGATGCTTTTGGCGTGTCCGAGATGGAGATACCCGTTGGGTTCCGGAGGGAAGCGTGTCATCACACTTTTCACTTTCCCGGATTTCAGGTCGTCTTCTATTATTTCCTCAAGAAAATTGAGTTTTTTCGGCTCCTCGGCCGTTGGATTTTTCGCTTCTTCCATTATCTGTCAGTATTAAACTTACAAAAGTACAAAATAATCCGTTGTTTGTCCAATCCTACGGGACTTCTTTGCCAAAAAGTCTCTGTGGCTGTTAATAATCAGGCACTGGTAAAAGATATACGCCGATCTGTAGGAACTGTTTAAATAATCTGAAACCTTTGGGGAATGAATTCAGACGGTTTCCGAGGAAATCACTATATTCGCGGCGGAAGCGGGATTCGGCTTTGGAAATCCCGGTCCGAGAAGCTTAATTAAAGGAATATGATAAAGTCAATGACCGGTTACGGCAAGGCTGAAGCCGTCCTGGAGACAGGTAAACTCACCATCGAGATCAAGACTCTCAACGGAAAGAACTCCGACGCCAGCATCAAGTCTTCCCTTCTTCCGAAGGACAAGGAACTTCTGGTGCGCGGGAAAATCACCGATTCGCTGGTGCGCGGGACCATCGACTTCTACATCAATTGGGAGCCTAAGGCAGGTGGGGCCGCCAAACGGATCAACAAGGAACTGGTCAAGGAATATTACGGACAGATCGTTGAGACCCGGGAGGAGCTTGCGGGGCTTCCGGCGGCTTCATCCCCGGATGTGGCCGCCGGCGCCGACGAGATTCTTGCCGCTATCCTGCGCTTCCCTGACGTGCTGGACAATTCCCGTCAGGACATCATCACCGAGGAGAACTGGCCGGTCGTGGAAAAGGCCATAGACGAGGCTCTGGCGGCAGTCAATGATTACCGTGTCAAGGAAGGAGAGGCGCTGTACAAGGATGTCACGTCAAGGGTCGGAAACATTCTCGCTCTCGAGAATCAGGTGGAAGAGTTCGAGGAAGAGCGGCTTGACGCTGTAAGGGAGAGACTTGCGAAGAATCTTGAGGCGCTCCGGCAGAAGGTGGATCCGTCCCGTTTCGAGCAGGAGATGATCTTCTATCTTGAGAAACTTGACATAAACGAGGAGAAAGTCCGTCTCCGCCAGCACTGCAAGTACTTTATGGACACGATTGACGGCGAGGAATATCCTGGCCGCAAGCTGGGCTTCATCATTCAGGAAATGGGCAGGGAAATCAACACTACCGGTTCCAAGGCCAACCATTCCGGCATCCAGAAGGTGGTTGTCCGGATGAAGGATGAGCTGGAAAAGATCCGCGAGCAGTCGCTGAACATCCTTTAGCCGCGGCTCGGCGTCAGACCGGCCGCATGTTCCCGCTGTGGCCGGTTTCCTCGGGCAGGTCACGCACTGCCAGCCGACGGCTCATCCTCTATTCCTCCGCGTCAAGGCCTTCCGAAAGCTCCCTCGGAATTATCGACTCTGTCCCGACTTTGCGAGTGCCGGTCTTGATTCTGCCCTGGGGCTTCTTGGGCGACAACCCCAGCTTCTCGAGTTTCCGGATTTTCCGTACGACACTCTGGTTCGATTCGTTCAGCTTCCTTGTGGATTCATCGTATGAGTCCCGCGCCTTGGCTAAATATGTCCCGACCGAAACGTAGCTTTCCATCCAGCCGCGCAGCTGCCCCATCAGCTCCCCGGCTGTTTTGTAGACCTCGGCGATGTTCTTCTCCTGATCCGCCTGCTTCCAGGCCATCTGTATCATATTCAGTACAATAATAAGGGTCATCTGGCTTACGATCAGGACATTGTTGTCCTTGGCCGTCTGCCACAGCGTCGGCTCCTCCTCAAGCATCAGCCTGAAAGCTCCCTCGATCGGTATGAACATAATATTGTAGCCCACCTTCCTGCGGCCTTCCGGGATGTATGAGGCGTAGTCCTTGGCTTTCAGTTCGTCCACGTGCTTGCGGACACTCTCGGCGTGTGCCTTGGCGAACCTTGTCCTGTCCTCGGTCTTCTGCGAGTTGACATATTCATTGTAGGCCTTCAGGCTGACTTTCGAGTCGATGACCACCGTAGTGTCGTCCGGGTAGAGTACCATCACGTCCGGAATCATCGTCTTGCCGCCCTCGCTCTTGATCTCATGCCCCGAACTGTCCGTCATCACGCTTTGCGTGAGGAAATGGATTCCCTCCGACAGCCCGGCGTTCCTAAGCACATCGGTCAGCAGCATCTCACCGAAGTCGCCTTGCACCTTTGAATATCCGGTCAGGGCGTTCGCAAGGTTTCTGGCCTCGTCTCCGACGGCCTGCGAGCGTTCCATCACGCCCTTGATGTGCTCTTTCAGCTCTGCGCTCCGCTCAGCGGCGTCCTTTCTGGATTCCTGCACAGCCTTCCCAAACTCGGCGAATCTCTCCTGCATCGGCCTCAGCATCTCTGTAATCTGCTCCGAGCTTTGTCTTCTGAACTCGTTGCTGTTATCCGCCGAGAGAGCCTTGAAAGCATCCTTCATGTTCTCCAGATCCTTCTCGTGCCGCTCCCTCTGCATCCGCATCGCCTTTTCCTGCTCCTCCCTGATTCTGGCGTCATACTCCTCTTTGGCCCTCAGGGTGCTTTCCAGCGCCGCCTTTTCCCCTGTCAGCGCCGTCAGCTCCTTTCGCAGCCCATCCTCGGCTTCTTCATATTCCTTGACAATCCTCTGTCGTTCGGCCGCGTTCCTTTGGACCACGACAATAAGGGCCACGACGGCGGCCACTGCCACCGCAGCCATCATAACGGTAATTGCTGTAAGGTTCATCCGAAATGCAGTTTGCCGTAAAATTAAGCAAATTATCCGTCACTTCGCCTCCGATGTTTCGGACAAATAATCAAAACAGCATCTGATTCCCTTGCCACATTGCGAAAAATGCCGTAATTTTGAAGTCTAAATCCACGTCCGTCTATGACTGAAAAAATCATCATTCTGGATTTCGGTTCGCAGGTCACGCAGCTAATCGGCCGCAGACTCCGCGAACTGAACGTTTATTGTGAAATCTATCCGTACAACAAGGTGCCGGTTCCGGACTCCTCCGTCAAGGGAGTGATTCTTTCCGGAAGCCCTTGCTCGGTGCGTGACAAGAACGCCCCGCAGATTGACCTTGGCGGCATTAAAGGCCGGTTCCCTCTTCTGGGAATATGCTATGGCGCCCAGTATCTCGCCCACAGGTTCGGCGGCGAGGTCCTCGGGTCACTGGCCCGGGAATATGGACGGGCTATGATGGATGTGGTTGATCCGGAATCACCTCTGCTCAAAGGAGTTTCAGCCCGTTCACAGGTCTGGATGTCCCATGGGGACACAATCGCGCGTCTTCCGGAGGGGGCCGAGGTGATAGCATCGACCGAAAGCGTCGCCAATGCGGCCTTCCACATCAAAGGAGAGGAAACCTATGCCGTACAGTTTCATCCTGAGGTGTTCCATACGACTGAAGGTACCGCCATCCTCGGCAATTTCGCCTTGGGAATATGCGGATGCAAAGGTGACTGGACCCCTGATTCGTTCATCGAGTCCACCGTGGCGGGTCTCCGGGCTCAGCTTGGTGACGAAAAGGTTATCCTTGGACTCAGCGGAGGTGTTGATTCGACCGTGGCCGGAGTGCTTCTGAACAAGGCTATCGGCCATAACCTTACCTGCATATTCGTGAACAACGGATTGCTCAGAAAGAACGAGTATGAGGACGTTCTTGCGTCGTATAAGGATATGAACCTTAATGTGATAGGTGCTGACGCATCTGAGGAGTTCATCTCGGCGCTCGCCGGTGTCTCCGAGCCGGAGTCCAAGAGAAAAATCATCGGAAAGCTCTTCGTGGAGACGTTCGACAAGTACGCCCGCTCGATTGAGAACGCCCGCTGGCTCGCGCAGGGCACCATCTATCCTGATGTGATTGAGTCCGCCGGCATCGAAGGTATCGCATCGAAAATCAAGTCCCACCACAATGTTGGCGGGCTTCCGGAAAAGATGAACCTTAAGGTTGTCGAGCCTCTCAGAATGCTGTTCAAGGACGAGGTCCGCAGAGTGGGGAGGGCCCTTGGCATCAAGGAGGAGCTCATCGGCCGCCATCCTTTCCCGGGCCCGTCTCTTGCCATACGCATCATTGGCGACATCACCGAGGAAAAGCTGAGTGTTCTCCGCGAGGCGGATGACATATTCATAAAAGGCTTGCGGGAATATGACTGCACGGCGCTTCATCTTCTGTCCGCTTCCGATCCGCGCGTCGAGGCGGCGAACCTCTATGACGCCATCTGGCAGGCCGGTGTTATCCTGCTGCCTGTAAAGAGTGTGGGCGTAATGGGCGACGAGCGTACCTACGAGAATCCTGTGGCTCTGCGCGCCGTGGTCTCCACTGATGCGATGACAGCCGACTGGTTCCATTTCCCGTATGACTTCCTGGCCCAGGTCAGCAACGACATCATCAACAAGGTCAAGGGTGTCAACCGCGTGGTGTACGACATCTCCTCGAAACCACCGGCAACCATCGAGTGGGAATAGCAAATTTTAATCTTCTCGTAATGAATATCTTGAAAGTAGGAATGGTGCAGCAGAGCTGTACGGCTGACCTGAAGGCGAACATCGCCAGACTCACGGATAACATCCGCGCGTGCGCCGCCAAAGGCGCCGGGCTTGTCGTGCTTCAGGAACTTCACAATTCGGTATATTTCTGCCAGACAGAGGATGCGTCGCTCTGCGACTTGGCCGAGACCATTCCCGGGCCGTCGACGGAATATTTCGGAAGCCTGGCAAAGGAACTCGGTATCGTGCTGGTCCTTTCTCTTTTTGAGAGGCGCGCTCCCGGACTTTACCACAACACCGCCGTCGTGATTGAGAAGGACGGAAGCATCGCCGGAAAGTACCGCAAGATGCACATCCCTGACGACCCTTGCTTCTATGAGAAGTTCTATTTCACTCCGGGAGATTTGGGCTTCAAGCCTATACAGACTTCCGTCGGCTCTATTGGAGTGTTGGTCTGCTGGGATCAGTGGTATCCTGAGGCGGCGAGGCTTATGGCTCTGAACGGGGCCAGCCTGCTTGTCTACCCTACGGCTATCGGAGGTGTCGGAACGGACTCCAAAGAGGAACAGGAGACACAGAGGCAGGCATGGCAGCTTGTCCAGAGAGGACATTCGGTCGCCAACGGACTGCCTGTCGTCACCGTCAACCGCGTAGGTCACGAGGACGATCCTTCAGGGAACACTATCGGGCTTGATTTCTGGGGATATTCATTCGCCACGGGGCCTCAGGGTGAGATCCTGGCGCAGTTCGGAACTGAAGAGGAGGGTGTCAAGGTGGTTGACATCGACATCGACCGCACTGAATATGTCCGCAGGGGATGGCCGTTCCTCCGCGACCGCCGTATCGATGCCTACGATCCGATTCTTCTTCGTTACGGGAAGTAGCCGTCCTGCGCCGTGTTTATGGCGGACGTTTCTGCCGTTCCGGTCTCGAGGTCGGAATCTCTGGCTTTTGGAGCGGTCCTGCCGTTTCCGGTCTTGCCGGGGCTATCGAGGTCCTGACTATAAGTCAACGTGTTCGAGGTGATGAGGATCAAGTTTTTTCTTTCGGTGGCCCTTGCCGCTGCGTGGACATATTCGTTCGCCCAGACTACGGATGTCAGGGCTGCCATCGAGGCTGAGTACGGTGTCCGGAATGCGGTTGTCAGGTATGACACCAAAGCCGGGATGATGGACAATACGGCCCTTATGGGGGGCGAGTATTGTATGTACCCCTTCGAAGAGTCTCGGCTAACTCCGGCTCCAAAAGGCTACAAGCCGGTATATATCAGTTATATAGGACGGCACGGAGCACGGTTCTGCGTCCCTGACGGTATTTATGAGACCCTTCGGAAGGTCTTGTCCGACGCTCACGCCGCCGGGAAGCTCACGGTGTCAGGAGAGAATCTGTATGCCCGCTACGAACGGTTTTATCCATATGTCGCCCATCGGGGGGGCGATTTGACACGGAAAGGTCAGGAGCAGCTCCGCAAGATAGCCGCAGGGATGTACCGGGATTTCCCCGAGGTTTTCAAGGGGAAGACAAAGGCGGAGGCTCTCTCTACCCCTGTCCCGCGCGTTCTTCTGAGTATGATGTCGTTTGTTGGCGAGCTGAAAGGTCTGGACAAGGATTTCGACTGTTCTGTGGATGCCGGCAGGATCTTTTCGCCGATTCTCGAGCCGGACGGAGTGCGGAATCCTTACAGGGTAACGACCGGGATCTCCGATGAAGCCAAGGCTTCCTTATCTTCGATGCGGGACTCGCTGGTCGATCCAAAGGTGTTCTGCTCCAGGTTCTTCAATGACATTGACTTTCTTGAGGCTGAATATGGGACATGGCCTTTCGAGAGCGACCTGCGCTCGCTTGTCGTGAGCCTCCGGTGCCTTGACGTTGAGCCTTCTGACCGTTTTGACGACATATTCACCCCCGAGGAGCTTTTCAACATCTGGGAACTCCGTAACTACAGCGGCTACCTTTATATGGGGCGCTCTCCGTTGACGGACAGTTCCGGTTGTCTGAAAAGCGCGGCGATTCTGGAGAATGTGATAGAGAGCGCCGACAGGGATCTTGCCTCCGGAGAGGTCAGGCTGTCCCTTCGTTTCTCCCACGACACGGCGATCCTTCCGCTGCTTTCCTATATGTGCCTTGACAATTTCGGTGCTGTTGTCGGCGACCCGGCCGATGTGAAGAACTGGTGGCGGAGCGACAAAATCCCTATGGCGTCCAATCTCCAGCTGGTCTTCTACCGTTCAAGGCACACCTCCGAGATTCTGGTCAAGGTTCTTTACAACGGCCGCGAAGCCTCCCTTCCCATCCCCAGGTCCCACCCCTCCTTCTACTCCTGGGCCGCCTTCAAGGACTGGTACAAAAACTGA
>CAYMOB010000004.1:71482-108958 GCA_964391955.1 uncultured Muribaculaceae bacterium | reverse complement strand
GGAGTGAGCTTGGAGTCAAGCGCGATCTGGCCAGCTATGGCGGCACCGGCTTATGTCAGGGCCAGAGAGTTGTCAGAAATCTCTTTTTTTGTGCGGGAAAAAGGTTAGGTAAAACCGGATTTGCGTGTTATTGACTTGTATTGAGTCAGAATAACACATAATGGACACACAAACCAAGAGACAGTATGACAACTTCCTTGAAGGTAAGGCCACGCAGGAAGAAACAGCCAAGATCCACGACAGGGTCACGGCTTCACCGGAAGACCTGAGGGAGTTCCGGGAATATGAGAGATTCTGGGAGCAGGTTCATAAGCCGAGCGATGAGGTTATGAAGTCGCTGCGGGACTTAAAAGGCAGGATTCATATTCATAAAAGGCGCAGGTTCTGGCGGTTCGCTTCAGGAATCGCCGCTGCCGCTGTACTCTGCGTGGCCATCGTACACGGCTTCCATTCGGGCGGGGGCAAGGAAACCTTCC
Source organism: uncultured Muribaculaceae bacterium (assembly GCA_964391955.1). GTDB lineage: Bacteria > Bacteroidota > Bacteroidia > Bacteroidales > UBA932 > Cryptobacteroides. The sequence continues at coordinate 108,482 of CAYMOB010000004.1, read as the reverse complement.
CGTCAGAAAACATTCAGGAATATGTCATCAATGTTCCTGCGGGAGGGAGGTCGGACATTTCTCTGCCTGACGGGACGAAAGTCACGCTTAACGCAGGGTCCTGCCTTAGCTACACATCCGAGTTCAACAAAAGGACAAGGGACGTGGTGCTTTCCGGCGAGGGATATTTCGAAGTGGCACATAATGCGGAAAAGCCTTTCAACGTCGATGCCGGGAAATGCACGGTGACGGTTCTTGGAACCAAGTTCGACATCTCGGCCTATGGGCAGGATGAAGAGGCGTTCACCGCGCTTCTGGAAGGCTCCGTGATGTTCAAGGCCGGAGGTGAGGAGGCTATCCTGGCTCCCGGAGAGTTGGCGACCTATGGAAAAGACGGGCTGAAAAAAGAACCGGCCGATGTGCGGGACTACTGCGGCTGGGTCTCCGGGATAATCAAATACAACAGCATCCAGTTCTCCTCGCTTCTGAAACGGCTTGAGAGGGAATATGACACCAGGCTCATCCTTGAGGACAGCGTGCTTGGGAAAAGAACCATACGTGTGTCATTCAGTAAGAATGACTCTGTGGACACGATTATGCAAGTCCTTTCGGACATACTTCCTATCAGTATCAGGAAAGGTCAGAATGTCTATTACGTCAGTCACAAGAACACAATAAAGAATAAATAGTAAAAAAATGAGACACAAACCATTATTTGTCATTCTGTCACTGTGCTTCCTGCTGCCTGCGGCTTTGGACGCACAGAACGTCAGCGGCACATTCTCTTCAATGGCATTGGGATCCGTGCTGGACGAAGTGGAGACCCGCACAGGCTACCATTTCATCTTTGACAGCAACGAAATCAACACGTCCGTCCCGGTGACAGCGTCGTTCAAGGACGCTGCGATCACCACTGTACTCGACAAAATCCTTGGACCTACGATGCATTACACCATCAACGGCAAGTACATCACAATCTCCAAGACGCAGAACACTACCGGAAGGAACGGGAATGTGAGGCACGTGAAAGGAACGGTCATTTCCTCTGCCGACAACCAACCGATAATCGGAGTGGGAGTCTATGTGGCAGGCACACCAAGCGGCACTGTGACAGATGTTGACGGCAATTTCGACCTGAGGATTCCGGACGGAGCAAAGACTGTCACATTCGAATGTATCGGCTACGACAGAAAGGAACTGAGCGTGGACAACCTACCGAAAGTCATCACGCTTTCAGAAGTGGCCAACACTCTCGACGATGTCGTCGTTGTCGGATTCGGGACACAGAAGAAAGAGAGCCTTGTCGGAGCGGTACAGGCGGTGAAGCCGAGCGAGCTGCGCACCTCCACATCCAATCTTTCCACTTCTTTCGCCGGAAGAATCGCCGGAGTGATATCTGTGCAGTCCAGTGGAGAGCCGGGAGTGGCTGACGGAGCCACGTTCTGGATCCGGGGCATCTCCACCTTCGGAAGCGGGCAATCTCCGCTGTACATCGTTGACGGAGTAGAGGTCACCGCACAGATGCTCAACAACATAGCACCGGAGACCATCGAATCATTCTCAATCCTCAAGGACGCCACGGCGACTTCCCTCTATGGCTCACGGGGAGCGAACGGAGTTATGATCATCACGACCAAGAGTGGCCGTAACTCTGAAAGAATGTCCATCAATGTCAGGGTAGAGACAGGCACTTCGGAGGCGACAAAAATCCCAAAAGCCGCTGATGCCGTGACATTTATGAACACATTCAACGAGGCGCTGCGCACAAGGGACAAAGAGGCTTACTACTCCGAGGAAAAGATTTCCGGCACAATGAACCATTTGAACCAGTACGCCTATCCTGACGTGGACTGGTACTCTCTTCTGTTCAAGGACAGGACGTTCAACCAGAATTTAAACATCAATATGACAGGCGGAGGCAAAAAGGTTGATTACTTCATGAATGTTGCCGCCCACAACGAGAACGGAATACTCCAGAAGCCCGATTTCTCGGATTTCAACACGAACATCAACTCTCAGAAATACATCTTTCAGGCCAACATCAACGCACTGCTGACTCCGACCACCAAGGTGTCATTGAAGATGAACACACAGCTTCATTTCCAGCACACGCCTGTGACCAGTACGGCGACCCTGTTCAACTACAGCCTCAAGGCGATGCCTTGCGAGTTCGCCCCGGTGCTGCCATCCGAGGCAGAGGATTCATTTGTGCGATTCGGCACTGCCCCGCGCTGGACGACAGGCTACTGTACCAATCCTTATGCGGAGCTTTGCAAAGGCTATTCAGACCAGTACAGAGGTCATTTCACCTCGGCTCTATCATTGGATCAGGATCTTGGCTTCATCACAAAGGGTCTCCGTATCTACGGACTCGCCACATTCTACAACAGGGTCTACTCCGCTGTCAGCCACTCAATGACACCTTTCCTTTACAGGGTGCACGATTTCACAGTCGACGAGGGCGGGAACTATGTTCTGGATATGATTCAGACAGAGCAGGGCAACACCTATCTTGACACCAAAAGAGCCAACGACGGACTCCGCGAGCTGTCTTTTCAGGCAAAGGTTGACTACAACCGGACATTCGTGAAACACACGGTGGGAGCGACATTTCTATACCATCAAAAAGAAAGGGTGATGAACATCGCCGCCGCCAACGAATATGCTTCCCTCCCCTACAGGGAGCAAGGCCTGGCCGGCAGAATCACCTACGATTATGACAAGCGCTACATGGTCGAGGGCAATTTCGGCTATAACGGTTCCGAGAACTTCGCAAAAGGAAACCGCTTTGGCTTCTTCCCGTCGATAGCGGCAGGCTGGGTAATTTCCAACGAGCCGTACTGGAGACCGCTCAAGGACAAGGTCAACCTGCTGAAAGCCAGGGTTTCCTACGGACTCGTGGGTAACGATGTGATTTCCTCAAGCTCCAATGACAGATTCCCTTACCTCGCGACTGTCAATATGAACTCAGGCTACGGGATAGCCCTCGGCCCGAATCTGAACGGACAGAGCGGCCCTAAAATCTCGACCTACGGCAATTCGGGAGCCACTTGGGAAACTTCAAGGAAACTGGACATCGGACTTGAGGTGGGGCTCTTCAGGCAGCTCAACCTTATTGTGGACTATTTCTACGAAAAGCGAAGCGGAATATTCATGCAGCGGCAGTCGCTGCCGTCATCATTCGGGCTTTCCGGAATCACGCCTTGGGGCAACATCGGGAAAGTTGACAACAGAGGGATAGACGCGTCGCTGGACTACAACAAGGCGTTTGCCAACGGATTGATTCTCTCACTCCGGGGATCGCTGACTTACGCCCACAATGAGATAATGTTCATGGACGAGCCTTCTTACGAGCACGACTACCAGTATAAGACAGGTCATTCCATAAACAGTATGAAAATGTACGTCTTCGACAGGTATTTCGAGAGCGAAGATGACATCCTTAACTCTCCGGACCAGTCCTCCCTGGCCACTCTTTACCCGCTGAAGCCAGGCGACGCGAAGTACAAGGATCTCAACAACGACGGCATGATTGATGATGACGACCAGATGTGGATTGACAAGACCACCACTCCTGAAATTTCATACGGATTCGGATTCTCATTGCAGTACAAGTCATTCGATGTGTCGGCTTTCTTCCAGGGCCTTGGAAGGAGACATCTGCTGATGTACGACAACCATCCGTTCTCCACGGCGACGGATCCCGGAAACGGATTGATGATGTACCACGCCGAAGATCATTGGACTGAAGACAATCCTGACCCTGACGCCGCCTACCCAAGACTTTCTGACAGATGGAACGTGAACAACACTGTGAACAGCACGCTCTATATGCGCGACGCTTCGTTCCTTCGTCTCAAGAACGCCGAAATCGGCTACACGTGGAAAATGATGAGGTTCTACATTTCAGGAACAAACCTTCTCACTTTCTCCGGATTCAAATACTGGGATCCCGAGAAGGGATCAGGCAACGGTCTCACTTACCCTCTTCAGAGAACATTCAACATCGGCATTCAATTCAATTACTAAGATTATGAAAAAGATACTATCAGTGATATTGACCACAGTCATTGCCCTTGGATGCGTCTCTTGCGACTATCTTGAAGTTGTCCCCAAGAGCAAGGCTACTGAAAACGACATCTGGAAAACTCCGGCGGAGGCGAAGAAATTCCGCTTCAACATGATGCAGTATATGCCGGTGCTCTTTTCCTATTCCAAGTCTCCGGATCAGTTCGCCGGGGATGACTTCATGTCCGGTCCGAGAAGCACATCATACTGGTTTCCCGGAAAGAGCCTTCACTACAACGAAGAGAATCCGAGCCAGACATATTTTGGCTACTGGGCTCCGGTAGCGCGTGCCAACGGGACGAACTACGACCTGTTCAGAGGCATAAGGTACGCCTATTACTACATCGATAATATTCATAAAGTCAAGGGATTGGACGAGGAAGCCGCTTCAAGGTACGAGGGAGAGGCCTGGTTTATGATCGGCTACTACCATCAGACTCTGATTGATTACTACGGGCCGACCGTCCTGGTCAAGCGCTACATCCCTTTTGACACGGATGACGAGTCGGAGATGTTCCCGACGAGAAGGCCGGTGGACGAATGCGTTGATTTCATCGCCGAATGCTACGACAAGGCCGTGGAGCTTCTTCCAGAAGCCGTGATAGAGCAAGAGTGGGGAATGCCATCCAAGGCAACAGCCCTCGCCTATAAAGCCAGACTCTTGCTTTGGGCGGCCTCACCGCTTGTGAACGGCAATCCGGATATGGCGGATTTCAAAAACCCTGACGGGACACAGCTCGTCAGCACCACATACGACAAGGAGAAATGGAAACGGGCTATGGACGCAAGCCAGAAAGCCATCGAGGAGGCCGAAAAACACCACTCCCTCTACACCACCAATCCTAAATCAGGTTGGGACACTCAGGAGCAAGGGAAGGAAAACTACTACAACACGTTCACCGAGAAAGATTGGAACGGACAGGAATATCTTATGGCCAAGGGAGACAAAAGCGAGATTTGGTACTTGCAACTATGTTCGACTCCGCGCGCGGTGCAGAATGACCAGATGAGTTGGCAGGCCACTTTGGTCCCTACGATGGAGGCTGTGGAGATGTACTATTCAAAGAACGGCCTTCCGATGGACGTAGACCCTCTTACCAAGGACAGGGATCTGCACAGCATCGCTCCAGGTGACAGCACCGCACTCCTTCACAGAGACAGAGACCCTCGCTTTTACGCATCTGTCGGCTTCGACAGAGGACAATTCCAGATCGAGAGCAAGGAAATCACTCTCCGCGCCAGAGGAGGCGAGCTTCACGGCTGGATTTCCCCGACCACGGAGTACCAGAGCTGCACCGGATATTTCTGCCAGAAATGGGTCCGCAAGAGCAGCTACTACGACTACGAGAAAAAAACCAAGGCAGCCATCCCTTACGCTTTCCCGTACCTGAGGCTGGCGGAGCTTTACCTGAACTACGCAGAAGCTGACTTTGAATATTCGGGAAGCCTCAGCTCAACAAGCCTTCGTTATCTCGACAAGGTCAGGACACGCTGCGGGCTGCCAAGTTTCGAAGACTCCTGGGCCATTGTCGGCGGAATTCCGTCGGGTGACAGGCTGCGCAAGGTGCTTCATCAGGAGCGGTCGATAGAGTTTATGTTCGAAGGAATGCGCTACAGGGACATACGCAGATGGAAAGAAGCCGAGGAAATCCTTAACAGACAGCCAAAGGCCTGGAACATCACCGGCCGGACGCCGGATGACTTCTACAGGGTCGTCGAGGCCGAGCAGCAGGCTCAAAGACAATTCTCGAAGAAAAACTACTGGCTGGCGATTCCACAGAGCGAATTGAACAAGAACAAGAATCTGGTACAGAATCCGGGATATTAAAAAAACTTAAGATGAGATATTTGAGAATTTTGGCCGCAACCGCCGCGGCATTCATTCTGGCCTCTTGCGGCAAGGAGGTCAGAGAGGAGTTCGGTTTTACGATAAACAATGAATCAGGAGCGGAACTCTCAGGCACGCAATCATTCATCTATGATGAGACCCGATTCTTTCCGGTGGTTTCCGAAGGGGTCTCAAAGGTGAGCTTCGTCACTCCGGACGGATGGTCAGTCAGGTTGCTGGCTTCCGAAAAGAAAATCAAGGTGGCGGCTCCTTCCGGCGACAACGCATCCGCGGCAGAGAGCGGAGAGATTAGAATCAACCTGACATCTTATGACAGAAGAACATTGACAAGAAGCATCAATGTATCGGTCACCGACGCTCCGGTCGAGTTCTCGATTGACGGAGTGTCGGACGGGCTGACACTCAAGTTCGCCCAGACGGCACACCTTCCGTCTACCTTCTCGAATGTATGGAGCGCCGAGTGCACCGCTCCCAAAGGATGGTCCGTGTCTTTTGACCGGATAAACGGCACTGTGGATGTGACAGCGCCGGTTCTGAAGGATGAGACGGCTGAACACAACGGGACTGTCACCGTCACTCCTGCCAGTAAAAAAGGCAACGTAGGGAAATCAGTGTCGTTCAGCGTGCAGGTTCTTGCGTCCGCCCCCGTCCTCAAGTTCGACTCGGACAAGCTGGAACGCATTGCCCACGGATCAACCCACACATTGAAATCCGTCGAATACGCCAACATCGACAAGTTGGATGTCTCAGGTGTTCCGGCGGGATGGAAGGCCGAAATCCGGGAAGATGGGAACGGAGCCTCTTTGACAGTGACAGCGCCGTCATCCACCGCCGAGGGATTCACCGGAGAAGGGACCATCCGGTTTGACCTCACTTCCGACACAGGAGAGACCGGAGCGCTCGACCTGCCGGTGTCGATGCTTGGAGTCAACAACGCCGAAGACTTCCTATCATTTGCGCAGGCATACGAGAAAGGCAATGACTGTTCATTGTGGAAAGATGGAGGAGAAGTCATACTGAATTCGGACATCGACCTGAGCGAAACACCCAAGTCGCTGTTTATCAACGCAGGATTCTCAGGAGTGTTCAACGGAACGAACCACACGATTACATACAGGATCCGTTCGGAATCCGGGGATGCGGGAATATTCCAGACTGTCAAAGGTGACGGAACTGTCAAGAACCTGAGAATAGCCGGTACTTTCGACGTGTCCAACACCAATGACAGGACCGGAGGAATCGCCGCCTACAGCAACGGAGCTACCTTCGAGAACATCGTTTCAACCGTAAGGTACACCCAGACGGGGAACACAAGGGGAGGCACGATGATCGGAGGTCTGGTCGGAGACGAGACAGCGGGCGGTGCCTATAGGAACTGCCACGTACGCGGAAGTTTCTCGCTTACAGCCGTGCAGTTCTTCGGAGGACTGATAGCCGATGTGTGGGACAATGACGGACTTGAGATCCACGACTGCTCGAACGAATCGGACATCACAATCAGCACCAACGGCATCGGACTCGGGAACGCCTGGTTCGGAGGCATCCTCGGCAAATCAGACGGCGCAGGTATGAAGATGTACAGAACATATAACAGCGGAGATTTCAAGGCTGATTTCGGCGGAGGGAAGACCAACTTCGCAGGCCTTGGAGGAATCGCCGGATATGCCTGCGGTTACTACGAGGATTGCTACAACACCGGAGACATCACGTTCACGAACGGCAAAGACCTGAAAGGCTCCGGAAATGTGGGAGGACTAGCGGGAGCCGTGAAAGCTGCCAAAGGCAAGATGCTCATTGCAAAGGGTTGCTATAACAATGGAAGAATCAAAGCATTGGGTGATGCCGTAGGAGGCTTCATAGGACTGATACGCGACGGTGGCAACGGCACTATGAAACTCACAGGATGTTACAACGAGGGCCTGGTTGACTGCCGCAGCGCCGTAGCTTACGCCGCATCGTTCGGAGGTCTGATGGGAACAGTCTATAACTATCTGGAGATGACCGACTGCCACAACAGGGCAGATGTGATGGGCTATACCACCCAAGGCGGCGCCGGCCTGATCGGCAGGGGCGCGGACAACATCACTGTCACGAAATGCACCAACAACGGCAACGTCTATGTCGGCTCGCATTCAAATGTGAAGGCAAACAAGCCATATGCCGCAGGCCTTGTCTGCGGATTCAACCAGACAGTCGTGATAAAGGAATCCGCCAACACCGGAAATGTCTATGCGATGGTACGGGGTGACGGGTATGCGTCGAACATATTCACAAGCCTCCTGAAGAACCAAGGCGGCGAGGATGCAAGCACAGTTGACGAAGCCACGTTGAACGCCTCCGCTTCCTCCAAGGTCACGATTCTTCTACCGGAAAAATGGACTGACACATTACCGGAGAGTTGGGTGAAATAGAATCAAATATGAAGTTTTTGTCCCATTATATTCCAATGGTCACAGGCATATTGCTTTTGCAGTGTGCCTGCGGCCACAACCAGCCTTACGGCAAGGAAGACGGCAACACCATCATCAAACCGGAAAAACCGGACATTTCCGACAATAGATACAACAAGACAGTCTCGGACAACATTGTGTACGCCAACGCATTGTCTTTAGTCAACGGTTCAGTGCCCCTTCAGTGCTTCGACATTCTCGGGAACGGGGACATTATGGCGAGCGGCATTAAAAACTCGGCCCTGCACTTCCAACGGATGAGTCCTGAAGGAAAGTACCTGAAGGAAATGAAAATCTGGTATGCGGCGCACGGAACGAATATGTCCGCCGAGGAAGAAGGTGATGACATCTACCTTTGGACATCGAACCATGCCAGCCGCTTAGGAGATGGGGACGGCGATTATTACGCCGAGAAGATTATCTCCCGTGTCAAATACGAGCCAGGCAAAGAGCTTATGCCTGAAGACTGTGATGACAACTACTATGTCGGCGCTTATCAGAACCTTTTGGTCTGCGTGGACACTGAGAACGACAACCTCTGCATCCTCTATTCCTGCGACGAGAAAAACGGCATGGACACGAAGGTGGAGGTCTGGTCTCTTGCAAAAGCGAAGAAGGTTCCGCTGTCCACAGTAAACATTGGAGCGGTCGTGAGAGGCGGTGACTACGGGCCGGTGAAGGAAAGAGAAACCATCTGCCCCGATGTGGTGGTTCACGACCTCAGGACGCTACAGACGAAATATTCATTTTTCATCAACAGCTCGGAATTGAACGCAGGGGAGCCGATGCAGGGATTCTGCATCTATGGGAAACGCTTCTACTGGTTCACGGGAGACGGTGAAAAAAGAACCGCCAATGTCTCAGTCATCACTTTTGGAGGAATCGAAGAGCGGATGCATCAGAAGATGAGGTTCATAGAGAACGAGGATGACATCGTAAGGCTTGGTTCCAAAAGCGGCTATTTTGAAGCGGAAGGAATAAAAATCCAAAAAGGGGTACTTTACACGGGCTACCTGTGGAAAGCGGACGGCGATTGGAAACTGACAATCATGAATCATTGAAGCTAAAAGATATGACTCCAGCAAACGGAAGGCTTTTGTCACTTGATGCCCTGAGAGGGTTTGACATGATGTTCATAATGGGCCTCAGCGCTATCATAGCGGATGTATGCGGCCTGTTTCCGGGAGGTGATGACTGCTGGCTGGCCAGACAGATGACACACGTCAATTGGGCCGGGCTACATCATCACGACACGATTTTCGCATTGTTTCTTTTCATTTCGGGAATGACATTCCCTTTCTCAATCGACAAGAAACGAAGGCAAGGCCTTTCTGACAGTTCCATAACCATAAGCGTCATCCGCCGAGGGCTGACACTTTTCGCACTCGGCCTCGTCTATCAAGGACTGTTCGATCTTGATTTCCATAATCTCAGAATACCAAGTGTACTTGGAAGAATCGGATTAGCCTGGATGGCCGCGGCCATTCTGTACTGCCACACAGGGAAAAGGACACAGTGGGGAATAGCTGCCGGCATTCTTATAGGGTATTTTCTTTTGCTTCGCTTTGCGGTGGCGCCTGACGCGCCGGCAGGGGCTGATTCATTCTCCAAGGCAGGAAACATCGCTTTCTACATCGACAGATTACTGCTCCCAAACAACATCTACAAGCCCGGTGTCTATGATCCGGAAGGAATTCTCGGCACTATCCCCGCCATCGTGACCGCTATGCTTGGAATGTTCACCGGACGTTATGTGAAGGAATCCACCGACTCCGGAGAAAGGAAAACCGTAAAGATGCTTGCGGCGGCGTTTGCCTTGGCTGCTGTCGCCATTATCTGGTCAAACCGGTTCCCTGTTGTCAAAAAATTGTGGACCAGCACCTTCGTTCTTGCCTGCGGGGCTTGGTCAATAGGCTTGTTTGCAATATTCTATTACATCATTGACGTGAAGGAATGGCGCAAAGGAATCCTGTTCTTTCAGGTTGTCGGCATGAACTCCATCACAATCTACATGGCGCAGAAAATAATCGGCTTCTGGCCGGTAACAGATTATTTCTTCAAAGGTGTCTCCGGGATTCTTCCCGAAAGTTACGCAAGGCTTACGCTGGATGTGGGCTATTTTGCCATCTGCTGGCTGTTCCTATACTTCCTTTACCATAAGAAGTGTTTTCTGAAAGTATGATGAAAGGCCCTCATGAATACGTCTCTCATCGTGGCCAGCCCTGCCTCCTTAACAGACACTCCCTGTCAAGAGCGAAAGAACGACCAGGCTGAAGGCCAGTGAACGTTGTTCTTTCGCCTCTTCGGCAAATGCGGCCAAGGCTCTACGGATATGCTTCTCCACAGCCGTTCTGGATATTCCGAGTTTTTCTGCTATCTCTCTGTTCTTCATTCCGTTGAAACGGCTCATCACAAAAACCTCTCGGCATCTGTCCGGCAGTCTGTCCAAAACTTTCTGCACCTGATTCTCCACCTCTTTCCTAATCAAAGGAGAATCCGGAGCGTCATAATAGAAATCCAAGGCGTACAGCTTCTCGGACTTTTCCAGATCATCCAAGAATGACAAGTCTGTCATATTAAGAAGCCTCTCCCTCTTAAGATAGCTGATGCATCTGTTCCTGGTCATCGTGAACAGCAAACGGGCGGCAGACTTTTCATCATGGCAGGAGTATTTCTTCCAGAAAGAAAAGAAAGTGTCCTGAACCATATCCAAAGCCGTGGAATAATCCTTCACTATGCTTCCGGCATAAGCCACAAGCCTTGGCTGATAATTCACAAACAATGATTCGAAAGAGTTCACTGAATAGAGTAGTTACCTATTACAAATCTAATAAATACTTCGGATTAATACAAAACGTATGTGGCTTCCGCCGATTCCGACCTCACTCCGCTGCCGCTCAAGGTCAAGTAAGGGGCCGGTCATACTCACAACACCGGAGTGAGCTTGGAGTCAAGCGCGATCTGGCCAGCTATGGCGGCACCGGCTTATGTCAGGGCCAGAGAGTTGTCAGAAGCTATTCATTTGATTGAATATAGCAAGCCGCTAACCTACCAGACCCGTGACAAAGATCACGGCAATGGTGACCGGGGCGATGTACTTGATGAGGAAATAGACAACCGGGAATATCCGGTCGTTGGCCTTCAGGGTTCCGTTGTTGGTAAGTTCGTCACGGACAGCTTTTTTGTCCATCTTCCAACCCACGAAGACAGAGAAAAGCAGCGCACCGAGAGCCATCAGATAATTGGAACACAGCTTGTCACAGAAATTGAATACTCCTTCTCCGAGAATCTTGACATCCGCAAGCGGGCCGAAAGAGAGGGAGCATAACACTCCGACCGCGAGAACAGCAAAGAACAGCCCTATCGTGGCCTTCTTTCTGGAGACTCCCTTCTCCTCGACGAAATAGGCCACTCCGACTTCAAGGATGGAGATGGACGAGGTCAGCGCGGCTACCAGAATCGTCAGGAAGAACAAGACGGCGACGATGCTGCTTACGGCCTGCCCCCCGGCTCCCATCTTGGCGAATATGTACGGAAGCGTCTCGAACACAAGCCCGGGGCCGGATGACGGAGCGATTCCAGCCGCGAAGACAGCCGGCATAATCGCGAACCCGGCCAGCATCGCAAACATCAAATCCGAAACCGCTGTTCCCGCTCCGGAAATCATAAGATTCTCTTTCTCACTGACATATGACGAATATGTCAGCATTGTTCCAACACCCAGCGACAGCGAGAAGAAACTCTGTCCGAGAGCCGCCGAAAACGCCCCCGGAGTGATTTTCGAGAAATCCGGTTTGACAAGATACCTGATGCCCTCCCCCGCCCCGGGCAGTGTGACCGAATAGACGGCAATCGCCACAATCAACACGAAAAGAATCGGTATCGAGATGTTGCTGAACTTCTCAATTCCCTTCTTGACACCGAGAAAAACAATCAACGCCGTGAGTAACAGGAATATGAACAGACATATTATCGGTTCCCAGAGCGAAGATGCGAACTCGCCGAACATTCCGGTGACAGAATCTATCTTGTCCGGCGTGAAGCTGAGGGTGGCGGATTTGTAAAGATATTCGATGGCCCATCCCCCAACCACACTGTAGTAGGAGAGAATGATGAGCGGAGTCACGACCGTGAGGAGTCCCAGCCATTTCCATTTAGACTTCGGAGCAAGAGCGTTCATCGCCCCGAATGTACTTAAGTGGGTCTTTCTGCCTATGACCGATTCGGAGAACAGGATCGGAAGTGACAGGACGAAAGAGCAGATGATGTAGATCAGGATGAAGGCCGCGCCTCCGTATTCACCGACCATGTAGGGAAATCTCCAGATGTTGCCGAGTCCTATAGCGGATCCGGCGAGTGCCATTATGACAGCAGCTCTGCTACCGAAATTCTCTCTGTCTGACATATTTATAAAGTTCGTTTTAATGTTGTTCCGTCAAAGGGGATTACCGGAGTCTCGGGGGATGCGGAAAGCCTTACAGGCTACGGCCTCCATCACTGCCGAAGTGACTTTGCCCGCCGCGGCAACATCGGAAACGCCTTCCGTAAACTGTGAATTCATAACTGAAACCGGTCTCCGGATCGATGGCCGCCGGCTCGGAAGAGATTACCTCCCAAATGGCCGGATCAATCTCCGGGAAGAATGTATCAGCATCCTTAATCTCTGTGTGGACGTGAGTTATGTAGAGCTTATCAGCCGTGGGAAGCGCCCGGCGGTAAGTCTCGCCGCCGCCAATAATGAATATTCTCGGCTCATCGGAAGCCGTCGCCGAAGCCCGTGAACCGGTCGGCCCAGCGGCAGTTCCGGAGCCACAGGGAACACATCCCGTTCCGTTTTCCGCCCTCGACGCAGCCACAGCCCTTTCGGCCAACGAATATGCCTCCTCAAGCCCTCCGGCGACACATACGCCTGAAGGCACGTCATCCCAAGACCGCGTGGAAATCACAATATTATCCCTTTTGGGCAACGGTTTCCCACCTATCGAGATGAAAGTCCTGTAGCCCATCACCACAGGATTCCCGACGGTAGTGCGCCTGAAATATCTCATATCTTCGGCGATATGCCAAAGCAGGTCATTGTCTTTCCCTATCGCACCGTTGTCCGCAACGGCGGCGATGATGCATCTTTCCATAAACCAACACTGTTTCGCTCCGTAAAGTTACAGTTTTTCGCCATATATTCAGAAGCTGTCTTGAGAAGATGTTTGAAAATTCTTTAAAAAGTTCCTTGAGTTTTAAATTCGTCATTTTCTTCCGGCTTTCCCGTCAGACAGCACCGCTGTCTTCCTCGATAGTCCGTCGAAACCGCCTGAATTTATTCCCCAAAAGTTTCAGATAAGGAATTTTAAACAGCTTCTGAATTATCTAAAAAAGTCTGTCGAGGTGAGATTCCGTCATTCTTTGACTGAAGATTTCTCCTCCCGGCATTACTGAAAAATATTCAGGATAACCTCTCCAGGCACAAAATGAACAAGTCGCGGTTATACACCGGCATCTCGAAGCCACATTCGGCTTTGGCTTGTCACTTTGAAAGCGGACTACACGGCGACCGGAGCCTTGATGGCCGGCCAAGGGTCGTAGCCTTCAAGGGTGAAATCCTCGTACTTGAAATCATACAAGTCCTTGACCTCGGGATTGAGCCTCATCTTCGGAAGACGGCGCGGCTCCCGGCTGAGCTGCTCACGAACCTGCTCGAAATGATTCAGGTAGATGTGAGTGTCGCCGGTGGTGTGGATAAACTCACCCGGCTCAAGTCCACAGGTCTGTGCGATCATCATCGTGAGCAAGGCGTATGAAGCGATGTTGAACGGCACCCCAAGGAAGGTGTCGGCGCTGCGCTGGTACAACTGGCAGGAAAGACGGCCCTCGGCCACATAGAACTGGAAAAGGCAATGGCACGGAGGCAGTGCCATCCTGTCAATCTCACCGGGATTCCAGGCCGTGACAAGCATCCTTCTGGAATCCGGATTGTTCCTTATCTGGTCCAGCACCTGGGTCAGCTGGTCGATCGACCTGCCGTCTGGAGCCGGCCAGGAACGCCACTGGTGGCCATAGACCGGGCCGAGATCACCGTTCTCATCAGCCCACTCATCCCATATCGAGACCTTGTTGTCCTTCAGATACTTGATGTTGGTATCGCCTGAGATAAACCACAGAAGCTCGTAAATAATTGATTTCAAGTGTACTTTCTTGGTAGTCAGAAGCGGGAAGCCTTTAGAGAGGTCAAAGCGCATCTGGTAGCCGAAGACACTTTTGATGCCCACGCCGGTGCGGTCGTTCTTGACCACGCCGTCCTGCATTATATGACGCAGAAGATCCTGATACTGTTTCATTGATTGCCGGCAAAATTGATTCGGGGAACCAACCGGAACGGTCAATCCCCCCTACGTTCGGTTCAGCGCACCGAGAACGCCCAGATAATCGCCTCGGTGAAAGTCTCTCCGGGACGAAGCTCGGTTGTAGGGAATCCGGGCTTGTTCGGAGAATCCGGGCAGTGCTGGCACTCTATGGCCACACCCTCGTAGTCGTGATAGCCACGTCCGCACTTGCCCTGAGGGCAACCCTCAAGCCAGTTGCCGGTATAGATCTGCACGGCAGGCTGGGTTGTAAGCACGTCAAGCTGACGACCGCTCAATGGAGAATAAAGCCGGGCGGCCTCCTGAAGCTGTCCGGACTCATAGCCGTTGATGACATAGCAGTTGTCGTAGCCTTTGCCATAATTCAAAGCCGGGAAATCCTCCTTGATCTCAGCCCCGATCTTCTTGAACTCCTGAAAATCCATAGGGGTCCCGGCGACCGGATCAGCCTCGCCTACCGGAATAAGTGTCTCATCAGTCGGCAGATAGACGGCAGCATTGAGTCTCAGCTCGTGATCCAGAATGTTCCCGTTCCCCTCACCGTTGAGATTGAAATAGGCATGATTCGTGAGATTCACCACAGTAGCCTTGTCAGTCCGCGCGGTGAAAGTCAGTTTCAAAGCGTTGTCCTCGCCCCACTCATAGTGGGCCACAACTTTCAGATTGCCGGGATAGCCAGCCTCTCCATCCTTTGAAAAGTACTGGAACTCAACGGCATCACCCTCGATACGGCTATCCCAGACCTGATTCTGGAAGCCCTCCGGCCCTCCATGAAGATGGTTCGGGCCGTTGTTGACAGGCAGCGAGTATTCGACACCGTCGAGAGTGAACTTCCCGAGCGCGATGCGGTTGGCGAAACGTCCGGGGCATTTTCCGGCGCAAGGGCCGTCACCAAAATAATCCTCCGGCCTGGAATAGCCGAGAACCACATCAGCGATCCTACCGTCCCTGTCAGGCACGGCAACCGAGACAATCCCGGCTCCCACGCTCGAAAGGCGCACGAACGCACCACTCTCATTCTCAAGGGTATAAAGGAATATTTCCTTCCCGTCCGGGGATGTTCCCCAAAGTTCCTTATTGATTTTCATAACAGTGTTACTTTAGACTTTCAAGATACGGAAGCACATTCTCGACAGGGGCGTCCTTCATCAAGACTTTCTTTTCTGAATCAAGGACATACAATGAAGGGATGGCTCGTACGTTATAGGTGATGTCGGAACGGATCAGATAGCTCTGGTCGTAGCCGTTGTACCACTCCCGGGGATAGGCGGAGGCATATTCACGCCACTTGTCGAGTTCGTCATCGATGTAGACATTGACCACGGCGAGCCTTCCGGCACCCACAAGAGCGGCAATCCGCTCGCTTGAAGTCAGCCCGACAATGATGTCCTTGCAGGCCGGACATCCCGGATTGGTGAAAAAAAGCAGGGTCGTCTCGGCCTTCACACCGTAAAGCGTGTGCCGCCGTCCAGACAGATCCGTGAATGTGAAGTCAGCCGCGGGGGCGCCTATCATATTCAGAGAACACATCTTGGCCTCATGGTCGTAGGACGGCCTCATGTCGGGTTCGACGAACTCCGAGACCGCCATACGGGAGACATAAGGCAGGTAGAGATCCTCGTTGCGCACCGGAGAATTCGGGTCATAGAGATACTTGGAGACCATCTTCCCGAAAAACTCAAAGACATTGGAGGACGTGTCGGCGGACTCGAACTTCTCCACCTTGTCGAAGAAAGCGGCCATAGCCTTTCTGCCGAATTCTATCGGACAGGCTTTCCCGACAATGGTGACATAAGTCCCGAAAGCCTTCTCAACCTCCTCGGCAGGGACTCCGTTGACGATGTTGGTGTCACACGGATACGCCTTGGCCAGAAAGTCATTCCAGTAGTTCGAGATGACATATTCAGTCTTCTCCAGCGGCTGTGAAATCATTGACGGGGGTTCGGGCATCGGTGGAAAAGCTCGAGGGACAAAACCCTCGGCGGCGACGTTCCTCCCCGGGCCGCCGCCCCTGCAACCGACCGCCAGCGCAGCGCAAAGAGCCATCAATGAATATGTCAGAACGCGCCTCCACATATCAGTCGTTTTTCTCCAGCATGCTTTGGGAAATGTTGATGATGAAGTCACCCATCTTCTCAAGCTCCTGGACTATGTCAATGTAGAACACGCCGGTCTGGTAGTTATAGTCCTCTTTCTCTATGTTCACTATGTGTTCCTCGCGTAGACTGTTGCGGCACTCGTTGATGTTGTACTCGGCGTACTCGGCGTTGGATATGTCCTTCAGGAACAGGGACGGGGAACCGAGATTCTCGACCATAGCCTTGAACGCCACGTCCAGAAGGTCAAGCATTCTGTCGAGCCTCTTGATCATCTCGTCGTCGAATGTCTTGCCATGGTCGAGGGCCCGGCGCATCATCCTTCCGATCGCCTCACCGGAGTCACCAATGCTCTCAAGCTCTCCGATTACCCTGTACATCGACTTGATTCTCAGCGCAGAAACAGCACTGATGTCGCCTTTGGACACCTCGTTCAGGTACGAGGCTATCTCGTACTCAATCTTGTCCGTGATGGACTCGTACTTGACCAGTTTCTCATTGACCGGCTCCAAGTCCGACAGGGTCTTGGCGCTCACTGCGCCACGGATAAAGCCGACCTCGCGGCAGCATATCTCCGCAAAATGTATGATTTCCTGCTTGGCCTCGTCCAGGGAAAGCTCCGCGGTAGAGAGAGGGCCGCCTTGAATGAACTTGAGACGGTAGACCTCTTCCTCGCCATTAGGAGTCGGGATGATCCGGTTGACCGCCTTGACAAGCTGAGGTATGAACCACACGAGTATCAGGGTCGTGCACAGGTTGAACACCGAGTGGAGTATGCAGATTCCGTACAGCATCGAGTTCTGCTGCTCCGGGGAGAAACCTCCCGCCGCGACCGATCCGTCAAACAAGGTTACAGGGTTCTCAAAGCCGATTGCCATTGTGATTCCGGCTATGACCTTCATCAACGGATTGAAGAATACCAAAGCCAGCAGCACGCCGATGACATTGAACAGCGTGTTGGCTATGGCCGTTCTCTTGGCCGAATAGTTCGCCACGGCAGCCGCGATGTTGGCCGTGATTGTAGTTCCGATGTTGGCCCCGAGAACCATCGCCGCCGCCATCTCGAAGTTGATCCAACCGTTGGCGACGAAGACCATCGTGAGGGCCAGCGAGGCACTGGAGGCCTGAACAATCACCGTTATCAACGCTCCGACAAGTGTGAATATGATTACCGAGAAGAAGCCGTAGCTCGTCAGATTCTTCACAAGCGACAGGACCTCGGGATATTGGTTCAGATCCGGAACGGAATCCTTCATCGTGGCAAGGCCGATCAGCAGGAAAGCGAATCCGATGATGAACTCACCGATGTTGCGGTTCCGGTTGCTCTTGAGGGTCATCATAAAGAATCCCAAGGCGATGAACGGAATGGCGAACGCTCCGATGTCGTAGCTGAATCCGAACAGGGAAATCATCCACGCCGTGAGCGTCGTTCCGATGTTGGCTCCCATTATCACGCCGATGGCGTTACCCAAGGCAAGAAGGCCGGCGTTGACCATACTCACGACCATTACGGTCGTTCCGCTCGAAGACTGGATGAGCGCTGTGACAACGATACCGGTGAGAATGCCTTTGAAAGTGGTTGACGTCATGGACGCCAAGAATGACCGCAGCTTGTCGCCCGCTGCTTTCTGAAGACCCTCGCTCATCATCGTCATTCCGTAAAGGAACATCGCCATAGCTCCGAGCAGGGTAAGAATCTGTAGAATTACCTGCATCTTTCTTTGTAAAGAATATTCTCGCAAATTTACTCAAAAATCCATTTGAGTGAAAGAAATATTCGCATATACTTTCCAGCCTCTTTTGACGCATCCGCAAATCCCTCAAAACAAGAGCCATAGACAGTACCCACCGATGCCGGTACCCGCCGCAAAGCGACAGATGGATTTTCGGGGAAACCTTCCCGTTCACTCATCCGCTGTCACGTGTTGACCGGGGAATGTGGAGTTGCAATTATCACATCAGGACATCCAAAGCGTCTATGGCCCTGTCTCGTCAGCGTTCAAGCAGCTCAATGAGCTACGGGTGTGTGTTGTACCAATTCCGCCAACAGTTCGTCAGCGTCGATATAGTAACCGATTTTTGTTTGCAATCGTCGGGAACGGCGATGTGGCCTAAAGGACGCCCTGTGCCGGTTTGGCGTCGCCGATCCGGGCTTGCTGATGCGAACCGGGAACAGCGAAGTGCCTCCGGCGCGCCTCTGGCAAGGGTCGGCGCGCCCGACAATTATCCGGCACCTTATTATCTCGTTTCTTATCGTTCTCTACCCTGAGCCGGCAGACCGCTACCTGGCTTCGCCCGATTCATCCACGAACACAGGAGGGGCAAGCGGAATGAAAGTCTTCTCGTCGAAGTCACGGAGTTCGTCACGACGGTAGGCCTCGGACGCGGCGGAACGATTGATCGCATCATAGGCCACAAAGGTCTCGTAGTCATATTTCCAGCCGCGGCCCTCCGAAAGTTGCATAATGCGCTTGTAGATCGCCTCGCGCGACGGTGCGTTGTACCCGCCGACATTGTGGCGCATAATGCTGTTGTCGGTCGGACGGTAGGCTCCGTACTGGTATGTCATCGCGCCCTCATACACTCCGACCTGGCCGGAATAGCGCGGGTCAGACAGGAAGTGCGCCCAACGAACCTTAGCCGGATCGCTTGTCACATCCACGTTCGCTCCGGCTCCGATCGCATTGTACCACCACTGGGACGAGGAAATCTCGCTGGAAGGAATCGTTCCCGAGTAGTAATACTCATCGATAAGCTTCGCGAAACCGTGGCCGCCGGCCTCGTGGCGCATAGTCTGCGAGAACTCCTTGACATCGTTGTAGGTGGTCGGGACGTATGCGATGGCTTTGTGGTCTGACCAGTACCAGCAGGTTCCGGCATATTTCGTCGAGTTCAGGATGACAGCCACAACGGTCTTGGTGAGATTCGTTCCCGGAACTTTGCCGGCATATTCAAACACTTTGTTGCTGTCGCCGTTGATTCTGGTCCCGCTGCCGAACGTGCATCCGAGAGCCGTACCGCCATTGAAAGTTTCGGTAGAAGATTCCACGGCGACTGAATAGACATCGAACCTGTCGCGGAAAGACTTGTACGGCTCCTCCGAGAATATGGCTTCCATCGCATGGTATGCCCAAGTCTCAAAATGGGACTTGCAGCCGGATTCCGCCGCCAAAGATGAGCGTTTATAACCGTCTCCCATTATGATGAACTTGATACCGAGACCGACGGTGTGCCCCTGCAGAAGAGTGACTGTCCCGTCAGGGGTCAGGTACAAGATTCTGGCAGTGGACGGAATCTGTTTGAACTGGATTGTCTGGCTTTTTCTTAAGTAAATCTCCGTCAACGAAGTACAGCCCAAGGCCGAAATCTGGAGGGAGTTGCCGCAACCGCTCAAGTCCAATGTCTTCAGCTTCGGATTGTCGCCGCAGGAAATCGAATTCAGGTTATTCTGGGCGCTCAAGTCAATCTCAGACAAATCGTTGTCGAAGCAGATCAGCATATTCAAGGACACCTTGCTCAGGTCAAGTTTGGGTAAGGAATTGCGGGACACATTCAGTATCTGGAGCCGGGGATTCCGGCTCAAATCAATGGATGACAGCTCATTGTTCGAGCAATCCAGATAGAAGAGGTTCTCGAAATAATGCAACCCGTCCACTGATTTAATCTTTTTGCCCGGCACGTTGATTTCCTCGACCGCCTCCGCCTCTTCCCGACTGATTTCACCGTCGGAATCCTTGTCGAATCTTTCCACGAGGGCAGCCTTGAAGTTCGCGTCAGGAATCTCAACGGCATCCCACACGTTCTGGGTGATGGAAATCTTGACGATGTTCGCGTTGGACTCGTCCTTGATGGTGACAACAGCCGTGCGAGGCTCCGGGCCGAAGTTCTGCGAGCAGCTGAACATCAACTTGTCCTGACGCATCGCCTTGGTCTGTATTCCTGAATAGCTAAGCCAAGAGGCCGCCTCGGCAGGAACACTCACCGAATAGTCCACGTTCGTGTTCAGGCTCACCTCATAGACTCCATCCTTACCGGGGAATGAATATTCAAGTTTCGGTGCGCTGATTATCCCTTTGACAAAATTAAGGAAGCGGACCACTGTCTTGGAATCGCCTTCGTAAACAAGCACGACTATCTCACCATCAACCAACGGCGAAGGAGCGGACACCACAATCAGTCCTTTGGAGGCATTCTTTTTCACGACACTGGCGCTCCAGCCATTCTGGCCGAAGACCTTGATCCTGGTGTCGGACGAGCCGTTCAGGATGGTGTATTCAATCTCCTTGGTCCCGCCTGCCGTGATGGCGATGTCATCCGACTCCGAGAAGCTGATCCCCAATTCGCCTGTGACTTTTGGAATCTCAAAGGAGATACCGTCCTTCAGCGTTATCTTGACAGTCTTTCCGTTGTCGGTCACGCTTGAAAAGAACGAGTCTCCGTCCTCGCCCGTCGCCTTGTAAAGCTTTGTCCAGCTTTTGCCCTCGTCGTTGGAGATGTACCACCAGCCGTCCTCGATCTTCAGCTTCGGGGTGACACCGTCATCTCCATCCCTGCCTTGCGCCCGAATCTTCTTTCCGTCCGAATCAAGAAGCCAGCTCCCGTCGATGGTCCAGTAATATACTCCGTCAGAATCCAGCCTCACGCTCACCACCGGTGTCTTCCCGTCCTTCCCGTTTTCTCCGTCCTTACCGTTTTCTCCGTTGCGCAAAGTGACTGTCCTGCCCGAAGAGAACGTGATTGAATATCCCGACCCGTCAGCCAGATCCTTCACTTCCACAATCCCTTCCTGCCTCTCATACGCCGCAAGAATCGCTTGCAGTGCCGAAATGGACATGTTCATAGAATGACACTGAGCCTCCAAGGTGGCCATTCTCGCATCCAGTTGGTCAATCATCGACAGGATGCCCGAATCATCGTACTTCGTGCAAGCCTGAAGCGCCGCAAGAAGAAGAAACATAAACAACAGCTTTCTCATAACACTTGATTTAATTGATTATTCCTGACCATAACAGCCCGCGACACCCCCTCCCCTCAGACTGAAACATGGCAATCGCGGCCTCGCCGCAGCCTGACATATCAGAAGCTGTTAAATTTCTTTATCAGAAGCTTTGATGGAATAAATTCAAGCGGTTTCAACGGACTTTCGAGGGAAACAGCGATACCATCTGACGGGAAAGCCGGAAGAAAATGACGAATTTAAAACTCAAAGAACTTTTTAAGGAAATTTCAATCTGCTTCTTAGACGCTTTTTTAAACCCCGGGCTGGAAATATTATTATCGCATCCGTAAAAGTACATAATAGTTTCGCCATAACCAAATCCATTCAGGGTCATTCGAGCAAAACTGCCGCAGAACGCACTATAGGCCGCACCACAGTTCCCGACAATCGCAAGCAGTCAATTGTCGGGTATGATGTTCAGGGACTTGCACGGTTAGTATACGTATATGCCGGACGAACAAGAATCATATAGAAGCCCTACCGACTTCTATATGACTCAGCATGGTGGTCGTAAAGATTATCACATTTGCCTCGAACCAACCGCCCTTTCTCTGTATTTGGATAACCGCGCGCCACCGTTTTAAAATTACAGAGCATATATTGAATATTTGCCCCTGTTTCATCATCAGTTACAATATCACAGGCAAGATTTATCAACTTCTTTACTTTCCTTGTGGCCGCCTTGGTGTTTTCATCGTTTTCCCAATCACGTTTTTCGCACACCTGCCCCCAATAGCTTGTTCCCCGATAATATTGGGTCAACCCCCAACAGCAATCAAACGAATTCCTGATACCGATAGCATATCTTACCATCAGCAATGCTTTCCGGTTTGGCTCTGTTGTGAGATTGATTCCTTGTTCCAAAGAGCACATTTCCCTTGCAAAGTCATACTTGAAATCCGGCTTCATTTTAATCGCTTTCCGTTCAACGCTGAATGGATCGTATTCCATATGTACGTTATGATGGGTTTTATATGCTTCGCTTACGTTTCCCAAATATTCCAAGGCTCCCAGATATCGCATGTCACGTAAGCATTGTGTGCCTATGATATCATTCAAATAGTCACTTTCAACATATCCGCGGGAATTCAGAAAGCGATCAAAGTCACTTTGCGGCTTATTTACTCTTTGAACATATTTAACAGCATTATCAACTCCTATACTATCAATCATTTCAAAAAAATGATTACTATAGTCATGAGAATTGAAATTAGTCGAATATCGATAACTATACATGGTATAATGAGCAACTCTACCCTCCTGAGGATCATATCCATCGCGCATGTTGACAAGATTAAGCAATCTGTTGTCAGCCATATTGGCAAGCTGTAGCGCGCGGGTTGTTTTACCAGATCCAATCATACGAGGACAAACTTCAGCCAATAGGATTCTACGCATCATATCATTCCAATAGTAGTAGCTTTGACAGTTGGAAAGCATATCGCCTCGGGCAGTCTCACCGAGGACTTTATCATCTATGTCAGATTGGATTTTCAAATCCAACCACTTCAATTGGGTGAATAAGCGATTCTCATAATAAGAATCATAAGGCAACAACTTGGCGTCTAAATATATTCTGAAAATTTTGATGGACTCTTTTATATATTCCGTAGACTTGCTTTTTTCCGCCAATCCCAATAATCTTGACGCACTGGAGGCATTACCATATAAATCTTCCAAAAATGCAGCGGTATAATACCACATCGCAGGATTATTGCTTATGCCACTACGAGCCATTTTCAAACTTAGATTATACAACTTGTCTGACTCGGGGGTCTTCTCCAACTTGTCTTCCCGGAAAAAATCACCAAGAGGCTCGATGCCCCGTATATATGTTTGCAATGTTTCTTCTATGAATTTACTGTTGGGCGCATACTCACACACAAATTCCAAAGCATCTATAACAGATAGTTCTTCCCCCGATCGCCCGACACAAAACAGCATAGATTTGACATCCCCTAATTGGGCAAAGTATTCAATGGCTTTCCCAGAACGGTTTATATGAAATTCAGCCCCTGCAATGTAAGGATGGATAAGCTGCCGCATAAGATTATCTTCCGGCAATAATGATATTTCCCTTTTCCATAGTTCTATGCACTCCTCATATTTAGACAAAGAGAACAAAGCCCTTATACCTTGTAATAAATACCTGTCTCTAAGTCTGTCTTCTTTTTTGGACAGAGCCTTTTCCGCGATTTCATCCAATGTCATTCCCGCTCCGATTCTCATTGAAGGATAATACCAGCGTGAGTTGCGTTTCAGGCGTATGTACTCATTGGTTTTTGCAAGAAGAAGAAAATCCAGGATTGCTGAATCCTTCTTCGTAATCCATTCTACGAACTTATTATCATATTTGACTTCCCGCTTGTCATAAATATCCTCAAACTGTTTCAAGTCCATTTTATACACAACTTGATATATATCCTCCAACGGTATGGTTTCAGAGGTTGCTTTTTGCCATTCCAAACAATTTCTCCCTTCACCGGAATGCTGGCTTTCGACTCTTAATGTCGGTTCTTGCTCATTACTATGAACTCTATACATATAGTATCCCTTTGGTGTGTACCAAGGTCCCCAACATGCATATACATCATTTGTAACAGACAATATTATAAAGCTAATAAATAAGTATTTGAGAGATTTCATCGTCCGTATATTCTTTAAGTTGTGAATAATCCAAATGATATAGAATATTTCCACTTGAAGGCTTGCCCAGCTTTTCTTCCACAAGTTGTTTTACTTCAAGAATTTCTGTTGGTGTAGGCCTTTCATATCTAATGTTCTCATTATTGGAGACATCTTTGCTTTCGTATGATACTATTGAGACAAACTTGTTATTCTCAAACTTTACACCCCATCCAAAAACAGGAAACGCATAGTCTAACGGGATTTCATATTTTTCTCTTTTGATATATGGTTCCACATCATCAATATGCAAAATTGAGTTATATGTTTCCGGGGACTTTAAAGCACCGGTATTATAAAGCATCAACACTCCTTTGTCAGCAGGAGGCGGGGTCTCTTGCAGTTGATGTAGTCTGACAGTTATACTTAATTCCATTCCTTTTGTGGACAATGAGTCTCTTACCACTTTGCATAATTTACCATAGCTACCCCTTGTTGTACTTGTCCAGTCGCAGTCGAGTTGGATTTCATTAATATCCCCACATTCATTATATGCAGACATCGCCAATAATCTTTCCACAATAAGGGAAGCAAACTCGGATTCTCTACCGGACATTGCCCTGAGAGCATCCAATGTTATATATGTAACAGGAACTATCTCCACATCCCTTGGAATCGGAGATACAAATCGGGTTGTGGCAATAGGCACTATCTGCGAAGTCCCATTCAAGAAATCAGGTTCTGTCGCGACATCAAACATCCGTAAATATATGCGACTGATATCATGTTTCCGCAGAAATGACAATTCTGTTGAATCCATATCAAATACAGTTCTCCAATAATAAACAGAATTACGTTTTATTGAATTATTCACATTATCAGTTACTGTGGAATTTCCACCGTTCCCACATCCGATAAAAACAGATACTGCAATCAAGGGGAAAAGGACTTTGACAATATGTTTCATATGCATTAGTTATTCTTTCTGTCTGTAGTACGGTTTGAATATTATTTTCAGCCCCATGCGAAACTAAGCAATAAAGCCGTAATAACCATAATCATTTCGGTTCATTTTTCTCCTGATGTACAGGGAGTTGGCGATTGGCAGGGCCGGAGCGTGGGCGGAACGGGAACGGAACAGGGGCGGCTGACGGGGCCAACAAAGTGGCGGCAAGTATAGGCAAAATAGGGACGAAATGGGGACAATTGAGACAGGTCGCTTTAGGTGATTGGCCGGAAAAAACTCTGTGTGACAAGGTTATGCAAAAGTGGCAAAAGTCAAAATCGTTTTAGGTAAATCATTGAGTTACAATTCAATAAATAATTGCTATTTTTGTGAACAATTATGAATCGCAACAGTGTCGCATTGCCACGGCGTAAAGTAAAAATGCATTTTTAAATTATGAAAACACTCTTTGTCGCTTTGCTTGCCCTGCTGACCGTGTCGGCTCCGGACAATGCAAAAGATAACGGCTCCGAGGAATCCTCCTACGACAATTTCTTCAAGGACAAGAAACACGAATCAGCGAGAGGGATGCTGACTCTCCACAAGATGGAAGGCAAGCTCTATATGGAGATTCCGGACTCCCTCATCGGCAGGGATTTTCTGCTGGCTTCAACAATCTCCGAGACTTCCGACAACCTTAATTCCATCGTCGGTTCCAAGCCGTTCTCCCCAATCCACCTCAGGTTCGACAAGTGTTCGGACAAAATACGATTCCTCGAAATCGAAAAGGAGAACATCAGCCGCCACCCTTCGGACAACATCGCCCGCGCCCTGGCGAAGAGCAACATACCTCCTGTGTTCAAGTCATTCGACATCAAGGTCTTCAACAATGACAGCACGGCGTACGTCATAGACGCCACAAGCCTTTTCTGCACCGACGAGGACAAGCTCTCTCCTTTCGATCCTTTCAGCGGCTACACTTTGGGAAGCGGCAAAAGGACAGCCTCTTTCTCATCCTCGAACTCCTACATCAGCAGCATCAAGGCATTCGATGACAATGTCAGTGTAAAAAGCCTCCTGAGCTATAAATTCAGCATCAGCGCAGCCAACAAGAGCATCGTCAAGGACAAGGCATTCTCCGCTTTGATGACCCGTTCGATTCTTCTGCTTGACAAAGAGCCGGCAAGGGCGCGCCTCACAGACAGCAGGATGTCCGTGTTCCCTTCCGCCGTAGTTGTTTATGATGCGGAATCAACTATAACCAAACACTACTATCTCGCACACAGGTGGCGTCTCGAGCCATCCGACACGGCGGCCTTCATCAGAGGCGAGCTTACCGAGCCTGTCAAACCGATAGACTTTTACATTGATCCGGACTTTCCAGAGAACCTTCGCCCATACGTCGTCGAAGGAGTACGCCAGTGGAGCGAGGCCTTTGAAACCATCGGATTCAAAAACGCGGTGCGCGCTCTCGACTTCCCGAAGGATGACCCGGAATTCGACCCTGACAACATCAAATACAGCTGCGTGCGCTATGCTCCCACTCCCATCGAGAACTCCATGGGGCCGTCATGGGTTGACCCGAGAAGCGGAGAAATCATCTCCGCATCGGTCTACATCTACCATGATGTGCTGAAACTGCTGACCAAATGGCTCTTCGTGCAAACCGCTCAGGCCGACCCGAGGGTCAGGACCAAAGACATACCGGAAGAATTGCTCGGAGACGCACTGAGATACGTTGTCTCCCACGAGGTAGGGCACTGCCTCGGCTTTATGCACAATATGGGCGGCAGCTCCGCCATCCCCGTCGACTCCCTGCGCAGCCCGTCCTTCACACAGAGACACGGCACCACCGAATCCATTATGGACTATGCGCGCTTCAACTATGTCGCCCAACCGGGAGACTATGAGAAAGGCGTTCGCCTGACCCCTCCAAGATTCGGAAGATACGACCTTTACACCATCAAATGGAACTATATGCCCGTTTTCGGGGCAAAGGATATGTGGGAAGAGTACAAGACCACATCCCAATGGATTCACGAAGCGTCTTTCGACCCTATCTACCGCTACGGCAAGCAGCAGTCCACGGTCATCGACCCGCGCAGCCAGAACGAAGATCTGGGGGACGACTCTGTCAAGGCTTCCGAATATGGGGTAAAGAACCTCAAATACATCCTCTCCAGCCTCGACACCTGGATCGGAGAGGAGGACGCTGACTACACTTTCAGGAAAAACATCTACGATGCGATAGTTGACCAGTACAACTATTATCTCTTCCACGTCTATGCGAATGTCGGCGGAATCAATCTCTACGAAAAGATGGAGGGCGATCCTGTCCCGGTGTTCAGGAGCGTTGACGCGACCAGGCAGAAAGCGGCCTTTGACTTCCTGCTCAAGCAGTTGGATGAGGTGAGTTGGCTGGACAACCGCAGTCTCACTGACGCGCTCGGAATGCTTGACCGGCCGTCGGAAAGCATCCGCGAATTGCTTGTCAAGATGCTGACAACCTGCCCGGAAAAGGTAGAGCTGTCCGCGCTCAGGTCGGAGGAAAGGGCTCCGTTCACTCCACAGGAATGTCTGGACAGGCTGCACAGGCATATTTTCGGACAAGGCTGCAAGGCGCTTTCAAACGAAGAGATGCAGACCCAGAGAATCTACCTGAAATATCTGGGCGGCGGGGCCGGACTCAAGATTGATGACGGCAGCCAGAGCGCTCTCTCGTATGGAGAGCCGGGGCTCACCTATTTCGTGCCGCGGAACAAATCCGCGATTTACTACGACAAGTTTCTCCAGACACGCAAAGAGGTCAGAAGAAGGGCTTCCAAGTGCCGGGACAAGCAGACACGCCTGCACTACGAATTGCTGGAACGCACTATTGAAAAGACATTGCAATGAGCACAAAGATAATACTTTCAGCACTTTTGTCGCTCGGTACTCTTCTTGCCGGCGCAAAGGACTACAACAGCCTTTTCAGCAAGGAAGACTCCAGGGCGGCGGGGCCGGTCACACTGCACAAGGCAGGACAGAAAATATATGCGGAGATTCCCGACTCACTGCTCGGCAAGCCGTTTCTTTTCGGCAGCGTGGTCGAGAGATGCTCCAATCCACTGGAAAGCCATAGCGGCTACGTTCCCTGCCAGCCTGTGGAAGTGGTGTTCTCAATAGAAGACAGTACGGTCTATGCCGCCATCCCCTCCCACTATGAGATCGGAGCCGACTCGCTCTCTTCAAGGGCGGTCAGAATGGCGAACATTCCAGCTGTGGTGAAATCCTTCAAGATCGAATGCCGGAACGGAGAAGCCAGCGTTTTCGACATAAGCGGCTTCATCACGGAAAAGTCGGACTTCAACAACCCTCTAAGCCCGGATGCCTTCAACGCGTCCGAGGGCTACGTAAAGCGTACCGGCGAATACGAAAGTTCTTCGACTGCGGTGTTGGGAATATGTGCGGACTCCCTCGGTTCGACTGTTACCAGCAGCTACACCTTCAAGGTGAAATCCGCCTTTCTCGGAGTCTTCTCCGCTGATGAGAAAAGCCTGATGACCGCTGAGATAGCATACAGGCTACAGCTCTTGCCGGAGAATCCTCTGCCAGAGATAAAAGCCGACAAAAGAGCCGGTTACGCCACTTGCGGAAGACGAAACTACAATGCCGGCACAAGGGGAGCCAGCAATGACCTGATAACAGTCCGCCACAGGCTTGACAACGGCGTGGCGTTCACAATAGACTCGAACTTTCCGGAATCCTGGGCGGGAGCGGCTTTCGATGCTGTCGATAACTGGAACGACGCTTTTGAAAAAGCAGGGTTAGGCCGTCCGCTGTCCGCACACAGAGGCGATTCCGGCAGGAATATGATTCATTACATCATCTCTCCTGTCCAGAAAATGTTCGACAGAAAGGTTTGCGATCCAAGAAGCGGAGAGATTCTCGCATCCGACATCTACGTCCACCACGGAATGCAGGAGAAACTCCAGATAATGCTGATGTTCCAGACGGCGAAAGCCAACGAAAAGGCCCGCCGGATCAACATAGACGAGGACGCTATGCGTGAAGCCTTGTGCTCTATGCTGATGCGTAGAATCGGCCGGTGCCTCGGACTTCGTGACAATCTTATAGGTTCGTTCGCATATTCCTCCGCCGACATAGCCTCCGCGGCCTTCTCCAAGAAGAAAGGCCTGTCGGCGTCGGTGATGGACCGGCTTCCTTTCAATTACATAACCGACAGCTCTGACGCTCTGTTCGTCCAGACCAAGGCCGGACCGGCGGACGTTTTCGCGCTTGAATGCCTTTACAAATATGACTATGAGCAGGTTCGGAACGCACTCAGCCGGAATGCGGGAAACCCTGAAACCGCCTTTATGGCGCTGCAAAGCCCAAAGGCGTTTTACGATCCGAGGGGCGAATACGGAGACCTCGGGAATGACGTTCTGTATTCGGTGAAGAAGGGTCTTGAACATCTGGAATATTCGATGAGGAACATCGACGGGTGGGTGAAGGATGAGGATCCAGACTTCATATTCAGGAATTACCTGCGTTCCTATCTGGTTGACCAGCTGCACGATTATATGAGGCACGGTTTTGAGTTCGTAGGAGGGATGTACGTCAGCGAGCCTGACGCGTCCGCTTCCGTTCCGGCAAAGTTACCCGTACCTCGCGAAGAGCAGAGGAGATGCCTGAAAGAGATGCTCCGCCTTATCGACTCACTCACTTGGGCGGACGAGAATTACAGGCAGCTTGAGCTTGAAGGCCCCTACTCTGACTTTATGAGGAAATATTTCACGAACTTCATTTTCATCCAGCTCGGCGGAATGGCGAAGAGCCGGAACATCGGAACGGAAGTTTACACCCAGGAGGAAGCCGCGCGCGATGTGATGACATATTTCTGGGGAAAGGAAGCCGATGAATTCACAAGATACCAGCGGGAGATATTCGTAGAGCAGGTTTCAGGACAGGCCATGAATTCCGAGAATCCGCAGATGTGGTACGGAATACTGAAAGACACCCGGAAATTAATCAGGAAATCCGGAGACAAATACCTACTTGACATCATTGACAGACGTATAGCCAAAATATGAAAAGAATAATCTTGATTTGGACTCTGATCCTTTCAGCCTATTCCGCGGTCGCCCAGGAGATTGTGGTCAGCGGCACCGTCAAGGGCAGCGATGGAGAACCCTTGATCGGCGTCGTGGTCCAGGTTGACCAGACAAAACCGGCCATCTACTGCATTTCGGATCTGGACGGCAGATTCTCGCTGAAAGTGCCCAAGGGGAAAGACAGGCTCGTGTTCTCCTCGCTTGGCATGAATTCCACATCGGTGACTCTCGCCGAGGGACAGACCAGGGTGGACGTGACAATGACCGAGGAAGCCGAAATGCTCGATCAGGTTGTTGTGACCGGCTACGCCCAGACGACCACCAAGAGAATAACAGGCTCGGTAGGCATCGTGACAATGGATAAAATCAAAGACGAGCCGCTAACTTCAATCGACGCAATCCTCCAGGGCAAAGTCTCCGGAGTGCAGATCAACACCGTCTCCGGCCAGCCAGGACGTTCGCAGCAGATTAAAATCCGCGGAACGACGACACTTTCGACCAACGGAGCCTCACCGCTTTGGGTGGTCGACGGCGTTCCGCTCCAGAACGAATCTCCGAATATGACCGACAGCGAATTGAAAGCGGCCGGCTTCGAGAGTCTGTTCATCGACGGCATCGGAAGCATCAATCCCAACGACATCGAAAGCGTCACCGTCCTCAAGGATGCAGCCGCGGCAGCCATTTACGGCTCGAAGGCTTCAAACGGCGTCATCGTGGTGACAACCAAGCACGGAAACGAAGGCAAGATGCAGGTAAGCTATTCGGGCAACGTTTCCGTCACAATGGCTCCGCTGCGCAGTTCTTCGCTTATGGACTCCTCACAGAAAATCGCCTGGGAGGAGGAGCTCTGGAACGAGTTCGCCGCGGACAGATTCTCTTCAGGCGCGTCGCACTACCCTGTCGTGGGGATAGTCGGCATCGTCCGTTCGGGAAGAGGCGAATTCGCCTCCCTCGACGAGGACGGACGGAACGACTACCTTTCCTCGCTTAGGCAGGACACCACAGACTGGTTCAAAATCATCACCCGCAACGCGGTTTCTACCAATCACCACGTGTCACTTAGCGGCGGCAACAGATCCAGCAACTACTACCTTTCCTTGGGCTACACACACAATCAGGGCAGCCTTATCCACGACTCCTACAACCGCTACAACGTAAGGGCTAACTACACGGCCTACACGCCTAAGGAAAGGCTGAAGATCGACACGGGTCTGGAGCTTTCACACCAAGGCAGCTCTTCGCCGGAATTGTCGTCGGTGGATCCCTTCACCTACGCCTATTACGCCAATCCTTACGAAAAGCCCTATGACACAGATGGTTCCTACCGCACAGACTACACGTTCAACAGCCTGTCAACGGTGAACGGCGACGACTACACCCTCATCGACACAAGGGGCTTCAACATAATGCGCGAGCTGGACCACACAAGTTCCTCTACAAATGATTTCTCCGCCACGGGAAGGTTGCAGGCAGACTTGAAGATTCTTGACTGCCTACACCTGGTGGGTCTTGCCTCATACAGCTTCGCCAACACTTCGACCACCAAAATCCTGCTTTCGGACACGAACTCCGCTTTCGAGAATATGTTCATGTCCTACACGAACCCGACGTATCTCGGCAGCAAGACTATGAACAATGCATTGCGCACCAGCTTCATAGCCCGGACCCACCTTGCGTTCAGCAAGGAGCTTGTCACCGACCACACAGTTTCGGTCATAGCCGGAGCCGAGGCAAGAGGCTCGGACTCGGAGACAATGTTCAGCAAGGGCTACGGATATGACCCGAACACTGACACATCAACCATCCCCGTTCCCGAAGGAGGAATCCTGAGCGATGACTACATCAATGAGGTCATAGCCCTCAACGGAAAATACTACACCTCCAGCCGATACGCTTCCTTTTACTGCTCAGCGGACTATTTCTACAAGGAAAGATACGTTCTGAACGCTTCCGCGCGCACCGACGGAAGCTCCTATTTCGGAAGCAAGAGACAGTTTTTCCCGACCTGGTCCGTGGGAGCGGCATGGAATATCAGCGGAGAGGAGTGGATGTCCTGGAGTTCCTCCTGGCTTGACAGGCTCTCACTGCGCGCCGCCACAGGCTTCACAGGCAACATCAACAACGGTGTGAGTCCGAGACTCATACTCCACTACACCGACCAGACATTCCGGGAAATCGACGGAAACCGCTACAACATAGGCAGATTCCTAAGCGCACCGAACCCAAACCTCAGATGGGAGAAGACACAGGATTTCAAAGTATCACTGGATATGTCGGTTTTCAAAGAAAGGCTCACGGCATCCGTGGAGGCATACCGCAGGAACAGCAAGGATGTGGTATATTCTTCAAATATTCCCGCCTACACGGGTTTCTCATATCAGAAGTATAATTCCGTGGACCTCTACAACCAGGGAATAGAGTTCACTTTCAACTCGGAGCTGATCCGGACGAGGGACTTCAGTCTGTCGGCTTCCCTGAATTTCGCCTACAATCAGAATATGGTGACGAAACTCAAAAGCGCTGACGAGTTGAGCGTCAACACGAGATACGTCGAAGGTTATCCCGTCAACGCCATTTTCGCCGGAAAGGTCGCAGGTATAGACCCCTATTCGGGACTCATCCGCTTCGAGCAGAGAAGCGATGCGGTCATCAGCACCAAGGAAGACTACAACGATGCGAACAACTACCGCTTCTACCTTGGGACATCCGACCCTCCGTTCAACGGCGGTTTCAGCCTCAAGGCCGGTTATAAGTTTGTATCCCTTTCTGTATCAGGAATATATATGGCAGGAAGCAAGACCTACGAAAGCAGCAGCGCTCCGGTCTCATATTCCGACCTCAGAAACAAGGGCAACAACTCCAATGTGCCTCTGACCTGGTACAATGACCTGTACAAGAATCATCTGAACGTCACTTCCGACAGGACGGACAGATGGAAGAACACCAACGACACCGGCACAAAGTATCCAAAGATTTACGATCCTTGGGCGGGAGACGGGCTTAACTATGCGTCAGAGAACCCTACTTCGTCGAACATTGTCGGAGGAGCCTACCTCAAGGACAACTCCTTCCTCAGGATCAAGACTATGATGCTCGTTTTCACTCTCCCATCCAAGATTCTGAAGAAAGCCGACATCTCCTCATGCAGAATCAACCTCAGCGTAAACAACCTGCTCACACTGACTGATTATGAGGGACTTGACCCGGAAGCGCCAGGCTCGATATACCCGCAGGGCAAATCCGTCACAGCCGGAGTCAGCATAGGTTTTTAGTTGTCATAATCGTTGAACTTAATATAGCCGTCCATACATTCAATGGACACCAATGTCACTATGAGAAGAATAATACATTTCGCCGCGGCGTTCTCCATCACACTCGCGCTTGCTTCCTGCAATGCGTTCCTTGACGTCAAGCCGCAGGGTAAAGTGCTTCCTGAAACGGATGAGGAGTACCTATCGGTACTTAACGGTATGCTGTATCAGGTCGAGACTTACGACGCGGGGGAAGGAACCGTCATCCCGGGTCCGACCGAACTTGCCGACTATGAAGCCATCACTGACAACCTCGACGCCAACCTCGAGGATTATATGGGTGGTGAAAAGAGCGGGCTTCCTCTGTATCAGGGGAGCGAAATCAACAAAAGGCAGTCGATGTGGAAAAACAATTACGAGTACATCCGCAACTGCAACATCATTCTGGAATCCATCAAGAGCAGAGACAGCGAACTCGCCGTCAATATGAGAGCGGCCTGCCTTGCGATCAAAGGAATATGCTACTACAACCTGATGAGAGGATTCTGTCTGCCATACGAGCCTGCCGACGCCGCGGACAAAGCCGGGCTGCCACTCGTGAATACTTTCGACATCGAAGAGCGTCCGCAACGCTCAAACCTCAAAGAGACAGGTGAATACATTTGCGACCTGCTCGAGGAGTCCATAGGGTCGGGGCTTGAAAAAGAGGACTATATCTTCACTGCGGATGTGACCAAAGCCTTTCTTGCGAAAGTCAGGTTCTGGATGCAGGACTGGGACGGAACCATCGCGTTGTGCGAAGAGCTTCTCGGAAAATACCCTCTAAGCGATAGATCCGGATACAGCGGAATGATTCAGGAACTTAACAAAAAGACCGGTGAAATCATCGTCAAGTCCTTCACAGGAGGAAGCGCCAACAACTACAGCTACACGAGCGCCCGCAAGGCCGCCTCACGACGCCCTGTCAACAAGACGTTGATAGACCTTTTCGGCGAGACTCCGGAAAAGGACATCCGCTACTCAGTCATGGTGGGGAACCGGAGAATGAACCGGAAGACCATCTGCGGCCGTCTCAGGTCATCGGAACTGTGCCTTATGGCGGCGGAATCCTATGCGCATCTCGGCGACAACAACGCCGCGCTTGAGAAACTGAACCTGCTCCGCGGCAAGAGAATCGAAGGAGCCGCCGTCTACACTATGACGACGCTTCCGCCGGTCAAAGAGGGGCTCATAAGCGAAGATTGCCGAGGAGAAGCACTCACGCCGCTTATGTCGGCGATATTTGACGAACGGCGCAAGGAACTCTTCCTCGAAGGAGACAGGTGGTATGAACTCAAGCGAAACGGATGCCCCGAGATGTTCGTCATCAGCAATATGAGAAAGTACACCACCTACAAATACCTGTACACTTTCCCAATCAACCGCAACGACATAGATTTAGGCGGACTGGAACAAAACGAAGGCTATAAGTACTGAATCATCAAAGACAAGATAATGAGAAGATTAACAACAAAACTCACAAGATTGGCCAAATGGTCGCTGTGTATCGCTATAGGATTCGGCATCTCTTCATGCAACGGATACGAGGAGGAGCCTCCCCGCTATGAGAAGAACACCGATTATCTCATCCCGTCGTCCGAAACCCCTACAGACGAGGAGAGAGAAAAGGTGAGCAAAGCTGTGAATGAGTATCTCGAACTGTTTATGTAATTAATAATAAGCGCAATGAAAAAAATCTTAAAAACTGTCGCAGTCACCCTTGCGACTGTAGCGGCCCTGGTGTCCTGCCAGAAAGAGGCTTTGCCCACTGTATCCTTTGAGAAGTCAAACGAAGTTCTCGACGCGGAAAGTTCGGTTTCCGTAAAGATTGTATTATCCGAAACGGCTTCCGCTGATTTGACGGTTCCTTTCACTGTCAGCAGCACCGCAGGCTCTGAGGAGGCCTTTACCATCGGAGACGGCTCACAGACAGGTATCAGCATCCAAGCCGGAAAGAGCGAGGGAAGCATCACTGTCAAAAACAACGGCACTGAACTCTCTGCCGCAAGCCTTACACTCCGCATCGGAGATGTAAGCGGCTATAAGCTCGGGATAAACCCTCAGATTGTCATCGCCTTGGGCGCTACCGAAAGGGTCATCTACACTTTCGAGAAGCCAAAAATGCGTATAACCGAGAATTCCTCCATCACAGTAAACGTCAAGATTGCCGGGGAACTTTCCGGAGACAAGTTCAAGAGCAACAGCGACATCGTCCTGCCGATAAGCGTAGCCGAAAACTCGACCGCGACCGGCTACACCATCAGCGGCAAGGAAGTGGTGTTCAGCGCCGGAAGCAACAGCTCATCCTTCACTGTGACCGCAGGGCCGGATGTCGATGAAGCCGGGGCAGTCCTTACCCTCGGCCTTAAGCCGGAATCCGAAAGGTTCATCGCCGGAGCGGTCTCCACAGTGAACGTGGACTTCAAAAAGAGTTCTTTCATAGATGCGATAGCCGGCTCGTGGAAGATGGCGGCAGACCTGCATATTGCCGACGATGATCTGGGGATTATAGAAATGATGGAGACCGAGCTGGGGCAGAAGATTCCATTCCCTGCGATTAATGAGGCCGACGCTTTTGAAATCGCTTTCGCCGAGGACGGAACCGTTGATTTCACCTCTTCATTCGAAGGAGACCTTAAGAGGTATTTCAGAAACTGCAAATTGTCATCGCCGGTGCTTTCGCACATAAAGCATCCTATCTCATACGCAGAGTATGACACTTATGCAGTGACTTTCAGCGCCGTGAATCACGACTTCGCAAAGGAAGACAGCGACATTAAGGAAGCCAAGGTCTATATGTTCCAGAGCGATGACACAAATGTCCTGGAAGTGTTCCTCTTCTGCTACAGCCAAGAAGACAACGGATACGAGAAGAATTTCAGCCTGAACTCTGATTTCGGGGCAAATCTGGAGTCATACGGCATGACACTCTACGATATGGCTCCGGAAGTGTTCTCTCTCCACTACAAGTTCACCCGCGATACGGCCAAGTAGCATAGCGAAAGAACATTATCGAGAGGGGGGGGTGACTAAAAAATGCATTTTTTAGTCACCCCTTTTTTTAATCAACCCCCAGCCACTTACGTGACAGCCCCTGGGGGCGCGGGGAAAGGTTTCCCCGAAACCCCTTCTGTCGCGCTGCGACGAATTCCGCATTTTTTAGTCACCCCTTTTTTTAATCAACCCCCAGTCACTTACGTGACAGCCCCTGGGGGCGCGGGGAAAGGTTTCCCCGAAACCCCTTCT
>CAYMOB010000004.1:0-71382 GCA_964391955.1 uncultured Muribaculaceae bacterium | reverse complement strand
TCCCCGAAACCCCTTCTGTCGCGCTGCGACGAATTCCGCATTTTTTAGTCACCCCCCCCCTTGACATATTCACGTCCGATCAGAATTCCAGAGTCCAGCAAAGGCTCGGCATAATCGGGAATATGCTGACCTGCTTCCACCTGCGTTCCTCCGTGTCGTAGGTCAGGCTGAAAGGGTTATGCCGGTTGAGGAGGTTGTATATTCCCACATTCAATGTATGGCGGCACTTCCTGTCCGGATTGAACATCAGGCTGCATCCCAAGTCCATCCTGATGTAGGCGGGTAGCTCAAAATTGTTGACCGTCGAAAAATACTTCAGAGAGACTTCGTCCGACCCTTGGATCAGAAATCCTTCATAGTAACCGGACGCGACCGTCTCCCAGTGTCCCGACTGATAGGTGAACAACGCGTTCAGGGAGATCTCGCGGCGGTTGTTCTTGGAAATCGAGTAGTCAGCCGTCACATTGAGGATGTGCGGCCTGTTGAACTTTGCCGGGAAAGGCACTCCAAGATTGACTTTCGGGAACACGCGGTCCGTTTTAGACCAGGTGTAGGCGACCTTGCAGTTCAGTTTGTCCCCGGTCTTCTCATAGAGAAACTCAACTCCCTTTGAAGAGCCCTCGCCGACATCTATCTTGCTCCTCCATCCGGCGGCGGCCGAGCTGAACAAGGAGGTCGCGTCGGTGAAATAGACCATATTCTTCATCGTTTTTGTGTAGCCGCCAAGGGACAGGCGGTGCTTCCCCGAGGACCAGAAGAGGCCGGCGTAGTACTGGCGGGCCTTCTCCGGCCCGAACTGGTCGTCCGACGGCACTATCAGGTCCAAGGACCACCCCAGCGGCACGCCCTCCAATGTGTGGTAGTACTGAGTCGTAAAATCCGCTGTCACCTCAACGCCGAAGTCGCCTTTGACGCGCATGCGGGCCAAAGCGCTGAGCTCAGGAGCGAAGCCGGAGGACTGTCTCATCACATCCGTCCTGTCGGTGCTGCAATAATTCAGCCGGCCGGACACCCTGAAATCGTAGCGGCCTTCCTTTTTGAGCTCCGCCTGCGAATGGACCGTGCCTATCAGGCAATTCGTGATGTGATCGGTAGCCGGAGAGTCAGACGAGGCCAACAGTAAGGAACCTCCGGTAATACTTTGGGATGTCGCGGGGTTGAACCTGGCATAGCGGCCTTTCAGTCCACCCTGAAAATGGAACCTCCCGCCGTCATAGTTGACAAGACCGGACAGAGTTGACTCATCGATTGAGGAACGGATCGCAAGATTGTTGTCCGTCTCTCCAAGGATTTTCAGCATACCTTGCGCATTGTCAAATCTATTATACGACAGCCCCCCGCCGACACTCCACGAATCGCTCGGAATCCACTTGTACTGAAGATTCCCGATCAGGTTGCTCCACTGGATATGCTCCTCAGAGTTCACGCCATAGCCGTAGCTGTAGGCGTCTGCGCTGTTGAAGACACTTAGGGACAGATTATGTCCATCGTCGATCTTCCAGCTGACCTTGCCGAAAGCGTCATAGACAAGCGCTTTCGGGCTGCCTATGCTGTCCAGTGCGGACGACAGGGGCTTCAGCGCCCTGAGTTCCCATCCCACAGGAGAAAGCCTCAGGGAGCCGGAGAACGAAACCCTCTCCTTGACCACCGGCGCCGAGACGCTTGCCCCAAAAAGGAAATTGCTGAGCCTCGCCTTGCCGGAGGGTTTCAGATAATCGCCGTCCCCGCTGGTCAGTCCAATGTGTGAGGCCGTAAGGTTTCCCTCCTCTGATGTAAAGCCGCCTACGCGGAACACCGCGTCAGATATGATGTCCGGTGAATATACCGACGTGAATCCCAACAGATGGCTTGAACCGTAAAGAGGGATGCCGTCCAATGTCAGGACGTTACCGCCGATATTGCCGCCTCTGACATAAAAAGCGGAAGAGCCCTCACCTCCGGTGGACACCCCCGGAAGGGTCTGGATGAACTTGATGACGTCCGCTTCACCGGTGGCCGACACCATATCCCTGAAGTCCCTGACTTTAATGATCCTGGTACCGGCCTCTCTCGCGCGGCTTTTCTCACCCACAACGACAGACCTCTGAAGAGTGTCTTTGACCTCGTCTGTCTGGGCGGAGACACCCTGCAGCGTGAATAGAAACAGAACCGCTGAAACAACCACCCTTTTCTTCTTCCCTTCGCAAATTATGCTATTCCGTTTCTTCATCATATAAAATAAAATCTGGATAATAGCCTCTTCCTCCGGTCCTGTTGTTCCGATGGATCATCGCGCCGAACAGGCCGACTCCGCCGGTTACGTTCGTGTAGATGTTCTCGGTGTCGTACTCGAACAGAAAATTATCCTTGTTGAGGTGCTTTCTGTAAACATCCTTGAAATACTGGTCCGCCTCGTCCGACAGGATATAGATGTCATAAAGACCGCCCATTTCCTGATACGGGCCTTCATAGCCGATCCAATAGGTCGGGAACAGCCTGGCCAAAGCAAAGGACACATCCGAATAGACCGGGGAGTACAGTAAATCCTCGTGTGTCTGGCCGCTGCTGTAGCCCGCTGGGATGTCCATACGCACAAACCCCTGATGCATACGCAGGTCTCCGAGTTTCAGGGGATACCAGCCCAGCTGCTCGCGAAGCCAGCCCGGCATCGCCCTGATCGAGTCCGCGGAGAAACAGGGAAGGTCGCTGACGGTAAGGGAGGTGAGATTGAAGTCGTCCGTGCAGAAGTGGCTGGAGGCTATGTACTTCTGGTACTCCTCGCCCCAGCCCATATCCTTGGGGAAGACCCAAAGGCGGCTGGCCTGATGATACCCATAGCCTATATACGGGGGGCATTCCGGGGTGCGGTCGAACACGCGCAGCTCGTACGAGTACATCAGGTAACTCATCTTGCGGCGGCCCTCGCCTATGTCCCGTCTGCGCCCGAAGCAGCTCACGGACACGTCATCGGGGAAGGTCGTGGACGCCGTGATGACTTTGTCCCCCGTCTTTATCAGGAGGCTGTACTGACCGCCGTATTCGGGCCTGTGGGCGCACTTCCAGACGCCTCCCCCCTCATGGCTGAACCTGCCCGCCACGCCGTAGCCGCGGCGCAGGATGACCTCGGCGTCCTCGACGGGAAGGCGATCACCGTCCGGCGCAGACGACGTGTAGTACATCTCAAGCGTCTGGACATCATCCTCGGCCAGGATGCAGCTCACAACCACCCGGGAATCCTCGCCGGGGTCAAGGTCGATCGGCTCCACGCACGAGACGACGGCCGCCGCCGGCAGCGCCGACAGCAGAAGTTTCAGCGGACTCTTCCTCATTGGTTGAAACGTCTGACTATTGTCGTGCCGCCGCTTATAATTACCGCCCAATTATCGGACTGAGCATCAACCGAAGACGCACGAACAGGCGGTAAAGCTGAGAAAGCAGTTGCCCGGTTATTATCGGATTTCGCATATATCGACTTAACAAGCTGACACTCAAAACTATCAGGATACCCCCATTCCCAAGACTCCTCGTCGGCGTTTCCTGAATATGGATCGACATAAATGTAGAGCCAAAACGGGCCGCTGTTAGCGAGTGGCTCTGTGCTTATTATAACAACCCAAGAATCACGAGGCACTTTCCCATACATTTGTGGGTACGTACAGAACTCCGTCCCTTTCTTTACTATCGACTTGCTGACAAAAACAACGTCGTAGAAGTCCACATCCTCCTTGACAATCTCCAAGGCCTGGGCCTGGGTTATAGGGGAGCCGTCGGGATTGTACGGCTCTTCTGAACTCTCTTTGGTGCAGGAGGCCACAAGCGCGGCCAGAGCCAACAGTGCACATATGATTCGTCTCATATTTATAGATGATTTAATGATTAACTCTCACAATAATCAATAAGTTTTATGCGGCCTTTCGTAACAAACATAGCGATTATTTATCAAAAAAACACTTTTTTTCGATAAAAAGTATTAAAAGTTTTAAGTACAAGATTCGCAACCGAATTCATCCCGTTTCTTAATAAGGATAAGGCAGTTAGCCAATGGGGCTATATGGTTATCTAAAATCAACGGGAACGCCATCCCACGCCTGAAGCCCGTGGAAAAAACTTCACCGTCCCCGATTCACGTCCGCAAGCCCGAATCGGACACGCCAAACAGCAACAGAACGACCTGTA
Organism: uncultured Muribaculaceae bacterium; assembly: GCA_964391955.1. Taxonomy (GTDB): domain Bacteria; phylum Bacteroidota; class Bacteroidia; order Bacteroidales; family UBA932; genus Cryptobacteroides. The sequence continues at coordinate 67,227 of CAYMOB010000004.1, read as the reverse complement.
TGACATGTTCCCGTTTCCGACAATCGCCAAGTAACTTCCGGCTGAATATGGACGTCCGAATTATGCCCGTTGTTGCAGCCTGGCAATAAGAAGCTGTTGAAATTTCTTTATCTGAAACTTTGAGGGAATAAATTCAGGCAATTTCGACGGACTTTCGAGGAAGACAGCGGTGCTGTCTGACGGGAAAGCCGGAAGAAAATGACGGATTTAAAACTCAAAGAAATTTTAAACAGCCTCTAAATCAAGCAGGTCCGTTAGATGTCGCTGCCCATCAACGACGTTTTATATAAGCTTGTCGGGATGGACGGAAGGACACTGATTCCGACAAATTTTAGTCACTCTCCTATATAGTTACCTTGTTTTATTGCTATATTCGCAAAAACGGTCAACGATGACAGGGACTGCAACGGCAAGGCTATGGATTGTACAGAGAGCCGCTCTGGTGGCGGCGCTCGCACTGCTGTGCGTCAAAGGTGCGGCACAGTTCTCGGTGACCGGAACGGATCCGGGGGCATTGCGGTGGAGGCAAATGGAGACAGAAAACTTCCGGTTGGTCTTTCCGGTTGGAAATGATTCACTAGCAAGAGTGTACGGGGTGGAGCTGGAGAATGCGAGAATCAGGGTCGCCGGATCGTCCGGATTCCTTGTCGGACAAAGCTACAAGAGCAAGATGCCTGTGGTGCTTCACAGCCGCTACGTCATGCCGAATGCGTCCGTTGTCTGGGCACCGAAGAGAATGGACATTTTCACCGTCAACGACCCATATTCCCCGACCGCCATGCCTTGGGCACGGAATCTTGCGCTCCATGAAGGGCGGCACAGCGCACAGATGCAGTTCGGTGCGGCAGGACGCAACAAAGTGCCGCACTGGTTCTTAGGCGAGATGGCGGCAGGAGCTTTCGCCGGAATATACCCGGGACCGACCATCCTCGAAGGGGATGCCGTGGTCGCGGAAACCGCCCTCAGCGAAAGCGGACGCGGCAGACAGGCCGACTTCCTGGGCTATATGATGCCGGCGTTCGACTGCGGCGACTGGAGGGACTATTACAAATGGAGCTACGGCTCCTTCAAGCGCTATACTCCTGACCATTACAGGGTCGGGTATATGCTTGTCGCAGGAGCGAGAGTGTTTTTCGACGACCCGCTGTTCACAAATGAGTATTTCGACAGAGTCATACGCAAAGGCTGGCTCTTCAACCTTCAGAAGACCGTAAAGGCGGCAAGTGGAAAGAGTTTCCGGTGTTCTTTCAGGGACATAGAGGAGGGTTTCCAACGGATGTGGAGTGAGGAAGCGGCTGTGCGAGAGCCGTTTATGCCATCCCGTCAAATCACTGAAGCCACGAAGTCGCACACTGAGTACAAAGGTGCGGTCACAGCGGAGGATTACGGAATATTCTCTCTCAAATCCGGGCTTGCGCACCCCAACCGCCTCGTCCGGATCGGAGCGGACGGCAAAGAACGCAGAATCCGGTCGTTCGCATCCTACACAAGCGGACTTTCCGTTGACCCTGTGGGAAAAAGATTATTCTGGAGCGAATCCATAGGCGGACACAGGTGGAGTCTCGGCGGAAGCTCGAGGATACGTTATGTGGAGATGTCCGATCCGGGAAATGTCCGTGACCTGACGAGGAAAGGACGGTATTTCAATCCCGCACCGTCGCCTGACGGAAAGGTAATGGCCGTCACCGAATATCCTTACCAAGGAGGCTCGCGTCTTGTTCTGCTGAAAGCGTCGGACGGCTCTGCCTTGAAATCGTACATCGCTCCGGATTCCATTCAGTTCACGGAACCGGCCTGGGTCGGCGAGAGATTGTTCTCGGCCGGATTGTCGGAGAACGGGATGGGGATATATGAGATTGTGGGACAAGAAGTTGACGGAAAAGCCGAGCTGAAAGTCCTGCTTGAGGCACGTCCGGTCTCGCTGTCGCATTTGAGGGTGGTTTCGGGAAAGGCGGTCCGGGCGATTCGACAGACCCGCCGGATGAAGGAAACCCGCTTACAGGAAGACACCGGAGATGGAGCGGCGTTGTCTTTCCTGTGCGACAGGACAGGAGTGACGGAATTATATTCATTGGACATCGGAACAGCGGAGCTTCTCCAGCTGACATCGACACGCTACGGAATAAGTTCCCCGACGTTCAGCTCAAATGCCGACACGCTGTATTACAGCTCATTGGCAGCATCAGACAGACCGCAGGACTACCGCCAGGGACGGATGATTTACGCCACGGCGGTGAGCGAGCTGCCCTGTGTGCCGGCATCGTTCGGGGATATTCATAAATACCGTGTCGCCGAAGTCCTCGCAGGACAGGAAGCCGCACTTGGCGATGGTGGGAAGGAGGGAATGACGGTCAGCTTCACGCGGCCGAAAAGGTATTCAAAGGCCAGGCTGCCGCACATCCACTCGTGGGCGCCGGTCTATTTCAACTACGACAACATCGGCTCCATAAGTTTCGACGACTACTACAAAAGCGCCTCGCTTGGAGCCACGGCCATGTTCCAGAATCTTCTCGGAACGGGCTACGGATTTGTCGGCTACGGTGCTCACAAAGATCCAGACAAGGCAGGAAACTGGAGACATTCCGGCCATTTAAGCTACACTTTCACAGGACTTTATCCCGTGTTAGAAATCTCCGCCGACCTCAACGACAGGGCAGGTCTTGACATCCAAAGGCATCAGGTCACAAAAGGACAGACATCCAGAATCTACAATCAGGGCACTCTGACCGGAAGACCGTATTTCGACGGGAGCCTGAAGGCCTACATCCCGTTCAACTTCTCGTCCGGAGGCATAAGCCGCGGGCTGGTTCCGCAGGTCAGGTACAGAATCACGAACGACAGGTTCAACGACCAGATCATCTTATCGGCGGTAGAGGAAAAAGACGGGAAGGAACAAATCCGGAGGGTAAAGACACTTAACAAGGAAAACATCTCGGCTCTCAGGACTTTGGATTTCTCGGTAAGAGGCTACGTTATGCGCCAAAGGGCTGTTTCCCAAGTCTTTCCGTCGCTCGGAGTCGGAGCGGAAATCGGTGTGCACACCCGTCCGGGCCACACGGACACCTACAGCGGCACGGCATACATCTACACCTACGGCTACCTTCCGGGCATCAGTCCCAGACAGGGGCTTAGGCTGACCGCTTCATTCGAGACCGATCTTGGGAGCGGAGGGTCGTACAGCTGTCCGGAAGGAGCGCTGACAGCCATTCCGAGAGGATTCGTGGAGTCGAACCTGAAAAGTGTGCTCAACACGTGTTCCGGAAGCAGGATAAGAGTCACGGCAGACTACGCCATTCCGTTTCTGGATGTGGACTGGTCGTTCCTCAGCCCTATGGCCTACGTCAAGAACTTCGAGCTGACACCGTTCTTTGACTGGTCTTACCAGACATTCAGCCACAGCCAGGTTCTCCTTTACAATCCGAGCGGAGTCACGGTAGAGCATCTGTTCAGCGCAGGAGCCGACCTTACAGTCAATCTCGGCAACTTCTTCTGGCTGCCGTATGACACGAAGATAGGAGTGCGCTACGCGCGCAACTTCTGGAACAATCTGAACCATCTTCCCGTCTCCGGCCTAAACGCCGACTACTTCGGATGGATCTTCAGCGTCAGCCTTTAGAATATGTTTCAGTTTCTTCCCCAAATCAGTCTTATATGTTTTTCGGGACAGTCTCTTCCTGTGAAGAGGGAATTCAACGGTGATAAATGGCCGGGAAGACAACATAAATGATGAGGCATAGTTTTAGACAGATCCTTAGAAGCTGTTTAAATTTCTTTATCTGAAACTTTGAGGGAATAACTTCAGGCGGTTTCGACGGACTTTCTCGTCAGACAGCGGTGCTGTCTGACGAGAAAGCCGGAAGAAAATGACGAATTTGAAACTCAAAGAACTTTTTAATGAAATTTTAAACAGCTTCTTAGGCAGGAGAAAGGCAAGGGAACGCCGGAAACGGGACAATCATCCTATTTTTCAGGACAATTGTCCGGTCTTTTCCGCAAGGATAGCGTTATCTTTGTCCGGTCACATTCAAGAAACCACATACAATGAAACGATTTCTTATCACTATCTCGGCACTGGTCACTTCTGTGATCCAAATCCAGGCACAGACTTGCTGGACAATTATGGACAACGGAGGAATCACCTTGGATCTTGAGAATGCCAGGCTTCCATATTCTGACCACATCGAAATGAGCGGGGAACAGATTTCCAGCGTCATCCGATGGCAAGTGGACGGCGACGGTCATTTCAGCCAGATGAGGTCGTTGGTCTTTCCGATGCTGAGAACCGTTCCGAACAACACCCACGCAAGCCTTATGTACAGGATGGACACGGACGTGATGTCGCTGGTAGGAATCAATTCCGTTGCGGTCAGGCAATTGAAAACCAAGAGCGTGACCATCGACGGAACGCTGACTTACGTCAGCGAGTACGGGCTTAGGGACGCCAATGTCAGAAGCCGCGTGGGAGACTCGCCGGAACCGGTGATCGAGGTGACCGCGAGCATATTCCCAAGCACCGGGCTGCCGATGCTTTGCGAGACTTACCGGATCCGGAACATTTCAGGGAAAACTGTGACGGTGAATGTTCCTGAGTTCCGGCAGGTTGCCAACACTTTGGAAAGCAAGGGCGTGGACGGAAGCTATGTTGTCAGAGGAGACATCGCGGGAAGCGGGACTTTTGAGCTTGGGCCGCAGGAAAGCCTTGGTTTCCAAGCTGTTTTTCAGGCCTACCGGGCAAACGGAGAGGAAATGATCTCCGCCGACGCCACACGGGAATATTCAAAAAGGATGGATTTTGTCCGCGGAATCGACTCGTCTCTGGTTCTGGAGACACCGGACGCCGCGGTTGACGGAGAATTCCGTTTCGCCAAAATCAGATCCGCCGAAAGCATATTCAGAACCAAGGGAGGCCTGATGCATGGCCCGGGAGGCGAATCCTACTACGCCGCCCTGTGGTGCAACGACCAGTGCGAATATGTCTCCCCTTTCTTTCCTTTCCTTGGCTATCCCAACGGAAACGAATCGGCGTCAAACTGTTACAGACACTTCTCCCGCTTTATGAACGATGAGTTCAAACCTATTCCAAGCTCAATCATCGCTGAAGGGCTGGACATCTGGAACGGTGCCGGAGACAGAGGAGACGCCGCTATGGTGGCGCACGGTCTGCCACGCTATCTGATGGCTGGCGGCAATACGGATGAGGCGAGACAGCTTTGGCCGTTCCTGAAATGGTGTCTTGAATATTGTCACCGCAAACTCAACGCCGATGGTGTGCCGGAGTCCGACACCGACGAGCTGGAAGGCCGTTTCCCGGCTGGAAAGGCCAACCTCTCCACCGCCTGCCTCTACTACGACGGTCTTGTCTCGGCGGCGTATCTTGCGCCTCTGATGGGCGAACCGTCTTCTGTCGCGAAAACGTACCGCAGACAGGCCGAAAAGCTTAAAGCCGCGATAGAGAGGCACTTCGGAGCGACTGTCAGCGGCTACGAGACTTACAGGTATTTCGACGGAAACGATGTGTTGAGATCATGGATCTGCCTTCCGTTGTGTTTCGGCGTCGACGACAGGGCAGAAGGGACTCTTGCGGCGCTGTTCTCCCCTGAGATGATGACCAAAGACGGTATCCTGACACAGCAGGGAAGCGCCACATTCTGGGACAGGTCAACTCTGTATGCCCTGAGAGGGGCGTTTGCCGCCGGCCATTCGGACGAGGCCATAGAGCAGCTGACGCACTATTCCAGCCGCCGTCTTCTCGGAACGCACGTTCCTTACCCTGTAGAGGCATACCCTGAAGGCTCGCAGAGGCATCTGTCCGCGGAAAGCGGACTATATTGCAGGGTAATCACAGAGGGATTGTTCGGCATCCGTCCGACAGGCTTCAACTCATTCAGTCTTAAGGTTCAGCTTCCATCCGGGTGGGACCGTATGTCCCTGCGCCGGATAAAAGCATTCGGCTCGGACTTTGACATCGAGGTGTCACGCTCGGAATCCTCGAGAATCAGGATAAGCGTCATCTCGGACGGCAAAGCCAGGGAATACATCGTCAGACCAGGCCAGGGAATAAAGAAAATAACTCTCAAGTGATATGAAACGACTCTTTCTTCTTTCAATTGTGACACTCTGTCTCGTGTCCTGCTCACATCAGGCTCCCAAAACTGTATATGTCAAGGATTATCTGACCGAGGATATGCTTGGGACGGATGCCGGACCGGCATTGAGAAAGGCCTTGGAAGAATGCCTCAGGCACGGCAACGGCACGCTTGTCCTTCCTGGCGGGACCCTTCCTGTCAAAGCGGATTATTGCTACGAGAAATTCCAAAGGATAAGCAACAACGACCCGGGCTATAAACGCATCGCTTTCGACATCACAAATGCGGACGGACTGACAATCGAAGGCAACGGCACGACCCTGCTGTTCTCAGGATTCATCTCTCCGTTCAGCATCGAGGATTCGAAGAACGTCTCGATACGCGGCCTCAACATCGACTACTCAAGAACCTTCAATTCCGAAGGGCTGGTCACGGGGACGGGAGACGGATGGGTCAAGGTCAGGTTTCCGGAGGACTACATCACAGGCATAGAAAGCGGAATCCTCGTCTTCAGGGATGAGAACAGGGTCAAATACCCTTACGGCAACCTCCTTGAGTTTGACTCGGCAAGAAAAGAGGTGGCGCACTATGTGCAGGATTATTGGATCTGGAGTTCCGGTCTTGAGGCCGAACGTCTTTCTGACGGAGACTATAAAATCTACCGGGAAGACATAAAGGCCACCGTCGGGAACACCCTCGTGTTCGGAGCCGCAGCCCGCCTTAACCCGGCGTTCACGCTTGAAAGATGCGACGGATTCACCCTGAAGGACGTGAACATCTGGCACTGCGGAGGGATGGGAGTCATAGCACAGCGGTCCAGCGACTTGGAACTCAACAACGTCAACGTGGTACCGTCTCCGGGAAAGGACCGGATGATAAGCATCACCGCCGACGCCACTCATTTTGTGAACTGCAAAGGCTACATCAGGATGATCGGCTGTACATTCATGAACCAGAAAGACGACGCGACCAATATTCACGGATGGTACGCCGTGGCCAGAAAGAAGATTTCCGACAGCCAGCTGATGCTGTGGTCAAACTACGGCAAGGACTTCGCGGAGGCGGGAATGGAGATGGAGTTTGTCAGCCACAACACGATGATGACATACGACACGCTGAAAGTCAAGGATGTCTACAGATTCAACGATATGCTTTCCGTCGTGACTTTCGAGGAGCCGGTTCCGGAGAGTTTCGAGGAAAAGGACGTTCTCGCCGACATCTCCGCCAACCCTGATGTACTGATTCAGGGATGCACATTCGGAAACAACAGGGCCAGAGGACTTCTGATTGGTTCCAAAGGCAAGGTTGTCATAGAAAACAACCGATTCCACGTTCCTGGAGCCGCCATTCTCTTTGAAGGAGACGGAAATTACTGGTATGAACAGTCCGGGGTCAAGGATGTGACAATAAGAGGCAACATATTCGAGAATTGCCTCCACGGCAGCAAAGGATGGGGAAAGGCCTATATCGCGGTAGGAAGCGGAATTCCTCGGCGTGAGACAAGCCGCTACCACAGCAACATCACGATCGAAGGCAACACTTTCGACACTTTCGATCCGAGAATACTCAACCTCTACTGCGTGGACGGCGTCACCTACCGCGGCAACAAAGTGATTTTCAACAATGAATATGAATACGACCCTCAAGGAGAGGCTTTCGTCACCGAGTATTGCGACAACGTCAGCATCAAGGAATAGCCGTACAATGTCCGCTCCTGCGGGAAACTGCGATTAAAAAGTTTTGCGAAAACGAGTCTGTTGTTATATCTTTGCAAAATAGTAAAATATTATACTAATTTCTGCAAATGGAAAAAGGCAAGACTGTTCCCGCATTTTGGGGAAAAGAGGACTGGCAGGCTATCTGGATAGGTGGCATTGTGATTGTCATCGCCTGCATCGCCGTCCTGACGAAAGCATTTGATTTTTCAGCCGTTAAATTCGCGACCTGGACTTTTGGGGAGAATCTCTCCGGAGCCGCCGCGGCAAAAGTCGTCCCTTTGGGGGAACAATTGCTATCGTGGGTGTTCTGGCGCAAGTTTTTGGTGACGTTCGTCACACTCGGAGCGCTCTTCACGCTTGGAGTCAAACTACAGGGAGAAAGCGTCAAAAAATACATTCCGGCGATCATAGGTCTGTTCGTCATCGCTCTTGTAGTCCGCCTCATCAGTGCCGAATATACCCTCAACCGTTATCTTGAATGGGCCTTCTGGGCACTTCTGGTCGGTCTTCTGATCTCCAACACGGTTGGAGTCCCGGACTGGCTGAAGCCGGCCATCAAGACCGAGTTCTACATCAAGTGCGGCCTTGTGATAATGGGATTCTCCGTACTCTTCTCCAACATCGCCAAATTCGGTCTCTACGGCCTTGGAATAGCCTGGATCGTGACTCCGATTGTGATTCTGTTCATGTGGTGGTTCGGAACAAGAGTGCTGAAAATGAACAACAAGCCTCTTGTCATCACGATGGCCACGGCGACCAGTGTCTGCGGAACCAGCGCGGCTATCGCCACGGCCGCCGCCTCCAACGCCAAAAAGAATGACCTCTCGATCACGGTGTCCATATCAATCATATTCACAATCCTTATGATGGTGCTTGAGCCGGTGATCATCAAAGCCTGCGGAATGTCACAGATAATGGGAGGCTCGCTCATCGGCGGTACGGTGGACTCCACCGGAGCGGTGGTAGTGGCAGGTACGGCCCTCGGGCCAGAGGCTCAGCAGGCCGCGGTTCTCGTGAAGTCAATCCAGAACATCCTCATCGGCTTCATCGCGTTCTTCGTGGCTGTCTTCTTCGCCACCAAGGTTGACAACACCGGCGCCAAAGTCGGCCCGAGCGAAATCTGGTACAGATTCCCGAAATTCATCCTGGGATTCTTCATCGCATCGATGGTGGCCTCGTTCCTCATCCAGCCTTTGTGCGGAGCCGATCAGGTCGGAGCCATCAACAAGGTTCTCGACCAGTACAAGAACTGGGCTTTCGTGCTGGCTTTCACCAGCATAGGACTGGACACGAACTTCAAGGAAATCATCAAGCAGATGCAGGGAGGCAAGGTTCTCTGGCTCTACATCATAGGACAGACTTTCAACATCGCGTTGACATTCTTCGCGGTATGGTTCCTTCTTTCAGGCAAGTTCTTCCCTATTCCTGTACTTGACTGATGGGCATAAACCTGAAAAAGACAGCCAAGATCCTTACCTTGGTTGTGACAGGGGCGACCATTCTGGCCGCCCTTTACATAATGGCCAACGGTCTCGGGCTTCAGGATTCGCTGGATTTCGGCGCCGGAGCCTATTACTACGCCGACATCCCTGAGTTCGACAAATATACCCAAAGCACGAATTTTGCGGCGAGACTGCCGTTCTGGGTCTATGTCGTACTGTTCCTCTCCTGGGGAGCGCTGATGTACAAGGCCTGGAAATGGCTTGACAAATAAGGTCTTAGCCCATCCCGAACGCTTGCGGCAAGAGTAGGGCGTTAAAGCGCATAGGTGGGCAATCACCTACGAACGTGAGCTGAATTATAAACGGTTGGTAATTGCCTGCCAGCAAAAGATGAGTTGAACGAATATGTCCGAGAAGGTTACCGCCGTTTGCGCGGCCTGTGGAGAAAAACACGGAATAGATGTCTGGAACAGAATCAACGTAGGAGAGAATCCTGAGCTGAAGTCCAAGGTGAAAGACGGCTCGCTTTTCATCTGGGAATGCCCTCACTGCGGCAAGGCCAATCTTGTCCAGGGGCAAACGCTTTACCACGATCCTTCAGACCACCTGATGATCTGGCTTATGCCTGACGGTGCCATTCCGGAAGCACAGGAGAAAGCCCTTGAGGCTCAATTCGACAAGATTTCACAGACACTGGACGGTTACTCGCTCAGGCGCGTGACAGATGTGGGGACACTGATCGAGAAGGTCAACATCTTCGACGCCGGACTTGACGATTGCGTCATCGAGATGTGTAAGTACATCACCAAGATGGAGATGACGGAAAAAGGTGAGGGCAAGGCCATTATGGACGTTCCGTTCAAATTCTACCGTACCGACGGCCCGGACAACGACATCGAGCTATCGTACCCGCTGGACGGCCGTATGCATGGAGTCAGAATCGGCTTCAATGTCTATGAGGACTGCGCCGGAATCATCCGCCGCAACCCGTCAGTAAGACCATCCCCGGGCTTCTCGCGCATCGACCCTGTATGGGTCGCACGCTTTTTCCGATAGCATCCTCCCTGTCCTGCACCGCATCTTCATCACTGCCTACAGCCAACCGGCATCATACTTTTTCACCCGATTTATCACAAGACGACAAAAAGAATTAAAGGGCCGCAGAGGAACAATCCCGTGCGACCCTTTGTCGTATTAAGTAAATAGAAATTATTCAACCTTTCTGGCCCCATCGCTGATCACGACATCGTAGAACTTAGGGTCGTGACCGAACTTGGCTGGGAACTGTTCCTTGACCGCGGCTATGAAAGCATCGTAAAGCTCCTCCTTCACAAGGTTTATGGTGCATCCGCCGAAGCCGCCGCCCATAACCCGCGAGCCTGTCACCTCGCACTTGCGGGCGAGTTTGTTGAGGAAGTCAAGCTCCTCACAGCTTACCTCGTAGAGCTTGCTGAGGCCGAAATGCGTCTGGTACATCATCTCTCCGACAGTCTCATAGTCGCCTCTCTCAAGAGCGTCGCAGACATCAAGAACTCTCTGAACCTCACCGATGACATATTCAGCCCTGAGGAAATCCTCTTCCGGAATCTCTTCGCGGACCTCGTCCAGCCAAACCCTCTTGGCATCGCTGAGGAACTCAACCTCAGGATGGTTCTTCCTGATGGCCTTGGCGGCGTTCTCGCAGGACTCCCTCCTCTTGTTATACGCCGAAGAAGCCAGCTCGTGTTTCACGCAAGAATCGACAAGGACAAGTTTGTAGCCTTTTGGATCAAACGGGAAGTATTTGTATTCAAGAGTCTTGCAGTTAAGACGGATGAGGCTGCCCTGCTTTCCGAAAATAGATGCGAACTGATCCATTATGCCGCATTTGACTCCACAGTAATTGTGTTCTGTTGACTGACCGATCTTGGCGAGGTCAAATTTATCTATCTTATTGTCGAACAGATAATTGATAGCATAGGCAAATGTACTTTCAAGCGCAGCCGACGAAGAAAGCCCGGCTCCGAGGGGAACATCACCGGCAAAGACGGTGTCAAAACCCTCAACCTTGCCGCCGCGTTTCACGGTCTCACGGCAAACTCCGAATATATAGCTGGCCCAATGCTGCTTAGGCTTGTCCTCCTCATTAAGCCCGAACTCCACGTACTCATCATAGTCAAGAGAGAACGCCCTGACTTTCTGTGTGCCGTTCAACTTTATCTCGGCCACTATGCCGCAGTCTATGGCTCCAGGGAAAACATATCCTCCGTTGTAGTCAGTGTGCTCACCAATGAGGTTGATACGACCGGCCGAGGCGAAAACCTCGCCTTCGGATCCGAAGAGAGTCTTGAATTTCTCTCTTATCTTGGTTTTCATTTCCATATTATGTGATATTTAGTCTTGTTCGTCAACAGTCCGTCACCGATCAAAATGCCCGGAAATCCTGTATGGCTGATTCCCAAAACAATTTCAAACAGCTTATAAAGGCAAATTTAACAATTTTTCATAGAATACCTACCTTATCCATACCGCAATCGGACAATGATCGCTCACGCCTCCCACATAACGAGGTCCCGTGTAGGTTCTCAAAGGTTTTTCACCAGAATGAGCGGAATCCCTCGTCATAAGGAACGGAATCCTCAAGACACTCATTCCGTGTACATTCCCGCTTCCGGCAAGACTTTCTGAAACGAAAAACATATCTATCATCTCCCATTTCCCCGAATATCTTATCGTTCCTTCGCCGTCAGCGGCCGCCTTAGCCGCCAGATTTACCAAAGGATAAGGATTGCCGTCGGTCAATATTCCGAAAACGGGATTGTCCGGAGTGTCGTTGAAGTCCCCCATCGCGACTATATTCATAAATCCGGCATTCTGAAGCGAGTCAGTAGACGCCCGTAGCCGACGGAGCGCCACTTCCCGTCTGACGGAGGTCTTTCCTCCGTATTTGGAAGGATGATGGTTCACCAAGAAAGCGACGCTGTCACCGGCGGCTTTTCGGAATCCGGCCAAAAGAATGTCTCTGGTACGGAATGGCGGGTCGGATTCATCTCCGACATTAAGAGGCTTCGCCTTAAGCAGTTCCAGCCGGGAAGACCTATAGAGAAGAGCCACGTCTATCCCCCTCGGATCCGGAGAGTCAAAATGGACAATCCTATAGTCGGTCTTATAAAGCTGCGTGTCCCTTATAAGCCTCTCCAGCACGAAACGGTTTTCGACCTCAGCCACGCCGATTACATCGGGCAGCGCACCAAGCGCGTCCTTTATCCAAAACACGGATTTGGCGACAGCGTTGCTTTTGGCGATGAATCTGCGTCTGGTCCAGCGCCTTTTGCCAAATGACGAGAATTCGGCGTCTGACTCACCCAAGGAGAGAGTGTCCCTGCGCCAGTCATAATAGTTCTCCAGATTCCAGAACATCACCAGAAGCCGGTCTTCCTCTCCGGTGACACCCGCTGACCGGCCGAAGCCGGTGAGCGGACATCCGGCGGCCTGAAACAGAAGAAGGACTGACAGTATGAACGTATAACTTTTCATTTCAACCGCGAATATGCGGCGCGGAAACGTAAAAAAAGAAAAGAAACACAAACTCTTTCCAAAGAAACGGAAAAACTTATTTTTATGATTTGTATCTTTGCCGAAAATTTGTTTTTATCGAATTTATAACTCAATAAGATATGTCATTGAAATGCGGTATAGTCGGACTTCCCAACGTCGGCAAGTCAACATTGTTCAACTGCGTAAGCTCAGGCAAGGCCCAGAGCGCCAACTTCCCTTTCTGCACCATCGAGCCGAATCTCGGTTCGACCAACGTTCCTGACAAGAGGCTGGAGGTGCTTGCGGAGATGTGCAAGCCGAAGAGTGTCGTGCCGGCCACAGTGGACATTGTGGACATCGCCGGCCTCGTGAAAGGTGCGAGCAGAGGAGAAGGTCTTGGCAATCAATTCCTTGCCAACATCCGCGAGACCGATGCCATCCTGCATGTCCTCAGATGCTTTGACGACGGGAACATCGTACACGTCGACGGAAGCGTGGATCCTGTCAGGGACAAGGAGGTTGTCGACACCGAGCTTCAGATCAAGGACTTGGAGACAGTGGAGGCCCGCCTCGCCAAAAGCCGGAAACAGGCCACCACCGGAGGCGACAAGGATGCCAAGAAACTCGTCAGCCTGCTCCTGCGCTATAAAGAGGCTCTTGAGCAGGGCAAGTCCTGCAGGACGGTAGAGCCTGCGAACGAGGAAGAGGAGGCTATGGCCAAGGATCTGTTCCTTCTGACCAACAAACCGGTGATGTACATCTGCAACGTGGACGACTCTTCAGCCGTGAGCGGCAACAAGTACGTCGATGCGGTGCGCGAGGCCGTGAAAGAGGAAAATGCCGAGATTCTTGTAATCTCTGCCAAAACAGAGTCCGAAATAGCGGAGATGGACTCTTACGAAGACCGTCAGATGTTTTTGGAGGAGATGGGCCTTAATGAATCGGGAGTCGTGAGACTGATACAGGGCGCCTATCACCTGCTCGGTCTCCAGACCTTCTTCACAGCCGGATCCGACGAGTGCCGCGCCTGGACAATCCACAAAGGCGACAAAGCCCCGAAAGCCGCCGGAGTCATCCACACGGATTTCGAGAAAGGCTTCATCAGGGCAGAGGTCATCAAATACGACGACTTCGTCTCGCTGGGCAACGAAAGCGCGGTCAGAGCGGCCGGCAAACTCGCCACCGAGGGCAAGGAATATGTCGTCCAGGACGGCGACATCATGCACTTCCTCTTCAACGTTTAGCCCGCCGCAAGGAACATCGGCAAACCTCTATTCGCCGGTCGTCACAATCAATTCCCTGCCCCTGCGCAGCTCATCGTGCGAGATGAAATAGCCGTCGACAGGCTTTCCGTCGTAACTTATGCCGGTGAGTTTCCGACCATTGCCTTTTCTGGTGACGGTGAAGGTGGTATCCCCCATAGTGAACTCGACTTTGTCGAATATCGGGACGGTCACTATGTACTTCGCATCGGCGGGAGAGAACGGATACAAGCCTATGGCGTTCATCACATACCAGGCGGAAAGGCTGCCTTCGTCATCCATGCCGGCATAAGCCAAGCCTTCCTTGCCCATAGCATAGTAGTCATTGAGTATGATGTCGATCTTCTCCTGAGCCTTTTCCGGCTTACCGACAAAGTAGTAGTAATATGATATGCCTTGCGACGGCTGGTTGCCCACGCAGTACTGGCCGAGCCAACCGGTCATGTTGTCGGCCTCATAACCGCCAAACGGAGTGCTGAAAAGCTGGTCGAGCTTTTTCTCGAAGGCGGCCTTGTCTGGATACAACGCAATCAGCCCCTCCGGGTCCTGCGGGGCAAAAAACGTTGACATCCAACCATTTGACTCGCGGTACATGTACACATAATATGGAATCCCCGGATCGTAAGGAGCGACCCATGAGCCGTCCGCCCACCGTCCCCGGAGAAACCCCGTCGTCTTGTCGAACAGATTACGATAGTTCTTCGAGCGGTCCATCAGCAGACGGTAGCTCTCCATATCACCCATTTCCTTGGCAAGCAAGGCGACGGAATAATCGCTGTAGGCATATTCGACAGTCTTCTGGACAGAAGCCTTCGCCTCGTTTTCCTCTGTTTTCACCGTCGGCTCGGCCACGCGGTTCTCGGCGATCCAGCCCTGTCTGCGGTACTCCTCGCCATATTTGCGTCCACCCTCGCGGCCATCGACCCATGAACGCGTGGCATTATTGAGGCAGAAGCGGTAGGCTTTCCCGACATCGAACCCTCGGATGCCCCGCAGGTAGCTTCCCGTGATGAACGCAGTGGCGAAATCTCCGTGAAAACCGCCGCTCAGAAAGCCGGAACGCTCGGCCCTGCGGATGTCGCTGTTGATGACGTTAGCCACAAGCCGAGGCTCCAACATCTGAAGAATGACCAGCTTACCGGCATAGGTATCCCAATAGTTGTTACTTGAGAACACCGTTCCATCCTCGTCCACATCCACGTCGCTACGCAGGTTGGGATTCTGAAAGACACGGTAAAGACAGCTGTAGAAAAGGCTTTTCTGCAAATCAGTCCCTCCCGTGACCTTCACTTTTGAAAGGGCCTCCTCCCAAGTCCTGTCCGCCTCTGCCCTGACCTCGTCAAAACTCTTGCCCAGAATCTCGGTCTCAAGATTGAGTCTGGCCTTTTCGGCGCTTGTGTAGGAGAATCCAATCTGAAGCTCCACGACCTTGCCCCCATCGGCGAAATCAATCCTCGTGAAGGTCTCGCGGCCTCCCTTGACGGTACTGACACCCGTAATCCTTTCATTGGCCACAGCGTAGAAGTACACGCCGTTCTGCGAGCCTTTGAAAGCCGTGTCGCAGACCTGTTCAAAAGTCCACCTCGCATTTCCCGGACGCACGCTGTTGGTGCGTGATAGATTCATTATGATGTGCTTGTCCCTTACGCCGCTGAATGTATGGCGATGATGCGCGCTGCGGAAACTGACCGTCAGCTCGGCCTTGACCTTATATCTGTCCAGATAGACGCTGTAATAACCTGCTTTTGCCACCTCCTTTTTGTGGCTGTATCCGGAGGCGTAGTCATCCGGATTGAAATCACCTCTGACAGGGAGTGTCGGGACATGCCCCTGCCCCCAATGGCCGTGACTTGTGTGAAAGAATCCGTAAATCACGGAATCCTCGTACTGATAGCCCGCTCCTGAACCCCAGCAAGTGACCGGAGAGGCCTGAACCATCCCGTGAGGCATAGCGGCTCCGGGATAGGTCTCGCCACCCCAGGCTCGTGTCTTACCCTTGGCGGGACGACGGCCCTCCTCTGTCAGCACGGTACGGTAAACAGGGTTTTCGCTCATCTCATAACCCAGGTCATCCTTCTCCCACAGCGTGGTCGTGCCGAAGAGCGGGTTCACATATTTTGTAAAGTCGCCCGCCGAAGCCGTCGCGCAACCGACGGCCGCGGCAAGCATAGCGAATGCCAATAATCGAAAAACACGCATCATCATTGCCAGATTCTTTACAGACAGTCACTTACTCCGTCTCCGGGATGAAGCGCAGGGTGTAAGTCAGCACCTTGGCGCCCTGATAGTTCTCAGGATAAGGGGTTTCGTAGTGAGGCAGGCAGCAATCTGAGAAACAACTGTTGTTCCCAATGCCACGATGCCAATAGTCGAAGTGAGCGAACAGCTCGTCATACTTCTTAAGATCAGACCAATGCAGTTTTGTGAAATGCAGCAGGTGGTTCCATTCAAGCTCATCATAGTGCGAGAGCGAGAATGACACCATCCCCTCGGTCTTGATGCGAAGGTTGACACCCGTCCTTTCGTTCCGCAGCAGCAGCTCGCGCAGATCCTGATGGTCGCCATAGGTCTGAGGATGGGTATTCTCGTCGACCATATCACGAACGGTAGTGACATACTTACCCAAATATGATCCGGTCTGGCGGTCCTTGTAGTTGCTCCACGGGCCTTTGGCGTAATACTCGACTTCCTCAAAGCCAGGCGCGAACGCCATCCCCATGCCAAGCCGGCGAAGACCGCGGCGTCGAGGCTCAAACGTCACCTTCATATCCATCACACCGTCAGGATACACTGTGTAGGTCACCGAATAGTCGGTCTTGGAGCCTTTGGCAGCCATAGAAATCGAGGCCTTGCCGTCAGTCTTTCCCAAAGGAGACGTGATCTCGCGCTTCTCCACGCCTGTCGCGGCATAGTCGTAACCTCCGCTGCCGTCGTTGACATCACGCAGGGCCTGCTTGCCTTCGGTATCGTTGTCGATACGACGGAAGTCGTTGTATTCAGGGGAGGCGGCAAGCAACTCCCTACCTTTGAATATGTAGCTTCTTACGGCTCCGTTCTCTCCGAATTCGACAGAAAAATCCTTGCCCGTGACCTTGCTGCCAGAGACCTTCAGCCTTCCTTTTGCCGTAATCCCAGCCAGGGGAGCCCGCTCGTTCAAGACAAACTGCTCGTCAGCCAAACGATAGCCCTTCGAAGCCCAAGGCTTGTCCTCCTTGAGGCAAAGTCCCACTATCAGTGAATACTCCGCGTCGTCTCCGATGCTGCTCTTATAAGGAATCTCGACCTTGGCGCTTTGCAACGCGGCGATATTCACATCCTTACGCCCTTCTTCCACTTTCACGCCATCCTTACGCAACTCATAGGTAAGGTAGAAAAGGTCACCGAGGTTGTTGAAAGGATACTTGTTGTCAATCGTGACTGTCTTTGACTCCAGGCCGCGGAACGTCACGTGCTGGTAGACTTTCTTGACCTCGGTCAGCTTGGCCGTCCACTTACGGTCAGGAGTGATGATTCCATTGTTGAGGAAGTTCCCCTGAAAGGCCTTGTCGTTGTTGGCGTGAGTCTTGAACCAAGGGTCGTAGTCATAGCCTCCTGTCCAGGCGTGGAATCCGTCCCCGTTGACAAGCCTGCCCAGACGGATGCTGTCCGGATGATAGACCGCCTGATCGACCCAATCCCAGACACAGGCTCCGACAATACCGTCGCTGTTCTCGATAACACGCCAATAATCAACCAGATTGCCGACAGCCTGCCCCATAGCGTGAGCATACTCGCAGATAAAGAAAGGCTTGCCGTCTCGGCCTCCGCTCAGACGTTCCGCCGAACTTACGCTTGTGTACATCTCCGAATACATGTCGGAAGCGTCGTCGCCGTGACAATGGATGTAACGTGAGTCGATGGCGCGGACCGCATCGTAGCAACTGTGCATATTCACACCCTCGCCGTTCTCATTGCCCAAAGACCAGAATATCACGCTCGGATGATTACGGTCGCGCATCACCATACGGACATTCCGATCGACAAACGCCGCGGTCCAGGTGGTGTCGCGCGTCAGGCCGTTGTTGCCGTGACACTCCAGATCGGCTTCATCCACCACATAGAGTCCGTAAACATCGAACATCGAGTTCATTTTTTCGTGACGAGGATAGTGGCTTGTACGTATCGTGTTGACATTGGCCTGCTTCATCAGCGTTATGTCCCTCAACATTGTCTCATTGTCCAGATGGCGGCCATACAGCGGATGGGTATCATGGGCATTCACTCCCTTGAAGAAGATTCTTTTTCCGTTGATGGTAAAGTAGCGTCCGGATTCCCCGTTGACCAGGGAAATCTTGCGGAAGCCGTACTTCGTGGCAAACACCATCTCTTCCTTTCCGGCTGAGAGCTGTGAGATTACGACATCGTACAGATAAGGGTTCTCGGCATTCCACGGTGTAAGATTAGAGAGCCGTGGAGTAGTCAGTTCAAAAAAAGTCCTGCACTCCGAGACAGGAACCTGTCTCTCGACCTTGGCAACGAGCCTGCCGGACGCGTCAAGCAGCTCCATACGGACGGTCTTCTCGCATTTCACGCCATTGCGGTTATCTATTTCCAAAGCGACGTTCAGTTCTCCTCCGGTAGCGTCATCGCTTTGGTTCCTCACCGTGATGTAGTGGTCTCTGACAAATGTCTTAGGTGTGGCATAGAGATACACGTCGCGATGGATTCCGCTCATACGCCACATATCCTGACCCTCCAGATAGGAGCCGTCACACCAACGGTACACTCTCACCGAGAGTTGGTTTCCTCCGACCTCCACGGCATCGGTAATGTCAAATTCGGCAACGTTGTTAGCCCCTTGGGAGTAGCCTATGAATCTGCCGTTGACCCACACTACGCAACAGCTATATACACCGTCGAAATGAATGAATATCCGTTGGTCGGCCCAATCCTCCGGAATATCGAAAGTCCGGCGATAGAATCCTGTCGCATTATGATCCACGATTCCGTGCTCCTCGAATCCTGTCCTGGCATAAGGAGGCTCGTTGTAGTGTGGATAACCGGTGTTGTTGTAGGTCGGCTTGTTATAGCGTCCCGTCATCTCCCAGCTCAGAGGCACCTGGATGTCATCCCACTGGCTGTCATCCAGGTCCGCGGCCTGAAATTCGCCCGGGCCGGGTCCCGTCTTTGTGCCCCTGACCCACTTGAACTTCCAGACACCGTTAAGGTCCAAGCTATTGGCCCTGGTCGGAGTGAGCCAAGGAGTATGATAACGGGCGTCAGACACGAGAGCTTCCTTTGAGGCGTAAGGCATAAACGAAGCGTGGCCGTCCTCTTTGTTTACTCCCAAAACCTTTTGGTTGGAAATCCAGTCAATGTCGAATTCCTCCACCTGTCCTGCCCGCGCTGAAGCACAGAAACCCGCAAGAATAAATGCGGAGAATAAAAGAAGTCTTTTCATTGAGAATGGGTGTATGTTTGTTAAAGTTCAATGTTTCCGAAAGGCTTTGAACGGATGCTCTTCAGATTGGTTTCGAGCTGAGCGACAGAGCTTGCGCCCACCAGCACCGATGTGATACCCTTCTGGGCAAGCACCCAGGCCAGTGACATCTCGGCCAATGTCTCACCTCTGCCGGAAGCGACATTGTTCCACGCCGTCAGCTTGTCCCGTAACTCCGGAGTCAAACGGTCGGATGTAAGGCTCGTCCCACGAGACATTCTCGATCCGGCAGGAATCATATTCAGATACTTATCGGTCAACAGTCCTTGCGCAAGCGGAGAGAAGGAAATGAATCCGATACCGTTTCCGGAGCAATAGTCAAGAATCCCTTCCTCCTGAGGCGAGCGGTCGAGCAGGTTAAGGCGGCCTTGATATATCAGCAGCGGTACATCCCTATCCCTTAGGTACTTGTCCGCAACTTTAAGGGCTTCCAACGGCCATCGCGAGATGCCGGCATAGAGCGCCTTGCCGGAGCGAACGATATCCACCAAAGCCTGCAAGGTCTCCTCCAACGGTGTGAGAGGGTCATAACGGTGGCTGTAGAAAAGGTCCACATATTCCAGATCCATTCGTTTCAGGCTCTGGTCAATACTGGCCATCAAGTATTTACGGGATCCCCAATTGCCATAGGGGCCAGGCCACATATCATATCCTGCCTTTGAAGAAATGAATAGTTCGTCTCGGTAAGGACGGAAGTCATCTCGCATCAGACGGCCCATAGTCTCCTCTGCCGAGCCATAGGGAGGCCCGTAGTTATTGGCAAGGTCGAAGTGAGTGACACCATGGTCGAAAGCATAGTGGGTGATGGCACGGCTGCGCTCGTAGGGGTCCGTCCCTCCGAAGTTATGCCAGAATCCAAGGCTGACCTTAGGGAGCGACACACCGCTGCGTCCGCACCGTGCAAACATATCGGCGGAACCATCATAGCGTTGCCCGTCAGCCAGATAACGGTCTTTCAAGTTCATAGGCAGTATTTTCCAATTTGTTATATACAGTAAAAAAAATGTCTGACGGATGAGTGTCGGAAACCGGTTGCCGGCTGAATATTTCATAGCTTCCGAAACACCTCTCAGACAAGCCAGGGGGAGCATATTCAACCGACTATGCGGACAAACAACCGCAATTTATTGAAAAAATCATAAAATTGCAACAGCGAAAGTGAAAAGTGAAACCATCCGCCTTATAAAAGCATCTGGCAAGGCAAGCGTCACAATCCAAGCTCGTCTTTCATCGAGCGGAGAAGGTCGAAAGCCTGAAGAGGTGTGATGTTGTTGAGATCCACACCCGAAAGCTTGTCACGCAGGGACTCGAGAGTCGGGTCATCAAGCTGGAAGAACGAAAGCTGGAGGCTTCCGTCGCTCTCAAGAGTGCCAGCCTTGGTCTGTACCGGCTTCTTCAGCTCGCCTTTCCGGACACTGACAAGATGTTGGGAATCATTCATTTCCAATGCCCTCAAAGTGTTCTCGGCACTTCGGATGACCTCTTTTGGCATTCCGGCCATCCGCGCGACGTGGATTCCGAAACTGTGGGCGGTCCCGCCCTCTTTCAGCTTGCGCAGGAAAATCACCTGCACCCCGACTTCCTTCACGGCGATGTGGAAGTTCCTTACTCTTGGATATGTCTCCTCAAGATCGTTAAGCTCGTGATAGTGGGTGGCGAAAAGCGTCTTCGCACCGTGGCCGTACTCGTGGATGTACTCCACGATTGCCCTTGCTATCGACATTCCGTCATAGGTCGACGTGCCTCGCCCGATCTCGTCCAGAAGCACAAGCGACCTCTCGGAAAGGTTGTGCAGAATCATCGAGGTCTCCAGCATCTCGACCATAAAGGTCGATTCTCCCCTGGAAATGTTGTCCGACGCACCGACCCTTGTGAATATCTTGTCGAAGAAACCGATTCTGGCACTGTCAGCCGGTACGAACGAGCCGATCTGCGCCATAAGGACAATCAAGGCCGTCTGCCTGAGCAAAGCCGACTTACCCGCCATGTTCGGGCCGGTCAGTATGATGATCTGCTGCCTCTTGTTGTCAAGGAATATGTCATTGGGAACATATTCCTCTCCCGCCGGCATAAGTGTCTCGATGACCGGATGGCGACCCGCCTTGATGTCGAGTGACAGCCCCCCTGTCATCTCCGGACGGCAGTAGCGGTTGTCTTTCGCCAGCCGGGCGAATCCGGCAAGCACGTCAAGACGCGCTATAATCCGGCTGTTTGTCTGGATTGCCGGGATGTTACCCTGTATCTCGGCCACGAGTTCCGCGAAAATCTTCGTCTCAAGAGCGTAGATTCTGTCCTCGGCACTCAGGATTTTCTCCTCGTAGTCCTTGAGTTCCTGAGTGATGTAGCGCTCAGCGTTGACAAGGGTCTGCTTGCGCACCCACTCCGCCGGAACCAAATCCCGGAATGTGTTGCGAACTTCGATGTAGTAGCCGAAGACATTGTTGTAACTGATTTTGAGAGAGGATATTCCTGTCCTCTCGGCCTCGGATTGCTGAAGCTTCAGCAGGTAATCCTTGCCGCCGGAGGAAATGTTTCTCAACTCGTCCAGTTCCTCGCTGAACCCGGCAGCGATGACCTCGCCTTTGCCAACGGCGGCGGCAGGTTCGGACGACATCGTTCCTGAAATCCTCTCAAGCAGCTTCGAGCAATTCCTCATTCCTCCGAACATAGAGTCCAAGGCCTTGACTCCCCTTCCCTTGCAAAGCGCGGCTATAGGCTCCATCCTTGACAGTCCCCTGCCCAGCTGCATCACCTCGCGTGGAGATATCCTGCCCGTCGCCGCCCTTGAAAGGATCCGGTCAAGATCGCCGATTTCTCCGACATATTCCTGAATCTTGTCCAGCTCATCACCGGACTCCAGAAAATGCTGGACTATGTCATAGCGGCAGTTCAGCTCCTTGACATCCATTATCGGCATAGCCAGCCAGCTCCGAAGAAGCCTCGCCCCCATCGGGGAGGAACACTTGTCGATGACACTCACCAAAGACACACCCTCACCTCCGGCGGAAGAATTGAATATCTCCAGGTTTCTCATCGTGAACTTGTCCATCCACACGAACCGGTCCTCGTCGATTCTGGAAATCGAACAGATGTTCTTAAGTCCGGTGTGCTGCGTCTGCTCCAGATAGACCATCAAAGCTCCTGCCGAGCATATTCCCAAAGGGAAACCGTCCACGGCAAAGCCTTTAAGCGAATCGACCCCGAACTGCTTCCTGAGCCTTTCGACGGCGGAGTCATAGACGAAAGCCCATTCATCGACCGTGGAGATGTAGAGATTGTCGCCGAACCTCTCTTTGACACCCTTCTCGTAGCCCCTCCGGACAACTACCTCCTTGGGATTCAGAGAGGCGATCAAGGTGGCTATGTAGTCAAGCGAACCCTGGGCCACCTGAAACGAGCCGGTGGAGACATCCAGAAAAGAGGCGCCGCACTTATCCTTGTCAAAGGTCAGACCCGCAAGGAAGTTATTCTCTTTCTGATCCAGAATCTGGTCGTTGAAGGCGACTCCGGGAGTGACAAGTTCAGTCACCCCTCGCCTGACCAGCTTCTTGGCGAATTTAGGGTCTTCCAGCTGGTCGCAGACCGCCACCTTGTAGCCGGCCCGGACAAGTTTGGGAAGATAAGCGTCTATGGCGTGGTGCGGAAAACCTGCCATCTCGATGTAACCTTTCTCTCCGTTGGACTTTCTGGTCTGGACAATGCCTAACACCTTACTGATCAGCACTGCGTCATCGGAGTAGGATTCGTAGAAATCCCCGACCCTGTAAAGCAGCACAGCCTCGGGATGCTGAGCCTTCACGGAAAAGAACTGCTTGATCAGCGGAGTGTCTTCAAGCACCTTGTTTTTCGCCATATGGATGAGTCGTAAAGTTATGCCTTGCGGCGGGATTCGATGTTGTGTATGAAGCCGATCAGCAGGCTTCCCAGAACACCGGCGGTAAGAGAAGCCATCAGCACGGCCACCTTACCCATATCCCGCAGGAGGGCAGTGATTTCCGGAGCCTGGTCACCGAAGGACAGGGTATCGACAAAAATCGACATCGTGAAGCCGATTCCTCCAAGGCAGGCCACCGCCACCAGCATCGGCCAGCTTGCCTTGGCAGGCATCTCGCCGACCCGAAGCTTGACGGCGACGAAACTTGCGAGACTGATTCCCAGTGGCTTGCCAAGAACAAGGCCAAGGAATATTCCCATACTCACACTGCCCAAGGCCGGATCGAAATGGAACACATTGAAATAGGAGATGTCAGGAATCTCGACACCGGCGTTCGCAAGGGCGAAGATAGGCATTATCACGAAGTTGACCCAAGGCCCGAGGGCGTGCTCAAGGCGGTGGCTCATTCCGATGGATCCCTGCGAGATGGCTGACAGCCTCCTCAGGCAATGTCTTTGCGGGCCGTTAGGAAACTCGGCGGAAGCGGAGGCTATGGAGTTATACTCATTAAGCCTGCGGATGTACTGAATACGCTTTCTGTGGAAGTAGGCCTCGTTGAACCTTGGAGCCATAGGGACAAGGAACGCCATCACCACTCCGGACATTGTCGAGTGGATGCCGGCATAGTAGAACAAAGACCATATGGCGATTGCCGGAATCAGGTAGAACCAGCCTCTCTTCTCGCCTAACCTGTTCATCAGCAGCACGGCGATGATTAGGACAAACGCAATGCTGAGGAGTCCGAGCCTGATTGTGCCTCCGTAGAACAGAGCGACCACCAGAATGGCGATGAGGTCATCCGCTATGGCCAGCGCCGTCAGGAAAACCTTCAGCGACACAGGCACCCGGTCGCCAAGAATAGACAGGATACCGACAGCGAACGCAATGTCTGTGGCGGTAGGGATACCCCATCCTGAAGACGCCGCCGAACCGTGGTTGACAGCCGCGAAAATCAGGGCCGGAGCCACGACGCCGCCGAAAGCCGCGATCACAGGCATCATAGCCTTCTTGACGCTGGACAACTCGCCGCTCTTCATCTCGCGCCGGATCTCAAGACCGACCGTGAAGAAGAAGATTGTCATCAGAATGTCATTGATGAAACTCTCGACGGTCATTCCGCGCGGGAACAGGACGCTTTCTCCGCCCGGTAACTGGAGCCTGAGAGATATGTCTGTCTCCAGAACGTTGTGGTAGAACTCTTTTGTGAAAGGAAGATTAGCCAGAAGCATCGCGACCACAACACAGCAAAGCAACAGGACACCCTGCGCCCACGGCTGCTTGGAAAACTGCTTTCTTCTATGGTCGAAATTACGGATACCTTTGGTCCAGGTGTACATCGGGAACAGTCTCATACAGCAACTAATATTGTGAAAAAACTTTACTCTCCATACAAATACTTGCGCTGCGACGGAGTCAGCGTGTCAATGGTAATACCCCAGTCCTTCAGCTTCCTGAAAGCGACCTCACGGTCAATGGACTCAGGCACGCAATGGAGCATTTCGCCTGGAGTCCTCGCAAGCACCATCCTATTGTCAGCCAAATACTTGGCACTAAGAGCCTGAATAGCGAACGACATATCCATAATCTCAGCCGGATGTCCGTCTCCGGCGGCAAGATTGACGAGACGACCCTCGGCGATTATGTAAACCTTGCGGCCATTAGGGAGAACATATCCCTGAATGTTCTGCCTCGCCGGCTTTTCAGACACGGCAAGCTCCTTGAGCTGAGCCACATTCACCTCACAGTCGAAGTGACCGGCGTTGCAGCAGATCGCACCGTCCTTCATCGCAAGGAAATGCTCCCTTGTGATGACATCGTCGCAACCAGTGACAGTCACGAATATGTCGCCGATGGCAGCGGCCCGGGCCATTCCCATAACCCGGAACCCGTCCATAACGGCCTCCATCGCCTTTATCGGATCGACCTCCGTGACAATAACCTTTGCCCCCAATCCCTTGGCTCTCATAGCGACACCCTTGCCGCACCATCCGTAACCGGCGACAACGACATATTTTCCGGCCACAATCAGGTTGGTGGTACGGTTGATGCCGTCCCATACTGACTGCCCTGTGCCGTAGCGGTTGTCGAAGAAATGTTTGCAGGCCGCGTTGTTGACAAGCATCATAGGGAATCTCAGCCTCTTCCCGCGGTTCATAGTCTCCAGACGGAGGATTCCCGTGGTGGTCTCCTCGCATCCTCCTATGACACCCGGAATGAGTTCCGGATAGTTTTCGTGAATCATTGTGACAAGGTCTCCTCCGTCATCGATGATGATGTTCGGGCCGCACTCGATGACCCTCCTGATGCCGCTTTCATATTCCTCTGGAGTCGCTCCGTGAACGGCAAACACGTTCAGGCCTTCTTTTACAAGGGCCGCCGCCACGTCATCCTGTGTGGAAAGAGGATTGCTGCCCGTGACGAACATCTCCGCCCCTCCTTCCGCCAGAACCTCACACAGGTGGGCTGTCTTGGCTTCCAGATGAACGGAAAGAGCTACCTTAAGCCCTTTGAACGGCTTTGTCTCCCTAAATTCTTTCTCAAGACCTTCAAGCATCGGCATATGATGCCTTACCCATTCAATCTTCAGCTCTCCGCTTTCCCAGAGCTGAGGGTCGCGTATCTCACTCATTACCATAATAATTCCATATCGATTTTCACAAGCAGGCAATCACCTGCGGCTAAAACATTATGCGTCCTGCGCTCCATCAAGGGTCGTTTGAGTCACCCTTTCACATACCGGAACCCGCGAGGCATACGACGGTAACCACCCACAAACCTTAATCAACCTTATCGGAGCAGCAAAGATAACCATTTTATTCGTGCCTTTCGCCACATCATCCTTTCTTTCACCAAATAGCGGCCTAAAGTCTTGCGTGTCGCGGCAAGATAGCTTACTTTTGCGGTGCCTTCTTGTGGTCTGAAGTTTGCGGAAGACACATCCGCGCCGTAGCTCACAAGCCATCAGCAAACCGGCCTGCGAATCTACGGACAGCAAGGAAGCATTAACTTAATTGATTGAATATATGGGACTTTTAGATGGAAAGGTAGCCCTCGTCACGGGCGCCGCAAGAGGAATCGGCAAGGCGATCGCGATGAAATTCGCCTCGGAGGGCGCTGATGTCGCTTTCACCGACTTGGTGATCAACGAGTCCGGAGAGCAGACTGTCAGGGACATCGAAGCATTCGGCCACAAGGTAAAGGCATACGCCTCCAACGCGGCCGACTTCGAGGAGACTCACAATGTAGTGAACCAAATTCTGGCCGACTTCGGCAGAATCGACATCCTCGTGAACAACGCCGGAATCACAAAGGACGGACTTATGCTCAGGATGACCGAGGCGCAGTGGGACGCTGTCCTCAACGTGAACCTCAAGTCAGCTTTCAACTTCATTCACGCCCTGACCCCGATAATGGCTCGCCAGAGAGGCGGAAGCATCATCAATATGTCATCCGTGGTGGGTGTATCAGGAAACGCCGGACAGTGCAACTACTCGGCTTCCAAGGCCGGTCTGATAGGCTTGGCCAAATCAATCGCCAAGGAGATGGGCCCGCGCGGAATCAGGGCCAACTGCATCGCTCCGGGCTTCATCGTGTCCGACATGACCAACGCCCTTTCAGAGGAAGTGCGCGACGCTTGGGTCAAACAGATTCCGCTCCGCCGCGGCGGCACTCCTGAGGATGTGGCAAATGTGGCTCTCTTTCTCGCCAGCGACCTCTCCGGCTATGTCTCAGGACAGGTCATCCACTGCTGCGGCGCGATGAACTGCTAATCATCCGGCCAGACCGTCCGCCGCGACCTCCCCGGCCACCGATGCGAGAAAGTGCCGGAAACGACGCGAAACCACGGCCGCGCGGCATACGGCATGATAATAACCAAGGCCTTTCCCACAGTGCGTCGTCACAAAGGGGAAAGGCCTTGTCATATTCGGAAACAGCGGTTCTATCTCTGTTTCTCCTCCGTCTTGGCCTGGAACCTGGCGACATCTATCACGAATCTCTCGTGCGTACCTTCGCCGATAAGCCCTTTCTCATCGTAGGCGGCGACCTTGAAGACAACCCTCCTGCGGTCAATCTCGACGACCTCACTCTCGCACCATACCTTAAGACCCACCGGAGTAGAGGAAACGTGAGAGACATCGAGCCTTGTCCCGACAGTCTCCTGCCCCTCCTCAAGATAAGGTTTCACGCTGAGACGGCTTGTACGCTCCATCAGAGCAATCATCATCGGCGTCGCGAACACCCTGACAGTGCCGCTGCCAATATGGCTGGCGGTAAGCTCCTCTGTCACAATCTCTTCCTGGCGACCTTTGATTCCGAGTTCAATCATATTCATTTCTTTTTATAATGTAAATATACGAATACTCATCCGTTCCGGCAAGAGGGGTGGGGAGGCGCCGGCCAGACGAGGATTCCAGACGGGCTATATACAAAAAAAATGAGCGTCGACGCATCGCGCGTGGACTCTCACTCTAACCACATAATTAATAACACTAAAACTAATAACCAATAGGTTGATCGGGGAGAGAACCTCCTTGCTCAACCCGAATGCAAAGGTACAGCTTTTTTTGATACTTGCAAACTTTTTTTAATTTTTTTTTGATACCTGTCGTAAATTTCACAGCTTAACCGTTTTATTTACAACCCTATAAACAATAAGAAAAATTTTATATTGTTTTAATAAACACGCACTCCACGTCTTTAATGGCGCATTATTTCCGCAGATTGTCTGATTAAAACGTTTATGCTTACAATTTAAAATCTGTTCGCCGCCACCAAAGACAGCCAAGTAAAAAGCTGTTTAAAATTTCTTTAGACAGCTTCTAAAAGCCGGCCGGACATATTCAATCATCCTGTTTCCTCAAGCGGGCGATCGCGCGCCGAGGTTCCGGACTCCCTTACATTCCGACACATGCCAGCGTCGCGACGCTGATGCGGACTGTCGGCGGGAAGAGTGGACACAGCGCCTTGTAACAGGAATGTAGGGTCGCTCCTGTAGTGAACACATCATCGACCAAAAGGATGTGGGAACATTCCAGCGTGACCCTTGAACGCCTGACTCGGAACGCGCCATCGACATTGCGGGCCTTCAGCTCCACAGAGAGCCTGGTCTGTGTACGGGTACGGCGGGGACGGCAAAGAATGTCCTTACGCATTTCCGCCCCCAAAGAGCGGGCAAGCACTTCGGCGATCACTTCGGCCTGGTTGTACCCCCGGGACCAGCGGCGCGTCCAGTGCAGCGGAACGGGAATCACGACATCGACATCTGAATATACGGGAGAAGAGGCCATCTCCCGGCCAAGCATAGAAGCGAAATAACGTCCCGCGGCGAGGTCAGAGCGATACTTCAGCCTTTGGGTGATCAGCCTGTAGCCGGTCTGCGAACGGTAAAAGAACAAAGACGTGGCGCGGGAATATTCCCTGAAGACGCCGGTTTTGTCCAAATCTCGCTGAATGAGGGCATTTAAGCGATCGGACAGCTGGTTGTAAGGCATTCTTGAGTAATGAGTCCGAGGCAGGTCGGCAAGGCATCCAATGCAGATGTGCCGCTCGCGGAGAGCCAGAGGTCTTCCGCAGACTATGCACTCCCGGAGCATCATCAGGTCGCCAAGTGCGGTAAGGACATCGTGGAAAGTCAGGTTTCTTACCATAGTTCAAGTCATTGTCCCGCGATAATAGTGAACAAAAACGTAAAAAATGATAAGAAACCTAAAAAAGTCTCTGAACACCACCGGAAAAACTAATCCCGGGAAAGAGTCTTGACCGGATTCCGCGTGGCCGCCTCGTAGGTCTGGCCAAGGACGGAAAGGAACGAGACAAGCAAAGAAATCAGGACGGCAAGAGCCACCGCCCACCAAGGGAAGGCGATTCTTGTGTGGAATCCCTGCAAATAATACTTTATCCCCCAGAGTGCCAGCGGAACGGCAAGTATCTCCGCTGCGAGACCCATAGCCATAAAGGATCCGGACAAGGACCGAACTACCGAACCGACATCCGCACCGAAGACTTTCCTAAGCGCTATCTGGCGGCTCTGCCGTTCAGTGAAGTAAAGAGACATCGCAAACAGTCCGAGAACCGAAATCAGGATTGCGACAAACATAAATGACATCACCAGCAACATCGTGTTTCTCGTACCTTTCAGTTCATCCACCCACTGCTCGTCAAGATAAAACGCTTCCGCATCGGCAGGGATACCATATACCTCCTTCGCGAAAGTCTTGAAAGCATCCTTTACGGCAGCCATAGCATCGGCACGGTCTCCGGTTATCTTCAGAATCAAGATATTGGCATATTTATAACTTGCGTCGATAATCTTTATGGCATTCTGCTCGTCCTCCATCGGCTCGAACAGAGCGTTGCCGGCACGGAAATCCGGCACGATGCCGCAGACAACATATTCATTACCATTGTAGCCCAAACCTGTACGATCCTCGGAAGCTCCGAGCTTTTTCTTTGAAGTCTCTGTCAAGACTATCTTTCCACTTGACAACCCGCTGTATTTTTCAGTCAGGGAGAATCCAAGAATCCTGAACGAGGTTGTGTCCAGCACCGGCATCCTCAGCCATCCGGCCAGTTGGCCATCATCATTGTGGATGCCATTGGCTCCGCAACGGAATGGAGAAGACAGGCAGAAACCGGCGTCCGCCACCTGCGGCAAGGTCTTCAATCTGTCCATGAGCACCATTTTGGAATCTCCCGTAACACCCAAAGGATCGTACAGCTGAATGATGTCCTTTGTGTTGTAGCCTACCTGAAGACCGGCGAGATAGCGGAGCTGCGCGGTCATCGTGACGGCCATCGCAATCAAAACAGTTCCGAACACGAACTGCAAGGCGATGAACACCTTGCTGAAAACCATCTTATTCTTGAAACGGAACTCACCTTTCACGACATTGACCGGCTTGAACCTGGAGATCATTATGACGGGAAGAATAGCGGACACGACAGAAATAGCCACTATTGAGAGCACTGCCCAAACCACAGCGGCAAGATTGGGCCTCAGCACAATATCCGCACTCAGAACATTGTCAAAGAACGGTTTGAACCAATATGCCAGCAAGCATCCGACGGCGAAACATCCGAATGTGAAAGCCAATGACTCAAACAGAAACCTCCACACAATGCTTGAAGATCCTTCACCAAGAAGCCTTCTTGTAGCCATCTCCTTGGCGCGCTTTCCAGTCTGCGCCACAGTAAGGTTGATGTAATTGAATATTGCCGAAACCAACAGCGCCAAGGCTACTACGAACAAAATCCCGACCTGCTTTCTGTCTCCCTTTCGAAAAGTATTGTAGGCTCCGAGATCCGAGAAATACACTTTGTCAAGCCTTGTGACAGAAGCCCCCCACAAAAAAGAACCGTCATTTTCGGCCGCGTAATTATCCCAGTAATCCAAGAAACACTTAAGAAGTCCCTGCCTGACCTTTTCAGGATCGGTTCCTTCCTCAAGCCTGACAATCGGAATAGTAGAGCCGAAATTATCCATCCGCGCGACTGATTTCTCAAACACTTTGATACTTGTGAACAGGTCAAAGTCCCTGAACACATCCGACGGGCCGAAATCCTGAATCACTCCGACAACGACTCTCCTGACCCCGTTGTTATCAATGGTTCTTCCTACCGGTTCCTCATTGCCAAACAACTTCTTGGAGAATGATTCGGAAATGATGACCTCTTCCTCGTTCTCCAGAACCCTGGCGCGGGGACATCCTGACAGGCGATAGTCAAACAGCCTGAAAAAGTTAGTGTCGACTGACACTTCCTTAACCGTATAATAATCATCCCCCACCGTCACATAGGAGCCGTTCACTTCCGCCAGTCTGGTCCACTCCTTGATTTCGGGAATGGACGGGAAAAATTCTTCGGATGTCCCGACAGTCATTCCGAAATAATCTCCAGACCCCACCGCGTAGAGCTGCTTGGAAAGCGGCTGATTCGCCCCGACACTGAACTCGGTTCTGGCATAGGAGGCCAGCAGAATGACAAAGCCCAATGCTACAGACAGCCCGAAAACCTCGATGAAAGTGTAAAGCTTATTCCTTGACAAAAACTTAAGATATGTGCTTGACATAACAAAAACATTATAAACTTCCACTCGCCAAAACATATTACGTGCCAAATTAGCTATATATTTATTAATAAGCACGTTAGATTCAGACCAACACTCCTCGGAGTGTAAAATAATTTTACTCCTGCTGTAAAGAATCTTTACACTTTCAGACAGACGCTTCGACAAACAGGACGAGCCGATGACGTATGTGGGCTGAAATGGCAGGAGAGACTCCGCTCCGGAAATTCGCACGTTACCAAATTTCCGGGGCGGAGTCTCTCCTGTCATCTATCTTTGTTAGAAATACGTCGAGTGCGGAAGATCGAGACTAAGCTGGGAGTCGGCGACGGAGCGGGCTTTCTCGTAGGCTATGACGGTCTCACGGTCCGGATTGACAAAGACATCAAAATTCCAGATCAGGAGGCGGTCTCCCGTCACCACTTCCCTGACGCTGTCAGCGATGCCTACAATGGCCGGAATGCCGATTCCTTTGGCAAGCACACAGACCTGTCCGTCAGCATCTTCCTCCCGGACCACGACACCGACAACCTTACGGAAATCTATGAACGTGGAATCTGACAGCGACAACCGCTCGACAACAAGAACGCTGCCGGGCGGTATGTCCTCGAACGGATTCCGCTGCCCGCAGTCCCGGACCACGAACGCACGGCCTTTCGCAAAGCCACGGACACCCGTTCCACGCACCGACATATTCCCGTACTAATTGATTTCCATCTCCTTGGACAGATCGAATGGAGCGCCGGGAGCGAAAACAGCCTCAACGAGGGTATCGTAGAACATTCCCCTCTTCGCAAGGTCAAGAACATTGAAGCGGAAACGCATCAGCTGAACCTTCCGGAACATATCCTTGAGCATAGAGCGTGACACGCCGATCATCGAAGGATCGTAAGGCGCGCCTGCCTTCTTCATCAGCTCCTGCATTTTGGCGAATGAGTATACCTGCCCCTGAAGTTTCTTCTTGAACTCCGGCCAGCTCTCCTTGAGCGTCGTCATCTGCGCTCGCACAGTCTCCGCATCGCCGTATTTCTTGGTGATCTCGGTATAGCCAAGCCGCGGGGCCGGGAAATCCTTGAATATCTCCAAGGCTCTCTGCTGCTCCTGCTCAAGAGTAGGCCAGGCCTTTACGCAGGACTCGACATCGATCGACGACAGATCCAGCTTGAACAGCTCGTCAAACACAGCGCACATAGTCAGTGTGCCGATCGCCACCTGGAATCCATGTGACTGAAGCTTACCATGGAAGCGGTGATGGGTCATGTCAAGAATATGGCTGAACTGGTGGTCGCACCCGGACGCCGGACGGCTTGACTGGGCGGCCTGCATAGCTATTCCGCTGAGAGTCAATCCCTCGAACAAGTCAGCCACCGCCTTCTTGTCTCCTTTGGCGACCCCCTCAGGATCGGACAAAAAGTCATCAAGGCAGTCTTGAAGCACGTGCCACGCATCCTGCTTGATCGGTTCGGCGCCCATCAGGTCGGCAATCATCCACTCCGCTCCGGCAGGCACTTTGGCCGCAAGGTCTGCATAACCGGCGGCGGTCATTTCCTTTGGGGCGGCGGCAATCACATCGATGTCCGCTATAATCACAAGAGGAGCCGGGCAGGAGATAGTCTGCTTCGAGTTATGATAGGAAATCGAGGCTCCGAACGACGAGTAACCATCAACGGAAGCCGCTGTAGGCAATGTCAGATAGGACTGGCCGAAATGATGGGAAGCCAGTTTGCACAGGTCGTTGATGACACCTGAGCCGACCGAGACGGCGACATATTCGGCTTCGGATGACGGTCTGAAGGCTGTTTCCGCATCCGTCTCGACATAGTCAGTGTCATTCTCGATCGCCTTGGCGCCGGCAAAATCTCCGGCGATGATGTGATCCACCATATCGACATATTTCCAGTCGGCGTGGAACTCCTCCTTTTCTATGATATATTTTTCTGTAGGAATCCCGGATGCTGCCAGCTGTCCGTAAACCGTCTCTCCCAATGCTTTCCAGGTGTTGACGTCAGCCACGACGGCCGCCTTGCGGCCGGGGAACCATTTACGAAACTCTTCCGAAGTCTGTGAGCTGACTCCGCAGCCCATCTCAAACACCTTGGTGTCTGTAGCGATAGCCAAGGCCTTGGCAATTCTTTCTTTTGAATCCATAGTCAAAAAAATCAAATCTACTTTTTTTCGCAAGCCGACAATTGTCCGCTTATAATTCATTTTCGCCTTAAAGTTACGAAAAATTAAGTAACTTAGCGATTATGAAAAAGTACATCTCAACCCTATTGGCCCTGCTGGCCGTCCCGATGATGATGGCGGCGCAGGAAAAAAGCCTCCACCAGCTCCAGCAGGAGTTCGTTGACCTGAGGCTTGGAATGTTCGTTCATTTTGGTCTTCCGACCTATCAGACAGCGGACTGGACGGATCCCGACCTCAGTCCTGAAGTGTTCAACCCGGTAAAGCTGGACACCGACCAATGGGTAAAGGCCGCCCAAAGCGCGGGAATGAAATTCATCTGTGTCTCCGTCAAGCATCACAGCGGATTCTGCCTGTGGGACACCAAGACCACCGGCTACAGCGTTATGAGTTCTCCCCTGCACCGGGATGTCCTGAGGGAACTTGTCAATTCCGTCCGGAAAGCCGGAATGCAGATAATGTTCCACTTCTCCATTCTCGACACACACCATCGCATACGTCCTACCCTTCCGTTCACTCCGGAGAAAATCAACCTGCTGAAGAGCCAGGTGCGCGAGCTGCTCACCGAATATGGCCCGGTCAACACCATAATGTTTGACGGATGGGACGCCCCATGGGGAAGAATCTCATATTCAGATGTCTCGTTTCCGGAGTTTTACCACCTCATAAAAAGCATTCAGCCAAACTGCCTGGTGATGGATCTGAACGGTGCCAAGTACCCTTCGGAGGCTCTCTTCTACTCTGACATCCGATGCTACGAGCAAGGTGCCGGACAGAAGATCTCCCCTGAGACAAACCAACTTCCTGCAATGGCCTGCTACCCTCTCCAGAAGACCTGGTTCTGGAAAACCGAATTCCCGGACTCGCCGCTTAAGGACGTGGACGAAATAGTCAAAGGCAACATCATCCCTTATAACAACGCCTACTGCACCTACATTCTGAACTCCGCCCCGAACCGTGACGGTCTGATGGATGAGAACTGCATCGAGGCCCTGAAGCGCATCGGCAAGATCTGGAAGAACACCGGCCACATCGTAGATGTCGCCCCGACAATGGAGCCGATCACCGACATCAACATCGCCATCGGCAAACCTTGCGACTCCTCCTGGTCCGACGATATGGACATAATGGACTTCGCCAACGACGACGACTTCCGCACTTGGTGGGTATCAAGCCCTGAAGTCAAGAATCCGTTCTGGAAAGTTGAGCTTGACCCTGGCTCACTCATCAATATGGTGGTGATGACAGAACCGAAAGCCGGAGTGATGCAGGAATATGTCATCGAATATCTCCACAAAGGCTTATGGCATCCTCTCTTCAGCGGTACGACCCCGACCCAAAGCCGTGTTAAAATCCATCGCTTCGATCCGACCTACGCCGACGCCGTCCGTGTCCGCTTCACCAAATGGTCCGGACCGCTATCCCTCTCCGAGTTCGGAGTCTACACCCCGTACGAGAAATAAAACAATGAGTTGCAACCCTCGCTGACATCTTTTTTCTTGAC
Source organism: uncultured Muribaculaceae bacterium (assembly GCA_964391955.1). Taxonomy (GTDB): domain Bacteria; phylum Bacteroidota; class Bacteroidia; order Bacteroidales; family UBA932; genus Cryptobacteroides. Next base: position 32,037 of record CAYMOB010000004.1, on the reverse strand, counting down.
AGGAAAAGTATTCTGTTTTGATCGATCCAATCTTTTTGCAACTTTGTAGAAAACTATGAGTATATGAGACTATCCGAAGACATGACTAGTGCCCGTCCGTTCATCAAATGGGTCGGAGGAAAGACACAGTTGTTGGACGAAGTACGCAAATCGCTTCCTTGTGACTTTGCCACACGTCAGCACATTACGTATGTAGAGCCATTTATTGGCGGAGGCGCTGTAATGTTCTGGATTCTTCAGGCATATCCCAACATTGAACACGCCGTGATAAACGACATCAACCCGGAACTCATTTGTACTTATCGTATTATCAAGGAAGACGTTGACACCCTCATTGAGAAGCTGGAGACTATTCAGGATGAATACATTCCCTTGAGTTCGGAGAGCCGTAAAGACTACTTTATGCGGCAACGGGTTCTTTTCAACACCAAGAAAACCACACCGCTTGAAACCGCGGCATTGTTCATTTTCCTCAACAGAACCTGCTTCAACGGGCTTTACCGCGTGAATTCCAAGGGCGAATTTAATGTCCCTCACGGCAAATATGCGAATCCACGCATTTGTGATGCAGATAATCTTCGCGCTTGCTCCATAGTCCTCCAGAAGGTGGAAATCCTCTGTGGAGACTTCGCTGAGACCGGTCGTTACGCGGGTCCAGATACGTTGTTCTACTTTGACCCTCCGTATAAGCCAATCACGGAGACATCCTCCTTCACTTCCTATGCAAAGGGAGGATTCAACGATGCCGAACAAATCCGTCTCCGCAATTTCTGCGACCTGATAAGCAAGGATAAGGCTCTATTCGTGGCCAGCAACTCTGATCCGAAGAATGTGAATCCTGATGAGAACTTCTTCGACACCATCTATAACCATTTCGTCATCAAACGCGTTTCAGCCTCCCGTATGATTAATTCTGATGCTTCCGGTCGCGGTGCTGTTTCCGAACTGATTATTTCCAACGTAGTTAACGCATAGACATGAGAGATTTCCAAGTTTGGTTGGCAGGCTTCCGCTCAACCATAGCTGACTATAAATATTACACTGACTTTGAGAAAATCTACAGGAATGTGGACAACATTAAAGTTGAGCTGAACATTATGAACTCCCTGATAGGCAGTGAGAACATTGAAGGGGAATTCATTGCCTTGTATCAAAGGTATCCTGAGATCCTCAAGTGTATCCCTATTCTGCTAGCCAAGCGCGAATCAGACATCCTTACCTTTGGCCGCGACGGCGAACATGTGTGGAATTTCAAGAAAGCCAACCATAACATTGAGGAGTACTCCGTCTTCATGCGCAAGACTGGCCTATTCGACCTTATGCAGCATAAGCATATCCATAATTTAGTGGACTACGTTACCGGCGTGGAAGCAGGTTTGGACTCTAATGCGCGTAAGAATCGTGGCGGCCACATGATGGAAGACCTGGTGGAAGTCTATCTTATCAAGGCCGGGTTGGAGAGAGATAAAACGTACTTCAAGGAGATGTACATCCACGAGATTGAAGAGAAATGGGGCATCGACCTCTCTTGCATCTCCAATGGAGGCGACACCGAGAAGCGTTTCGATTTCGTCATCAAGCGTCCAAGCATGATTTACGGGATAGAGAGCAACTTCTACGCAAATGGAGGTTCCAAACTAAATGAGACAGCCCGCAGTTACAAAACTATTGCTCTTGAGACAAAGGAACACCCAGAATTCAGATTCGTCTGGATTACCGACGGGCAAGGCTGGGAGTCGGCCCGGAATAACCTCAAGGAGACCTTCGATGTTCTGGAAAATCTTTATAATATCTTAGACCTGAATGAAGGAGTAATTGACACAAAGCTCGTATAATTACTATGCCCACGGCCTATTACAAGTCACAAGACAAGAGCTTCACGCTCCTACGGGGAGATTGCATCGAACTTCTAAACTCTTTTGATTTTAAGTTCGATATGATTTTTGCAGATCCTCCGTACCATCTTTCCAACGGCGGAATCAGCATACAGAGCGGCGTTCCAGTGTCTGTGAACAAGGGAAAATGGGATAAGTCTCAGGGTTTTGAGGAAGACTACAAGTTTGATAAAACTTGGCTGACGGCTTGCCGGGAGCATTTGAAATCCGATGGAACTATCTGGGTAAGCGGGACTTATCACAATATATTTTCGGTAGCTCGCTGCCTTACTGAGTTGAACTTCAAGATTCTTAACTGTATTACTTGGGTAAAGACCAATCCACCACCCAATCTCTCCTGCAGGTACTTTACGTATTCTGCAGAATATATCCTCTGGGCGCGAAAAGAACAGAAGGTCGGCCATTACTACAATTACGAGTTGATGAAGGAAATCAATGGTGGTACCCAGATGCGAGATGTATGGACATTGCCAGCCGTTGCCCCTTGGGAAAAGTCGTGCGGAAAGCATCCTACCCAGAAACCGTTGTGCGTACTATCCAGAATTATTCTGGCATCCACCAAGCCTGGAGCCTGGATTCTTGACCCGTTCACCGGCAGCAGCACTACCTGTATCGCGGCCAATCTTCTTGGACGGCGCTTCCTCGGCATCGATCAGGAAGAACAGTTCCTCGAGATGAGCAAAGCCCGTTGCGAGGAACTGAATAGCATAGAACGCAGGGCAGAGATTCTGGAAAAACTGGAAAAGCAGGCTAAGTTATTCCAAGACAGCTCTGTCCGTGTGCTTTCCGAGCCGGTGACCTTCGGCTCTGAACTACCTTTCTAATACTCCCGGTACCCGATAACCAGATTGAACAAATTCTCACTTACTGATAGTTAATGTTATGCTTAGGCACGAAAGCAACCATAAGCTGCCCCCCCCCGGCAGTCGGGATTGACTTTAGAACCTGTACACCAGACCGACAGTCCAGGCGTAATTGTTATGGGAAGCTCCGCTGTAGGAGAGTTGAGACCAGTCATCGCCGACATAGACTGAGTACCTCTTGTAGTCAACACCGATGCCAACTCTGAAGAAATGGCCGCTTCCGAATGTCTGAAATCCTTCAGGCATTGACTTGACAGAGCCTGAATAGTCTGAGACCAAGCCTCCCTTCAAATCTATGAAAGGGCTTACTGTCCTGTTCAACACGCTGTACCTCAACTGGATGAAAATCGGAACAAAGAATGACTTCACATTCGAAGGGTCGTTGAACCGCTGATCCTTTATCCCGATTCCGACACCGCAGGAGCCGTAATATTCATTAAAGTTTCCTGAGGAGGTTGTTCATATTGACTTCTTTGTCGATGATCGAGCGGAGTTCGGCGATCGGAACCCTTCTCTGCTCCATCGTGTCGCGCTCGCGGATGGTGACACAATTGTCATTCAGCGAATCGTGATCGATAGTTACGCAGAAAGGCGTGCCAATGGCATCCTGACGGCGATAACGCTTGCCGATGGAATCCTTCGGATCGTACTGGCAGTTGAAATCGTACCTAAGCTCATTCATCACCTCCTGAGCTTTTTCTGGCAGCCCGTCCTTGTTCATCAACGGCAGGACGGCGACCTTCACCGGAGCCAGAGGGGCAGGAATTCCAAGAACGACACGGCTCTCGCCTCCCTCAAGCTTCTCGACCTTGTAGGAATGGCTCAGCACCGCAAGGAACATTCTGTCCACACCGATGGAAGTCTCCACACAGTAAGGGACATAGCTCTCGTTTGTCTCCGGGTCGAAATACTGGATCTTCTTTCCTGACAGCCTCTGATGGTTGCCAAGGTCGAAATCCGTACGGGAATGGATTCCCTCAAGCTCCTTGAAGCCGAACGGGAAATTGAACTCGATGTCAGTCGCGGCGTTGGCGTAATGAGCCAGTTTCTCGTGGTCGTGGAAGCGGTAGTTCTCCGCACCCATTCCAAGGCTTACGTGCCACTTCATACGGTTCTCCTTCCACTTCTTGAACCACTCCATCTCAGTTCCGGGACGGCAGAAGAATTCCATCTCCATCTGCTCGAACTCTCTCATTCTGAATATGAACTGTCTCGCAACAATCTCATTTCTGAACGCCTTTCCGATCTGTGCGATTCCGAAAGGAACCTTCATACGACCCGTCTTCTGGACGTTGAGATATTCAACGAATATTCCCTGGGCCGTCTCAGGACGGAGGTAGATCTTGTCGTCCGCATCTCCGGTGTTGCTGATCTGCGTCGAGAACATAAGGTTGAACTGGCGCACATCCGTCCAGTTCTTGGTGCCGGAAATCGGATCAACTATGTCGCAGTCAAGGATAATCTGCTTGTATTCCTTGAGGTCGTTGGCCTGCTCCGCAGCCACATAACGATTGTGAACCTCATCATATTTGGCCTTCTCCCTCAGGATGTTAGGGTTCGTGGCGCGGAACTGTTCCTCGTTGAAAGCCTCTCCGAACCTCTTGCGTCCCTTCTCAACCTCCTTGTTCATCTTCTCCTCGATCTTTCCGAGATAATCCTCGATAAGATTGTCGGCGCGGTATCTCTTCTTTGAGTCCTTGTTGTCGATGAGCGGATCATTGAAAGCGGCCACGTGTCCGGAAGCAACCCAAGTCTTCGGGTGCATGAACACGCAGGAATCAATGCCGACGATGTTCTCGTTCAGCCTTGTCATAGCGTTCCACCAGTACTGCTTGATGTTGTTTTTCAGTTCTACGCCCATCTGGCCGTAGTCATAGACCGCCGCCAGTCCGTCATAAATCTCACTTGACGGGAATATGAACCCGTACTCCTTGCAATGTGCCACCAGCACCTTGAACAGTTCGTCCTGTGTCATAGTATATCGTACTTAAATTCTCAGTTCCTAAAAACTTACAAATATAGTGATTTTCAACCAACATTCATCACCGCCTTCCCCACTGCCGGAATACTTGGAAAATTAAAGAGCAACCGATTATATTCACTTTTTGTAACGACCGTAAAATTACAGCTGTAAAAAAGACCAATGCCAGTGCCTGCCTCAAATATGTTGGAATGCAATACGGTGTGAGCAAATGGCGGACATCCGCACACGAGGCGCAAGGAATGGTGCCTTGGCTCGTAGGATGAGTTTCTTAGCGCACGAAGCGAGGGTACAGGGACGATGGGTGTGGGGTCCGGTAGGAGGACGGGATATACGACTGCAAATGAACCAAAATGATTAAGGATTTGACAATCGTATTTCATAACGTTTAAAAAACGTTAACAATAAAAACAATAAAAATATGGAAAAAAGCATTTGTCAAAAGAAGAACTGATAGAGCAACTTAAGGATCTTTCCGAAAGGGAGATTCCGCAAGATTCTGAGTTTCACGGGGCAATGTGCTACAGCCCAGCACCCCCCCCCGAACTAATGACGTTAAGTGGCGAATGCGGCTCGTGCGGACGGTGGATTAAGAAATCCGGATATCATTTAATGGATCCTGAGAAAATCAATGATGTGGTGGAACAAATAAAAGCTCTTGGGTACGATGCGAAGGTAGAGTTCTTGTGTCCGGACTGTGCGGCCCAAGTCGGAATCAAAATCGAAGGATACAACTACAAGGACAGTAAGCAGACGTTATTTTCTTCCCTTGTTAAGAAATTGACACCTTGCCACCCGATATTGTACGTGTTCTATTTCAAAGCGAAAGGCCAGGAGGAGTACCACATCGCCGAATCAGATATAATCGACGGCTACAAGGCTGTATTAGCGTTCCTGAAGGATGAGCCTACATACACCGGACCACATCACGCCATCCGACAGATAAAGTACGATTTGGACAGAATCAAGAGATTAACCGGCATTTCCGTTGAATGATGAAAGAGGTTTGTCTGCCTAAGACAGCCATGGTTGAGCTCACGTACAAGTGCAACCATAAGTGCAAGTTCTGCTCGTGTCCGTGGGACGCTCCGGACTCAAAATATCCCAAAGGAGAGGAACTGTCCGTGGCTGAATGGATAAGAGTTGTGGATATTCTTTATTCCCAAGTAGTTGAGTCGTTCTCGTTGTCGGGAGGAGAGGTTCTGTTGAAAAAAGGCTTCGAGACGATTCTACAGCATATAAGGGATGAAGGTGAAAAAAGAGGAATATCTCCACCTGTTCAAGAAGCTTAATGTACATTTGAGTATGAGCCTGCCAGGCTACGACACATTCGCCGAACATACAGGCGTGGACAATGCCGATGGCGTTCTGCACTGGTTTCAAGTGGCGAAAGGCATCGGGCTGAGCACAACGGTGAACATCACAGTAACCAAGAAAAACTATGACGAGTTGTTCCAGACCATCTCGTTAGGGCTGATCAACGGAGCCGATGACATTCTTCTGAACAGGTTCCTGCCTGGAGGAGGAGGGCTTGGATATATGGACGAGCCGGGGTTGTCGCAGGAACAGATAAACGGGATGCTTGACACGGCGGAAGAAGTCCTGACGTATGCGAACAGAAGGGGAAGTGTGGGAAACGAGATTCCGGTCTGCTCGGTCAAGGACATAGACAGGTACAAGCATATTCACTTTGGATACAAATGCGCCGCTGCCAAAGGTTTCTTTGTGGTGGATCCGTCCGGGAGCGTGCGGGTGTGCAACCATTCGCCGCGCATTGTCGGGAATATTTTCGACATCCCGATAGTCAAGGACACAGACTATTGGAATTTGTTCGCCGACAGCAGGTATAAACCAACAATGTGTTCAGGGTGCGGGTTGATCAATATGTGCGATTGCGGATGCCGGGAAGTCGCCGGAATCCTTCACGGCAATCCGTCGGGCAAAGACACAAGCGCATTTGTTAAATAATGCCAATGAATTAAGAAGCTGTTTAAAATTTCTTTAAAAAGTTCTTTGAGTTTTAAATTCGTCATTTTCTTCCTGCTTTCTCGTCAGACTGCACCGCTGTCTTCCTCGAAAGTCCGTCGAAACCGCCTGAAGTTATTCCCTCAAAGTTTCAGATAAAGAAATTTAAACAGTTTCTAAATCAAATTTCCGAAATAGACCTTAAAACTAAAAAAAACAGAATATGAAAAGAATCATCAAAATTGTGGCGGCGACCCTGATCTTGGGAACTTGATGGAACGCTGGTGTCCAAGGCAAAGGGCAAAATAATGTCCGGGACGATGTCATCTGCAAGGTGTTCACGGTGCTAAGCTACAGCGATGTTGCTGGTTAAGTTTGAATAACCAGCAACAGAAGATTCCTATTTCTCGAGTTTTTCAATGGCGTTGTCGAGGTCTTCTTTGTCGAAGGTGAAGACGTGACCGATGACTCCGATGGAGACTCTCGAACTGTTGCCTTCGAGGTCTTTTAATTCACCGGAAGACCAAAGAAAATGATTCTTCACAGTGAGACGATTGTCAACTATGCTGGATGCCAAAGTTGATCCAAATGATCCTACCCAAGCGCTTATGGGCTGAAGATCAGCGTCATCGGTCTGAAGTTCATCGTTGATTCTCTCATTGACTACAGACATAATGGCATCTTGATGCGCTTGCTTGTCAGGACAAGTGACCACGGCCACAGCACACACAAGTGCGGCAAGGATAAGGAGTGAAAGGACTTTTTTCATTGTAGTTGTTCGGTTTTGATTTGGATTAAAATATGTTCTATCATCATCAACGCCGTCTTTACGGCCAGATTCACGCATTGTTGTACTCTCTGTTGACCCAAAGCCACAGGAACTTGTCAGGGATGGAATACTCCTTGAAATCCACGGTGATGATGTCTTCCTTCAGTAGTTTGCGGATGGCGGCGTCGACCCTCCTGATGCGAACCTCCGAGACGATGACAGCACAATACCTTCCTGTTGATCAAAGAATCGGTCAACCTCATAGTCTCCTCTTTCCGGTCACATAAACACTTTTCAGAAATATATTCCCAATTATAAACGGAATATGAATCTTTACCATACCTGATAAGATTTACACAAATATAATTATCCAAAATGGATAATCCAAATCAGGTAATAACTCCTGGCACTTACAGTACGTACGAGGTTATAAAATGTCGGCAGAGCGGTAAGCAAACTCACGTATCGCACTCACAATCAGCCAGTCACTTCGCCGTATCAAAATGTTCAGAGACCGGCGAAATATTCGGGAAAGGCGGATTTCAGGGATGGCTTGGCGATTTCCTGAAGAGGCAGCATCACGAAAGGACGGGAGGCGATGTCCCGGTGTGGAATAGTCAGTTCAGGAAGGGAGATACGCTCCGTGCCGTAGAAAAGAATGTCGATGTCGATTATGCGGGAATGGTAGACGCGATTGCCGCCGCTGTCATATTCAGGAGGATCGGTACGTCCCATCAATCGCTCGATCGACTTGATCTTGCGAAGAACCTCCATCGCGGCTTCCTCCGCCGGATCTTCAGGACGGAAAGTGCGGTAAAGGACAGCGGCGTTCAGAAATTTTCCGCCGGTGAACCCCACAGGTTTTGTCTCTATCAGGCGAGAAAGAGCTGTATAATGACCCTCAAACGCCTCGTCCATACGATGAAGCGCCTCCTCGATGTTCTTTTCCCGGTTGCCAAGGTTGCTTCCGAGGGAAAAATAAATGCTGACGAAAGCCATTGATTTACATTTCTTTCGATAAATACCTTATCCACATGGTTTTCAGAAGCTGTTAAGATTTCTTTATCAGAAACTTTGAGGGTATAAATTCAGGCGGTTACGACGGGTTTTCAAGGAAGACAGCGGTGCTGTCTGACGGGAAAGCCGGAAGAAAAAGACGAATTTAAAACTCAAAGAAATCTAAAAAAGCTTACTAAATATGTTCCAGTCAGGAATTCGGCTCCTTTGAATAGTCCGGACCGAAGCCTGGATCGAACTTGCCGCCAGAAGTGTCAATGTCGTCAAGACCAAGTTCAAGACGAGCCTCATCGGAAAGCATAGACTGATCCCAAGCCGGATCGAAGACAAGCTCCACGTTGCAGGACTTTATGCCTGGAACATCAGAAACATTCCTCTGCACCTCGTCCAGAACCTCATCCGCCATAGGGCAGTTCGGCGCTGTGAACGTCATCTTGATGTATGCCTCGCGGCTTTTGCTTATGACAAGGTCGTAGATGAGTCCAAGATCATAGATATTGACCGGAATCTCAGGATCATAGACCTGCTTGAGAGCAAGAACCACATTGTCATACAGCGGAGCAAGCGCCTTGACATCCTCGGCGGAAAGAACCTCGCTTTCCCGCTCGTCCGGCAAAGCCTGCGCGGCCTTCTTTTCATCTTCCATATTATTATCGAATATGCCCATACAAATCAATTATAATGAATAAATTGACGCAGCCTCGTCCGAGGGCCGCCAACAATTCAGATTATACTAAAACAATAATCAACACAACGCCCCGCAAAGCCGTCAGCTGTTCTCTAATGCAACAGCCTTGATGGTGTCTATCATCGAGACAAGACCGTTTGCCCTTGTCGGAGAAAGATTCTCTTTAAGTCCCATACGGTTGATGAAGCCAAAATCATCGGCGGCAATTTCCTTCGGAACGCGTCCCGAATAGACGCTGACCAAAAGAGAGATTATACCTTTGGTGATAATGGCATCGCTGTCGGCCTTGAAGTAAAGTTTTCCGCCTTCGAGCCTCCAATCAAGCCACACACGGGACTGACAGCCCTTAATCAATTTATCCTCAGTCTTTTCCGATTCAGGATAGGTTTCAAGATTCTTTCCCAAGTCGATGAGGTACTCGTATTTGTCGAGCCATTCATCGTACATGGAGAAATCATCAATCACAGCTTGCTTTGCTTCCTCAAGTGTATTCATATTTACCTTCTTTTTCATTTGTTCCTGTCGCCGGTTGTCTTCGGCCACGGCTCCATCAGTCACAGAGCCTGTGGAAGTGGCACAACGCATGAATGCCTAAACACCAGACAACGATATTCACTAAACCAACATCGCTATAGCCTTTTCAAGCGAGCTGATGAAATACTCGGCCTCCTCCATCGTGTTGTACGGTGCAAGCGAAGCCCGAAGCATACCGGTCACTCCGAATCTGTCCATAATCGGTTCCGCGCACATCTGGCCGGAGCGGACAGCAACTCCCATTTTGTCCAAAATCAGAGCCAAATCCTCATGGTGCGCTCCTTCAACGCTGAAGGAAAATAGAGGAATCTTCGGTTCAGTTCCACGTGGAACGCCGTAGACGCGTACTCTCGGATTGTCAGCCAAAGCCTTGGACAAGTACTCTGACACAGCTTCCTGAGCATCATTCAACTCTTTATCATTCATTAATTTAGCAACTTCGATAGCTGGTTTCAGAGTCGGCACGGAGTTAATGTTCTGAGTCCCGGCCTCGAATTTTTCAGGCAACGGAGCGTAGGTAGTGCCTGAAAACCGCACTGTCGCAATCATCTCTCCCCCACCCTGATAAGGAGCCATCCTGTCAAGCCATTCACGCTTTCCGTAAAGAACCCCTGTTCCGGTAGCAGCATAGAGCTTATGACCAGAAAATGCGTAAAAATCGCAGTCAATATCCTGAATATCAATTCCTTGATGAACAATTCCCTGAGCTCCGTCAATCAAAACCGGACATCCTGCCGAATGACAAATCCTGACTATATCCCTTATCGGATTGACAATTCCAAGCACATTTGAAATCTGGGTTACAGCTACAATTCTAGTCCGCGGACAAAGCAGAGATTCAAGTTCTTCGAGATTCAAGTGACCTTCATCATCAACGTGAAGTACTTTCAGAACAGCGCCCTTTCGACGGCAAAGCATCTGCCAAGGAACGATGTTGGAATGATGCTCGGACTCAGATACGATTATCTCATCACCCTCACTAACGAAAGTCTCTCCGAATGAAAAGGCTACAAGATTGATGGATTCGGTCGTTCCGGAAGTGAACACTATCTCCTCACGGGATGGAGCGTTGAGATATTCCTTTACAGCATCCCTGGTACTTTCATACTCTTCCGTCGCATCAGCGGCCAACTTGTGTACCGCCCGATGGATATTGGCGTTTGCGTCCACAGTCATAGCCAACCATTTGTCAATTACTGACTGCGGACGCTGGGCAGTGGCCGCATTGTCAAAATAGACGAGCGGTTTACCGTATACCGCGCGCGAAAGCGCCGGAAACATATTCCTGAGTTCTTGAATATTCATCGTAGAATCTGATTCAATCTTGCAAATATAATCAAAAGCATCGGAAGAACGGATGACCGAAAACAGTTTACAAGAAGTTCTCGCGAAATGTAGTGATTTGTGATTACAATTGCTAATTTTGCTTTCCATAAAACACAACGAATATGATTGATTACATCAAAGGCACGATATCCGAGCTATCACCTGCCGAACTGATTTTGGAAAACAACGGAATAGGATATCGCATTCTGATTTCATTGCAGACTTTTCAGGCTCTCCAGGATAAAAAGGAGGCGACTGCCTTCATTTTTCATTATCTCCGCGAGGATGCGGAACTATATTACGGCTTTGCGACAAAAGACGAACGCGAACTATTCGAATTATTGATCAGCGTGTCAGGAATAGGAGTCAATTCAGCACGTATGATGCTTTCCTCACTGTCAGCGGAGGAAATCAGGCAAGCGATCCTTTCGGAGGACATTGCAAGGATAAAGAGCGTGAAAGGAATAGGAGTGAAAAGCGCACAGAGGCTTATTCTTGAACTTAAAGACAAAATCGTCAAGGGTGAAGGAACGGATTCAACGGAGCTTTTCGGCGGCAACCGCAGCGAAATTGTCGAAGAGGCCAGCCGCGCTCTCATTATGCTTGGTTTCGCAAAACCGGCTGTCAGCAAGGCCATACAGGCTGTTCTTAAAGCCAATCCTAACGCTAAAGTCGAGCAAATCATCAAATCCGCTCTACAGATGATGTAGGAATTCGGAACATTAGGCGAGTACATAACCTGATTCACTTGCGCTTCGCATCCTGCCCTCACAAATGCAAGTCAAGGTAATCCATAAATTCACTATACGAAAGTATTCCCGGATAACTACAATGACAGCCGCAAAGCAGGAGGGGTTAGATAATGCCCCATAACAACAATAGATACTTAGAAGCTATAACATCAGACCCGAGCCACCGTTCACCCGTACAGGGCGCAAAACGAAAGGTGACCCGGGTCTGATATCATCTTCCAAAATAGACAAGAAGAACAGAAATGTCGGCAGGAGAAACACCCGAAATACGGGAAGCCTGAGCAATGGTTGAAGGCCTGTAACGAGCGAGCTTCTGACGGCACTCGATGGTAAGGCCTGACACCTTGTCAAAATTAAAATCCACCGGAATTTTCAAATTCTCAAGGCGGGATATCTTATCCGCTATGGATTTCTCGCGCTCGATATATCCTTTGTACTTCACCCCGATCTCGACCGAATCAATTATCTCCTTTCTACGATGAGCAAGAAGCGCACTCTCCCCTTCCGGCAATTCAATCGAAAATCTGTCAAGTGTTCCACGTGGAACAAAATCCAATAACCCATCCAAAGAAAGCTCAGGGCGTGCAGCCAAATCAGAAATACGCTTAGACTCTGTAAGAGGAGCGGAAGAATGCGAGAGAAGATAATCATTAATGACGTCTGCTCGAATATTCACTGCCTCGCACATCTTGGATAAAGCAGCCGCGGCCTCGTATTTTTCCTGCACAATCCGGTAACGTCTCTCGGAAGCAAGACCGATCCGATAAGATTTTTCAGTAAGACGCAAGTCAGCATTATCCTGACGAAGAAGAATCCTGTACTCCGCTCTCGAAGTAAACATTCTATACGGCTCGTCCACACCTTTAGTAATCAAATCGTCAATCAATACACCGATGTAAGACTCATCCCTGCGAAGAATGAAAGGCTCGAGTCCGTGAACTTTCAAATGGGCATTGATGCCGGCGACAATTCCTTGGGCACCAGCTTCCTCATAACCGGTGGTACCATTGACCTGACCTGCGAAATACAATCCTTCAATTCCCCTAACTTCAAGAGTTTCAAAAAGTTGTGTAGGGTCGAAGTAATCATATTCAACAGCATAGGCAGGTTTGAATATCTTTGCGCTCTCCAATCCTTCGATTGAATGAAGAGCGTCCATCTGGACATCCAATGGGAGCGAAGAGGAAAAGCCTTGAAGGTAGTATTCATTGACTCCCCTCCCCTCCGGCTCAAGAAACAACTGATGCGAATCCTTGTCCGGAAATACCCTTAGCTTGTCCTCGATACTCGGACAATACCTCGGTCCCAGTCCTGTAATCATTCCAGTGAACATCGGGGAATCCTTGAATCCGGATCTGAGGATTTCGTGTACCTTTTCATTTGTATGAAGAATGAAACAAGGCATCTGTCTGCCGCTTCCCTGAACAGCCGACAAGGAATCCATATAAGAAAACCTCTCCGGCACTTCGTCTCCCAACTGCTTCTGCAATATAGACGTGTCGACTGAAGAAATGTCGATTCTCGGAGGCGTGCCGGTCTTCATCCTGTCAGTACGGAGACCAAGCGACACCAACTGCTCGGTCAGACCATGAGATGACAACTCCCCTATCCTTCCTCCTTCAAAAGAAGTGCGGCCGATGAACATACGACCGTTAAGGAAGGTTCCGGCGGCCAGAATAACAGCCCGAGATTTAAAAATTGCCCCGGTATTTGTCTTAACTCCGCAAATTTTTGAATTCTCAAAGAGGAAAGAAGTGACAAAATCAGCGTAAATATCTAATTTTAAATTACTTTCAAGAACACTCCGCCAGTACTGAGAAAAGAGCTGTTTATCACACTGGGCGCGGGGACTCCACATAGCCGGACCTTTGGAACGGTTAAGCATCCTGAACTGAAGAGTAGATGCGTCAGTGACCAGACCCATCATTCCGCCAAGCGCGTCGATCTCACGGACAATCTGTCCTTTCGCTATTCCGCCTACAGCAGGATTGCAGGACATTCTTGCGAAATTGGAAAGATCGGAATTAATCAGCAAAACAGACGAGCCGAGACAAGCGGCAGCATGAGCGGCCTCACAACCGGAATGTCCTCCACCGACCACAATCACATCATAGGAATATGTCATATTCAATAATTATTCAAAGTAAGTAAGGAAACAAGAAAAAGCGACGCTCTTATATAAAACTAAACGGTGGCTCTAAAACCAAGATAATAATCTTCTTTCGCCCGCATAATTTTCTGTTCCTCCGGAGTATGGTCATCATAACCGATGAGATGAAGCAGTCCGTGGACAATCACTCGGTGAAGTTCTTCGGCGAAGTCTGTTCCGAATTCGACAGAATTCTCCTTGACACTGTCAACACTGATGAAAAGATCTCCGGAAAGCCTGTTTCCGTCACAGTAATCGAATGTTATTATGTCTGTGAAATAGTCGTGATTAAGGTATCTGATGTTGACATCAAGGATGTAATTATCTGAACAAAAGATAATTGAAATATCCCCAAGTGTCTTTATCTCACTACCGGCGACAAATTTAAGCCACCTGTTGTTAGCCAATTTATTCTTGAAAACAAACTTTGTGTCCTCACTGAAATACCTTACCATAGACCTAAAATTTACGCAAATCTACAACTAATAATTCAAAAAATTTGAAATGACAATTATTATTTCTATCTTTGAAAACCTGTTGAAGGGTTTACACCTTCAGAAGCATAAATGATGATATTTAAAATTAATTACTGAATATGGAAATCAAGAAAACACCAAAAGCCGATCTTGAGAACAGAAGAACCCTCTTCACGGAGATCGGACTCGTGGTTGCTCTTCTCGTAGTCTGGGGAGCTTTTTCCTACAGCACTAAGGAGAAGGCTGTAGCCAGCCTGGGCGAAGAAACTCAGGTAGTTGAAGTTGAGGATATGGTTCCTATCACTCAGGAAACCCCTCCACCACCACCGGAAGCACCAAAGATTCCTGTTCTTTCAGACCAGATCGACATCGTAGAGGACGATATCAAGGTAGAGGACAACTTCATGAGCCTTGAGGATGACGCCAATCTCGGTGTCGAGATTATGGACTACGTAGAGGAAGTTAAGGAAGAAGTCGTAGAGGAAGAGGCTATTCCATTCCAGCTCGTAGAGGAGAAGCCTTCATTCAACGGAGGTGACGCCAACGAGTTCTCAAAATGGGTGAACTCCAAACTTCAGTATCCGGAGATTGCCAAGGAAAACGGCGTACAGGGACGTGTCACTCTTCAGTTCACAGTAAATCCTGACGGTTCTGTAAGCAACGTGAAAGTTCTCCGCGGAGTCGATTCATCACTTGACAAAGAGGCTGTCAGAGTCGTTTCGATGTCTCCTAAGTGGAAGCCTGGAAAGCAGCGTGACCGCGCCGTTAAGGTAACATACACCTTCCCGGTTATTTTCCAGTTGAGATAATCTGAAAATTCAGAATATACAAGGCCGTCCCCAACCGGATGGCCTTTTTTTGAATACTGTAAGAAGCTGTTTGGATTTCTTTATCTGAGACTTTAAGGAAATGGATTAAGGCGGTTTTGACGGATTTTCGGGAATACAGCGGTGCTGTCTGACGTGAAAGCCGGAAGAAAATGACAAATGTGAAACTCAAAGAAATTTTGAACGTCTTCTAATAAGACGGCAGCTTGCGGATGTAGGTTCAATATTACAAAATACTGATTGTAAAGCTTATAAGAATAATCAAACACAGTCAGAATAAAGGCGCGACAGAAAACAGAAAGTAACAGGAAAATATTATTGAATATGGAAGAAATTACAGAAAAAGCCGTGTTTGTCGGCATCATCAGGCAGAATGATGACGACAGAAAGGTGATGGAATATCTTGACGAGCTTGAGTTTCTGGCGGAAACCGCCGGTGCGAAAGGAGACAGGAAATTCATCCAAAGGCTTGACAAACCTGAAAAGGCAACCTACATACGAAGCGGAAAACTTGACGAAATAGCTCAATACTGCGAGGAGAACGAGATAAAATATGTGATTTTCGACGACGAGCTGACAGGAATGCAGCAAAGAAATATCGAGAAGGTAATCAATTGCAGCTCAGTCATTGACAGGACAAGCCTTATTCTTGAGATATTCGCTCAGAGAGCAAAGACATCATACGCCAAGATGCAGGTTGAGCTTGCCCGCTACAACTATATGCTGCCAAGACTCGCCGGTATGTGGACCCACCTTGAAAGACAGAGAGGAGGTATGGGAACGAGAGGAGGTATGGGTGAGACTCAGATAGAAATAGACCGTAGAATTGTGAAGGAAAGGATTGCCAGGCTTAAGGAGCAGCTTAAGAAAGTCGACAGGCAAATGGCCACGCAAAGGGGCAACAGAGGCTCTATGGTGCGTCTTTCACTCGTAGGTTATACAAATGTAGGCAAAAGCACAATAATGAATCTGCTGGCCAAATCTGACGTGTTTGCGGAGAACAAGTTGTTCGCCACCCTCGATACAACGGTCAGAAAGGTAGTCATAGAGAATGTGCCGTTCCTTTTGAGTGATACGGTCGGATTCATCAGAAAACTGCCGACACAACTTGTAGAGGCATTTAAAAGCACGCTGGATGAGGTAAGGGAGGCCGACATCCTGCTTCACGTCGTGGACATTTCCCATCCGGGATTCGAGGAGCAAATGGAGGTCGTAGAGAGGACTCTACAGGAAATTGGAGCGAGCAACAAGCCTGTATATGTGATTTTCAACAAGATAGACGCTTACACTTATGAGGAGTACGATGAGTTTTCACTGACACCTAAAAGCAAGGAGAACCGTTCGCTGGATGAGTTGAAGAACAGTTGGATAGCACAGGAAAAGACACCGTGCATCTTTATGTCGGCAATCAACAAGACCAACATTGAGAAACTGCGCAACGACATCTACAAGATGGTTGCCGAGATTCATGCAGGGCGCTACCCTTTCAACAACTTCCTGTGGTAACACACACAAAGGTAAAGTAAACAAAGGCTGAAACAAAACAGGAC
This sequence comes from uncultured Muribaculaceae bacterium, assembly GCA_964391955.1. Taxonomy (GTDB): domain Bacteria; phylum Bacteroidota; class Bacteroidia; order Bacteroidales; family UBA932; genus Cryptobacteroides. Next base: position 15,245 of record CAYMOB010000004.1, on the reverse strand, counting down.
AAATAATATGTCCGCTTGATATAAAGATTAGAAGCTGTATAAATTTCTTTATCAGGAACTTCGATGGAATGAATCCAGACAGTTTCGACGGATTTTCGAGAAAGATTGCGGTGCTGTATGACGAGAAAGCCGGAAGAGAATGACGGATTTAAAACTCAAACAAATTCTAAACAGATTATAAGTCTGAGAATATATTAAATCCCGAATTTTGGTAACGTGCAAAATTCGGGATTTAATATATTCTCAGACTCTATAGAGACTATTCAGAGAACTTGGCCTTGAGGAATTCGCGGTTGAGACGGGCGATGTGGTCAATGGAGATTCCCTTAGGACACTCCATCTCGCAGGCACGGGTGTTGGTACAACCACCGAAACCAAGCTCCTCCATCTTCGCAACCATATTCCTTGCCCTTCTGGCAGCCTCAGGACGACCCTGAGGGAGCAGAGCGAGAGAGCTGACCCTCGCGGCGACGAACAGCATAGCCGAACCGTTCTTACACGTCGCTACGCAAGCGCCGCAGCCAACGCACGCGGCAGCGTCCATACTCTTCTCGGCATTCTCGTGCGAAATGAGAATATTATTGGCATCCTGAGCGGAACCGGTTCTGACAGAGATGAATCCTCCAGCCTGAAGAATCTTGTCAAAGGCGCTGCGGTCTACCACCAAATCCTTGATGATAGGGAACGCCGCGCTCCTGAAAGGCTCTACAGTGATAGTAGCGCCGTCCTTGAAATGACGCATAAACAACTGGCAGGTAGTGACCTGATCGTCCGGGCCGTGGGCGCGTCCGTCGATGAAAAGCGAGCAGGCTCCGCAGATACCCTCACGGCAATCGTGGTCGAAAGACACAGGGCCGCTGCTCTGGCAGCCTCTGTCAACGGCTACAGGATCGTTTCCCTCGCGGATCAGCTGCTCATTAAGGATGTCAAGCATTTCGAGGAAAGAGGCATCCTCCTCAATTCCGGAAATATGATAAGTCTCAAAATGACCTTGTTCCTTGGCGTTCTTCTGACGCCATACCTTAAGATTGAAATCCATAGCCGATTTTAGTCTTTATAATTTCTTGTTTTTACTTCAATGAACTCGTACTTGAGAGGCTCCTTGTGAAGCTCAGGCTCCTTGCCCTCTCCCTTGTACTCCCATGCCGCAACATACATATAGTTGGCGTCGTCTCTCTTGGCCTCTCCTTCCTCGGTCTGGCTCTCAATACGGAAGTGACCACCGCAGGACTCGTTCCTGTTCAGGGCATCGCGGGCCATCAGCTCACCGATTTCAAAGAAGTCCTCAAGTCTGAGAGCCTTTTCAAGCTCCTGATTGAACTGATTCTGCTCTCCAGGAACACATACATCCTTGTAGAACACAGCCTTTAGCTCGTTGATTTCCTTGATGGCCTTCTTCAGACCCTCCTCGTTACGAGCCATTCCGACATATTCCCACATAATGTTTCCGAGCTTCTTGTGGATTGAATCAACAGTCTGCTTACCCTTGATTGAGAAGAGCTTGTCGATTCTCGCCTGAACAGACTTCTCGGCCTCGTCGAAAGCAGGATCGTTGATGTCGGTCTTTGGCTCGGCGAACTTGTTGGAAAGATAGTCGGCGATTGTGATAGGAAGCACGAAATAACCGTCAGCGAGACCCTGCATAAGAGCCGATGCTCCGAGGCGGTTTCCACCGTGGTCGGAGAAGTTGGCCTCACCGATGGCGTAAAGTCCGGGAATGGTTGTCTGAAGATCGTAGTCAACCCAGATTCCACCCATTGTGTAGTGGATGGCAGGATAAATCATCATTGGCTCTTCCCAAGGACTTACATTATTGATTTTAAAATACATATCGAAGAGGTTGCCGTAACGCTCCTGTACTCTCTGATGACCGAGACGCTTGATGGCGTCGGAGAAGTCAAGGAACACAGCAAGACCGGTCTCGTTGACACCGAATCCGGCGTCACACCTCTCCTTGGCGGCCCTTGAAGCCACGTCACGAGGAACGAGGTTACCGAATGCCGGGTAACGGCGCTCGAGATAGTAGTCGCGGTCTTCCTCTGGAATCTGGGACGGCTTGACCTCGTGCCTGCGAAGCCTCATCACATCTTCCATCTTCTTAGGAACCCAGATACGTCCGTCATTACGCAGGGACTCCGACATAAGGGTCAGCTTGCACTGCTGCTCTCCGTGTACAGGAATACATGTAGGATGAATCTGCGCGAAGCAAGGATTCGCGAAAAACGCTCCTTTCTTGTAGCACTGCCATGCGGCGGAACCGTTGCTGTTCATGGCATTGGTGGAAAGGAAATATGTGTTGCCGTAGCCTCCGGTGGCGATTACCACTGCGTGGGCGCCGAATCTTTCGAGCTTGCCTGTCACAAGGTTGCGCGCGATAATACCCTTGGCCTGACCGTTGACAAGAACAAGGTCAAGCATCTCGTGACGCGGGTAGCTGGCGACTGTACCGGCGGCAATCTGGCGGTTCAGGGCGGCGTAGGCTCCGAGAAGAAGCTGCTGACCGGTTTGTCCGCGGGCATAGAAAGTACGGCTGACCTGAACACCTCCGAACGAACGGTTGGCAAGGTAGCCGCCGTACTCGCGGGCGAACGGAACCCCCTGGGCGACACACTGGTCGATAATGGCGGCGCTGACCTCCGCAAGACGGTAGACATTCGCCTCGCGGCTACGGTAGTCTCCGCCTTTGATTGTGTCGTAGAAGAGACGGTAGACAGCGTCATTGTCATTCTGATAGTTCTTAGCGGCGTTGATGCCACCCTGTGCGGCGATAGAGTGCGCGCGACGAGGTGAGTCACTGATACAGAAAACCTTGACATTGTAGCCAAGTTCTCCGAGAGTAGCGGCTGCGGAAGCGCCACCGAGTCCGGTACCGACAACGATGATTTCAAGCTTTCTTCTGTTGTTCGGATTGACGAGTCGGAGCTCCGACTTACGTTTGGTCCATTTCTCGGCCAAAGGACCGTCAGGAATCTTTGAGATTAATTTATCGGCCATATTTAGAATATGTTATTTATAAAATTCCAAATGAAACTGCAAATAGTCTGCAATTTTAGTCATTTTTCTCGTATTCAGCAATTTTATAAGCCATTTTCGATGATTTAGCGACACATATTTTCTGATAACGGCGGTAAATCCGCCTGATGAAACTGTCGTAACGGCGAATCGGCATCGAATTTGAAAAAATGCGGTCAACAAACTTTTCGACTTTCCGGCACTCCTCCTCGCAACCGTGTTCGAATCCGAATCTTTCCTTCAACACAAGAGCGGCGTCGCAGATGGCGGCGTTCTCTCCGGACGCCGATTCCTTCATAAAATAAGGAATATGGTCGCTCCCGAAGACCTTCAACGGCACATAGACGGTACAGGTAGGACATCCAAGAAGCGTCCACATCACAGTGCCGTCAGGATTCTCGCCGGGACGGACACCCTCGAACACGACAGAAGCCGAAGTGATGTCACGCATAACAGGCGCTCCGGTACGGGACACTGAATTGAAAAGGAACCTGTGGTCGATCACAGACACGTCAGCCGAAGCCATTATGTCCGAAGTTTTCTCAAACCTGTCAACCCCCTTTCGGTCCTCCTTGCGTCCGCTCCGGGTGAAATTGGTCACAACCATATAGCCACCAGGCTGCTCAGCCACAACGTATTTCCTCCATAAATGGTTGTTGACCTCATAATACGCCGCCTCTCCGAGGGCATCGATAACCCCGAAGTTGGCCTCGACCCCCAAGGGCTTGGGAAGTGAATCAAGCATATTCTCGAAGTCCTTGAGGCTGGAGCATATTCCCAAAGCCTTGTACATCACAATCCCCTCTTTGTCCATCTCCGCCGCCGGGACATCGTCATCCTTCAGGTCGTAGGTGGCGGTGTTCATTATGCAGAATCCGGCGCTGTTGACTCCTGACCACACTTCCCCACCCCGGGACGGCGAATCAACAAGCCCTATGAACGAATATTCAGAGCCGTCGAACCACTCGATCCTGTTGTCAAGCTCTCCGGTGTCTCGGTGCTTGAGCATCACGGGGCGGCCATCGGCCCTCACTCCCCCGGAAATAATCACCGAAGTGCAGCAAAAAGCCTTTAAAGAACTGAATATAAGCGCAAAGGCCACTATTAACATTCTAAAACAGCGTTGCATCCTCATTCTTTTTTGATTCAAGTTCAGCATCCAGTCCAAGGTGGTGATAGGCCATCTCCGTGGCCACTCTCCCCCTCTGCGTCCTCACAATGAAGCCCTCTTTGATGAGGAAAGGCTCGTAAACCTCCTCGAAGGTTCCCTGATCCTCGCTGATCGCCGTGGCGATGGTGTTTGCCCCGACAGGTCCTCCTTTGAAAGTGGTGATTATCGTGCGAAGTATCTTGTTGTCAATGGAATCCAGTCCTCTCTTGTCGATTTTCAGCTTGTCCAAGGCGTAACGGGAGATTTTGATGTCTATGTGTCCGTCCCCCATCACCTGGGCGAAATCACGCACCCTCTTGAGAAGCGCGTTGGCGATACGGGGGGTTCCCCTGCTCCTGAGAGCGATTTCCTTTGCGGCCTCTTCGTCAATCGTGACATTCAATATACGCGAGCTTCTGCATACGATTCGTATCAAGTCAGAAGTGTCATAATACTCGAGGGCGCAATTGATTCCGAACCTCTCCCTAAGAGGGGCCGTGAGAAGTCCGCTGCGCGTCGTTGCGCCGACCAAAGTGAATGGGTTGAGCGAGATGCGGACAGACCTTGCCCCCGGCCCCTTGTCTATCATGATGTCGATCACGTAGTCCTCCATAGCCGAGTAGAGATACTCCTCCACTTCCGGAGACAGGCGATGAATCTCATCAATGAAAAGCACGTCCCCGGTCTCAAGGGATGTCAGCAACCCGGCCAGGTCGCCGGGCTTGTCGAGAACAGGGCCGGAAGTCACCTTCATATTCACACCCATCTCGTTGGCTATTATGTGTGCCAATGTCGTCTTTCCCAGACCGGGAGGCCCGTGAAAGAGCACATGGTCAAGGGCTTCCCCTCTCATTTTCGCCGCCTTGACATAGATGTTGAGGTTTGACACTATTTCCCTCTGTCCGGTGAAATCTTCCAGCCCCTGCGGGCGGATAATTCCGTCCAAATCCTTATCTTTGCCGACGTTTGTGCTGTGCGGATCGAATTCTGTCATCAGATAATAAATTAGTCAGTACAAAGATAGTGAGAAGTTGTCTAAAATAAGAAGCCGTCTAGATTTCTTTATCCGAAACTTTGAGGGAATGAATTCAGGCGGTTTCGACGGGTTTTCCCGTCATATAGCGGTGCTGTCTGACGGGGAAGGACGGATTTAAAACTCAAAAAAAAATTAAACAGCTTCTAAGGCGGCTTCGGAAATCTGTTTTGCCGGGATTTTACGCAGCCTCTTGCAGTGATGCGGCGCGGCAACAACAGCGGCAGTCAATAATTATAAATGTTTATAGATTTTTAAGTTTGTTTATTCTTTTATGGCTGTTAATATGTTGATAACTTAATTTTATTATTGATTATCAAACAGTTGTATATTGAATAAATTGTTGGTTAAGTGATGGAAAAGCTTTTGAAAAATTGTTGAAAAGCGGGTCGTCCGAAATAATGAACTTTTAGAAAAGTGTTTTCCACAATGTTTTCAACAGCTTTTTAACGTGATTCAGGTGTCTATGTTGATAAGTTCGGAATCCTCAAGAACACTCTCAGGGAAGCTGCTCTCGGAGAAGGAAATCCATTGCAAGGGACTCTTTCTGTCCGCCAGATGGTTCGTTGTCTCTCAGGTCGCCGCCGGAGGCACTAATGTGATTGTCCTGCCTGATCGCGAAAGCGCCGAATATTGCTGTTCGGATCTTTATGCCCTGACAGATGGAGACATAGTCTTTTATCTGCCGGACAGCGGTAAAGGTGTGGAGAGAAGCTACTACAAGTCTTCGCTCGGAGTACAGAGGACATCGGCGGTGGGAAAGCTTCTGTCCAACCCTGACAATTCCTCAAGACTCTTCATCGTCACTTATCCGGAAGCTTTGGAAGAACCTGTGCCTGGACGTGAGAGCATCAAATCTTCAATCCTGAGAATCTCCGAGGGGCAGGAAATTTCGCACGACGCCATACGTGACATCCTTGCCGGACAGAGATTCGAGAAAGTCGATTTCGTTTCCGCTCCGGGGCAATACTCCATAAGAGGGGCGATCATCGACATATTCTCATATTCGTTCAATCATCCATTCAGGGTCTCGTTCTTCGGGGATGAGGTGGAAAGAATCAATGTGTTTGACTGCAACACCCAGCTTTCGGTCGAGGAAAAGAAGGAGGTAGAGATATTCCCAGACCTTGTTTCGGAGACACAGGAAGCCGGCGGGGTCTGTGTCTCGAGTCTGTTTCCGGAGGATACCGTGGTATGGCTTGACTCGGCGGATATGTATAGGGAAAGGGATTTTTTCAGCGGCCTTTCCAAGTTCCGCAGGGTGTTTTTAGAGATTCCTCTCGGTGCCGAACCGAAGGAGGCCGTGACATTCAACATCACTCCTCAACCGGTGTTCAACAAGAACTTTGAATTGCTGGCAGCTGACATCCGTAAGAATATGGAATGTGGGTACAAGGTGTTCATATTCAGTGAGAAGAACTCTCAGGTCGAGCGATTGAAGTCAATTCTTCTCGAAAATAGCGGGCTTGTGCCGCAGTTCGTCGCCGGAAAGAACATCCATTCCGGTTTCATAGACAGGAATGACAGGATATGCTGCTATTCTGACCACGAGATTTTCGACCGTTTCCACAGGGTCAGCGTCAGGAGGACTGTGGAGAAAAGTGAACAGTTGACTCTAAATGATTTGACAGCTTTCAACATAGGAGACTACATCGTCCACATAGATCACGGGGTCGGAGTGTTCGGAGGGCTTGTGCGGATGAAGGATGACAAGGGAAGGATGCGCGAGGTGGTGAAGCTGATGTACAAGGACGGCGATGTGGTGTTCGTGTCCGTACATTCGCTCAACAAGATTTCAAGGTTCCGTTCCAAGGACGGAGTGCCTCCGAAGGTCAACAAGCTCGGTTCCAAGACCTGGCAGAACCTTAAGCTGAGCGCCAAGTCGAAAATAAAGGACATTGCTAAGGAGCTGATCCAGCTTTATGCGAAGAGGAAGACCACTCAAGGTTTCGCCTATTCCCCTGACACGTATCTTCAGGAAGAGCTTGAGTCTTCGTTTATGTACGAGGACACTCCCGATCAGGAGTCGGCCAACAGGGCCGTGAAGCGGGATATGGAGGACAACAGCCCTATGGACAGGCTTGTCTGCGGTGACGTGGGCTTCGGTAAGACCGAGATCGCCGTAAGAGCGGCTTTCAAGGCTGTGGCTGACGGAAAGCAGGTGGCTGTCCTTGTTCCCACTACAATCCTGTCCCTTCAGCACTACACGACGTTCTCATCCCGTCTCAAGGACTTCCCTTGTTCTATCGACTATGTCAGCAGACTTCGTACGACAAAGGAAATCAATGACATAAAGGAAAGGCTCAGGAACGGTCAGCTTGACATTGTCATAGGGACACACAAATTGCTTGGCAAAGGGTTTGATTTCAAGGATTTAGGACTATTGATCATCGATGAGGAGCAGAAATTCGGTGTGTCCACCAAGGAGAAGCTTCGTCAGGTCAAGGCTTCAGTGGACACTCTGACACTTACGGCCACTCCTATCCCGAGGACATTGCAGTTCTCGTTGTTGGGGGCGAGGGATCTTTCCATAATCAACACTCCCCCGCCGAACAGGATTCCGACTCAGACAGAGATTATCCTGTTCGACAAGGATGAGATACGCGGTATAATCAATTACGAGCTTAACCGAGGCGGACAGGTTTTCTTCATACATAACAAAGTCGAGGAACTGCCTTCGATCCACGAGATTCTTCATAGGCTCGTCCCTGATATGAGAATCTGTGTCGCTCACGGACAGATGGAGTCAAAGGATTTGGAAAACAGGATGTTGGACTTTATCCACGGTGACTACGATATGCTTCTTTGCACCACGATCATCGAGAATGGTCTGGACATTCCGAATGCCAACACCATCATCATAAACCAGGCGCAGAACATTGGACTCAGCGATTTGCATCAGCTCAGGGGGCGTGTCGGCAGGTCGGACAGAAAGGCTTTCTGTTACCTGATAGTCCCTCCTCTTGTGACAATCACAGAGGATGCGAGAAGGAGGCTCAAGGCAATCGAGGAGTTTTCAGATCTTGGAAGCGGATTCAACATCGCGATGCAGGATCTTGACATACGAGGAGCCGGAAACCTTCTTGGAGCCGAGCAGAGCGGCTTTATAACCGATATGGGCTACGAGACCTATCAGAAAATACTCGCCGAGGCTATGGAGGAACTCGGAGTCGAGACGGGGATGTCCGCAGCCCGTTCCGAAGAGGCATTTGTCGAGGACTGCAACATTGAGACCGACCAGCCTGCGATGATACCTGATTCCTACATAGACATAACAGCCGAGAAGATAAGAATATACAAGCAGCTCGACAGTATGACCGGCGACAAGGAGATAGACCGTGTGAAGTCTCAGCTTGAAGACAGGTTCGGCAAGATGCCGGAAGAGGCTGACAATCTGTTTTATGTGGTGAAAATCAGGAATTTGGGCGGGAGACTCGGATTCGAGAAAATCATCATTAAGAACGGGATGATGATTATGTTCTTCATAGCCAACCAGATGTCACCTTACTACAAGTCAAGGGTCTTCACCGGAATCCTTCAGAACATCAATGCCTCCGACCGGTTGTTCAACCTGAAGCAGTCTGAAGGAAAACTCAAGATTGTCTGCCGCGGAATTGATTCTTTGCCGAAAGCTCTTCAGACTCTCAATAAATTGAAATAAAATTACTACCTTTGAAGGTTTGCCCGTTTTAAACAATGCCCAATCTTTTGATTGAAATAGGAAACACGGCCTTGAAGGCTGCATGGTCCGAGGGAACGACCCTCGGGAAGACTTTCCGTTATCAGGGCGAGAAGATGTTCGACTATGTGGATTCACTGGTCGAAAAGGAAAGACCTGTGGTGATGGTGGTTTCGTCCTCCATAGTAATCAGCCCGGAAGAGGAGGAAAGACTTCGTTCCAAATGCGGGAATCTGGTCATTCTGGACAGACACCACACCGAGGTGGCCGGTGAATATTCCCTGCCTTCCTACCTTTCTCCGGACAGAATAGCCTCAGTGATTGCCTCAAGACATCTTTTCAAAGGCAAGGGAAGCATAGTGTTCGATTTCGGTACAACCCTCACAATAGATGTCATCGAGTCAGACGGTGAGTATTCGGGAGGTAACATTTCCCCGGGCTTCAGGACCAGATTCAAGTCTTTGTCGAGATATTCAAGGACGCTTCCGCTTGTTGACATTCCGGTCACGGTAAGGAGGACGGGTGATTCGTTGAAATCCTCCATAGAGTCCGGGGTTGTCTCAGGCATAATGTTTGAAATAAGGGGGTACCTGTCATTATTTCCCGAAAAAATCGTGGTTTTTACGGGCGGAGACGCTTTATATTTTGCAAAAAGAATGAAAAACTCCATCTTTGCAGTATGTAATCTTGTACTGATGGGGTTGGCCTTAATCGCTGACAAGTATTATGTTGAAAAGAACAGTTAAAAATATACTCTTGTTTGTCCTGACGTTGTCTTTCGCGCTTCCTTCGTTTGCCCAGGAAGACGCGTACAATGCGTATACTCCGTATTCGATGTTCGGAATAGGTGAGATATCGAAGCAGGGAACCGCCTTTAACAAGAGTATGGGAGGTGTCGGCATAGCCTCAAGGGACAAGAGGCACGTGAATATTCTTAATCCGGCGGCAGTGACGGCGAGGGAGGATAAGTCGTTCATGGCAGACTTCGGAGTGGCGCAAGGCAACAGGTACTATGCGCAGCGCGAGATGAGGTCTTCCAACAACACGTTCAATTTCTATGATTTCGTGATTTCGTTCCCTGTCTACAAGTCACTTGCCATGTACGCCGGGGTCACTCCGTACAGCGACATCGGCTACGATATGTCTTCTAAGATAACCGACCAGTCGATAGTCTCGGCCACTGGAGTGATAACCAACACGGTTCAGGGATATGGCGGAATGACGAACATATTCTTTGGCGCTGGTTATGATGTCGTCAAAGGTCTTTCCATAGGTGTCGAAGGTCAGTACTATTTCGGCAATATGCACAAGACCAATCAATTCACTATGGCCAATGCCACCTACAGGAGCATTTCCAGCGGATTCAATATGAATCTGGAGGCTGTCACCGCTAAGTTCGGTGTGCAGTACGAAAGGCGTCTCACGCAGAAAGTGTCGGCTGTCGTCGGGGCCACCTACAGGCTCGGGACAAGTCTTGGAGGAAACGTGGAAAGATATGAGATTCAGTCCATTTCCTCGATAAACGACTCGACTCCGTCTCCGAGGAGCTATGTTGACACGTTAGGCAAGGGGCAAGTGAGGCTCGCCAGCGAGATCGGTGTCGGGATTGCTTTGAGAGGCGGAGACAAATGGACGTTTGAAATCAATTACTTACGATCTGACTGGAGTTCCTGCGGATTTGGCGATACGCCTGGATTCGCGACAGTTGGCAACGCTGTGTTCAGCGCTTCGGCGGCGCAGTCGGTCAGAGTCGGTTTCTCGATGATTCCGAACAGGAATGATATCCGTTACTACAGCAAGAGGGTGACGTACCGGGCCGGCGCATATTGGGATCAGGCCTCCTGCAGGTTGGACAATAAGGCAATAAATGCCGTCGGAGTCACTCTCGGAGCCACTCTGCCTGTGTTCAACTGGAGCAACGGCCTGACACTTGGAGTTGATTTCGGACAGAGGGGAGCGTTGACCGGAAGTATGGTAAGGGAGAGATATGTCAACTTCAACATCGGAGTCAACATATTCGACATCTGGTTCATAAAGCCAAAATACAACTAATGAAATAAACAGTATAATAATATGAAAAAGGTTACATTAGTATTTTTGACCCTTGCGGCGGCCGCTACTTTTGGAACAAAGGTATCAGCGCAGGGAAAGTATGGCGCTGATAGCGCGGAATGCATCAAGTATCTTTCCTACTATCAGGAGTATTATAAGCAGAAGAACTACACCGAGGCTCTTCCTAACTGGAGAAAGGCCTTCAAGCTCTGCCCTCCTACCGCAAGCCAGAATATGCTTCTTAACGGAATGACCCTTATCGGAAAGGAGATTGTCAAGTCTAAGGATCCTCAGGTTCGTTCCGCTATGATTGACACTGTGCTTACCCTTAATGATCTGAGGGCGCAGTACTATCCAAAGTACGCCGTGGCCGCATACAATTCAAAGGGACAGTATATCACTCAGTATTACAAGGATCCGCAGGTTGTGTATGAGCAGCTCAACAAAATCATCGAAATCAATCAGGAGCAGACGAAGCCAAGCCTTCTTCTCCTGAACCTCAATTCGGCGATCGAGCTTTACAAGAAGTCCGCTATCGGAGCCGAAGATGTGATCAACACCTACCAGAACGCCATCGCTTTGCTTGACAAGGCAGGAAGCGACGAGGCCAACGCAAAGATCAAGTCTGACATCGAGGGACTCTTCATCACGAGCCAGGTGGCAAGCTGCGACAATCTCATCGCTTTGTTCACTCCTCGCTACGAAGCCGATTCTGAGAATATGGACCTTATCACGAACATCGTCAAGATGCTCGGCTCTACTGAAGGATGCCAGAACAATGACCTGTTCCTCGGCGCCGTGACAAAGATGCACAAGAACGAGCCGTCATCATCGTCAGCTTACTATCTTTACAAGCTTCATTCAGCCAAGGATGAGTCAGATACCGCCATCAAGTACTTTGAAGAGGCTGTCTCTCTCTGTGCTGATGACGCCCCTGAAAAGTCTGACTATCTGATCGAGCTTGCCACATACTGCCTCAAGAACAATATCACCGGAAAGGCTCTTGACTATGCGAAGAAGGCCGCTGATGTCAATCCGGCTCATCAGGGCAAGGCTTTCTACCTCATCGCCACAATCTGGGGTTCAGCGCGTTGCGCAGGTAACGAGATTGAAAGCAGGGCCAAGTACTGGGTGGCTGTGGATTATCTTCAGAAAGCCAAGGCCGCTGACGGGTCATTGACCGAGGATTGCAACAGGCTCATCTCCTCCTACAGCGTCTATTATCCTCAAAAGGCTGAGGCGTTCATGTATGATGTCCTTGACGGTCAGTCATATACTGTGAACTGCGGCGGAATGCGCGCCACCACCACTGTAAGGACACAGAAGTAAACGGGGTAATTGAAACGGGACATACATACTTTTATGATGATTGCAACTGCGTCTGCGGTTGCTTTCATCGTATATTCCTGCAAGGGTAAACTGTCGGAGGCGGAGCATCTGAATCTTTCCGAGACACCTGTACAGACAGTTGACAGTATGTTTGTTGTCCAGACTAAGAACGGAGGTATCCAGATGAGGGCCGAGGCCGATGTTATGGAAAGGTACGAGAACGACTCCTGTTCCTACGAACTTTTTCCTAAAGGGCTTCACGCTTATGCCTACACAGAGGACGATCTGCTTGAGACAGTGCTTCATTCCAACAATGCGAAGCACTTCAAAAGCAAGAATTCCGATGAGGAGTACTGGTCTGCCTTCGGGAATGTGGTTGTTCAGAATGTCATTAATCAGCAGACTCTTGAGACCGACACTTTGTACTGGGACCAGGCGAACGAGGAAATCTACACTGATTGCTATGTAAGGATGTTCTCCAATGACGGATTTCTCCAAGGTTTCGGAATGAGATCGGACGAGATGGCAAGGAATGTAAGGATATTCAGAGCTTTCAACAGTGATGTCGTTATTGTTCAGGATTCTACAAAAGTAATCATCGATTCTGTAAACTTTATTGGCCCTTTGCTCAAAAAATAATGGTTAATTGAATTAAAATCACTATCTTCGCACCCCAATACCTATTTTTGTAAATTATAAAAACGTAATACACAATGGCGATTCTTCAAAAAACTCGCGAAAAGGCTGGAATGGCGGTGTCAGTCATCATCGCCTTGGCTCTTTTGTCGTTTATCATTGACCCTCAAACCCTTGAGACCGCATTCAATGCGATGTCCTCAAAAAATGATGTGGGTCAGATCAATGGTAAGACAGTCTCTTATCTTGATTTCCAGCAGGATGTTGAAAGGTTTACCACCATTAACGAGATGGTGACAGGTTCCTCGGCTCAGAACGAGCAGCAGCAGGAGCAAATCCGTAATGCGGCTTGGCAAAGCCTTCTGGACAAGTATCTGTTCATCAAGAATGCGAAGAGTGCGGGAATCAGAGTCGGTGAGGAGGAGATGAAGGAACTTCTCGCAGGCGATATGCTCTCTCCGATCATTGCCCAGAATCCTATTTTTATGGATGAGGACGGCAACTTCTCAAGGGAGGCGTTGCAGAATATAATCAATGCCGCTTCCGAGGATCAGACCGGCAGGATCCGCGAGTACTGGAACTATATTCAGAACACTGCCTATAGCCAGCAGTTCTATTCCAAGTACGGTTCTTTGTTTACCCAGAGTGATTTCCAGAATCCTCTGATGCTCAGAAACGCCATCTCCGGCAACAACAACACTACCAATGTTGACTTTGTTATGGTTCCGAACTATGGTATTGACACAACCATCAATGTCAGCGGAGAGGAAATCAAGAAATACTACGACAGCCACAAGAAGATGTTCAGGCAGAACAACTCAAGGGATATGGAGTACGTAGTCTTTGAGGTAAAGCCTTCAGAGGCTGACATCAACGCCACCAACGACGCTATGGCCAAGTTATATGACGAGTTCACTACCGCGGAGAACCTGAAGTCATTCCTGGCCAGAAACTCTGAAAGGAATTACAGCGAATACTGGTACAAGGCTGGCGAACTGGCAACTGTCAACAGGGAAATCAGTGATTTCGTAGACAACAATGAGTCCGGAACATCTCCTGTCGTTTCCGACAACAATGTGTTCTATGCCGCCAGAATCATCGCCAAGTCACAGATTCCTGATTCTGCGTACGTGAAGCACATTCTTCTTCAGTCCGGTTTCGAGAGCAAGGCTGACAGCCTTCTCAACGTAATCGCGAAAGGGGAGAGCTTCTCAAATGTAGCCATCGCGTTTTCAGCCGATTCCAGAAGCGCCGCTGACGGTGAGATGGGTAACATCGGCTGGATGACCCAGACTTATATGATTCCTGGCTTCGAGTCTGTCTTTACAGCCCAGGTCGGCAAGCCTTACATCATCAAGACACAGTACGGCACCCATATTGTAGAGGTAAGCAAGAAGACTTCTCCTGTGCTCAAGAAGCAGGTCGCCATCCTTGAGAAGACCGCTCTCGCGAGCAACGAGACCTTCAACAGCTACTATACGAAGGCAAGCAATTTCTCAAAAATCGCTTCCGGCAAGTACGACAACTACAAGGCTGCGGTTGACTCAATGGGAGTTTACTCACATCCTATGAGGAATATCACGGAGTCTACTTCCAGCTACGGTTCCATCTCTCAGGCCAAAGAGGTCACAAGATGGGTGTTCGACAACAAGGTCGGCAAGGTTTCCGAAATCATCACTGTGAACAACAACTATCTGTTTATCGCTGCCGTTACCGGAATCCATAAGGAAGGTACAGCCAAACTTGATGAGGTTAAGGAAGTTATCCGTCAGCAGCTTTATACTGAGAAAGCAGCCGGGAAGGCCGCGGCCGACATCGCTCAGAAAATTCAGGGCATCAATGACCTTCAGGCCATCGCCGACACTCTTCATTCTTCGGTAAGCACCGGTATTGACGTAAGATTCGCTTCAATGGCCGGTCAGGGACTTGATCCTAAGTTCATCGGAGCGGCATCCGTAGCTCCTGAAGGAAAGATTTGCGGCCCGGTTGCGGGTACCATCGGAACCTACATATTCAAGGTTAATTCCCGTGATACGGAAGCGTTCTACACCGAGGATGACGCCAAGAACGCCGCCGCGCAGCTCAATAACTACAGCACCCAGATGATTCTTCCTGTCATGATGCAGGAAGCTGAAGTCAAGGATAACAGGGCGCGCTTCTATTAGCAGACATTCGTTTATTTGAAGAACAGGGATAATTCCTTTATCGGAGTTATCCCTTTTTTGTAATCTGTTTGAAACTGTTTTCCGAAATCCCTTTTAAACGGATTCTTATTTTCTTCGATAAAGCGTTAAAAACGACTATATTCCCGTGTTTGACACTTTGGTTTTGTCAGGTAGGGCGAAAAGTAGGGC
>CAYMOB010000003.1:71103-128656 GCA_964391955.1 uncultured Muribaculaceae bacterium | reverse complement strand
TCCCTTTTAAACGGATTCTTATTTTCTTCGATAAAGCGTTAAAAACGACTATATTTGCAGGATAGTAGGTTTACGCTGTCCTGGAGCGGTTTGCTTTTGACGTGACAGGGGAATTACTTTCAATAAGTGATGGGAACTTCATCTGTCTAATTGTATTTCAGAGCATAGTCAAATGAAACGAGTGCTGATCATAACATATTACTGGCCGCCGTCCGGAGGTTCCGGAGTGCAACGCTGGGTCAAGTTTGCTAAATACCTTCCTGCGCAAGGATGGCAGCCTGTTATCTATACTCCTGAAAATCCGGAGCTTACCACAATAGACAAGACTCTTGCGGATGAGATTCCACCGGAAGTGGAAATAGTCAAGACCCGCATTTTCGAGCCTTATGGAATATACAGGAAGCTGATGGGGAAGGGGAGTACTACAGACCTCAAGGATTTGACTGCCGACAGTGCCGGGAGGGATGAGGTGAATCCGATCAACGGTCGGAGAAAATCGTGGAAACAGAAGCTGTCTTTGTTCATCAGAGGTAATTTCTTCATTCCCGACCCGAGGGTTATGTGGGTTCGTCCGTCAGTGTGCTTTCTTAAGAAGTATCTGAAGGAGCGTCCTGTTGATGCCATTGTCACGACCGGTCCTCCACAATCAATGCATCTGATAGGACTTGAACTTTCCAAGGCTACAGGTATTCCTTGGGTGGCCGATTTTCGTGATCCGTGGACAAAGATGTTTTATTTCAAACATTTGAATCTGACTTCCCGGGCGGAGAGAAAACATCACAGGCTGGAAAAATCAGTGATTGATGCGGCTACAAGAGTGGTTGCTGTATCCCCTTTGGTGCAGGATGAGTTCAAGTCGATGACTGACACTCCGGTGGAACTGATCACAAACGGATTCGATGAGGAGGATTTCAGAAAAGACGTGGAGCGTGACGAATATTTCAACATCACACACACCGGACTTTTTGCTTCCGACGGCAATCCTGAGATTCTTTGGAAGGTTCTGTCAGAAAAATGCTCTGATGATGAGGAATTTCGCAGATCGTTGAGAATCAGGCTTGTTGGAAAAACAGACAAGGAAATCACAGATTCCATCAAAACCGCCGGTCTTGCCGCCAACCTCAAGGATTTCGGCTACCGGAACCACGAGACGGCTGTCAGGGAGCAGCTCAACGCTTCCGTTCTGATTCTGCCTTTGAGAAAAGAACCGGAGTACCGCGCAGTCCTGCCAGGGAAACTTTTTGAATATCTCGCATCCCGTCGTCCGATTCTCGGAATAGGACAGACAGACGGGGCTATGGCTCGGATTGTCAGCGACACTTGCTCGGGTGTGGTCTATGACTGGGACGAGGAAAAGAAAATCAGGGCTTGGATAGACTTCTGCTGGGAAGAGTTCAAGAATGACGAGCTTTATGACAACACTTCGGACATATCCGGATTCACCCGCCGCAGCCTCACAGCCAGGCTGGCAGGATTGCTGAATCAAATAACTGAAAGTAAATAATACATTTGCATATTCATTGATTATGGACAAGACTTTGTTGAAGAAGATAGGTATATATGCCGGAATCGCGGTGTTGTTTCTGGTCCTCGCCTATGGCTTTGTGCCGGAGGTTCTGACCGGGAAAGTGGTAAGCCAAAGTGACATCATCGGGTACAAGAGTATGTCACAGGAGGCTGTGGTTTGGAACTCAGCCCATCCGGACGATCCTACCCATTGGACGGACTCTATGTTCGGAGGAATGCCCACTACGTCATTTATGCCATCGTCTGAAGGGGATTGGACTCAGTCGCTGTACAATCTGCTGATGACAGGGAAAAGACCGGCGACATGGCTGTTCATTTCTCTTCTTGGAGCGTTTCTTCTGATGCTTTCCCTTGGAATAGACAAGGTTCTGGCCATCGGAGGAGCCGTCGCCGTCACCTATTGCTCGTATAATTTCCAGATAATCCAGGTGGGCCATAACACCAAGATGCAGGCCATCGCATTCCTTCCTTGGGTTCTGGCAGCGGCGATATTCACTTATCGTTCCGCTCTTCGCCCATGGCTTGACTCAGCCTTCGGCAAGGCTCGGCAGGC
Source organism: uncultured Muribaculaceae bacterium (assembly GCA_964391955.1). GTDB lineage: Bacteria > Bacteroidota > Bacteroidia > Bacteroidales > UBA932 > Cryptobacteroides. Next base: position 126,576 of record CAYMOB010000003.1, on the reverse strand, counting down.
TGATAGGCCCGGCTGGAAATCCTGGCTGCCGAAAACCATGCTCGGCGCCGTGCTGTTCGGTTTCGCCCTGAGCTTCCAGATTAAGGCTAATCATCAGCAAATTACTTATTATCTGGCGATTATGATTGTGATTTACGCTCTGTACGTGTTCCTGAGAGTGTGTGTCGACAAACTTGCCGACCGTAGGGCTGCCTTTGGCCGTTTCTTTGCGGCAAGTGCCTTGCTACTCGTCATCGGCATTGCCGGAATAGGCACCAACACAATCAAGCTCGCCCCGCTTTACGAATATACCGCCCACACGATGCGCGGAGGTTCGGAACTGTCCCACAACGACGGCGGTGAAATCAACAGCTCAGGCCTGCAGTTGGATTATGCCACGGCCTGGTCCTATGGCTGGGAGGAACTTCCCAACCTGATGATTCCAAACTTCAACGGAGGGTCGTCGGCAGGTTCGGTGAACCCGGACAAATCAGAAGTGGTGAAGCTGTTCAAGCAGGCCGGACAAGGCAATGCAAGGGAGATAGCCAAGTCTCTGCCTCTTTATTGGGGTCCTCAGCCATTCACGGCGGGTCCAATGTATATGGGGGCGATAACGGTCTTCCTTTTCGTCCTCGGACTGTTCCTTTACAAGGGAAGGGAGAAATGGTGGCTTCTTGCGGCGACAATCGTAGCTGTCTTCCTTGGACTCGGCAACCATTTTATGTGGTTCACAAAGCTGTTCTTCGACTACGCTCCGATGTACAACAAGTTCAGAACAGTCTCGATGGCTCTGATTGTCTTGCAATTCACCCTCCCTATGTTGGGATTCCTTACCCTTGACCGCATCCTGAAGCAGGAATATTCAAAAAAGGAGTTCCTGAAGGCAGGTTGGACAGCTCTTGCGCTGACGGCCGGGTTCTGTCTTCTCTGCTTCCTGGTTCCGGGTGTCGCCGGGTCTTTTTCGGGCAGGGCGGACGCACAGATGCAGGACATCATCGTGGATGCCCTGAAGGCCGACAGAAGGCATATTTTTTCCTCTGACGCACTTTGGTCGATGATTATGATAGTGGCGACGTTCTGCCTGTTAATATGGGCTTACAGCGTTCCTAAAAACGCCGTGAAGTCACATGAGAGCGATCCTTGCGTCGGCTCGGCGCGCAGGATGAAGGCAATGGCTGGAATATGCCTGCTTATCTTCCTGAATATGTTCGCTGTCGGCAAGCGTTACCTCAATTCCGAGAGCTTCACGACACCACGGCAGTTCAACAACCGGTTTACCGCAAGGCCGGTGGACAAGCGTATTCTTGAAGACAAGGCTCCATCCTACAGGGTTGTGGATCTGACGGCCGACATATTCAACGACTCTTTCAATCCGTATTGGCACAAGTGTGTCGGAGGGTACAGCCCTGCCAAGCTCCAGCGTTATCAGGACTTGATTGACAGACACATCGTCAAGGAGTTCCAGACCGTGGCGAATAACACCAACGGTGCGAAGAGCGTCCAGGATTTCCAAAGCGGACTCAAGAATATTCCGGTGCTTTCCGCATTGAACACCAAATATTTCATCCTCGGCTCGGATGTGTCTCCGGTTGAGAATCCTGAGGCTTACGGCCCGGCTTGGTTCGTGGATTCATTTGTTCCCGCTGAGACTCCGGACGAGGAAATCGCCCTTATTGATTCAGTGAACCTCAGGCACACCGCGGTAATCGGTGACGATTTTGCCTGGGCACAAGCCGAATTTGCGGCGACCCCTACTGGTGCTGATTACGCAAGTGCTTCACTTTCAGAAGGTAATTCCGCACAACAAGCCGACACGATTACGATGACTTCCTACGCCCCGAACGAGCTTCGTTACCATTACAGCGCTTCGTCCGACAGAACAGTCGTATTCAGCGAGGTCTATTACCCGGACGGCTGGACGGCCACGATTGACGGCTCTCCGTTGGAACTGTTCCGCGCCGATTGGATTCTCCGCGCGGCCAACATCCCTGCCGGAGAGCATGAGATTGTTATGCGTTACGAGCCGAAGGTATATGTCTGGAGCGAGAAAGTCTCACGCGCCTCGTCCATGACCCTTTTCGTTCTTCTGGCTCTTTCCATCGCTTCCTGGGCTTTCTTGCGCAGGAAATGAGTCAGGACTCGGCGGCCTGTGCGAGACGGGATGCGAGGTCTATGAATGCCTGCCCGTCAGGACGGGTGGAAAGGGCTGCCGGCTCACCGGAGTCTCCGCATTCGCGGATGCTCTGGACTATCGGAATCTGACCAAGCAGCGGAATGCCGTATCTGTCGGCCATCTCCTTGCCTCCGTTCTTGCCGAAAATATAGTACTTGTTCTCAGGAAGCTCTTCCGGGGTGAACCATGCCATATTCTCCACAAGACCGAAAATCTTACGGTCAATGTTTTTGTTACGGAACATATTCACGCCTTTCTCGACATCCGAGAGTGCGACCTCCTGAGGTGTGGTGACAATCAAGGCACCTTCCATCGGGATGTCGTTCACGAGGGAGATGTGGATGTCGCCGGTTCCCGGAGGCATGTCTATGAGCAGAAAGTCAAGTACACTCCAACGTACCTGTAAAATCATCTGTTTTAGTGCGTTGCAAGCCATGGGGCCGCGCCAGATCAGAGCCTGTCCCCGCTCGGCGAAGTAGCCGATGGACATCCATTTCACGCCGTATTTCTCTATAGGGTAGATCACTTCCTTGCCTTCCGAGATTTCCTCGGCTTCCGGAACAAATCCCTCGGTGCCGGTCATAAGCGGAACAGAAGGGCCGTAGACATCAGCGTCGGCCAGACCGACTTTGTAGCCAAGACGGGCAAGCGCCACAGCCAGATTGACGGCCACGGTGGATTTTCCGACCCCGCCTTTTCCGGATGCTATACCGATGATGTGCCGGACATTGTTGACCTCCTCAAGCCCGAGATCAAGCCCTGCCTTTTTCTTCGGAGCCTCTTCCCTGACCACAGTCCTGACCTCGACTTCTGTTCCTTTCGGAGCGTTGCGTATGACAGCCGCTCGGGTGCTGCCGACGAGATATTCAGAGAGTGGGTCACGCCTTTTCGGGAACGCGAGTGTGACTGTCACTTTGCCGTCCGCTATCGAGACGGAATCAACCATCTCCAGTTCGACGATGCTTTTGCTTCCTTTGGCCGGATGAACCACCTCGGCAAGCATATTCATTATTTCCTGTTCTGTCATTATCTGAAATCATCGCAGGCAGGCAATTGCCTGCTGTTAAATTAATTGTCTTATTGTCAATGGTGATTGCCCACCAGCACCGACCGCTCTTGCCTTCATCTGGTCGCGGTGAGGAAGAAAGGAGTGCCTCAAAAACCGTCAGTCTACGATGTTCATCTCCTTGATGAGATACCCGGCGCCTCCGAATTTGTCAACCAGGAAGAGTACGTACCTGATGTCCACACAGATGCTTCTCTGAAGATCCGGCTCGAACATCACGTCGCTCGACATTGACTCCCAGTTGCCGTCGAAGGCAAGTCCTATGAGCTGGCCGTCAGCATTGAGCACGGGGCTGCCGGAGTTGCCTCCGGTGATGTCGTTGGTAGTCAGGAAGCAGCAAGGAAGGTTGCCGTCAGACATAGCGTAGCGTCCGTAGTTCCTTTTGACGTAGAGTTGTTTAAGCTTGTCCGGAACAATGAACTCGTAGTTCTCCGGATCCTCTTTCTCCATCACTCCGTAGATTGTCGAGTAGTACCTGTAGTTGAGCGCGTCCTTCGGTGAATATGACTTCACTGTTCCGTAGGTAAGTCTCATCGTGAAGTTTGCGTCAGGATACATGGCCTTTCCTTTCCGCCATTCCATCAGGCCGGCGGTGAAAGCCTTGGAGGCCGCTCTGACCTTGCTTCTGGCCTCGTTGTCGTACTTGCCCCTTATCTTCAGGAATACGTCAAGCACGGAGGAGGCCAAATTGTTGACAGGGTCGTTGCGCAACGCATGGATCCCGTCTTTCCCGACAGCCTGGCTGACCTTCTCGAAGGAAGTGAATATGCTTGTGCTGAACAGCCCGTTCACATAATTGTCGATGTCCATTGTCGCGAAATCCTCGCCGAAATCCTTAGGGTAATACTCAGGATTGGCTTTATCCCTGTAAAACTTAAGAAGGGCGGCAGTCTCTTCCTTATCCAGAGGAGCGTAGTAGTCTTCGTAAATATCCTTCAGAGCGTCAAGTCCTTTTGCGAGCGCCGCCGCTGTGTCGGCTTCTGCCTTGACACTTTCCTGGAATCTCCTTTCAAAGGCGCTGTTCAGGCTTATGAGTTCAATCCTGAAGAGGGTTTCCGTCAGAAGCCTCGCGTCTTTTTCGGGCTGTGCGTTCGCTTTCACTCCCTCCGCTATCTCTGACAGGGCTGTTCCATAAAGCTCCGAGCGCTTCTTGTTCTTATCCACCCATTTCTGGAAACGGGCTTCCTTGTCACGCTCTTTACCGATGACATTCAAGTCTTTGAACGCTTTTTTCTCTCCGATCCACTTCTTGCAGCCGTTGGCCGAACCGGCGTATGTGTCGGCATATTTCAGTCTGATGGAAGGGTCTTTCTCCATCCATTTCCACATAATGTCCTGATAGAGTGTCCTGGCCTCTATGGAGATGTCCTGAACTTCGAGCATCTGGTTGAGCTGCGCCTCTGTCTGGTATCTCTGCGTGCGTCCCGGATAGCCCATAATCATCGTGTAGTCACCCTCTTTGATGCCCTTTAGGGATATTGTGAGCGACTGTTTTGGAGAGTACGGAACATTCTCTTCAGAATACTCCGCAGGCTCGTTGTCCCTGCCGGCATAGACTCTGAACATCGAGAAGTCGCCTGTATGGCGAGGCCACATCCAGTTGTCCGTCTCGCCGCCGAACTTGCCGATGGAGGCAGGTGGCGCTCCGACGAAGCGGATGTCCTTGTACTCCTTATACACAATTATGTAATGCACATTGTTGTTGTAGAACGAGGTAAGCATCACCTCACACCCTGTATTCCGCTCCTCGGCAGCCTTGACAAGTGCTTCTCCTACAGCTTTTCTCTCTTCGTCGCTTGCTGCCCCCTCGATGGCTTCGGTGGCATCGCTCATATTCACGAGGAATGTCACCGTGAGTCCAGGGACCGGGATTTCCTCAGAGCTGTCCATCGCCCAGAATCCATCTTCAAGGTAGTTGTGCTCATCGCTTGAGAGCATCTGGATGCTGCTGTAGCCGCAGTGGTGGTTGGTCACCAGCAGACCTTTGTCAGAAATCATCTCGCCTGTGCATCCACCTCCGAATATGACGATGGCATCCTTCAGTGAGGAATGGTTCACGCTGTAAATCTGGTCAGGGGTAAGCCTGCATCCGAGATCTTTCATAGCGTCTGCGTTGAGTTTCTGGAGTAGTGGAAGCATCCACATACCCTCGTCCGCCATAGCGCTTACCCCGATCATCAGGGCCGCGGCGGCGCTAACTAAGAATCTTCTCATATTCCTGATAATTATTAGTCAACTTTCACAAGCAGGCAAACCCTTGGTGTTGAAAACTTTGTCATACGCAAGGAGTTTATCGCGGATCCTTGTGAAATACAATCAAGTAAAATTAGACATTTCAAGCGGAAATGCATAACAAAATTAGACATTTCCTGTCTAAACTCAAATTTCTGGCTATATTTGCCGTCCGTACTGGACGCTTTTTTGAATATGCCGAAGGAAATACATTTACTGCCGTTTATGGAACCGGGACGGCTTGAGGCCGGATGCGACGAGGCCGGAAGAGGTCCGCTCGCCGGTCCTGTCTATGCCGCCGCGGTGATTCTGCCGGCTGATTTCCACCATCCTCTGCTGAATGACTCCAAGAAAATGAGCGAGAAATCCAGGGACATCCTCAGACCGATAATCGAGAGGGAAGCTGTCTCGTGGGCCGTGGAGTCAGTCAGTCCGGCCGAGATTGATGAGCTGAACATACTCTGGGCTTCTGTAACGGGAATGCAGCGGGCGGTCAGGAGGCTGAGCCCTCGTCCGGACTACCTCCTCATAGACGGCAACCGCTTCAGGCCGTTCGATGACTATGGATTCGGCTCTTACAGCACAGTGGTCCACGGAGATGCGACATATTCATCAATCTCGGCCGCGTCGGTGCTGGCGAAGACATGGAGGGACGAGAGGATGCGTGAGCTTGCGAGGGAATACCCCGAATACGGCTGGGACAGGAATATGGGCTATCCGACCAAGGAACACATAGAGTCAATAAGAAAATTCGGCCTGACCCCTTGGCACCGCCGCTCGTTTCATCCCAAGGAGCTGGAGCCTACGCTATTCACCGGACTTTAGCCCGAGCTCCTTCTCGTAGCGGCTGATGAGTTTCCGGTTCATGGCTATCACTTCCTCCTTGTCCTTGATTTTTTCGCCCAGGCGTCGGATTTCCTCCTTCATGGCTTTTATTTCGCTGATGTAGCCGTCTTCCAGGGCGCGGATCCTGTTGTCGTAGGCTTCCTTTATGCTGTTGAGTTCGCTTTCGAAAGAATCAACAGGCTCGAACCCGTTCACTATTTCAGCCACTGAAATACCTGTCTCCTCAGCGAACCTTCCTACGTGTTCGTTGAGGATTCTGGTCTTTCCCTTTTCAAGCTTGCGGTAGGCGTTCAGTGAAATCTCAAGACGTCGGGCCATCTCGGTCTGTGAGAGACCAAGCTCATTCCTCTTCTTTTCAAGGTTGCCCTTGATCGTCTTGTCATCCATATCCGGTGAACTTTAGTTTTGCCTGCCACAAAAGTATCCAAAAGAATAGTTTATGAATTGTAACCATTGGTTGTAAAATGCAACCGTGTGATATAAAAATCATATATGATTGATAAAAAACAGAAATATTACAGTATTTACCCCCATCTGATTGCAACCACCGGTTGTTTTTTTCCTGCGAAGCGATGTTATTTGCAAAAAAAACGATTATGGAAACGGACAGGACAGAAGTTGACTACGCCGCTTTCGAGCGCGCGATGGACGAGGAACGGATTTATGCCGGAGTCCAGGATTTTGAAGGAATATGCTCCGCGATAGGAGCTGATCCGGTGTCGTTGGACAGGATGATTTATGATGAGATAGGCCTTAGAGGACAGGCTTTGGTGGATTTTTACCTGCGAAGTGAGGATATTCACTGATTACGCTATTGTTATTGGAACATTTTTTTATTAGATTTGCCTTTCGGCGACGCTATGACGCGCATTCTGAGGTAAAACGATTCTTGCCCCGATGTCGCCACATAGTGATGATTCGCTAACAAATAGTTCATAATTAATAACTTATAGTAATGAAAGAATATTCTACCAAAGACATTCGTAATGTGGTTCTGATTGGCAGCGCCAAATCAGGTAAGACCACATTGTCTGAAGCTATGCTCTATGAGGGCAAGGTGATCGCCAGAAGAGGCACGGTCGAGGACAAGAACACTGTTTCCGACAATGAGGAAATCGAAAAACTGAATCAGAGGTCAATCTTCGCCACTCCGCTTTACGCCGAGTTTATGAACACGAAGTTCAACGTGATTGACGCTCCGGGTTCCGATGACTTCATCGGAGGCGCCGTATCGGCCTTCAAGGTTTGTGAGAACGGTATTCTTGTCATCAACGCTCAGCAGGGTGTCGAGGTGGGTACGGACATCTTCGCTCGTTATGCCGACCAGTACAAACTGCCTCTCATCGTGGCTGTGAACCAGTTGGATTCCGAGAAGGCGGACTGGGACAAGACCCTTTCCGAGATGAAGGAGACATTCGGACATAAGCCGATAGTCGTTCAGTTCCCTGTCAATCCGGGACCTTCGTTCGACGGTTTCATCGATGTCCTCAAGATGAAATACTATCATTTCAAGGATGACAACGGAACCCGCGAGGATCTGGATATCCCGGCCAATCTTATGTCCGAGGCCGAGACCCTGCGTCAGGAGCTGATCGAGAAGGCAGCCGAGTTTGACGACACATTGATGGAAAGGTTCTTCGAGAACGGTTCGCTCAGTGAGGATGAAATCCGTGAGGGACTCGGAATCGGAATTCGTCAGGGCGGCGTGCTTCCTATCTTCTGTCTTTCCGGCAAGAAGGACATCGGAGTCAAGAGGCTTATGGAGTTCACCATCAAGACAGCCATTTCTCCTGCGGAGACCAAGTCTGTCACAAAGGGTGGCGATGTCGTGGAGTGCAAGGCTGAGAACCCTACTTCCGTGTTCATCTACAAGACTGATGTAGAGCCGCACCTCGGAGAGGTTTCCTATTTCAAGGTTATGTCCGGCCATCTGACAGAGGGAATGGATCTTGAGAACCCGGAGACGGGAGACAAGGAAAGACTTTCCGCAATCTACGCCGTGGCCGGCGCGAAGAAGGAGAAGGTCGCAGGCCTTATGGCCGGCGAGATCGGATGTACGGTGAAGCTCCGTTCAGGAAAGACCAACGTTACCCTTTCACAGTTGGGTTCCGGAATATCCTACGAGCACATCGTATTCCCTGCCTCCAGGTACCGTTGCGCGATCAAGGCCGAGTCTCAGAATGATGAGACAAAGCTTGGTGAGGCTCTCTCCAAGATTTCAGCTCAGGATCCGACAATCATAGTGGAATATTCCAAGGAACTCAAGCAGACCATCCTCAGCGGACAGGGCGAGCAGCACATCAATGTCTGCAAATGGCGTCTTGAGAACGAGTTCGGTGTCAAGGTCGTGATGTTCGCTCCGAAGATTCCTTACCGCGAGACCATCACCAAGGTCGCCACGGCCAATTACCGTCACAAGAAGCAGTCGGGAGGAGCGGGACAGTTCGGAGAGGTTTCAATCCTCATCTGTCCTATCGTCGAGGGAGTTCCTTTCACCAACAAGTTCAAGATTGACGGCAAGGATGTTGTCCTCAATGTGAAGACCAAGGAGGAGTTCAACCTTGAGTGGGGCGGAAAGCTCGAGTTCTACAACTGCGTTGTCGGCGGCGCTATCGACGCACGCTTTATGCCGGCTATCCTGAAAGGTCTCAACGACAAGATGACCGAAGGCCCTCTCACCGGTTCGTATGCCCGTGACATCAGGGTGTTCGTCTATGACGGAAAGATGCATCCGGTTGACTCAAATGAAATCTCCTTCATCCTCGCCGCTCGCAATGCCTTCAAGGAGGCCTTCCGCAATGCTGGACCGAAGATTATGGAGCCTATCTACAACGTGGAGATCCTGACCCCTGCCGACTATATGGGAGCCTGTATGTCAGACCTCCAGAACAAGAGGGCGATCATCGAGGGAATGAGCTCTGACAAGGGATTCTCCGTGCTCAAGGCGCGTGTGCCTCTCGCCGAGCTGTACCGTTACTCCACAACCCTCAGTTCCCTGACTTCCGGTGCGGCCACCTTCACTATGACCTTCGCTGACTATCAGCCTGTTCCTGGTGATGTTCAGACGAAACTGCTTGCAGAGTACGCGGCTCAGGAGAAAGAAGAGGAGTAACAGACAAGGACCTTTATGGTCGATAATAATGGATATTCAACCCTCCTCTCCGGCATTTTCGTCGGGGGAGGGTTGTTTTTGGGTTTGTATATTAAATGTTTATGAGAAAAGCAATCTTATCATTGACTGCGGCTTTGCTGCTGTTCTCTTCTTGCGATGTCCGTCATTTTATGACTGACACCGCTTATCGCGCCAAGGTTGAGGCGGATTTGGAAAACAGGCTCGAGCCGGAGCGTCTCAAGGCCTTTTTCGCGGTGGATAAGGAAAAGATGTGTCTGACCGGATCGGAAGGCTTTGTCGATGACCTTTATCTGACCACGGAGGAATTTGAGGCGCTGGAGTTCCTGTACGCCTATATGCCTTTGGCGGATCTGACAGACTACAGCACTGACTATTATCTTCAGAATATACGTTCTTCCTTCGAGGCTCGCAGGGAACTGGGATGGAATGTGCCGGAAAGGGTGTTCCGTCATTTCGTGCTTCCTGTCAGGGCCAACAATGAGAACCTTGACACATCCCGCGTCGTTTTCTACCGCGAATTGAAGCCAAGGATTGAAGGATTGGGTATGAAGGACGCGATTCTTGAGGTCAACCACTGGTGCCACGAGAAACTGACCTACAAGCCTTCGGACGCAAGGACTCTTTCCCCTCTCGCCTCCGCGGTCAGTTCGCTCGGACGTTGCGGGGAGGAGTCAACTTTTGCAGTAGCCGCCCTCAGGGCTGTCGGTATTCCTGCCCGTCAGGTCTATACTCCTCGCTGGGCGCATACGGATGACAACCATGCCTGGGTTGAGGCCTGGGCTGACGGAACATGGTATTTCCTTGGGGCCTGCGAGCCGGAGCCTGTCCTGAATCTTGGATGGTTCAATTCTCCCGCAAGCCGCGGACTGTTGATGCACACAAGGGTATTCGGCAGCTATGACGGCCCGGAAGAAAAAGTTATGATCGGCCCTAACTTCACGGAAATCAATCTGATTGATAACTATGCCAAGACGGCTGAAGTTGATTTCACGGTAGTCGGGAAAGATGGAGCCCCTGTTGACAGCGCCCTTGTGGAATTTATGATCTACAACTATGCGGAGTTTTATCCTGCATTATCTAAATATACTGACAACCAGGGATGTACTTCCCTTACTGCCGGAATGGGGGATATGATGGTCTGGGCTTCAAAGGACGGCAAGTATGGCTACTCCAAGGTCTCTTTCGGAAAGGACAGGAATATCGTAATCACAATCACTGACGAGCATTCATACGACCCTCAGTCCATGACGATTGTTCCACCGCCGGAGTCAGCGAACATTCCGGAGGTGACACCGGAGCAGAGGGCGGAGAATGACAGGCGTTTCGCACGTGAGGACAGTATCAGAAAGGCTTATATGGCCACGTTCATCGCCTCGGACGGGACAAGGAAAGGAAGACTCCTGTCCCTTTCCACCGGAAATCACGAGGTGATTGCCAAGTTCCTTGAGGATCATCCTGACCAAAGGGCCATCGACTTGCTTGAATCATTGAGCAACAAGGATTTGATTGACGTGACCAGAGTTATTTTAGATGACAGTTACAACGCTTCGGACGCTATGCTTTGCCCGAGGGTGGAGAATGAGTTCCTAAGTCCTTACAAATCCTTCTTCTCGTCCCGTTTCGGGAATGAGCTGTCAAAGGAGGAGCTGGCTGTTCCAGCCAACCTGATCAAATGGGTGAACGACAGCATCACCTTGTCGCGCGACCCTAAGGCCTGGAGTATTCCGATGTCTCCAAAGGGCGTTTACCAGGCGAGGATGGCGGATGTCCGCTCCAGAAACATATTCTTTGTGGCTCTTGCAAGGACTCTCGGCATCGACGCCCGCAAGGATCCTGTTACCGGCAAGATCCAATACAAGGATGCCGGAAAATGGATTGATGTGGATTTTGAGGCTTCCTCACAGGTGGCGGCTCCGACAGGAACCCTTGTACTTAACTATAGGCCTACGGCGATACTCGCCAATCCGGGATACTATTCTCACTTTACTATCAGCAAGATAGATAATGGAGACACCAGACTACTTACTTTTGATGAAGGTCAGGTGGATATGGGCGGCGGAGTCAGCTGGGCGAATGTTTTCAAAAAGGGTACGTCGCTCGACACCGGTGATTACGTGCTTGTCAGCGGCAACCGTCTTTCCGATGGCAGCGTGCCTGTCACGATGCAGCAGTTCTCAGTCAAAGAGGGCGAGACCACGACATTGGAGCTTAGCATAGTCATTCCTGAAGACAAACTGTCCGTAATCGGATCCTTTGACGCTGAGACGAAGTACCTCACGGAACCGGGTGCGGAACCTGTGTCCATCCTTTCGACCACCGGACGCGGCTTCTATGTGGTCGGTTTCCTCACCCCGCGTCAGGAACCGTCTGTCCACGCCATCAACGATATGATGGCAGCCAAATCCCGTCTGGAGTCCTGGAACCGTCCTATCCTGCTTCTTACCACAGCGGAAGGGCTTGAGTGGCTTAAGGAATATTCCGCATCGCTTCCGTCCAATGTCCGTTTCGGAATCATTCCTGACGGAATTGACCTTAAAGGCCGCAGGATGCCGTATTTCCTTCTTGCCGACACCTTCAACCGTGTCTTCTTCACCACCGAAGGCTACACAATCGGACTTGGCGAGCAGCTTGTCACAGCCATAGCAAAGCTATAAGGCCCGGAGCTGTCATGCGGTGACCGGGAGGTGAATATACGACCGGGTAGGCGGCAAGAATACTTTTTTTACCGCCTACCCGATTATCTTCTCCGTTCACAACGGAAAAATACGTATCTTTGAATTTTGTGTTGAATATACGGACGGATGAAGAAATTATTCAGAATATTCATCGGAATGGCTCTGTTTGCGGGGTGTTGGGTGCGGGGGTGGTGCACCACGCCGGACTTTGTCGATTCGCTGCGGACCGAACTGGAGTCAAGAAATATGCCTGAACGAATTCTTTTCCTGCCTTTGGCTCTTGCCGACCAGCGACTTGACGAAGGAAGGGAAGGAATATGGGCGCTGTCGACGCTGGACGCAATCAGAGGAAAGGCTCGCCTTTCGGTCACCGAGCCAGTCGAAATGACCAAAGGCTCAGTCCTGTCGGCAGACTCGGTCATTTCTACAGGCTCAGTGACCAGCGTAGGGCTTCCAGACTCTGTTGACGTACGTTTTGACGAATGGATTTCCACAAGGATAGCTTTGGACAGGCTTCAGGAGTTTTTTGAAGAGTATCGTGATTGGGACGCTTCGATAGTGGCTTTCGCTTCGAGTCCGACGGCTTTGGCGGTCCTGGATTCGGCCTCATTCGCAGAGTCCGCGATTCTCAGGAGTCTGAGGAATGCGGAGGAGGAATATTCCGGGAACATTCCTGCCGCCTATGGTCAGATCGAGGCGCTTGCGAAGAGGCGCAAAGCCGAGAGGCAGGCGTTCCTGCAGGAGCAGGCCGCTCTCAGAAAAGCCCGTCTTGACTCGATCCGGAAGAAGCAGGCCGAGAGGACGGACAGAATTTCCTACACAATCAGGAGAGGGGACACGCTGGGAGGTATCGCGGCCAGATACCGAGTCAAGGTTTCCGATCTTAAAAGATGGAACAACCTTCGGAGCGATTTCATTCGTGAGGGATGTAAACTTGTGATTTACAGATAGTCATTATGAAACAGCATAAGGTACTCTTGTTTATTCTGTCGGTTTTCCTGATTCTGTTTGCGGTCTGGTACGTCTGGCCGTCCAAAGGAATCAGTGTCGGTAATATGAAACTGCGGTTTCCGTCCTATCAGTCCTACCTTGCTGACCTTCAGGACAGTGTGTCAATCGTCGATGTGGATTCCGTGCTTCTGGCCATGAAGAGAAGCTATGAGATGGTGGAAGGCTCTTCGGACACCCTGCGCTATTACTATGACTACATAACCTCAAATCCCAACCGGATAAGTCTGCCTGAAGATGACTATACATTCTTCGATTCGCTTTTTGCGGAGATGGCCTGTGCGGTTGATTCCGGGAGGACGGTCAGGGTTCTCCATTACGGAGACTCGCAGCTTGAGATGGACAGGATCACAGCTGTCCTGAGGCAGGATCTTCAGGAGCGCTTCGGCGGTTCAGGGCCGGGGATGGTTCCGATGATTCAAAGGATTCCTACCGTCTCGCTTTCGCAAAGCGCGTCTGGAGGGCTTACCCGCTATGCTATGGTCGGGGACTCGCTGACAAAGAAGGCGTCTCACAAGCGCTACGGCCCGTTGACACAGTTTACGGATGTCTCGGGGAGCGGAACGTTCACTTTCAACAGGACAAAGAACAGATACTCTCAGGAGTCAGTCAAATCAATATCAAAAGTTTCCGTGCTTCTTGGACGGAATTCGGCGGGGTTTGGGATGACCTTGAGATGCGATACGTTGCCGGAAAGGAAAGCTGTCATTGATTCCGCCCGCGAGAGTGTCTCGTTGGTCTCTTGGGAGTTGCCTTCCGATGTGGAGAGAGGTTCCGTCAAGTTCTCCGGAAACGCTGAGGTCTATGGAATAATGCTGGACGGTGAGGGAGGCGTGGCTGTGGACAACGTGGCTTTGCGCGGATGCGCCGGATACATATTCTCTTCAATCAACCGTCAGGTGATGAAGGAAAGCTTCGCAAAGACTGACACCCGTCTGATAATCCTGCAGTTCGGAGGAAACGCGATGCCTGGGATAGCCTCTAAGAAGGCCATTTCAAACTACGTGAGGAGAATCGTGATGCAGTTTGACTATTTCAAGGAGGTGGCTCCTCAAGCCAAACTGATGTTCATCGGCCCGGCCGATATGTGCAAGAGTGTGGACGGCAGCCGCATCACATGGCCGCTTCTGGATCAGCTGAACGACTCACTGAAAGTCAACAGCCTTAAAAACGGAGTTGCCTACTGGGACACATTCAGCGTGATGGGCGGGGCTGGCTCGATGAAGGAGTGGGTGAATCACAACCCGGCTCTCGCGGGTCCGGACCACATCCATTTCACCCACCGGGGCGCTCTTGAAATCGGTAACGCACTTGCCCGTTCATTCCTTCTTTATCATGACTTCTACAAGCTCCGTCAGGAACTTACAGACGAGGCTGTGGGAATGTATTTGCGAAACCTCCGTGATAGTCTAAGTCCTCGCCCTGTTGTGTGTGACACTTTGATGGATAGTAAGTTATGAGACATTCTCTGACATATTCATTACTTTTGCTGCTGCTTCCCGCGACTCTTTCCGGTCAGTCGTTGAGGAAGGTTGTTCCGGACTATGACTTCGCGCGTTTCGGACATAACAGGATAGTGTTCCAAGGAGACAGTTCATCTTTCGACCGTCTTTTCCTGAAGATGGATTCCGTGTTGTTTCTTGGCAAAGGTAATCTGAAAGTGCTGCATCTGGGCGGCTCGCACGTGCAGGCGGGAACATTTACAAAACAGATTAGGAATGACCTTCTTTCGCTTCGTCCGTTGATGGACGGGGGCAGGGGAATGGTTTTCCCTTTCTCCGCCGCCCGAACAAACAACCCGAGCAGTTTCACAACTGTTTATGAAGGCTCATGGAAAGTTACGAAGAACATCCAGCGAGAGCCGGACCACCGGCTTGGATTGACCGGAATGGCTCTGAGCGCGTCGGAGGACAAGGCTTCCGTGACTGTCACCACTGTGGCCCGCGACCCGAGGCCATCGGATCCATCGTTCTTGTTCAATGAAGTGAAAGTCCTTGGGTATTCGTCAATTGGCGACAGAATGCCTGTGGTTGTCACGGCAAAGGGGGACACTTTGTCCGGATGCCTTGTCCCTAAGGACTCGTGTTGGTCTTTCTCGTTGCCTTGTCTGACCGACTCGGTGAAGATAGCCACTAAGGGGAGGGGAGAGTTCACCCTTACAGGAATATTCCTTGACAATCCTTTTCCGGGCATTTCGGTTACCGGAATAGGTGTGAACGGGGCGTCGCTCGGAGCTTATGCCAGGTGTCAGGATCTGGTGCGCGATCTTGGGATGGTGGATCCTGATTTGGTGATTTTCGCTGTAGGCATCAATGATGCGACCGCCTCGAATTTTTCGCCGGACGATTTTGTCGTACGTTATAAGGCTTTGGTCTCTCAGGTGCGCTCTGTCAGACCTGACTGTGCCATTCTTTTTGTCACCAACAATGACAGTTTCAGAAGGTCTCGCCGCAAGGGCTATTATGTGAACTCCAACGGGCGGCTCGCACAGCAGGCTTTTCTGCGTCTTGGAAAAGAATGCGGAGCAGGCGTGTGGGATTTGTTTGACATTATGGGTGGTCTCGGCTCGATGAGGAAATGGGAAGAGGCCGGATTGGCGAAGCGTGATAAGATTCATTTCACGGAGGCAGGGTATGAACTGCTGGGCGATTTGCTTTTCAATGCCTTGATGGATAAGTATGTGGAACACTTAAAGAAAGACAGATGATGGGATTCTGGGATGTGGTTGCGGATTTTTTCAGGAACTTGTTCTCTTTTGATCAGGCTCACCCGTTGTTGTTCACCCAGTTCTATTTCTGGGCGTTCTTTGCGATAGTGCTTGCATTTCTGTGTGTGTTCAGGAACAAGGTGCTGCTGCGCAATGCCTTCCTGTTCTTCGTCAGCCTTTTTTTCTACTACAAGACCAGCGGACTGTTCCTCATCCTGTTCGGATTTGTGATTGTCTTCAACTACCTTGCGGGTTTCGTCCTGTCGGGAGTCAAAGGAAGTTTCGGACGGAAGGCGATAGTTCTGTTGAGCGTGGTGGTTGATCTGTCGCTGCTGTGCTACTACAAGTACGCCTATTTCCTGACGGATGTGGTCAATAACCTCTTCGGAACGGAGTTCATCGTCAAGGACTGGTTTGCCGTTTGGGGTAACCAACTGACTGGCTCACAGGCGTTCAGCGTCGATTCGATCTTTCTGCCTGTGGGAATCTCGTTCTTCATCTTTCAGGCCATCAGCTATGTGGTCGATGTGTCCCGCAGAACAATCGGGCCGATCCGCAATTTCTGGGATTTCGGGTTCTACCTGAGTTTCTTCCCGCAGCTTGTGGCCGGGCCTATCGTCCGTGCTAAGGAGTTCTTCCCGCAGCTGCACAAACCGTTCTTCCTCGGCCGGAGGCAGTTCGGAATCGCCATCTTCTGGATTCTCAACGGACTTGCCAAGAAGTTGATTCTCAGTGACTATCTGGCTGTGAATTTCTGCGACAGGGTTTTCGAGAATCCGCTTCTCTACACCGGTTTCGAGAACCTAACGGCCCTGTTTGGCTATTCGCTTCAGGTCTATGCCGACTTCTCCGGCTACACCGACATCGCCACAGGTGTCGCTATGCTGATGGGCTTCTACCTGCCGAAGAACTTCAACTCTCCGTACAAGGCCCGTAACGCCGGAGAGTTCTGGAAGAGGTGGCACATCTCCCTCTCCAAATGGCTTCAGGACTACCTCTATATCCCGCTTGGAGGCAATCGCAACGGCACTTTCGGCTCTTATGCCATCATCCTCGGCATCGCTTTCTTAGCCTCGGCACTTGCGAAGAACTGGTGGGTTTTCGGAGTGGTGCTTGTGATCGCCGCCGTCCTTGCCCTCCTGATCACTTTCTGCAAGAAGTACCGCAAGGAACTGATCTCGGACATCAACAGGATGGACACTATGCTCCTCGGCGGTCTGTGGCACGGGGCAAGCTGGAACTTTATGATCTGGGGTGGTCTGAACGGCCTCGGAATGCTGATCTATCGCTTCTGGAAAAGCTGCAATGTCTATGTCCGCACCTTGGTGATCGGGCTGGTCTGTCTGTGCTTTTATATTCTTAAGACCACGGTTCCCGCCTCGGTGTTCAATATGTTCTTCGTCTGGACGCTCATCATCTTCGTAGGCGCCGCCGTGCGGATGCTCTACCACATCTGCCGCTTCAAGGCCTCGTTCTCGTGGCTTGAGACAGGTTGGGCGGTTGCTATGACGTTCATATTCATTACTTTCACTCGCCTTTTCTTCCGAAGCGGCTCCAATCTGAACCCGGCGGAAGCAAACGAGAAAGCGTGGAGCACGGCAAAGAATATGGTCGAGCGGATCGGCGGTGAGTGGGATCTGTCCCTGATTCCGCAGATGGTTCAGCAGCACCTCGGAGTCATCGTGGTCTTCATCGTCGGTATGCTCATCCACTGGCTTCCCGAGAACTTCAAGCGCCGCTACCGCATCTGGTTCGCCTCGATGCCCCTCCCTCTGATGGTCCTCGCCTGCGCCCTCGCCGTCTTCATCATCTGCCAGTTCATCACCGCCGACCTCCAGTCGTTCATCTACTTCCAGTTCTGATGGCACTTAACTTTTGCAAGTTTTTAATTTCTTGTTGTTGAATATATTACCTCGCTATTTTTGTTATCCAGCTTGCTCTGTGGTTGTTGCGGTAAACGTAAACCTGAATATTTTGATTATTAGGATATCCTTTATATATTAGTGAAGACAAATTAGTTGACTTCTAAAAATCCGTAACTTGTAACTATTGACAGATGAACAGATTCGTAATTATATTCCTCTTGATGTCATTTTTATTAGTCTCCTGCGACAACAGGCAGACCAAGTCTTTGCTTCAGGATGTCGAGACTTACATTCAGGAGAGGCCGGACAGTGCCCTGCGGGTTCTGAGGAAAGTTGATTCACTGACACTGAACACCAAGTCGCTTCGTGCCCGCTATTCCCTGCTGTTTGCGATGGCGTTGGACAAGAACTACATTGACACGACGGCCTTGTCTATTTTGGAACCGACAGTTGCATATTACGAGAGATTAGGTTCGCCGCAGGACAAGATGCTGTCCTGCTATTATCTGGGACGAATTTATGCCAACAGAAAGGATTACCCGAATGCTGTCATTTTCTATTCACAGGCTTTGCGGGAATCGAGTGCTGATGACTATTATCATAAAGGATTGGCGTATGAAGCCCTCGCAAATGCGTACAGCGCATCTTTCAATACTGAGGAAGAATTGAGGAACGCTATTTTTGCGCACGATTGTTTCGAAAAAATGGGGGACAAGAATCTTGCCTTGTCTCGCTATAAAATTGCGCAAGCCTATCATAATAACGAACAGTTCGATTTGGCGGATAGTCTATATTCCTCCGTTTATTCAGGATTAGACTCAACATCCAAGCTCGCATTCTATGCTATGGAGGATCAGGTCTGCAATGATCTGCAACAAGAGAAACCGGAAGTTAAGAGAGACCTGAGATTGCTTGAATATGTTGCGGAACATCGCGGCAATCTTACATTGACTTCATATTATGAATATGCATATCTTCTCCTTCTGATTGGCGAAAAAGTTACAGCAGAGAATATTCTATCGCAGTTATCCGAGAGTGAAGAAAGTGTGGAGACTATGGAAATCAGATATCGGATAGCAGAATATGAAGAAAACGATGAAGAAGCCTTGACTTTGCTGAAGAGTCTGTTGTCCTATCAGAATGATGTGGTAAAGAAACAATTGGCTCAATCTGTGTTCAAGGCACAAAGTGATTACTATCGTCTGAACGCTGAAGTCTCTGAACAAAAATCAACCATAGCCAACCAGAGAAGCATCATATTTCTCATAGTGGGTCTAATGATAGTTGGTTCGCTCTATATTGCCTTTATGAAAAGGAAAATCGCTTTGAGCCGTGAAAAAGAGAGGCTGACTCAGGCTGTTGAAGAATCCGAGAGGCTTTTGGAAACGGTGATGAACAGGGCCAAGCAGGAAAAAGAAGAAAGGGACAAGAATATTTTTGATCTGAAATCACTCAATGAACGTGAGCAGGATAAGATCAAAGAATTGCGTGATATGTACGTTACCCTTTATCAAAAGCGATTCTGCGAGATAGGAAAGTACTATGATGCCGCATCATCGCATCGACTTGAGTCGATAAAGGAGAAAGCCTACCACGATGTCATTTCCTCAACTCAGACCTTGTTTGAGGAAATAGCCAGCGGATCGGAAGGCCAGAAAAAGTTTGAGGCAAGGATAAACGCTGACCTTGATGACATCGTCTCCAAGATCAGATCAGACTTCCCTAAGTTGAAAGATGAGGACATCCGCTTTATTTGTTACCTGATAGTCGGCTTTGACACCTCGACAATTTCATTCCTGATGGACATTTCCAAGGAGAATGTCCGCGTGAAGAAGCATCGCCTTCGTGAAAAATTGAACGGCTACTCCGGCCCTAACGAGACTCTGTACCGATTGTTCACATAATTTCGTTACAGCTTGAATTGTTTTAGGGGGGGGGTATTGATAATCAGTGACTTATGGATGCATCATCTTTAGCAATAGTTTTTATCTATTTGTAAAACGTTGAAAATTTAGTTCTCGATGCTACCAAATTGCGGAAATCTGTAACGCCAAAAATGCCCCTTTTTGAGTTTTTAGAGGATTATAGGTATACATTTACAAATAATACAAGCGAGTATGCGAAAAGTTTACCTTCTGGTTTTATTTATGATGTGTATAGCCGCATCATTTCCCGTTTATGCGAAGATGTTATCCACTACTTGTGTAGAAGTAATTACACCAGTCACTATGCATAAGACAAACGAAGATTCTTCTTTGAACCATAAAGTACCGAAACGAGATCCTTTCGAATTATCTTGTTATTTGGTAGGTAATGCCAACACGATTTTTCTTTCTGCCAATAAAGTTGTTTCTGTTGAAGTCGAGATTGAGAATCTTACAACTGGAGATTATGCTTCGTATTATGATCAGATCTCTACAACGACACTTCTTTTGCCTCTTTCCGGAACCGGTTACTATCGCATTTCGGTAACTCTTTCCGATGGCGTGAATTTCTATGGTGAATTTGATTTGTAAATTGAAAGATACGGATTGTTTTTGTTGTCATTAAGTATCCGCGGAACCAATTTTTTTGAAATATAATTGATACAATATCAACTATTTCAGAAGACGGATAAAGAAAAGATTTATGGGTAAAAGAGTAAGCGCAGTCACGGTTTTAGCTTTAGTTGCATTGTTAATGCCGATTTTGGCGAATGGACAACGAAGCCGAAACTTTGATGAACGGTATAATGAAAGATATGAGGTGAACGAAAAGGGGGATTCTTCGTTTACGTTGGTGCCGCAAGCTTTTGTGGAGCCGGCATCGGTGACATCTGAAAATTCTGAACGCATTGCCCTTTCTGCCAGACAGATATTAAGGATGCAGAAAGTGAATGGCTTGAAAAAGGCGGCGTTTCAGAGGTCTGCCGCTGATGCGATTGACATAAGCCTTCCGGTGGCTGGGATTCCGATTGTATCTGGCATTTCTCCAACTGGAGCAAGAACTTACAGCATCCCGATAGCAACCGCTCCTGGTTATGGTCTGACTCCTCAGATTTCTCTTCAGTATAACAGTCAGGGCTCTAATGGCATTGCTGGTTATGGATGGAGTATCGGTGGACTGTCCTCTGTCACCGTGTCTGGAAAATCTCCGTACTATGATGGAAGTTGGGCGGCTCCGGACCCATCTTCATCTGATGCGATATGGAGCCTTGATGGCGTTCGTCTTGTAAAGAATACTGACTCTTATACATCTACCTATCAGTTTGAGACAGTTTCAGGAAACATCAAGGTAATGAAGCACCTTGCTTCCAACGGTGTCGTTTCTTACTTCACTGCTATTTATCCAGACGGGCGTAAGGTTAAGTATGGTTGGGAGACAAACTCATCGGCAAAAAGATGTTATCCTGTCACAGAGATAGAGGATGCGATAGGGAATCTGATCACGTTCAATTATGAGTCACTGTCGTATACTGGTAATGTCTATGTTATCTCTAAAATAGATTATGGACATAGAAGAGTTTCCGGGACGGTCACAACCCCGAAAGAGTCCATCTACTTTTTCTATGAGAATAGGACTGACTGTATCGAAATGTACTATGCTGGAGAACTTGTATGTTGCAAGAAATTACTTACGAGGGTAAGTAGTCCAGGCATACTTCACGAGTACAATTTGAG
The DNA here is from genome assembly GCA_964391955.1 of uncultured Muribaculaceae bacterium. Classification (GTDB taxonomy): domain Bacteria; phylum Bacteroidota; class Bacteroidia; order Bacteroidales; family UBA932; genus Cryptobacteroides. Next base: position 105,233 of record CAYMOB010000003.1, on the reverse strand, counting down.
TCACAATCTGTCCGATGGTGTTAATCTTTTAAGTAGTGTGGAATGCAAGGTGGCAGATCAAGCTATCAATCCTCTGCGTTTCCATTATGGAGGGGAAGGAACAGGGCAGACTGTGGTTCATATTGAGGATGGATCGTTTAGACAGACTGGTGATGGCTATCTAATGTCTTACTTCAATGACAGCATAACTACCGTAAAGAATAGAGGAAAACTTGTTCCAAATAGTTATGATGATGGGTTGATCATCCATCCTTATTTCTCACCCTACAAGGTGGTCTATTGGGACAAGAAGTGGTATGAGACGAAACGTTCCTACAAATATGGTAGTGGGTATCCCGAAGATCAAGTCATCTTGGTCGCACCTCGGGTAGAGGATGGAGTTTTTGATGTTGATCGCACGCTTACGACAGGAGCGGGTTTTCAGACTATAGAAGCGTTGGATGTCAATGGAGATGGGATAGAGGAACTGGTGAAAATAAACTTCGGGGATGTCAAAGACGACAAGACGACGTTGACCCTTACGGTTTATCAGTATACCAATGGCCGAACTCCTTCAGTGTTGTCATCAAAGACGGTGTCCTTGGAAGGAACAATCACTGTTAAAAGATACACAAGTCCACTTGAGCGGGTCTATCAATTCGGAGACTATGATGGTGATGGCAAAATGGATTTGCTCACAATGACTTTTGATGAAGATATCAAGGGTAATAGTCGCAGTTCCAGATTTGCGGTTGTCGACATAATGAACGGAAGCGTTTTAAGTGATTTGACCCTTTTTGATTTTTCACGGGAAGATTATGCAAGTGGAGCAATCTTCTCTGTAGATCTTGACAATGATGGTCAGGCTGAATTGTGCCATTTAACATCATCTGGAGTCGAATCTTATAGATTTTACAATGGCCGATTCAACCTTACAAAGACATATTGGGGCCTTGCTTCCACTGATATCGCAATAGGAAAATCGATGTTTTTTACCGATTTGAATGCCGATGGGTACCTTGATATTGTCATAGCTCCGGCTGTGTTGGATGGAGCGATAAATCGATCTATTCCGAGAAATATAGCGGAAGGAGGATCAACACGTGCGACTCCTGTTGAAAATTCATGGAAAGTATTCAAATTTACAGGTTCGTCTTTTGTTGATTCTAACTTTTTGTTGCCTGTCCATGGCGGTTCTGATTACCTGTTTTTAGATGTTGATATGGATGGATATCCTGATTTGGTGGAGCGAGGGCGTTATAATCGGAATACCAGTCGTTCTGGTCGAGGTTCTAATATATCAATATACAGAAATATAAACGGGGCTATCCAAATAGAACATCGTCTATCTTCCTCAGTGTCTGCATCCAATCTCATTCCATGTAATATCACAAATTATCGCGGCACAAGCAGTTTGATTTCGGTTACTGGATATGAGGTCAAAAGCTATGGATTCAGCGCAAACACTTCAAGTAATAGACTATTGACTTCTGTTGTTGATAGTTACGGGACTGTGACCGAGGATAGGTATGTCGATATGTCGAGTCAAGAGATATTGAGCCTTTCTGGCACTCCATACTCAGAGGTTTATTCAATAGATAAATCTCGTTCATATTCGCTGGTGAATGGCTTTGTGCGGAGGATATTTCCGTTGAATCTTCTCCGAGAATCCACAACAACGGATTTATCCTCAACAAGGTTGGCGCATAATAGTTACATTTATTACGATGCTGTTGCCAACAGTCGTGGACTTGGTTTTTGTGGCTTCGGGAAAGTTTCCGCTCTTGATATGCTGTCGCAGCGGTCCGGTGAATGGATCACAACAATGGAGAGGCGGGATCCTGAAAACTCGGGAGTGGTTACAGAGATGAATAGATATCTTGGTAATGTGACGTCCTCCACATCGCCGTTTGAAACTATTTCATATACTTGGAATAAGGTATATGGTACCTATAGTAAGTATCATCCGCGTTTGTATTCATCATTATCGGTAGACAATTTGACAGGGAAGAAGATCACGACAACTTATTCTTATGATGCTTTTGATTATCCTATAAAGATTGTCACGGGTGTTGGGGATGGTTCGAGTTCTGAGACGGTCGAAATCACATATTCGCATAAACGGAATACTTCACAGTATGTTCTTGGCTTGGAGGCCACTCGTAAGGTTACAAGAAAATCTGCCAATCAATCTACGTGGATTGACCGGACTGTCACATCGTATGATGAGTCTGTTTTGAGACCATCTTCTGTCGTAACATTTACTGGTGTGGATGGCGGCAAGAAAACCGGGGAGACAAGGTGGACATATGATGGTTATGGCAATGTCTTGTCTGAAAAGTCGGCATCATATTCAAGTACCGTTTTTGTAGGAGATACTTATGTCTATGATGACGATGGCCGATTTATAAAATCCAAGACTGATGCGTTGGGACGTACGACCAATTATTCACAGTACAATTCTTATGGGTCACCTATGATTGTCGAGGATGCAAAAGGTCGTTCCTCTTACTATAGTTATGATTGTTTCGGCAATGTGACAAGAAAACAATATCCTGACTTGTCTGAAGAAACAGTGGCAACAGAATGGGGCGGAGAGGGTCTTTATACTGTGACTAAATCAGTTACCAAACAACCGACCTCGAAAAACCATTACGATGCCACTGGAAAAGAGGTAAGGTCAGAGGTTCAACGTTTTGATGGTACTTGGCTTATCACAGACACTGAATATCGTGCTGACGGTTTGGTAAACAAGGTCTCATTGCCATTCAAGGGGGATTCGGCATCTGGATGGGCTTTGTATGATTATGATGCTTATAAACGTCCAATTAAAATAGAGGAGGCTTCAGGGAAAGTCTCTACTTGTGCTTATTCAGGGTTGTCGATGACAACAACGGGAGAAGGCATCTCCTCTACTAAAACTTCAGATCAGTCAGGACGTGTGTGCGGCATACAGGATCCTGGAGGAGAGATAACCTACAGTTATCGTCCGGATGGTCAACTAGATCAGGTTGTGGCTCCGGAAAGTGTCTTGACAAGTTTTGAGTATGATGCCTACGGGAGAAGAATAAAGATCATAGACCCAAGCGCAGGTGTCAGATCCACTTCTTATGTGAATAATAATGATGGATCCTCCGTTGTAACGGAAACAAATCCGAATGGATCTGTAGTCACCTACTTGGATGTGTATGGTCGTAAGACAAAGGTTGAAAGGCCAGGGGAATATAACACTGTTTACACTTACTCTGACGATAACCTTCTTATGAGTGAGGTTTCTACCAATGGAACATCGACTGTCTATGCTTATGACAATTTGGATAGGGTGTCAAGTGTAAAGACCACAGTGCCTGACGGCAAATGGCTTTTGAAGGAATATACTTACGGAGATGGCAGTGTTGTGAACACTGTAAAGTATTCAAGTCAGGATGGTGAGATTGCAATCGAGGTGTATTCATATTCCAATGGTTACAATGTTCAGATTGCACTTGCCGCAGGGACGGTGATTTGGCGTCTTGTTGAAGAGAATAACTTTGGCCAGCCTACCCGTGCATTAACAGGGAATGTTGACAGATTCTATTCATTTGATGCACACGGCCTTCCTGCTGGACGAACCCTTGGGGCAGTCCAAGAATTCGCCTATGACTTTGATCCTGTCACAGGAAATCTTGAAGATAGATTCGACGCTGTTAATAGTGCAGGGGAAATTTTTGGATATGACGATCTCAATAGATTGGATACGGTTATCCCGGATGCTTGCGGTGATTTGTCTCAATATTCAGTGTCTTATCGACCAAACGGCAATATTTCTGAAAAGGAGGGTACAGGAGTTTTCTCTTATGAAAGCAATGCAAGACCTTATCAACTGACTAAAATTGACCTTGAGAGCGGCGTGGATGTCCCACGGGTACCGCAGTCAATCTCATATACTTGCTACAGCCGTCCTTCCAGAATCGTTGAGAATGGCGTAAGTTGCTCTTTTACTTATGACGGTGATGGAAACAGGGCAAAGATGCTGATAGCAAACGGAGCGACACCTATTCTTTCAAGATATTATATTGGAGGACAGTATGAACTTGACGCGAAGGCTGATGGAACAGTCCAAAGGCTATATCTTGGAGGAGATGCTTATTCCGCACCGATGGTGTATGTCAAGGATGGTTCCAACCCGTGGTTACTTTACAACATCGGTCGTGATTATCTTGGAAGTGTGACCTGCATCGCATCGGTTGATGGGGCACTTGTAGCTGAGTACAGTTATGATCCGTGGGGAAGGTTAAGAAATCCGGAGACTCTCGAATTGTACGCAAATGGTGAAGAACCAGAGCTCTTCCTCGGAAGGGGTTTCACTGGCCACGAACATCTTCCTTATTTCGGGCTGATCAATATGAACGCCCGTCTCTATGACCCGTTCACAGGCCGCTTTCTCAGTCCCGACCCATACGTTCAAGCACCGGATTTCACCCAAAATTATAATCGTTACTCTTACGCTCTTAACAATCCCCTGAAGTATACTGATATTAGTGGAGAAGTTATCCCTTTTTTTATTATAGGAATCGCAGCCGCGGCAGTTATTGCTGGCAGTGTTAATGTGGCGACAAATTGGGATAACATAGATGGTTTTTGGGAAGGCTTCACAACGTTCACTTCTGGGGCGATTGCTGGAGCAGGTGTAATGGCTGTAGGCATTTTTACGGGCGGTTCAGGATGGATGGCCTTGGCTGGAGCAGGTGCTGGTGCTATGACTGCATTAAACAATGGAATTATATCGCAAACAGGTAAGAATTTTGATGGATTTAGGAGTATAGTTTGGGATCCTATTTGGAAAAATGTGCTTTCAGGAGCAGCTGCAGGGGCTGTGACTTCACTATGTGGACAAGCTCTTGCGGTGTATAATCCGTACATTAAACTTTCAGAAAAGATGTTGAGATCTCCATTGCTGGGTGCAACATTTACTTTGCCTATAACATCTGCGGCTGGCCATATTGTTGGAGGTACAGTATATGGTTTGCTTGACGGACAGAAATTCAAGGATGCTTTTAGTGAGTCTTTTGAGGGCATAGGAGAAAGTATTGCCTTAAGTATGTCTATAGGAATATTCTCTACGGTTGCGACATCGATGTTTACAGGAATAAACCCTATTACTGGAAAACAGATTTGGCCTAAAAATTTTGGATTTAACGCAGGTTCGGTGGAAGATTATGTAATTCAAGAAGGAGATTTTATTGATAGGTATGGAGATACAAATGGACGCTTTATGTCTCCGGATGGAACACCATTTGACTTACGTGGCTTGCCAAAATCGTATGAGGGTAAAACATATACACGATATGTGGTTAATAAACCTATACCTGTAACTAAAGGTATTGCTTCTCCTGTTAATTGGTTCACTTCTGCAGGTGGAGGTACACAGTACTATCTTTCTCATAGTGTTCAATATTATATAGACAATGGATATATCTCAGTAGTAAAATGAACTTAAGACAGTTGAAAATAGTCCTCAAAAAACGAGGTTATAATGATGTGCACTTTTATTATACTTTATGCTTGCCATTCTTTAGGATTCAACCAGTGTTAACTGTTGGGACAGATCCTTATTGTTGCCTTATAAAAGAGTCAGAGAATAAATGGATAACTACTATGCAAGAAAGAGGAAATTTACTAGAAAAACGGAGTTTTTCTTCAGAATATGAAGCGTGTGCATATTTTGAGAATCTTGTTGCAGGTAAAGAATATTAAAGAAGATATTCTAATTCGATTCTGTAGAAATCATAAATATTAGATACGTGTTTTTATGTGTAGAAGAATTATAGTTGTAGCCTTTTTGTTGCTATCCTTTATGTGTCTGTCAGTTAATGGTCAGACAGCCATAGTGTATTCTTACGATTCGGCGGGGAACCGAACCTCAAGAACTACTGTGGAAGCGACGGATGTCGCATCAGTGTCATCAGAGATGATTGATGCCAGTGGCCGGTTAAACAGATCTCTGGCAGTCTTTAATGTTCCCGGTAATATTACTTCTCTTGCGTTTGGTTATATTGATGAAAAAGCTGGGATAAGTCGTACAGACAGCGGTGATATGGCGGAAAATACATCGCTTATGTGGCACTTTGGTTTTCTGGAGAATAAGTGCCAAATGAATGAATATGCTCACACCATAGGAAAATATAGCTGGATGAACCTTTCTTGGATTGATTCATATAAACGTGATTGGATAGGAAATGAGGCGCTTTTATAATGCGATAATCGGGACTTGTTCAGTTCTGTTCCTTTGGGGCTCAGTTGAGGCGGCCGGAGCGGAACAGTCCGTTAAAACTCGGATTGACAGTACTGTGGTTGAACTGGACAACGGTGACGTTGTCGTCAAGTACAGTGTCAAGCCGTTTGATTTCGGGACACTGCATCACCCAGACACGGCACAGAGACGGTCTCTTGTCTTTTCTGAAGAGGAGAAAAATCAGCATTTCGACACGTTCCGGGCTTCCCAAGAGGCTATTGTCTCGGTGAGAAAGTCCCCGAGGCGAGCCTCGGTTCAGGCGGATTTTTCTGATTATGCTGTCGGAGAGATTCCGATGGAGGCTGGTGTCTCGCCAACAGGAGCGAGAACTTACCAGATTCCTATTGTGACAGCAGCCGGATTCAAATTGACTCCGTCAATAGCCCTTGGGTACAACAGCCAGGCTGGCGAAGGTTGGGTCGGTTACGGATGGGATATTCAAGGATTGTCAACCATCAGCTTGATCAATAAGAATGTTTATTATCACGGTGTGGCGAAAGGGGCAAGTGTGGAGGATAAAGATGCGGTGTTTGCTCTTGATGGTGTACCGCTTGTCCGGAACTCCAATTCCGCCACCTCTTCCGCTTACCCATTGGAGACGGCATCAGGGCATATTCTGGTGGCTCCGGAGAAGAATTCGCAAGGGTATGTGGTGAGGTTTACGGCGTTGTACCCTAATGGCCTTACGGTTGTGTATGGTGCGGAATCCGACAACGCTTTCAACTTGCCATCATATCCTGCAGTCGAGTCCCGTGATCTTGAAGGGAACAAGATCGAATTTGACTATTATTTGGACTTGGTTTACGGCAATCATAGAATTTCTTCGATACGCTATGGTTTTGATCCGTCCGGGCATCACAAGGGAGAGATTGAGTTTGATTATGCCATTTATCCGATATCAATTGTCCGATATTGCTATGGGGCGGAATTTTATCGCAACTACAGGGTGGCGAGTATTGTCTCCAAGAACAACGGAGATGTAATAGGACGATACTCGCTTTCATATGATGAAAAGGACAATGAGTTTCTTCTGTCAAATGTTGGATATTCATCTGGTTCAGAATTGCTTCGCCCTCTTGAGTTTGTGTATGGTGAAGAAGAGTCGGAGCAGGAAAATCCGGATCGTTTGTGCAGGAATAGTGACTTCTTGCTTCTGTCAAGCGCGTTCACACAAGAAGATGTGGATCTTTACTATAGGAGAGGAAAGTTTGTCGCAAACAGTTTCAATGACGGTCTGCTGATTTATCCTAATTTCCCAGAATACGAAGTCACTGATCATTGTAAGCCTTTGTTCGGACATAACTATTATGAGTTCGGCAGCCTGTATCCCAAGGATCAGAAAATCTTGTTCGCTCCGAGTCTCTCTGATTATAATGATGTGGATGGTAGCATAATCACAGGCGAAGGATTTCAGACGATTGAAGCCGTTGATGTGAATGGTGATGGGATTGATGAGATTGTAAAAGTTAATTTTAACGGAACAGTTAATTCCTATACAAAACTATTGATTACAGTCTATAAATGCAATAGTTCCGGAATCCCGGTCGTGGACTATTCGTTCACCGTGTTGGTCAACGGGGTGCATTCAAACAAGTATTTCACAAGTCCGGCGAGGAGGTCTTATTATTGGGGAGATTTTTCCGGGGACGGGAAAATCCAACTTCTTACTGTTGCGTTTGATAAGAACTACAACAGCACGATAGTCTATGATCAGGTGTCTTATGCGGCATTGATAGACATCTCCGGAAAACGTAAGCTATCCGAAGACGAATTGTTTGCCTTTCCGATAGAGAAGGCGGGGTGTCTTATCACCTGTGACATTGACAACGACACAAGGACAGAACTGTGTTATGCTACAACTTCCGGTTTGGAGGTTTACAGACTCTCGTCCAATAATACCTTTCGTAAGGAGGTAACTTATGGGAATGTGAATTCTGACATCCTATCATCCGAAAGTCGTCCGTATTATATTGCTGATGTTAACGGTGACGGATATATTGATATCTTGAGAGCTCCTTCTGTAGGAACAAGTTCATTATGGACAGATTATGCTTTTACAGGCACTAAGTTTGAAACATTCTATCTGAATATTGCGTCAAGAGCGGAAGAGGATGTGTTTATGTTTATGGATGTCAACCGTGATGGACTGGCGGATCTTGTGAAGGTTAGCGGAACAACTTTGGGTACGTATATGAATCAGGACAAGGACGGATTTGGAGCTTTTATGCAATCACCTTCGAGTGTGACGAACACAAAAGGAATCATTCCTGCCAATGTCGTGGATTATATGGGGATGAGCAGCTTCATTAAGGTCGATGGTTTTTATGTGTATGAATATTATTACACGTCACTTTCGCCGAAGAAGCGTCATTTGACAAAATCCGTGGATAGTTTTGGCAGGACGTTATATAACACCTACACATATCTCCCAGAGAACAGTTTGTATTGGACAGACAATTCTGTTTCGGTTACTAATTCGGATGGTTATGCGCAACGGACATTGCCTATTTTTGTCCTTTCCAGAGAGGAAGCGTGCCAGTCTGATGACAATCCATCAACCCGCTATCTTAGCAAATACTACAGTTATTATAATGGGGTGGTTCATAACAAAGGGCTTGGCTTCTGCGGATTCTCCAAGATAAGATCCTATGACTATACGGGAAATGTTGTCGAGATTGTTGACCAGACACTTGATCCGGAGAAACGTGGTGTGGTCACAAAGGTTGAGACTCGCCACAAGTCTGTGCGAGATGCTCCATATTCAACGACAGTAAGCACTTACGACAACAACAGCACAACCTACGGTAAGTTGAATCCGCGTTTGACTCAGAGCGAAACCGCTGATGACCTCACTGGTGTCAATACTACGGTTAGTTATGCTTATGACAGTTTTGACTACCCGACATCAGTGCAGACCAGCCGCAGGATTGGTTCGGGAGAATCTCAAACGGAGACGGTTTATCGTACCTACCAGCATAATGTGGTCTTATCCAAATATGTCCTTGGAATTGTGACGGAGGAGAGTGTGGTAAAGAAGGACAAGGGCAATTCTTCGCTGTCTTGGAAAGAGCGTTCGGTCACCACTTATGACGACTTATTCAGACCGTTGACAAATAAGAAGTTTGTGGGAGAATATGGCTTGTCTGGAGTGATGATTCTGGATCCGGAGTCGCGCGCGGATTCTGAAATCCAGCGACAGATCAGCTTTTCAGATGCCACGAATCTTGTGTCAGAGACGCATTGGCAGTACGATAGCCACGGCAATGTGATTTCTGAGAAAACCGCTCCTTATGGTGCGGAGGAATTCTTGGGAGACACCTATGTCTATGACGGGGACGGGCGTTATATTCTGTCAAAGACAGATGCCTTGGGTCATACCACCACTTATGGCGAGTATGATAAATTCGGTAATCCGGAAACGGAGACAGACTATCGCGGTCGGGTCACATCGTTCACATATGATGGCCTCGGGAATTTGGTCAAAACAACGACCCCGGATGGCGCGGAGGCGCAAATAGATGTTGCTTGGGGAGGCCACGGCTTGTATTCTGTTACTAAGACAGAGACAAATAGGCCAGATCGTGTCACGTATTACGATGCTCTTGGCAGGGATCTGCGTGGCGGAATCAAACGCTTTGACGGTCAATGGCAGTACGTGGACAAAGAATATGATTCCAATGGGCGAGTGAGCCGGATCTCGCTTCCATTCCGTGATGTCCAGGCCGCTTATTGGAACACATATTCTTATGATGAATATGGTCGTCCGCTCAGTTTGGTCGAAGCTTCAGGGAAAAACTCTTCCTGGGCCTACAATGGAGTTAGCGTGACCACCGTAAAAGATGGAATCACCTCAACACGAACCACAGATGCGAGCGGCAATGTGATAAGTGTCTCTGATGCAGGAGGAACCATAACCTACACATTGCGCAATGATGGCCAACCATCATCGATCACGGCTCCCGGTAACGTGGTTACTTCTTTTACTTACGATGGTTATGGCCGTCGCATCAAGATAGAGGATCCGAGTGCTGGAATCCAGATCGATTCTTGTGTGTGGAATAGTGATGGATCTTCCAAACAGACCCACACGAATCCGAATGGTACGGTTGTCACCTACAAAGACAAGTATGGCAGAACCACGTCCGTCGAGCGTCCCGGTGAGTACAACACGACTTATGTTTACGATACTTATGGACGCTTGAGTTCCGAGCAATCGACCAATGGCACAGGCGTGGAATATACCTATGACATTTTTGACCGTGTGTCATCATCCCGCGAGACCGTTCCTGACGGAAAGTGGCTTAGGAAGAGTTATTGCTATGGTAACCAAGGGGTGCTTCTGAGTGTGCAGTATGAGTCGCAGGGCGGAGTGATTACGACCGAGAACTATACCTATGATAATGGTTATAACACGATAATCACGCTTCCGGATGAAACCATAGTGCGCTGCCTCGTGTCTGAAAACGACCTTGGTTTGGCTACAGGAATTATTACTGGTGTGATTGGAAGGGAGTATGGATTCACCGCCTTTGGTCTTCCGACTTACAGGAAAATAGATGACGGTAATCTGCAGGATTTCACCTATCAGTTTGATCCTTTGACAGGTAATCTGTTGGTACGAACAGACGGTTCGAACAACCAGACGGAGCAATTCGGCTATGACAATCTGAATCGCTTGACATCGATTGGGAACAGAGTCATCGCTTATGCGGACAACGGCAACATCACTTCGATGGACGGTGTCGGGATGATGGAGTACGGAACGACATCGAGACCATACCAGATAACCTCACTTTATCCGGAGTCTGATAATGTTGTTCCATCACGTGTCCAGAATGTGTCTTACACCTGTTACAGTCGTCCGTCTATCTTGACAGAAGGCGGAAGGAGTGCGGCCTTCACTTATGACGGAGACGGTAACCGTGTGAAGATGTATGTTGCGGATGGTTCCACGCAATTGCTGACGCGGTATTATGTCGGCGATCGTTACGAGTTTGATCAGACTTCTGGCGGTACGAAAGAGCGTTTATACCTTGGTGGTGACGCTTATTCTGCCCCGATGGTCTTGCAGCGTGAGAATGGTGGAGAGTGGACTGCTTACAACATTTGTCGGGACTACCTCGGCAGCATAACCCATATTGCGTCATTGGACGGGACACTTGTGGCTGAGTATAGCTATGACCCGTGGGGTAGGCTTCGTGATCCGGAAACTCTTGAGGTCTATGCGGCTGGAGAGGAACCAGAACTGTTCCTTGGCCGTGGCTTTACAGGTCACGAGCATTTGATCTGGTTCGGCCTGATCAATATGAACGCTCGCCTCTACGACCCACTCCTTGGCCGTTTCCTCAGCCCAGATCCTTATGTTCAGGCTCCGGATTTCACCCAGAACTTCAACCGTTACTCCTATGCATTGAATAATCCGCTGAAATATACGGATGAGAGCGGCGAATTTGTTTTTACCACTATGTTGACAGTTGCGGGGATTACAGCTGCGATATTCGGTCTTGGAAATCTTACGGTGCATGCGATGCGTGGTGATAATTTGGATGGTTGGAACTGGATTAAATATCTCGTGTCTGGGGCGGCTGCTGGCTTTGTTGTCGGAGCGATGGCATATACAGGATGGTGCGGAATAGGCGCAATGTCGAATATGGCTGGTTTTTGGGGGACGGTTGGAAAAATTGCGAAGTATGGGGCTATTGGTATAGAAGGTCTGCACGTGACATCCACTGTTGTCGGTGCGGCGGGAGGCCTGATTAATAACGGTTGGAAGGGTTTAGGAAATTCGATGAAAGTACTTTTAGGTAATTTCTATTTGGATGAGAATGCATCATTCTTTAAAAGTATCTGGCAAGGAGTCTCTCGTCATACTTGGGAAACCATACAGACTGGACTTGGTTATGATTACACTCAATTCAGGAATGCGTTTGGCTCATCAATAGACAGGGTAGATTATTATAGAGGGGCAACTTTTGCTACAAATGAGAACTCACGAGATTATCAAGGGGTTACCATCGGATCTTTTATCAATATGGATATTAATGGTAAAATTCCCTCTGGTAAATTTGATGATTATGTTGAAAAAGATGATCAAATGTATGCGCACGAATATGGCCATACAATTCAGAGTAGAAGATTTGGGTTGGGATATCCAATCATAGGATTATTAAGTCTTGGAAGTGCGATGTTTGACTTTGTGTTTAATACAGGTCATAGTCACGATAATTTTTTCACGGAAGTTATGGCTAATAAATATGCAGAACCAATTTTCCCTAATTATCAGTGGGGAACTACTAAATATCCAACAAAATATTAATGAGAAATGAGGAAGTTAATTTTATTCTTAGGCTGTGCAATATTGTCTGGTTGTGACAAATTTATCGTGTTTGATTATTACTTACGAGGAGAATGTGATGCGGTATATTGCTATGTGCCGGAGAAAGGAATCCCTTGTAAGAAAGACACTACCATTAGCTTTACTGCTGAAGAGTTGGTGCTTTTGCGTCTCAATAAATACCAGGATGGACAAAAATACGGGCGTATTGATTATGGAATAGGAGATATTGATGGCTTGTTCCGAAAATGGAACTGTGATACGGTGTCTTTCTTTATTTTTGATTCAAAAGTTGTTGAAAACAATACGTGGGAGGAAGTTGGACGAAACTATATGGTTTTGCAGCGTTATGATTTTTCAAAAGAGGATCTGGCTCGTTTAAACTGTCGAATATTTTACCCCCCAACGGAGGAGATGTCAGAGATTCATATGTTCCCTCCGTATGACAAAGCGCGATAGAATGTTTAATGTGTAAAACGTGTGAATTATGAATGTCCTGAATCGGAACACTTTTAAGGGGAAGACATTAAAAGCTTTCTCGTTGACCGAGTTGCTGGTTGTCCTTGTGATCATCGGGATTCTGGTGCTGGTGGCGATGCCGAACCTGATGCCGCTGATCTCAAGGGCCAAGGCGACGGAGGCACAACAGCAACTTACCTTCCTGCATTCGTTGGAGAAGAGCTATTTCTACACCTATTCACGATATTCCAGTGATTTGGAGGAACTTGGGTTTGAACAAGCGACCCTTGTGACGGACGGAGGAAACGCCAATTACCGCATTGAGGTGGTGGAGGCTGGAGAGAACGGCTTCAAGGCTCAGGCGGTCTCAGTGGTTGACTTTGACAAGGACGGGGTCTTTAACGTTTGGGAGATTGATCAGGACAAGAACCTGAAGGAGACGGTGAAGGACTGATGCGATGTTGAGGTTGCTTTCCATATTCCCACTTACGGTTATGATGGTTTCTGATGCGAGGAGTCGAACAGTGTCATCCTGGTGGCTGTCTGCTTTCTGGTTGGTTCTTGTTGTGGCCGGAGTGGTTGAGGACGGATGGCGGGTGACACTAATCAACATTGTGTGCAACCTCTTTGTCCTTTTGGTGATAGGAGTGTCCTTGTTGGCATATTCAAAGATGAGGAAACGACCATTGATGGAGATGCTTGGTATAGGGGATGTCATATTCCTTGCCGCGCTTACGCCAGTTTTCGGGGTTGAGGTGTATCTCTGGTTCTTGATAGTGTCAGCCATTGTCGCTTTGCTGTCCTGGCCGTTGTTTAGGAAAATGCAGCCTGGTCTGACGGGGATTCCTCTCGTCACGGTTTTCGGGGCGTGTTTTATCATATTCATACTATTCAGAGCCGTTTATGGAGGATAGAAGATTTGATCTGGACAGCATTACTGTGCGTACAGAGGCCTTGCAGGTGCTAACTTCGGAAGAGGCGGCTTATTACAGGTTGCTTCCGTATGATGTGGATGCCGAAGGGCGCTTGCTCTGTTTAGGTGAGGAGGGCAGAGACTATGCCGATGCCATTCGGGACTTGGATCTCTTGTTTGGAAAGAAGATGTCTGTCAGGTACGTCCCGGTTGAGGATTTATCACGTTTGTTGGCGATTCATTACAGACAGTCTGGGGTGCGCTCCAAAGCCACAGTGTCTGATGTCATAGAGGATGTTCCGTCATTGATCGAGGAGGCGTACCGGATGCGGGCGAGCGACATCCATATGGAACCATCCGAGCATCGGTGCAGGATCCGTTTCCGTGTTGATGGAAAACTTCTGGAACGACACGTCATCCGCAAGTCGTCCTACACATCGCTGGTCAACCGCATCAAGATTATGTCCAATCTGGATATCTCCGAGAAACGGCTTCCGCAGGATGGCCGCATAATATACGCAGGAAGCGGTGTGCGTTTCGACATCCGAACATCCATACTTCCAACGATCTACGGTGAGAAAATAGTCCTGCGTCTCCTCACAATGAATGACAGGCATCTTTCTCTTTCAGAACTCGGACTTGACGAGCGTCAGTACAAGGACTATCTGGCGGCTGTGTCTCATCCTCACGGGATGATCCTGATAAGCGGACCGACCGGATCCGGAAAGAGTACCACACTCTATGCGACGCTGGAGCTGCTTAATCGAGGGGACAACAACATCGTCACAATAGAAGATCCTGTCGAGTACACTTTGGAAGGCGTGAATCAGGTGCAGTTGAAGGAGGAAATCGGCCTTGACTTTCCGATGGCACTCAGGACTTTTCTGCGTCAGGACCCGGACATCATTATGCTTGGTGAGATACGGGACGAGGCCACGGCTGAGATGGCTGTTCGCAGTTCGCTCACAGGACATCTGCTGCTCTCAACACTTCACACGAACAGTGCCTGGGGATGTGTCACCCGTCTTGTGGATATGGGGATTCATCCCTACCTCCTTTCTGAGACTTTGGTTGCCTGTGTGGCGCAACGTCTTGTCCGCACATTGTGCCCTAATTGCAAGAAAGAGGATGCCTCTGATCCGGTAATGTTGAACCGGCTTGGAATGCCATTGGACACAAGAACTTATGTGGCTTCGGGATGTGAGCATTGCTATTATACGGGTTATAGTGGGCGTAGGGCTATCTATGAGGTGATTCCGATTGACGGAGAACTCGGGCAGGCGGTGAAAGAGGTGAGAGGAGACGTTGACGAGCTTCTGAGGTCTCGTGGACTCAAGACTCTTCGTGATTCGGCCATAGAGTTGTATGCTGATGGCCTGACTTCACTTGATGACATCCTCCCGTTTATGAATTGATTGATGCGCAATGAGAATAAAACAAATAATATTCCTTCTGTCAGCTTTGCTTGTGTGCCGTGTGGTGACCGCTCAAAGTGATGACCGTTTGGTGAGAATAAAGGAGGGTCTGGACAGCCTGGCGGCCGTTGATGCCCGCTACAATGAACCGATTGGCCTTTCCGTGACTAATTTTTCTGTAGCGGATTTGTTGAAGACCATTGCGATAGAGAACAGCCTTAACGTGAATCTATCCTTGGACAAGATTCGTGGACAGATAACCTGTAATCTTGAGCGGGTCCCTGTCAAAGATGTGTTGCTGCTTTGCTGTAAGGATTGTGGATTGGACTTGACGGTAGAATCGGGAATCATCACAGTCGCTCCGTGGCAGCCTTCCGAATCATTGCCGCAGGTGACAATCGCACGTGACTCTTCTGGACTTTTCAGTATGGATTTCTCCGGCTGCACATTGGATGCCTTGACACGCAGACTGGTGGCTGAGACTGGCGACAACATCGTGTTCGCTCCATCGTTGTCGGAACGGAAAGTCTCAGGTTTTGGTGTCGGAATGAGTGTGGATCAGATGATGGAGAACATCTCGGCATCAAATGGTCTGAGATGTACGAGAAACGAGTCAGGAACTTGGATGATAGGTGAGCGTGGCCGTGACAAAGGTTCGTTTTTTCCAGTGGACGACACTCCGGCTCCGTCATTTTGTGTCAGGCTGTTCCAGATGCGGTACCGGACTATCGATGATGTGGTCGAGATCATTCCCACCCAGTTGAAGAAAGACATTGAGATCAAGGTGTTTCCGGATCAGAACAGTTTTGTGCTCAGCGGAGGTCTGCCTGATGTGGAGGCTTTGGAAAGATACCTGCGGGATATAGACAAAAGTGTTCCTCTGATTTCCATCGATGTCATCATTGTGGATGCGCTTGACCGCAAGAGCCGGTCAACGGGTGTCACTTTCGGAAAGGGAAAAGAAGCGTCAGGAGCCTCATATGGAACATTGTCTCCCGGTGTGGATGTCTCGTTGGGAGCTGACAAGATAAACAAACTTATCAATGCGTTCAATGGGCTGGGACTTGTCAACCTTGGCCCGGTCGGCCCTAATTTCTATGCTGATCTGAAATTGCTCGAAGAGGATGGCGTGGTCACACTCCGTTCTACACCAAAGCTTTCGACGTTGAACGGCCATAAGGCAGTGTTGAAGAGTGGGGAAGTAAAGTATTATAAGGAGAGTCAAGTCAACATCATCGGAACTCAGAATCCGCTCCAGTCAGAGTCGTATCTCTGGAAGAATGTGGAGGCGAGCTTTGTTCTTGATATGACCCCAACAGTGAGCGCCGACAGCACGATAACCATAAGGATTGACTTGAATCAAGACGAGTTCACCGAGCGTGACAACGGCGACCTGACAGCTCCTCCTGGGATGACTAAACGTGGTTTCAATTCCATAGTCAAGGTTAAGGACGGTGAGATGATCTTGTTGGGCGGCATAGAGAAGAATCTTACAGAGGACAGCAGTAAAGGCCTTCCTTGGATAGCAAGAGTTCCTGTCCTGCGGCTGTTCTGTGGGAATGTTACAAGAACAAAACAGACGCAGAAACTGAATGTGTTCATCAGACCTACCATTGTGCTATGAGATTGATAAGTACGAAAATCATCTCTGTTGAGGTGAAAGGGGAATCCGTGGTGATCCAAGATGAGAAGATGGAAAAAGGCGACATTGTGGTCTTGTCGGTTTTTGGAAGAGATGTATCATTACATTCTTGCGAAGATTCAGATCCGGTCTTGT
Source organism: uncultured Muribaculaceae bacterium (assembly GCA_964391955.1). Lineage (GTDB taxonomy): Bacteria > Bacteroidota > Bacteroidia > Bacteroidales > UBA932 > Cryptobacteroides. The sequence goes on along the minus strand of CAYMOB010000003.1, from coordinate 88,082 downwards.
CACGTATCGAGCGGAGTGAAAACCTATATTGGACAAGGTATCCGGATAAGATTTGCTACGTTAGGAAAGCGATTGTAAGGTCGTTATTGAATGACCATCAAGAACCTTATGTTGCAGGAGTGGCAGTAGGGGAGACTCATCATGAGGCTTATGAACAGGCAAAGAATATGCTGTCAACCATTGATTGGAAGCGAATTGTCAGGGAACCGGACATCCTCGAAGCCGTCACGGGGCGTATTTTCAGTCGCGCGCTTCTTCCTGTTTTGGGTTTCTGGTTGGTCGCCCTCCTTTGTAATTTCTTCTTGTTCTCTGACTTGGATCGACGTGTCAATGCGATGCGTCTTTCGCAGCAGGAATCCAAACGTGAGGCCAAGGCTGAAATGGAAGTTACCGGGAAACAGCGTCAGATGTTGGCTGACTATAAGGCTAAGTCTCTGCCGAAGTCATCAGTGGATATCGATGCTCTGGCCTCTGTGGTGCCGGATGGCATCCAGCTGACATTATTGTCTGTTAATTCCTCTGGATTCAGAATCAAAGGCACGGCCAACGATGTGTCTGACATAACGGAATATTCAAGTTCCGTTCATCGGAAATTTCCTTCGTTGGAAATTGCCTCGATTGACAGACCTTCCGGAACGTCATTGTACCAATTTGATTTCAAGGTGATGCGATGAGACTGAATCCGGGAACACTGAAATTAACGGCCTTGATTGTCGGGCTGCCTGTAATTCTTTGGATTGCGACTTTCTCAAAGACATTGTCGCTATATGGAGAATACAGACATCTTTCCCAATCCGAGGCAACGGATTCTGTCGCATCGCAGAGGTTTGCGGTGTCTGGCGAGAACCGTCTTGCCGGAGATTGTCTGATCAAGGGAATTCTGACTGGAAAGGACAATGTTGTCATCAATGAATATGCTCCATCAGTGGAAAAATCAGATGGGGGACTTTCCATAGTCCGTGCCAGACTTCAACTGAAAGGACGCTTCACTCCGCTGCTCAAGGTTGTGCATCTTTTAGAAAATCAGCTGGATATCTCATTGGCGGACATCTGTTTCTCTCACAAGACCGGAAAAGATCCGTTGGTGACATTGGATTTGGATTTGATTCAATTGGTGGGTGATGAGTAGGAATATTCACAGTCTCCGTGGCTTCTCGCTTCCCACCGTGCTGGTCATCTCTGTGTTGATGGCTTTGCTGATACTGTTTGCCTTTTCTCTTGTTGATCTGGACCGGCGGTATTATGCGAGTTATCATAGGAAGAAACAGAGTGTTTTGAATTTGCATTCTGCGTCAGCCCTTTATTGTGTGGACAGTCTTCTGGCGAGGGAGTCCGATTCCATAAACGTGAGCCTTTTCGGAGATACCGAATCGGAAGTCGGCATAAAAGTCCATAGTTGGGGACTTTATGAGATTATGACGGCCTCTGTGAAGACATTGCCGTTCAGCCGTTCGGTAATCTATGGGCGTTCTTCGGAGAACTCCACAAAAGCGGCCCTTTGGGTCGGTGACCGGAAACGCGCTTTGTCCATTGCCGGACGGACACGGATAGATGGGGATGTCTTTGCGTCTCTGAATGGCATCAATTACACGGATTTTTCCGGTGTTCCGTTTTCTGGTGAACATATTCCTGCCGAAAGGTTATTTGTATCAAGCTACAATCTTCCTTCTGTGGATTCTTCGGCTCTTGAACGTCTTGATTCTTTGCGTGGCTTGAGAGGAAGGGCTTGGTATCATCTTAACGATGCTGAAGGGTATCGCAGCTTTCAAGAACAGACATCTTTTGTATATACTCGTGACGGGGACAAGATATTCCATCTTGGCGGCAATCGGATTCTGTATGCGGACAAGCTTACCTTGGGGGCGGATTCGGAAGTGAATGGTATCCTTGTTTTCGCATGCTCCGCCGTAATTGAGGAGGGATTTCGAGGGCGTTTGCAACTGTTTTGTACTGACACCGTGACGGTCGGTAGAAATGTGAAACTTGAATGTCCTTCCGGAGTGCTGGTGTCGGGTGCTGATCATCCTTTCGTATTATTAGCTGAAGGAAGCTGCGTGCGGGGTTATGTGGCCGTTCTTAATGATGGGAGGCTCGATCAAAGATTGGAACACCCTTGTTTGAGGCAGAAGACCGGAAGCGTGATTGATGGACTTATGTATGTGGATGGATCTTGTGAACTTGAGGGAATGGTCAATGGGGCGTCATACATTGGTGACTGCTTTTATGAGAAAGACGGGTACAAGTATCCAGGTGTTTTGAATAATGTTTCCATCCGGCGTTCTGAAGAGATCCCGTTCCCGATTCTGTTACAGGGATCTTATCAGAGACGTGAGATAAAGAAAGTTTTTTAGTTTGATGAGAAAGAAATTTTTGTTGGTCGCTTTGATGATAGCCGTTTGTGCTGTATGGGGGCTTGTCGGATTCCGCATCTGGAATTTGGCACGGCCGGAAGTCATGGAAAATGTCAAAGCGGAAAAGAAGACGGAATCTCTGGCTATTCCAAAGGATTCCCTTCATTTGGACTATCGTGACCCTTTTCTTGAGTCCGGAAAGACTAAGACAGTTGTCATGTCGGAGAAAGATGCTTCTATTCCTAAACCTCTCGTGCAGATGCCCCCGCTAAAGTACAAAGGTATGGTGAAAGGAAAGGATGGTACTGTAAAGGCTCTTGTCGAAAGCAGAGGTGAGGTCGTTTCTCTCGCAAAAGGATCGGTTTTGGATAAAGTCCGTGTCGTTGAGATTGAGCCGGAACATATTCAGGTTCAGTTCGGAAATGAAATACATTTGATCAGAGTAAGATGAGACTGAAAGCCACGACACTTTTGGAGACCATCGTTGCCTCTTTGATATTCCTGTTGGTTTTTGGAATGGCTATGGAGGCGTTGGTTCATATTCATAAGGTCAGTGATCCTGATTGGTCTGCGATGGAGCGAAGTTTCAATGAGTTCCGAGATTCTTCCACCGTAGTGTCTGACGGATCACGTGAATATTTCTGGGGCACTATGCGATGGGTTCTCAAGGATGCGTCAGAGAAGGAAGGACTTGTTGAAATCAATGTGACAGCGACGATGAAAGGCGGACAGAAAATAGAGTATCGTTATTTGAGAAATGAAACAGATGAGATTTAAAGGAAGTACACTTCCTGAGCTGCTTGTCACTATGCTGCTTGGTGGCATTCTTCTGCTGTTGGTGTTTGATGGAGTGGATATGCTTCGTATGAGTTTGTCCCGATATTCCTTGGGTGATTTCGGTGAGGACTTGGGCATATTGGAACGATATGAGATGCTTGCCGAGCGTAGCGACAGCATTGACATTGGAGATAGTGTCAGATTCTTTCAGAACGGGGAAATAATAGGAGTGTGTGAGAAATGGAACTAAGTAAACATCTGCCAGACAAGAAGAAAAAGGCTTTCTATTCCCAACTGTATGTCCTATTACATTCAGGTTTGGGTTTCTCCTCATCGTTTTCTTTGCTGATTGAAAGTTCAACAGGGAATGACAGGAATATCTATGAAAAGATTTATGGCCGCATTATCTCTGGAGGTTGCCTCTGGGAAGCTATTGAATATGTCGGAGGTTTTGATAGGATTGATTGCGGTGTCATAAGAATAGGGGAGGAGTCCGGAAAGCTGATGGAGGCATTGTCATTTCTATCAGACTACTATAACAAGAGGGAAACACAGAGACGCACGCTTGTGAGCGCATTGAGTTATCCGGCCATCACGCTTGCGGTGGCTGTCGTTGTGTTGTGCTTTATGCTGCTGGTTGTCGTGCCGATGTTCGATCAGGTATATTCAAGGATGGGAAGTGAGCTTCCGTCTCTTACACGCTTTATGATAGATATGTCTTCTTATGTGCCGTATCTGTTTTTTGTCTTTTTGACCATCTTGGTGTTTTTTCTTGTAATAAGACGTGTCTATGGGAACACGGAGGAATATAAAATATTGATTTCGAGGTTCATTTTGCGCATCCCTTTGTTAAGAGGGCTTTTGAAGAAGACGGAATTGTCCCGTTTCAGCCGCATTATGTGTCTTCTTGTCAGTTCTGACGTTCCGATACTGTCATCTTTGAATCTTGTCGGTGGGATTCTTCATCTGTATCCTTACCGCAAGGCGGTGCTTGATGCTTGCTATGATCTTGAATCTGGTGATATGCTATGTGAGTCATTCGCCCGGCATTCGGATCTTTTTGACAGGAAATTCCTTGTGATGCTTCGAGTCGGTGAAGAGACTGGTGCTTTGGACATAATGCTTAAAACTTTGGCTGATGACACTTCTGAGGAGCTTAACTATCAGCTGAAGCAGTTAAACAACACATTAGAACCTTTTATGATCTTGTTGATAGGTGTTGTGGTGGGATTCGTTTTGATTGCGATGTATCTTCCGATGTTCAAGTTGGGGATGACTATTCAATGATCTATTTTTCCCTTTTTTAGAAATCTTTGTTCTATTTTGTAAAATGCTGGCGACCGATCTGTTTTCTATGGGGGCTGGCTGGGGGGATTCCGCCACCTAAGTCTTTGAGGAGGGCAGGCGGCGAAAGTCACCCCTCTACAGTGCCGCGGGGGCTTGGGGTTTCGCCAGCGTTTTACAAAGTGATGATTATTTTGCTGTGACTCACTGCTGTATCGCTACCAGCTTATCGCAGGTTGAATACTCTTATAGTATTTTTGAGCAAACATATTTGTCAAAATCAACCGCAGGGGGATAACTACCCAAGCTTCTTACGGTACGAATGAATTCTTCGGCTTCTTCTTTTTTCAGCAAGCCTCGCCGGATTTCGTAAAATAAGAAATCGTTTGTTGTTAGGTATGTGATGCCGTATTGGTCACAATAATCAGTTATGTCTTTCGTGTTACTGCTGCCAACTACATCGTTGTGGTAGCGGCAATAGACCATACATGCACTTTCTCCTCTTCCTAAATGAGGACCGGATGTCGCTGTTAATCGTAGGAATTCCTTTTTTCACCTCCAAGAACTCCAAACACCTCTTCAGAAATTGTCTTTTCTTGCGATATTACTTTTTCGAGAGCGGATAGTATCAATATGGGAAGTTCTTTCTTAACTACATCCAATACGATGAACGCAAACTCGGGCAAAATATTTGGCAATAAGGGTAGAAGACCTCCTTTGGCAAAATGATTAATCACGTCAGCGTCAAGGACGACCTTGGTTTTCTTCCTGTTGTCCATCTGATATCATATTTAACAACTCAAAATAATGCCCTTCGGAAATTTTGCCAGATTCGAACAACGCACGTGCTTTTTCGCCAAAATCACCGATGAAGACTCCTTCATTACCTGGTTCGTATAATGTTTTGTCATATCCGTATTCACGAGCAGAAGTCTTTACTTGGATGGCCAGAATCTTTTGCACCTGACTTTCGGAAATAAGGTCAAGTCCTTTAAGGCGAAGCAGAAGATTGGTTCTTGAGACCTGAAATAGTTGCTCCATTCTAAGAACTGTGGCAAGCTCGACCTTATGGCGGATAATCTCATCCTTGCTGATCATCGATAATATTCCTTCTCTTGGCAGAAGTAATGCGGAGGCGAATAAGTTCGCGTTCTTCTCTTCCCCTGTCGCCACACCTTGACAGATGTGCGGAGATGGATTTTCATCGTAGTAAAGGTGATAAAGTTCGTGGGCTATCGTAAAATGCTGACGGCCTATAGTGGAATTGCTGTTGACGAGCATAAACATTTTGCCACTTTTCGACCTACAACTGATTCCGAATGAGTTGTCAGACAGCGGCCTGAACATTGTTGTTATGTTGAGTTTGCGGAGTAATGTCTTTGCGCTGATAGGACCGAACGGACTTAATCCATTCTCTGAACGGAACTTGCCTGCAAGTGCCTCTGCTTCTTGTATGGTTAGCTTCTTCATTTTAACAGCATTGTGTCCATCATTAGGGAATTCTTCACCACTCTCTTGAAAGCCGCAATCTGCTCCATATCTTCTGATGACAGATTATCGATGCGAAATGCGGTCGCAAGCATACTTTCAACAACATTTGTGTTTTCCTCATACAGCGAATATGCGTCGCAGCCATAGAGGTCGGCCAGTTTTTCCATACAAGACAGAGGAAGTTCTCTATCTCCAGTCTCATAGTTTGAATAAGCGGAGCGGCCAATGCCCAAAAATGATGCGACATCCTCTTGGGTATAGTTGCTGGCTTCGCGCATTAATTTGATGTTCTTGGCAATAATGAGTCTTTCTTCCATATTGATTGTTTCTTGTGTCTTATCGTTCCTTTGTCGTGGCAAATATACGCAATATTTCATAATTTGTCAATATTTTGCCACGCAGTTTTGTCTTTTCTCCGAATCGCTCTGACTTGCGGTTTTGGCTCTCACTTACTTTCGCTTGGGATTCTTCTTTTGGCTAAGCCGAGATGGCTTTGTGTCGTTCGTAAAGGTTCGGTGGTGTAGGAAAAGGCTTTCAATGGCAGGAGAATATCCTTTACAAAACACTATAAAGCTTAAGTTGGATTTTTATTGCTAACTTTACAGGGCGTTGAAAAACGTTGCTGTTTATCAGCTGTTTAGTGTGCGCTAAAAACTTTACAACACGATGTTTGGGCGATTTTCTCATTTTGACAGTTCGTGAATCTGTCCTAATTTTGAGGTGGTGGATTCTCTCGGCGTTTTGGTTCGGGAGGCTACTTAAGGATGTGACGGTCCGGCGGGTTGAGGCCGGGAGAGGTTTCGAACCCACGGATGATTGTACCACATAGAAGTGACACAACAATGCTATACCAGAAAAAAATAGATAAGATAATAGGTGACATCGACAAGTTCTTCGACACTATCGACCAGGCTCTGCTGATCTTCGGCGAGGGCGTGAAGAACTATCTCTACAACAATGTCGAGGCGTTCAACGGCAACCTTCAGACGATGACGCGTCTGGAGAACGAGGCGGAGCTCCTGCGCAGGGAGATCGAGGCCGGGCTTTACAGGCAGTCGAGCCTTGTCAGGCTTAGGGGAGACATAATGCGTCTTCTTGAGGCCTTGGACCACATCATCGACACTCTGAACGACAATCTGTTCCAGTTCGAGATCGAACGGCCGTTCATTCCTGTCGAACTGAACGCCGACTTTCTGAAACTCACTGAGTTATCCACTCAGGCTGTCGAGACGGCCATCCCGGCCGCAAAGGCCTATTTCAGAACCACTGACAGTCTCACCGAGAAGGTTCACAGGGTCTATTTCTACGAGAAGGAGGCCGACAAACAGGCCAAGTCGCTGAAACGTAAGGTGTTCCAGACGATGGATGAGTTGAAGCTCAGCCAGAAGTTCCATCTGCGCTACTTTGCCCTCCACATCGAGGAGATCTCTATGGAGGCGGAGAAAGTGGCTGACCAGCTGTCGGTTATGTCAATCAAAAGGACTGTCTGATGGATGTCGCGATGTACATAGTCTTTGTGGTCATCCTTGCCTGCTGGTTCTCTGTGACGGATCTGCCGGCGGCCTTGGCTCCGGCCGGGACTTGCCACACGGTCTCCAGACGATTCCGAGTGCCGGGGATAATGCTCTTTCTATTCTTGGGAATGGGGCTTTCTCGATTCGTGGCGGCGCAGCCGGTTCCGAGAGACGGGGCGGTGGTAATCATCGCCGCGGCCTTAGCTGTGGCCTCCGTAAGGATATTCATAAAAGACGCTTCCATCGTTTTTTCATTCGCTGGCGCGCTCGCCGGGACTCGGATGCTCCAAAGCGGTTCTGCCACGATCAGGTGGTCGGTGCCGCTCTGCTGGTTGGCCGCATTGGCGGCGACAGTCCTCACGGCACTGGTGCTTTGCAGGATTCTCACTGCGATTTCCTCACGGTCGGGCAGCTATCTTCTGACCAAGATGAACAGGATGGGATTGGCGATGACTTTCGCCGCGGCGGCTCTGCTGACCACAATCGGGTTCAATATAGGAGGCCTTGTCCCGTCATTCTACACGACTGAGTTCCAACTGCTTGTGTTCGCCGCCGTCGTTTTGGCCGCAGGTGTGGCGTTCAGGCGCGAGGCAGAGGCCAACTCTCACAGACTGATAGAGAGGTGGTTCGATGTCAACGCCGAGGCGGCTCTTGCGATGACCTCCGCGGTAGCGTTGGTGACGCTCCTGTTCTCGTTCAACCTGAATCTCGGTGGTGTGAGGATGAGTGCCACCCCGTTGGCTCCGGGATTCCTGATGTTCGCCGCCGCGGCGGGTTGCGGAATTGCGCAGAATAAGGAGATCAACTGGTCGGGGCTGCTGTCGAAGATTGGGACGGACGCTCTTCTGACCCCTCTGTTAGCTATGGTCTTCGCCTGTCTGCTTTCAGGACTGCTGCACCCGGATCTTTTCAGATTGGTGAACGCCCAGGTTGGACTTCTGGTGATGCTGCTCGCCCTCGCCACGGCCGGCCTGCTGACAGTGTCGGTGCTTTATCTCCGCAAGGCTAAATCCTCCGGAAGTACGCTCAGGGAGATGGACGATGAACTCAACGAGAACCGCAGGGCGATCAACGAAATGGAGATAAAGACGATGCAGTCGGAGAATGAGAACCTGCGTAACCTCTTGGATCTCAAGCGTAAGGAACTTGTCGGCGTGGCGATGAACCTTAGCGAGCAGAAAGAGTTCATCGACGGGCTTTACGAGAAGGTCAAGCTCGCCGAGGCCGAGACAGATCCCGAGGCCAAGGACAATCTTCTTCACGAGCTTCGCACCGACCTCAACCTGAGGAAGAACTTCTCCAACGAGATCGACAGTTTCTACGCACAGGTCGAGAATCTCCACAAGGACTTCACGACGAGGATGACCGAGAAGTTCCCGCAGCTCACGAAGCAGGAGAGAAGGCTTGCGATGCTTCTGCGGCTCGGATTCTCCACAAAGTACATCGCGGCGCTGATGAACATCGCCCCGACGAGCGTGGAGATCGGTCGGCACAGGCTCAGAGCCAAGCTTGGTTTGAGTCGAGGGCAGAACTTGAGCGAATTTGTTAAAACTATATAACCGAATTATTATTAATCACTTAATGTTGTAAAGTATGAAAAGAACATTTATTGTGGCTCTCTCCGCTCTCCTTTGCGTCTCTTTGTCCGCCCAGACAAAGGATAAGAAGGACGACAAGGAGGCTGATCTGAACCAGTACGGCCAGAAGGTGAACACTACCGTCGGTCAGGTCAAGGTTCAGGATGGAATTATGGTGCTTGACGCCAAGAAGATCGACTACAAGATGTGGTTCGACATCCGCGTGCAGGGTGACGCCGCTGTCTTCTTCGGAGGACCTGACTTCACTTCCTCGGAGCTTGACGGAAAGGACAATCCGAACCACATCGGCAGCGGGATGTCCATCCGCCGCGCCCGTTTCGCCGTCAAGGCTCAGCTGGACAAGAACTGGTACGGAGAGTTCGACACGGACTGGGCGGACGGTGTCTGCGAGATAAAGGACGCCATCCTTGCCTACAACGGCGTTCCGGGACTTGAGGTCAAGGCCGGAAACTTCAAGGAGTCCTTCTCCATCCAGCGCAACACGACCTCCCGCTACCTGATGTTTATGGAGCGTCCGATGGTGACCGGTCTCGCCCCGTCAAGGCACTTGGGACTGAACCTGACATATTCAAACAAATGGTTCTGGGTCGCCGGCGGTGTTTTCGGACCTGAGACAAGGGTTCGGAGGAAGCCACCGCAATGAAGGACAACAATAAGGATCTCGGCCGCAACGTGGGCCTTTCCTACACCGGAAAAGTGGTCTTCCGTCCTCTGTACAAATGCACGGAGTCGGCTCTGCACCTTGGCGGCGCGTTCTCCTACCGCGAGCCTAAGACAACTTCCACCGACTCCTACGGCGTGGCGCGCTACAGCAGCCGCAACACCACGAGCATCAACAGGAAGAAGTACCTCGACACGGACGTGATCACTGGACTCGACCACGAGATTGCCTGGACAGCCGAACTCGCCGGATTCTACAAGGGACTGCGCTACGAGGGTGCCTACATCGCCCGCGGTGCCTTCCTCGACAAGAAGGTCAACAACCTCGGAACCCAGTGGGCTGACGGTTGGTACGCTCAGGCGTCCTACCTCCTCTTCGGCGGCCGCCAGAACTACGACTACGGCGGAGCGAAGCCTACCAGAATCACTCCGGGCCGCTCCTGGGGCGATGTCGAGCTTGCCGTGCGCTATGAATATTGCGACTTCAACACTGCCAATTACTTCGGCGGAAGCGCCGAGGCCTACAGCTTCGGAATCAACTTCTACCCGACCAAGAACGTTAAGTTCGTCATCAACTACCAGTACAACAACAATGACCGCTACGCCAACGGCAAGGGCAAGCTCTTCGTCGGCCACGACGCCGCGGGCAACCCTACCAAGGACTACACCAAGGTCGTTGAGGGCGCTGGCAAGGCCGGTGTTGACTACCATATGTTGGCGATGCGCTTCCAGGTCGCTTTCTAATCAACCAATTAACACTCTATGAATATGAAAATGAGAAAGATAGCATTGTTTTCGGCGTGGGCTCTCTGCCTGGCCGGATTTGTCTCCTGCGTCGAGGATAAGGTCTATGACGTGGCAAGCGTCTCAGACATAAAGAACACCGTAGCCTACATAGAGGAGGACGATGTGACCGTCACCGCCAAAGTCACGGCCCTCGTCGAGATCACAAAGGTGGAAATCAAGTACAAGGCTGGCTCCGAGGCGGAAAAGACCGCTCCGATGACCGGTTCCAAGAATGAATATACCGGCACGATCCCTGCTGCCCCTGTCGGCACGAAGGTGGTCTATCGCATCGAGGCCAGCACTGACGGGAACACGACATCCTCTCAGGAGGTTTCCTACACTGTCGGTGACGTTCCGATCGACTACTCCGGTCTGGTTCTGAACGAGCTCAACGGCAACGACAAGTTCATCGAGCTTTACAACAAGGGCGGAGAGGACATCCGCATCAAGGGAGTGTCCATACAGAAGGACGGCAAGGATGTCTGGACAGCTCCGAGCGCCATTCTGAAGCCGGGCGGATTCATCCTGCTCTACAGCACGGATGTGCAGGCCGACCACGCCGACCATCCTGCCGACTACTTCTTCGACTCAGGTCTTTCGGCCAAGAAGGCTGTCAAGGTCGAGCTGTTCGATCCTAAGGGCGGCAGTCTGGATTGCTTCAACTTGGTGAACTACGTCAAGAAGGCGGACGCATCCTATAGCCGCGTCCCTGACGGAACTGGCGAGTGGTACTTCACGTCGGCCACGCCGAACGCCTTCAACGCCAACGAGACTTCCGACAAGGTGGAAGGATTGGAGTAATATTCATTGAATTTGAGTTAATGTATTCATAAATAATTATTTGCAATGGCAAAAGAAGAAATGAAAATCGGCGAGATCTCAAAGCCTCGCTTTGAGTTCCGCTCGTTCGGACAGTGCTTCTGTGAGGCACACAAGAGAATGGCGCGCCTGTCTGTACCGGTGCCGGAGAAGGTCTGGGAGCGCTCAAGCGACGAGATCTACATCATCTCCCGCAAGAATGACATCAACAACACCAAGATCCGAGGCGGCAAGATGGACATCAAGACCTACGTCCAGACGGTCGATGGCCTGGAGCAGTGGAATCCTCTGATGAAGGGTGAATTCCCGATCAGCGCCAAGGTTCTTGAGGAGGAGGTCTTCCCGGCCTTTATGGTCGAGATGCCTAAGCTGACGAAGGACACCTACACCTACGAGGAGTTCATCGCTATGGTCAAGGCCAATCCGGATCTCGCCGCGGTCAGAGTCCACAAGCAGCGTTTCGGGTATATGGTCAACGACACGATCTGCGAGGTCGGCAATGTCCTCATCAATGGGGCAAAGGTCGTGACTATCAACAGCGAATCGACTGAGATCGAAGACATCAAGAAGACCATCAAGGATGTCGGGCTTGAGGGCGTGGAGAACATCAACTACCTCCAGGCGATCAAGCGTGTGATCGGAATGATTGACAAACCACTTGCTAACGAATAGGATTATGGCACAGGAAATCGAAAGGAAATTTTTGGTGAGCGGCGACTTCAAGTCATCCGCTTTCAAGGCCACAAGGATCACCCAGGGCTACCTCAGCAGCGTTCCGGAAAGGACTGTCAGGGTGCGTGTGAAGGGTGACAAGGGTTACATCACCATCAAGGGCATCGGCAACTCCACGGGAGCGAGCCGTTTCGAGTGGGAGAAGGAGATTCCGGTGGAGGACGTGAAGGCCTTGCTGGAGATCTGCGAGCCAGGGGTCATCGACAAGACCCGCTATCTCGTGAAGGCCGGGGAGCACACCTACGAGGTGGATGAGTTCTACGGTGACAACGAGGGGCTTACGGTCGCTGAGGTGGAGCTTTCCGACGAGAACGAGGCTTTTGACAAGCCGTCCTGGCTCGGCGAGGAGGTCACCGGCGATCCGAGGTACTACAACTCGATGCTGATGAAGAACCCTTACAAGAACTGGAAGTAATCATCCTTGGCCGGCGCTTCGGGCACTGAGCCTGTCGAAGTGACCGAGCCTGTCGAAGTGCCCGAAGCACCCGGCCGAAACAAAAGTCAAACCTTTAATATTCAACGAATATGTCCGATCCTTTAGATATGAACAACTACCGCCTTGAGAAGCTCCCGAAGATGCAGAAAAGCACCTTCGAGATCTGGATGGCGCGCCTCGGCGGTCCACTTGCGATTCTTGCCTTTGTCCTTATCTACTGGTTCGGACATTTCGGCTTTATCGACGGTATCACCGCCGAATCCGTGTCAGGGAAAGCCCTGGCGCGTCTGAACGAGATAGGTCTGCCCGAGTTCATAAGGTCGAACTACGCGATGCTTGCCATATTCATCGCCGGCCTGATTCTTTGGATGACGGAAGCCATTCCGAACTACCTGACCTCCCTGATCATCATCCTGCTCGTTGTTCTGTGCGGAGTCACGACCCAGAAAGAGGCTTTCGCCCAGTTGGGACATCCCGTGATGTGGCTGAACATCCTTTCTTTCGTGCTCGCCTCGATGCTCGTCAAGACCAAGTTCGCCAAACGCCTTGCGATGTGGTTTGTGATCAGGTTCGGCAAGACAGCCAAAGGGGTTCTGTGGAGCTTCCTTGTCATAAACCTCGTCCTCTCGATGTTCATCTCGGCGACCACCGTGAAGGCCACGATAATGCTGCCGATCTTTATGGTCGTCTGTGCGATTTACGGAGCGTCCGACGGCCACCGCAACAATTTCGGCCGCAATCTCGTGATCCAGAACCTGTTTCAGGTGAACATAGGGGCCAACGCCTTCTACACCGGAAGCGGAGCCCATCTGCTTGCCATCTCCCTGATCTTCGGCGCGTCCGGAGCGAGCCAGTTCGGCTACTCTGACTGGCTGGTGTCCTGCGGGCCGATGAGCCTGCTGATTCTCATCATCGGTCTGCTGCTTGGAATGTACGTATTCTTCCCGATGCGGAAAGAGGAACAGAAGCCACAGATCGACGGAGGATTGGATCGGCTTAAGAGCGAGCTGGACGCGATGGGGAAGATGACTGTCGAGGAATGGAAGGCTGTCGGAATATTTATGGGTGTCCTGATCCTCTGGTGTACGGACAGCCTGCACGGAATCGACGCCACGACTGTGGCTTTCATCGGAGCGGTCATCGCCCTGATGCCTGGAATCGGTGTCGTGAAATGGAACGATGTTGACATCCCTTGGCATCTGATGCTCTTCTCGGCCGGAGCCTACACCCTCGGAGCGGGACTCAACATCACCGGCCTGCCCGGCACGATGGTCAACGCAGCCTTCGATTCGATGGGCATCACCGACAACACCCCGTTCTGGGTGCTGTACCTGATCCTGACCTTCCTGATGATGTACTCCGGATTGGTGTTCCAGTCCAAGACCATCAGGACAATGATCTTCGTTCCGATCGCGATGGGGATCGCCGAGCGTTTCGGCTACCCGGCCATCAGCCTCGCACTTCCGGTCTCAATGCTGATCGAGCACGTCTATGTGCTTCCGTTCAACAGCAAGCCGGCGGCCCTGCTGTACAACACCAACCAGTACAGTATGACGGACGCGTTCAAGTTCGGAATCACGATGATGACCATCTCCTGGCTGATCATCCTCCTGTGGGGTGAGACAGTCCTTAAATGGCTTGGCATCACACCGGGCCTGTTCTTTGTGGGATAGCCGGCTGTACCCGCCGCCGCGCGCCGTTGCCGGATGGAATATTCTGTACTTCGTTTTTTCTTGATAAGGGAATGCTATGATAGAGATAGACACAAGGATCCACGATCGTTACTCGATAGAGTTGAAAGTCGGTTTTGTCACCCGTAAGAAACTGCGGATGAACGACTTCTCTTTAGCGATGTGGTTTTTTGTGCCCGGAAGTCTCGACATCACGAGAGCCACCTACCCGAAGGATATGTTCTACCAGGATGTCAAGTCCAACATCCGTCTCATCACCCCTGTGTTCCTGCTCCGGGAGATCGCCGAAGGCCCCGCCGAGCCGCTTCACAACATCCGGGAGGCGTTCGTCAGGATGGCCTCCAATCCCACCCGCACGCTGATCTCGGAGTATGAGTACCAGATCAAGATGTTCGCGGCCATCGTCAAAAGTTCCCTGCGCGACGAGTTGGCGCACATCAAGCAGAACCTCATCTGTTCGGACACTGAGACCCTCTGCGGAGCGTTCATCGACAACGCGGAGAGGATCTGTGATGAATATGCCGGGCTGCGCACCATCATCAACGCCCCGACCGTGCCTCAGGACGTGATGCGGATGTACCTCTGCGGGGACGAATTCATCTGCGACATCACGTGCAAGCATCTGCTTGAACTTATAGAATGGTTGAGGGTCAGGAAGTTGGATGAGTTGGCAGGTCGCGCGGCAGGGCTTTACCGCAAGATCGGGAAGCACAACCGGAGGATGGGTTACCCGGAGATCCGGGAAGACGACCGTCTGCACAACCGCATATTCATCCACCGTTTCAGCATTCTGAAGAAGTACATCGAGAGCGACCTTTACCTTCGAGCGCCTAAGCGCCGGGACGGGGTGATTGTGGAGCAGCTCTATTTCAGCATCGCCGCTGGAGTCGCTATGCTTTTCGCCACGGTCGTGAGCTTCGCTTTCCAGAAGAAGTTCGGCTCGCTGACCCTTCCGCTATTCATCGCATTGATTGTCAGCTATATGCTGAAAGACCGCATAAAGGAGCTGATGCGCTACTATTTCGCCCACCGAGTCGGGAGCAAATATTTCGACAACAAGGCTAAGATCATCCACAAGGACACAGAGTTAGGCTGGCTGAAGGAGGGGGTCGATTTCATCGCGCCGGAGAAGGTCCCCGCCGATGTGATGAGCCTGCGGAACAGCTCCCACCTCACCGATGTCGAGGACAGCAACGTCACCGCCGAGCAGATCATCCTCTACCGCAAGTCTGTCCACATCGACAGGGAAAAGCTTCAGGCCAATTCTGAATATGTCTTCAGCGGCATCAATGACATCATCCGTCTGAACGTCACCAACTTCATCAAGAAGATGGACAACCCGACAGTCCAGATGCGCACCCTCGGTGACGACGGCGGCATCCGTACCGTCGAGTGTGACCGTGACTATTACCTGAACCTTGTCCTCCAGTACCAGTACGACAACACCGCCGAGTTCAAGCGCTTCCGCATCGACCTCTCCCGCGACGGCATCAAGTCCATCGAGGAAATCCGCTGATCGGTGGCTGTGGCAGATAACTCGCTGGTTATCAAGCAAAACAGCGTTGTCCTGGTGCCGATTTTTAGACCAGGATGAAGTTTAATGTCCTCATTGTTAATGATTTAAGTGCCACGGTCGCTGAGCATAAACTTGCGTGGCCGACCCTATCCCCGCAGGGTGGGGTCTGGGCGCATCCGAAGGTCTCTTTGTAGCACATATATGTTGGCCGTGGTAGCGCGCGTGCAAAAGATAGGCTTAAACCTCACTTTTGTACACAAGTTTTGCCCTTTAGCCTGTCTTTATATAGCGCATAGCCGAGGCTGTCGCAAAGTGCAATAGATATATCATTCCCGATCATTATTTGTCCACCCATCATAAGAAAATATTTTTCTGTTTTTTATAATTCGTATATGTTTCTTTTCGTTTTTTACGTTTAGTGTGTATATTATTGCAGCCTAAACTCTAACTAATATTTGATTATGCTAAGTATCAATCAAAAACTGCAAAAGCTCGCTCCGTTCGTGGACCTTCGGAGCGACGCTGGCTTCAAGGCGGTGCTGGCCGACCGCAAGAACAAGGACATCCTCATCGGGGTGCTGAACCAGATCCTCCCGCCCGAGGCGAGGGTGGAGGACATTGTGGAATATTCCGACCGTGAGCAGCGGCGGGACGTCATCTACGGCAAGAAGACCGTCCTGGATCTGGTCTGCGTTGACCAAGCAGGCAGGACGTTCATCGTGGAGATGCAGGCGAACCCCGAGGACCGGTTCTTCGAGAGGTGCGTCTACTACGCCTCGGGACTCTACCACTTGGAACTGTCGGAGGGTGACGGTTACGAGAAGCTTCGTCCGGTCTATGTGATATCCTTCCTGGACTACCGCCTCAGGCACGAGGACGAGTCACTGTGGGACACCGACCATTTCATCTCCCACTGGCGTTTCATCGAAAAACGGACTGGAGAGGTTGCGAATCAGACAATTAGTGTTATCTTTGTGGAGATGGCGCTGTTCACCAAGGGACCGGAGGCGTGCGAGAGTGAGTCCGACAGGCTGTTCTACATATTCAGGAACGGCGGCGGGTTCGAGCGCATCCCGGAGTGGATCGAGGAGTCCGGCGGGGTGTCCCGACGACTCGCCGAGGCTTGTGAGGTGGCGGCGTTCAGCAAGGAGAAGAAACAACAATACGAGGACGAGAATATGAACGAGAGAGACATCAGGGCGCAGCGGGAGTACGCTGTGCGAGAGGGCCGCAAGGAAGGTTTTGAGAAGGGACACGCTGAAGGTCGTGAGGAAGGTCGTGTTGAGGGTCGTGCAGAGGGTCGTGCAGAGGGTCGTGCAGAAGG
>CAYMOB010000003.1:0-71003 GCA_964391955.1 uncultured Muribaculaceae bacterium | reverse complement strand
GGTCGTGCAGAAGGACTTGCAGAAGGACTTGCCAAGGGGCGTGCTGAAGCTCGGGAGGAAGCGAAAATTTCAATTGCCCGAAAACTGTTTGAGGCTGGAACTCCGATTGACGTTATCATCAGCTGCACCGGCATAGACCAGGCAGCGGCCGAGGCCTTGTCCGAACGATCTTGATCGGTTGACACTCACGCCATTTTGTGCTTTGCGGATCATAGCCACGCTTGAATGCCGTTTCTAAATATTAAGTGGTTGAGAACCAAGCGACGGGTTTCCATAGACATAGACTCCCTCGTACACTTTTCGAACTCGGAGTACGGACCCTTGAACAGGAACACGTTTCGTAAGTTTTAACCTGTAGTAAGTTGCGTTTCGCGCAAGGTGTCTTGAAAATAAGTGCTATCTTTACAAAAATATTCAGAGATAGAATGGCAAAGAAGAAGAAAAGCGCGAAGGGGCAGCAGACTTTCCTGTCCGAACGGCAGTATGTCAAGGAAAAGGCAAGGACGCTGGAGTTCGGGAGTTGCTTCATCAATGAGGACTATGCTGAAGCAGGTCTTGGGCATATTGTTGTGACGAGGCTGCATAAGGGCGGCAGGAAAACCATCGGTGTGTATATGGTTGATATCTTTTGCCTTGGCGTGAAAGATGCGTTCTTCCGGACGAGGATGGAAGAGGCCGATTATGAGGATATGCTCCTTACAACGAAAAGCAGGTATCGTATGAAGGAAATCCCGTACGAGGAGGCGCACAATCTTATCTATGGGGCGATTGAGTTCGCGTCCGAGGCCGGGATTGACCCTTGCCCGGAGTTCTCCTTGGCCAAGTATGTTCTGGAGGAAGACACGGAGGAGATTCCATTGATTGAATATGAGTTCGGAAAGGATGGAAAGCATTTTCTCATCGCCAGCGACCAGAATGAGGCCGACAGGTACTTGCCTATCCTGAGGGCGAATCTTGGTTCCGACTTTCATTACATTATTCAGATTGCTCCTTTAACTGATTCAGATACTGATGGAAATGAATATTCAGCCGAGGATATGGCCTCGGGATTGTCTGTGTTGCAGGAACAGTATAAGAAGGCAAGCCGTTGGAACAGACCGTATTCCTACAAGCATCCTCAGTACCCTGAGACCTTGGACGTGGAGAACCCGTCTGTGATTGCGATAATCTCAGACCCTGCCAATGCCGACTATCTGTCGGAATCTCAGCTCGATGAGATTCTCGCCGTCCCTGCCGACAGCCTGCGCAAGGATTTGGAGAACATCCTTCTGTACAACATTGGGCTTTCTTGTGACGGCGTTCCGGACGAGATGTGCGAAAAGCCATTCACCGGCGTGGTAGGGCACTGCGTTATGCTTCTTGGGGAGGTTGGAAATGAAAAGTCCAGTCTGGAAGCCGTGCTGGAAACACTTAGGCAAAGCGAAGAGTTCCTTGACTATCATTTCGCTGATATTCCTCACGAAATCGTTGTCCCTACTTTGTGCAGGCTTGCGGAAAACAGGTTGGACGCACTGATGGATTTTATGAAGGAGCGAGGGCTTGAGGCTCATTGGAAAAATTGTGTCAGCGATTCTGTCTCCCAGATGTCTTTGCTTGAACCGGACAGAAAGCCGGAGATTGTCGCTTGGTTCAGCGAGCTGCTCCGGGCGATCAACAAGGATTTCCCGTCCGCCGATTACACGGACGCTTTCTTGAACGGGCTTATTGTCAGCGATGTTCTTAATCTTGGCGCAGAGTCCCTTCTGCCTGAGATAAAGACAATGTACGACAACGAGTTCGTGGATCTAATGGCTTGTGGGGACTACACTGATGTCGAGAAAGAGATGTTGTCCGAAGAGCGTCATCGCGATCCTGTTGTCAAACTCGGCGTCAGGGAACGCTACTCTGATTTAAAAGAAACTTTCGACCGATAGTCAGCGCCGTCAGAAGGGTGTCAACTGTCTGCGAAAGGCTTGTGAATATCATCATTCATATCAGCCGACAGCTAAAAATGTCACCTGTGCGCGAAAGGCTTGCCCTGACGCACAAGGTGATTGATTTTGATGGCTTTGTGCGTGAGAGGCGTGGTTCTGCGCACGGAGGATGCGTGCCTGTCCGCCGGGCTTTTTTAGTATTCGTCTATGGTTTATGTTTCTCTTTTGGGAAACTTTTAGAAATTCAGAGGCAATCCGATGAAGAATGTGTTGTAGGATGACTTTGTGGCTTCCGCGACCTCTGTGATAAATGGTCTGAATTCATAGCCAAGTACAATTCTGTCGTTGATGGTGACCTTGATTCCGACCTGAGCTCCTAATTGAAGCCTCTTCCACGTGCCTCCGTCATCACCATCGAACAGGCTGCCGCTTTCCCCATCGAAAGAGTTGTTTGCCACGATGTTGATTCCGGCCGCCAGTCCTGCATAAGGGCTGAAGGATAGTACAGACCCTTGAACATCAAACTTGTATCCGATGTTGACAGGAATGACAGCGGAAAGGCAGTTCAGTTTCAGCCTATCACCAGCCACTTTCCAGGATTTCCAGGCATAGTGCAGGTCTACGCCGTAGTCCACGTACAACGGAACACTTGTGGAAACATAATTTCCGGCTGAGAAACCTGCCATCAAACCGCTGGTGTTGATGCTGGCTCCGTCATCTTTGATCGTGTACGGAGAATAACCAGCCCGGATTGTCATACCCGTAGATTGCGCTGACAAGGACACTGAGGCCGCGAGCGCAGCCAAAACAACAAATAGAATTCTTTTCATATAGCAACAAATTGATTAATGAGGTTAGAAAGCGGAAATCCCGATCTTGTCTAACTTTTGCAAATATAATACGTTTTTAATCCTTATTCAATACCTGGCGCCAAATCTCTGTTAATATTTCCCGTTTTCGTGGCAATTGCGTAAAGCGTAAAACTTTAAGTATTAAATAATTATGGATCGCTGCCGGGCGGTATGGAAGGGCAGCGATCCACAATTGTCAGGATTACAATAAGTTACATTTTACGGTTCGTGTGGGTCAAGTGACCGGGTGGTGCGCTTCGACCGGTTGGTGAGCTTGTCGAACCACAGCGGCCGACAGGATCTGCGACTGGTTGGTGCGCTTCGACAAGCTCAGCGACCGACAAGGTCTGCGACCGGTCGAACCACAGCGACCGGTTGGGAAAAGTTATGAGATTCTGTACTTGTACAGAACCTTTACAGGCTTTCCGCAGACACCTTCGTACTTTCTCACGAGAGAGTCGTCGGAGAACTGGAAGACATAGACGCTTCCTTTCTTGTCCCCGGCTCTGTCTGGATTCCAGGTCGCGACATAGAGGAGAGTCTCGTACGTTCCTTCCTCACCTTGGAAACTTCCCATAAAGTTCGTGCACATAGAGACGATACGCTCGCCTTCTGGCAGGGTGATCTTCGGGGCTGTAGGAGGCATTGAGGTCGGAGTCCATCTGTAGACGGCGTTGTCGTAGGAATAGTAGACGTAGTTAGGGGCGTTGACCGATGTGACCATCACAGAGTTCCTGTCCATCCTCACTCCGCCTTCCACGACGAAATCCTTGACCACATCCTTGGCCTTGCCGAGACTGCCGGTTGTGGACTGTATGCGGTAGGTGTCCTCCGCATCGTCTTTCTTCAACAGGACGTAGACCAGATTCTTGAGAGCTATCGGGCTGAAATTCACGATTTTGTAGCCGCTGAATCCGAGGGTTGTGACCTTGGCGTTGTCAGGCTGGATCATCATCTCCTCATTGTACAGCACGTTCTTTAGGTTCGCCTTGCCTGTGGCTGAGGTGCGGTACAGGAGTCTTCCGCTTCTGTCGATCTTGGCTGTGGCCGAGGCGTCGGCGCGTTCCGCCACGAAATCTCCGTAGAGGTCGTACCTGAAAGTCCTGCCGTCCGCTCCGGCCATCAGCGTGTAATATGCCGCCGAACTTGCGGCCTCTCCGGCGAATCCTTTGCAGTAGGTCCCTCCGTTGTCCTGCATGCTGATTCTATTGTAGTACTCGAATGTCTTTGGCTCCAGCTTGAATATCGAGCCGTTTTCGTCGGCTGTGGAAATCAGCAGCGAACGGTACTGAATCCCGGATATCGTGTAGGCCGAGATGAACAGGTCGGTCGGACTTGTGAGTTTCTGGCCCGGATTGATGAGACTGAACACGTCCGGATAGATTTCCTGGTCCTCTTCTCCTGCGTTTTCAGGCATATTCTTGATGAACGCCAGCGATCCCTTGCCTTCGTCATCGCACAGAATCATCAGTCCTTCGTCCATTCCGGAGTTCACATTCAAGGTGAAGTACTTGAACTCGATGTCTTCGCCATTGTCAACCTTAAGCCTGAGCACATAGGTACCGACCCTGTTGAAAATGTAGCGGATGTCCGGCAGGTCTGAGATGGTGGTGATGTTGATCATATCTTTCAGACTTCCGTTCTGCTTTCTCTGTCCGTAACTCCACTCATAAGTCACCGGCAGGCTGCTTGTGACCTTAAGGTCGGTATAGACGAGTTCCGTACCGATGTTGACGTCAATGACATCGGAGACCTCGTTGAATGTTATCGGGGACAGTTCCTTGAAGTTTTCGTCCTTTACCCCGAAGCAGGCGGTCGCACTGAACAGAGAGGCTACCGCCAATATTCTGATAATAAATTGTTTCATGGTCATTTCAATTCGTTGTTTATCGAAGCAGTGCGACAGGATCCCTCCAGTATTTGCCCACTGTGCCTGATTTTACCTGAATAAGTTCCGCGTTCGGATCGTCAGGGTGCTCCTCGTACCATACCTTGTAATATTCACAAAGAGGAATCAGGACGTATGAAGCCCAGGCGGCAGGGTTTTCTGAAGCGAAGAAGCTCTTCTCTATGCCTTCCTTGTCAAGGTTCTCGCCGTATTTTTCCACGCATTCTTCGTAGAAGATGGGATTCTTTGTCTTGACGTTATGATAGATGTCGAGCATTTTCCTGAATTTGGCAGGGTAGAACTTTCCCAAATACATAGTCCATCCTTTCAGGTCACTTCCGGATCCGGATGTGGCATCCCACCAGGAAGGGCAAAGCGGCTCTCCGTCGGAAACCATTATCTCGAATACAGGGGAAAGAATACGTGAGAGGCTGGTGCTGTCCGCTTTCAAAGGAAGGAAGTCCTCGTTTTCATCAATGCCGAACCGTATGCTGTGAATCTTGTCCTTCATCGCTTCGGTACGGTTGATGGTGACGATGATGTCGCCGTTGACTTCTCCGGCAGGAATCACCAGATTGGAAAGCGTGTAATCCCGTCCTTCCGCGGCCTTGACAACCTCGCTTCCGTCTTCGGTCCGGGGTGATTCGGGATCAAGGAAGCCCAGTTCGATTGTCCTTTCGTAGCCGCGCGGCATACCCATCATCCTGACAGGAACCGTATAGCTGATAGTCTGATCCTCTGTTAGTGAAAATGAGAGGTTTACGGCTGATGTAATCTCGAAGTAAAGATGATCCTTCTGATTCTCGTCGTACATTATCCACGTTCCTTCGCAGGCGCTGAGGGTGCAGACCGCGGCCGCGAGGCATAATATTCTTGAATATTTCATCTTAAAGTCATTTAGTTGTTTTCGTCTCTGGCTTCGTCTTCTCCGACAGGATAAGGAATCTTGTAGGTGTTGACATCCGAACCGGACAATGTTGTCCCGAAGGAGACCTGGATGTCCTTTCCAAGGCGCTTCATATCGTGCCATAGAAATCCTTCGCCGTAGAATTCCTTTCTTCTCTCGGTGAACAGCAGGTCGGCGGTCACATAAGATCCTTCCAGAGGGTCAAGCCCACGGGTGGTGATCACGGCGTTGTAATACTCTGTGGCTTTCGCCGGATCCGATTCCAGCAACGCCTCGGCCATAATGTAGTACATTTCCGGAATCCTCAGTATGTTGACGCCGAGAATCGATTTCCCCGAATATGTAGAATTCTCGGATGTGTAGTAAATCGGGTTCACAAGTTTCCTGAGCAGCTGCTGTCCGTCGTCGAACCACGCCGTGAGCCTGAAGTCGGTCGTTGACGAGCTTGAGCCGGACTCGTACAGCCTCTTGTAGTCTGCCAGACGGAAAATGCTTGAGGATGAGCTTCCTGTGAGTCCGTACATCCTGGCGTTCTCCTCTTCGTATTTCTTTGAGTATATTCCGAAGATTGTCTCGTCAAGATCCAGGGTTCCGTTGTCCGGCTGGTTGAACGCCTCGACGCCGCGCATCCTGAACTTGCCGCTTCCGATGACTTTCCCCGCATATTCAGAGGCTTTCGCCAGATCGTTCCTTGACCAGTACACCCGTGCCAGAAGGGCTTCCACGGCGTAGAGGTTCATATGTATGATTCTGCATGAGGTGAAACCACCGTTTCTGCTGTTGTCCCTTTCTGCGGCCAAGAGTGAGGCATCGTCTGAAAGATAGGATTCCGCTGTCTTCAAATCATTGATGACCAAGTCATAGGCTTCATCAAGAGAACTGAACTTGGTGATGTCGAAAGAGTATTTCGTCACATATGGAATGGCTCTGGCTTTTTCGCTTTCAGAAGCCCAGACCGGCGCTCCGTATAGCCGCAGCAGCTCGAAGTGGATCAAGGCTCTGAGAGCAAGTGCCTCCCCTTTGTACAAACGGGTGTACGGAAACTCGTTGTCTCCGCCCTTCTCAATATGGCTGATGATGTTGTTAAGCTGGTTGATGATGCTGTAGGAGTTGGCCCAGATGCCTTTCCTGACAGGAAACGCGCTTGTTTTGGTCCAATAGCCGTAGGACATGCTCTGAAGCCCGTCATCGGTGGTCTGGACATTGACGGCGAGCACTTCCGGAAGCCAGAAAAGGTAGTTTTTGTAGAGATAGTCGTCGGTGCCGAGCTGTGCGTAAATACCGTACAGGGCATCTTCATATCCTTCCGCAGAATTGTACATGTCGGCATCAAACACCTCGCCTTTCGGGTTGACATTCAGGAATTTGTCGCAGGATGTGAATCCAAGGGCGACAAATATGGAAATCAGCGTACGTATAATCTTTTTCATCTTGTCTTGTCATTAGAATGTTGGACGGAATGTCAGGTTTATGGCGCGGCAGTACGGGTAGGATGTACCTCTCTCGAACTTCACGCTTGAAAGATAGCCGAGATCGGTAAGGCCGAATCCCACGCTGAGTTTCTTCAGTCCTATCTTTCCCATAAACCTGGTGTTGAATTCGTAGGCGACGTTCACGCTTGAGAAATAGATTTCGTTTCTCGTCTCAACGAACCTTTCGGAGTTGACGGTCTCCCTTGTAGAGTTTATCGCAAGGAATCTGACAAGATCCCCGGGCTGCTTCCACCTGTCCGTGTAGGCTCTCGCATCCACATTCTGCTTCGGGTTGATGTTCTCGACCTTTCCCTGGAGGGTGCTGTTGTAATAGTCGCCGCCGAACGTGTAGCTTGTCGTCAGGCTCAGGGAGAAGCCTTTGTAGCGTATGGTGTTGATCCACGAGCCGCGGAGGATAGGGTTGGTGTTTCCGACAGCGACCCTGTCGTCAGAGTCGTAGTTGTAGGTGTAGCTCCCGTCTTTCTTTATGAATATCTCCTGTCCCGTCGCAGGGTCGATTCCCGCGGAACGCATCGCATATATGTCGAACTGTGAGCCTCCCTCGGTGAACAGAAGCTTGGGCTTGATGGCGTCGGACGCATCGGCGACCTCGGTGCCCTTCAAGGCGGTGGAGATGTTCTTTATCTTGTCCATCACGTGTCCTCCGGTCACGACCATCACCCAAGACCAGTCTCTGGTGTCGATGATTCTTCCTGAAACGGAGAAATCCATGCCGGCGTTGTTGATCTGTCCGAAATTCACGTTCATCGAGGTAACCCCGACTGAATATGGCAGATTGATAGGCATCAGCAAGTCATAAGTCGTGTTGTCGTACCAGTTGAGTTCCACATTCAGCCTGTTTCCGAACATCGCCGCCGTGAGGCCGATGTTGCGGGAAAGCTTCTTCTGCCACTTGAGGTCAGGATTCCCCATCGTTCTGGTTCCCGCTCCCAGCCCCGTGTAGTAGTCATAGTCGGACTTGTATTCATAGATGGTCTTTGCCTGATAATAGTCGAATGACACGGTTCCGGTGTAGCCGACGCTCAGGCGGGGAGTGAGGGTGTCAATCCATTTCGCGTCTTTCAGGAACGGCTCGTTGTGGGCGTTCCAGGCAAAGCCTCCTGACCAGAACGGTGCGAAACTGTTATCTGCTCCGAACCTTGAAGACCCCGAGGTTCTGAACGATCCGTCAAAAACGTATCTGTTGAGAAACCCAAGGTTGCCGTTAACGAAGAAGCCGACCTCCGTGGCGATTCTTTCACGTCCGGTAGGCTTGGCGTTCGGGGCGTAGCCTAATGCGAAAGACAGGTCGGAGAGGCCGTCTTTGAGGAATCCGCGTCCCTCGGCCCTTGAGGTGTTGGAAGTGGTCTTCTTGATGTTGCCTCCTCCGCTGACACGGAACAGGGACCCCCTCTTGTCCAGGGGAAGACCGTAGGAGGCGACGAGTTTGCCGCTGGTTGTGAACCCTTTGCTCGACCCGAAAGCATAGCTTCCTTTTTGTGACACGTCCGAGATGTTCACATACCTTGCCGCGTCCGGAGAGACATAGCTGTCATTGTTTCCGGAACTGATGGTCATATTGGCCTGTCCGCTGATGTCAAAGTATTTGGTGATGTTCCACTTGCCTGTCAGGGAACTCGTGAGGTTCTGGCTTCTCGCCTTGCTGAAGCTTGAAAGTGTGGCGTCATACAGCGGATTGGCCATTCTTTCCGAGTTCGCGTCGTAAGGGTCGAAATAATAGTTCTTTATGTAGTTTCCATCCTCGTCGTAAACCTTCTCGTAAGGATTCAGCTTTGAATATGCCGAAAAATCCCCGTATGGCGAGTCCTTGGAGTCGGAGAGCGAATAGGTTGTCCTGAACGAGAGGGTCAGTTTGTCCCTGGTGTGATAGTTCACGTTGAATCCGAGGCTGTAGTTCATCCTGCGGTCGCCTTTCATAACTCCATAGTTGTCGGCGAAGCGAATGTTGGCCCTATAGTCCACACTCTGTCCCTTGGCGCTGAACATCAGGGAATGCTGATGGCTGAACGGAACCCTCAAAGGTGCGTGTATCCAGTCGGTGTTCACTCCTTGCCGAACATTCTTGAGCTTGTAGGCGTAGGCTCTGTCCATCGAACCGTTGTCAGTGTCGTACAGCCCGGCAAGCCTTTCAAGCTCAAGTTTCTGGCTTGCGTTGGTCAAATTGAACGAACTTAGATCCGGTACACTGAACTGAGGAATGAAATTGTAGCTGAGCCGCGCCTTGGCGTTGTCTATGCGCTTCCGCTCGACCACAATCACACCGTTTGCTCCTTTCTCACCGTAAAGAATGGTCGCTGAAGCGTCCTTCAGGACATCCACGCGCTCGATGTCGAAGATGTCAAGGTCATAAAGCTCCTCCATCGAGATCTCCACTCCGTCCAGAATGATGAGAGGGTTGTTCACTCCTTCCTCGCTTTCATTGGTGATGAGCGAGGAGGCTCCGCGGATGAGAAGCGAAGGAATCGCGTTCGGATTGGAGCCTGCGGAATTGTTTTCAACCATCACCATGCCAGGAGTCATCGCGGCGATTCCCGCCACGAGGTTCGTCGGGGACAGCTCAACCAGGGTCTCGCCCTTGATAGTGGTGGCCGCGCCGGTGAAAGTGCTTTTCTTCTGAGTGTAGAAACCGTTCACCACAACCTGATCCAGTTCGGAATCAAGGCTTTTCATCACAACATCGTTCTGGGTGGAGCTTTTCACTTTGAAAGTCTGTTCCTCCATTCCGATGAAGCTATAGACTATGACGTTCTCCTGATCCTTCTTCGGCAGGAAACGCAATGTGTAGTTACCGTCAGCGTCCGTGCTGACACCTGTCTTCGTGCCTCGCAGCATAACAGCCACTCCGGCCAATGGTTCTCCGCTCTCATCCGTGACGTTACCGATCACGGTAATCGCCTTGGAGGTCGGCTTCTGCGCGAAGGCCTGGCTTCCGGACAAAGAGAGAGACACCAGGAATGCAAGTATGCCGAGGCATACCTGACCTGTCTTTCTTTTCATAATCGATTTATTTTGTTCGTTTTACTTTATTTCAGCCTCAATCTGCCTCAGTAGGGATGAATAGTGGGCCTTGGTCTCGCCTTTCGCACTGGAAACGCGTGATTTCAAGAACTTCGCGATACGGACAAGATCCTGATGGAACAAGGCCTTGGACTCATCGAGGCTTCTGGTGTTGACCCTGTACTGCCAGTTATAGCCGTAATTGCCGAAATCAGTGCCGAGCATCGCGGCGGCCACGGAACCCTTTCCGTATTCAGCCTCATAGTCTTTGAGTATGTCAAGATATTTCTCGGCCATACCTGACGGGTCAAGACCGTAAAGGGCGAGTTGCTCTACAGACGGAAGGTAAGGGCTGTCAGCCAAAGCGATGTTTTTCACTTTCACAAGGCTGGAGCTTTTGGACGCGCCCTTTATCGCTGTGGAGACATAGATGTTCTGGAGAATCCGCTCTCCCTGAGTGAGGTTGTTCTTGTCGGAAGTCCTTTTCCAGACCCAGGCATAGATGTCATCAAGCCAGTTCTGCATAGTGTAGGCTTTTCCGTCCGCATCCTTCACGTGGGATGAAAGGATGACATTGGCATAGGTGCCGAATACATCCAGAGCCGTGTAATACTGGAATATAGGAGCCAGATCGACCCTGAGCGGGAACAAGTCTGTGATGGTTCTGTCGTTCACCCAGGTGCATTCCTTGAGCTGGTCTATGACCCATTTGAGGGATTCCCTCTGAGTCTGGACAGGAACCGCAGTCGCATTCTTGCCGGGAGTGCCGGGCTTGACAGTGCTGAGGTATATTCCCCCGATGTTGAGTATGGCGTTGTTGAGATACCTGTTGTACTGCTTGGCGAGTTCTTCGTAGCGGCTTTGCCTCAGACTTCCGTCAGGATCCGTTTCATCGGTGATCCACTCGTTGAGGTGTGACATTATGTAACGGATGTTGTCCGCTCCGTAGCTTCCTGACCTGACAGGGTCGTCTCCAAGATCCTCTTCAACGGCAGACGGGTCATATCTTTGGATAATCTGTTGTCTTCCATACCTATAGCAAGGATCTCCGGCGTGGCTGTCAACCCATCCCTCGAGTATTCTGTTCTCCTCGTCGATGCTTTTTGCCTCAAGAAGCGGCGAATAGGCGTATTTCACGAGGAACTTGTCATAGACTCCGAGGAAAGGAGGGGTGAGGGACACGCCTTTGTCTTCCGGCTGGGCGACATAGTTGAATCTGGCATAATCCATAATCGATGGAGTCGTGCCGTATTTCGCCGTGAAGGTACGGCTTCTTAACGAGTCGGTCGGGAAAGCGGCGGAAGCCGACATGTTGTGCATAAATCCCAGACAATGACCTGCCTCGTGGGCGATTATGTACTCTATGCTTTCCTCAAGAATATCTTTAGGCAACCTTTTGCCGCGTACCCTCTCATCCACCTGTGCGGTCTGGCAGAATCTCCAGTTCTCGGCAAGCTTGACCACATCATTGAACACTATTATCGAGGCGTTGATGATCTCTCCTGTCACGGGATCCACCCAGGATGGCCCCATCGCATTGGAAATCATAGCGGGGACGTACCTGATACAGGAATATTTAAGGTTGTCCGGATCAAATTGAGGGTCTTCCTCCGGGGTCGGGAAATCCTTGACCTGTATCACGTTCTTCAATCCGATTTCCTCGAACGCCTTGTTCCAGCGGAGTATTCCTTTCTTCGCCGGCTCCCTCCATTCGGCAGGGAAGGCATCGTCCATATAGAAAACAATGTGCTTCGCAG
Organism: uncultured Muribaculaceae bacterium; assembly: GCA_964391955.1. Lineage (GTDB taxonomy): Bacteria > Bacteroidota > Bacteroidia > Bacteroidales > UBA932 > Cryptobacteroides. The sequence goes on along the minus strand of CAYMOB010000003.1, from coordinate 59,197 downwards.
GCTCCACAACCTCACCTTTCCTGAACGCGGCGGAATCCGACGGCTGCACATCCCACCTGTGGATCACTGAATATGTGTCCACACCGGCTTTTCCGGAGACAAGCGATTGTCTGTTGGACAGGAATATTCCCACGCGGCTGTCGGCTATTCTTGGCTTCATCCTTTTTTCCGGCAGCAGCAGAATGGTTCTGGTCACTGAAACCGAGAAAGGATCCTTGTTCTTCAAGAGTATAAGTCCAAGCAGATTGGCGGAAACGGTGTATGACAGGGTTGATTTGATGGACACATTGTCCTTGAACGCCTTGATGTCTCCGAGAGTGGAGGAGCCTGAATTGAAGCTGACGTTCATAGCCACGCCTCCGCTGTTTCCGGATTTGACGGGAGCAAGCCTCTCGTCATTGCCGGTGAACAGTTTGGTCATCTCGAACACCACTCCGGATTTGTCAGGAGTATAGCAGAAGACAGGATATGTCCCGATAATCGGATCCATACTGTTTAGCTCCACGGCTTTGGCCATGAACCTGTCCTGGTTGTTGAAGTCGGGAATCTGGTTGACTTCTTCCATGTAGACAGTCGTGCTGTCTCCCAAAGAGAATCTTACGTGCAATGGAGCCTGCGGCTTGTAGCCTGTCGATCCGAGATTGGGGTCGCTGACCTGTGAAATGGTCGATGCTATCAGCATCTCTTTTCCCAGATATCTTTTCGGCAGCTCTATATAGATTTTCTTGTTGACTTTATGCAGAGTCATGAATCCGTCTTCACATCGGGCGGTGACGCAATCCTTGTCCTTGATGAAAGTTTTCTTGTACAAGTCTTTGGCCTTTTTGGAGCCGGCCTCTGTGGCGGTGTCCGATTTCTCCTTCTTGGAGTCATCGCCATTGCTGTCGGAGGCGAAGCCGGCAGGGGCGGCTAAAATCAAAGCCATCAGCGCAATAATGCAGTTTTTCATTACCATTTAAACAATTCTTTATTAGTTAATAATGTTCTTGTCATTCTTTCGGGGGCAACCCTTGTCGCTTGAGCATCGCGAATAACCCGCCTGCGAAAAGAGCCGGGAATACGGCGAAGAACCAATAGTCTGCAACAGAACCGGTTAATCTCGTTGTCCGATAAGAATCCGTTTGAAATCATTTAAGGGGGACAATTTCTAAACGGTTTCTAAATATATGCATAATCCATCGAATCTTTTTATGTTTTTTTGGCTTTTTCGTTTTAGAAGCTGTTTAAATTTCTTTATCAGAAACTTTGAGGGAATAAATTCAGGCGGTTTCGACGGATTTGACACTCAAAGAACTTTTAAACAGTTTCTTGATATAAAAGCGAAAAAGATATTATTCTTATGGCTTGGGCATCGTCCTGTTCCTTGCCCAGGGAATGACGAAGGAAGGGGAGCGTTGTTGGCGGAGGAGTTCTTTCATATAGTCCATATACGGAGCGACGTGGCTGAAGAACATCCGGTATCCGTCGCAGAGTGCGTTCAAGCCGCTCTCTATCTTTGTCCCGCCGCGGCCCGTCTGACGGGACTCACAGGTGTTGAACCGGTGTTTAGGGCATTCTCCGTTGCAGGCGAAGAGCCATTCGCAGCGCAGACACTTGGTCGGAAGCTTGTTTCTCTTGTCAATCCCGAAGGCTGTCTGCCTGTCCGAGCGCATCATCTCGGAGATCGGTTTTTCCGTTATGTTGCCTAAGAGATAGTCCTTATAGACAAAATGGTCACAGGGGTAGAGGTCTCCGTTGTGTTCTATGACCGAATTGTCGCCACAGGTCTGGGCAAAGGTGCAGGTTCCCGGCATTTCGCCGACCCAGGTTGCCAGGGTCGCGTCAAAATTTGTGACAAAACAACGACCGACATCGTTCCTTACCCAGAAATCGAATATGTCGCAAAGGAAGCGTCCGTAGCCGATGTCGCTGACAGACCACGGGGCTATGACGGCTCCGTCCGCCTTCGGGTCCACGATTACAGGCCGTTTTTTCCTGTCCTGCCTGCCCGCTCCGTTCAGAGGGAAGACCACGTGTTCCACGACCGGCATAAACTGCATAAATCCGCTGCCTGCCTCCCTTAGAAACAGATAGGTCTCCAATCCCCTGCCTTCACTGGCGTGATTGACAGTGGACATCGTGTTGAACTCCACTCCTTCTCCCTTGAGGATGTTCAGCCCGTTCATCACCCTGTCAAAAGTCGGCAGTCCTCCCTTGTCCTTGCGGTATCTGTCGTGGATGTCCTTAGGGCCGTCCAGGGATATTCCTACGAGGAAATCGTTTTCGCGGAAAAACCTGGCCCACTCACGGTTCACGAGAGTCCCGTTTGTCTGTATGGTATTGTGGATGACCTTGTCACCGGCATATTTCCGCTCGAATTCAAGAGCCTTTCTATAGAAATCAAGACCGAGCACAAGCGGTTCGCCTCCGTGCCAGTTGAACGTGACCTCGGGCACGCCGTTGGCGTTGATATATTCACGGACAACCTTTTCCAGCATCGCCTCGCTCATTCTTGGCTCTTTGCCGCCGTAGATGTCCGCCTTGTCGAGGTAGTAGCAGTATTTGCAGTCCAGGTTGCAGAGCGAGCCGGCCGGTTTGAGCATAATGTTGAACGCCATAGGGCCCGAAAGCCGTACCGCGTCGCCGAGCGTTAGTGTCTTCTCAAATGATGCGTCTGACATAACTATTTGATTCTGATTCTACCTCCGTTTATTTCCTCCCTCTTGAAACAAGGCCATCCGTCCTCCCCCCAGTAGATTCTTTGAAGGTTGGTGTATCTTGCCCTGATGCTTTTTTCGCCGCGTCCGGTGGCGTAGTCGCCGATGTGCGTATGGTAGATTATGAAAGTGTCCCCGTTCCTGTCCGTGAATATCTCGCCGTCGTGTCCCGGCCCGAAGAACCTGTCGTACGGGCTTGAGGCAAGGATGGCGGTCCCGAACCCGTCGGCCATATCCTTGCCATCCTTGGTAAGGAAGGGACCGTCGGCATTTCTGCTCCTGCCCACCACGATACCATAAGAATAGTCATCGTAGCGTCCGGCACTCGCGAACAGATACCACCAACCGTCCTTTTTGTAGACATAGCTCCCCTCAAAGACGGTGAGCCGCATTTCGTCCTTGTCGATATCCTGACCCGCTATGTGTTTATAGACAGCTCCCTCGGCCACAGACAGGCCGTCTTTCGCCAGCTCCACCTGATGGATTCCGCCTACGCTGCCGAACACGAGCCAGACTTTGCCCGTCTGGTCGTCAACAAAGGCAAAAGGGTCTATTGTGTCTTTTATGCCGGTGACTTTCGAGTCGGTCACGATGCTTTCGAACCTGTATGGCCCGGTGACTGTAGGAGAGGACAGAACCACTATCCTCGAATCTTCCGCGCTGCTTCTTGCCGTGACATAGATGAGGTAGCGTCCGTCTATCCTTGCGAATTGCGGAGCCCAGATGTCCGGACCGAGTTCTTTCAGCCGCCTTACGGTTTCCTTGTCGAACGGATGGATGTCCGTCTCTTCCCAATCGCAAAGGTTTTGACTCCGCAGGAACGTTCGGTCCGCCCCTGTGGCTATGGAATAGTAGTGTCCGTCAACCGGGTTATGGATCGCTGTGGGATCCGGCCAGTTCCGCCCGATTACCGGATTTGTGAATTGCCTGTATTGGGCGCATCCGGTCAACATCCAGACGATTGAGAGTAGCTGCAACAAATTGGTCTTCATAAAGTAAATATAGCCTTTTTCTCCGAAACGAGGGCATCGCCCGGAGACATTATGGTACTTTTTGAATGATTATGAATCCGTTTTGAAAGAAAAAGGGTGACTAAGAAGCTTTTTAAGGAAATTTTCAACAGCTTCTTAGTCACCCGATACATCCTATGCCGGATTATTGTTGCTTATTCTGGCCGGGATAAGGCTCGACCATACATCGTTTCGCCCAAGCCTCATACTCTTTCACCATTGCCGCCACACGCTCCGGATACTTGTCCGCAACGTTGTGCTTTTCGCTTCGGTCCGTGTTGAGGTTGTATAGCTCCCATTTCGCTTTCCTGCCAGGCTTTATGATTTTCCAGCCGTCGTTCGAGATGAAAGCCCTTTCGTTGAAGTGTTCGAATCCGTAGTAATCGTGACCCTCTCTGACCCCCTTTCTGAATATCGGGACAAGGCTTTTCCCTTCCATCGGTATAATGTCGTGTCCTTTGTATTCGGAAGGGTATTCTGCGCCGGCGATGTCCACGCACGTGGCCATAATGTCCATCACGTGTCCGTATTCGGAAGTGAAGCCTCCGATGTTTTTCCTTATACCCTTAGGCCAATGCGCTATCATAGGGGTGCAGATGCCGCCTTCATATGATTTGGCTTTCCAGAACCTGAACGGTGTGTTGGCGACGTTCGCCCATTTTGCGCCGAGGGATGCGTAAGTGGTTTCCGGCCCCGGCATCACTTCCTTGTTTTTAGGGTAAATCATCTTGCGTCCGTCTCGGGTCATATCCGGCCTGTCATTCTCGCCAGGCTGCATATTCTCACATACTTCCGGACTACATCCATTGTCTGAGAGGAACAGGATGAGCGTGTTGTCCAATTGGCCTGTCTCGCGGAGGGCATTGATCACCTGGCCTATGCCTTGGTCCATTCTGTCCACCATCGCTGCATGGACGGCCATCGCCATCGCATCCCATTCCGAGTCATTGTTGTCTTCCCACTTGTCTTTGAACTGTCTTTCGGAAAGGAAATCATGTGCCTCCCCGAACACTCCAAGCTGCTTTTGCCTTTCATATCTGGCGTTCCTTATGGCTTCCCATCCGACCTTGTAGGTGTCCTTGTACTTCTCAATATCTTCTGGAAGAGCCATCAAGGGCCAATGTGGCGAAGTGTATGCCAGATACATAAAGAAAGGCTTGCCGTCATCCGCAAATTCACGAATCTCTTTCTCGGCGCGGTCAGATAGCGCCTGTGTGAGGTAATACCCGTCAGGCACTGTCTCCACGGGTACTTCGCCTTCGACCAGACTGAATGGGTCGAAATAGTCCGCCACCCCATATATCAATCCATAATGGGTTTGGAAGCCCCTGTTTACCGGGTAGTCGCTCAAGTCGGAGAATGTCTCATAGGTCACTTGATGGTTCAGCCATTCCCTTTGGTCGGGGCGCAGCGGAGTCTCCGCGACATGCCATTTGCCCACCATACTTGTCCGGTAGCCGGCATCCCTGAGTACTTCAGCTATCGTGACCGCATTTCTGGAAAGTGTCCCTCTGTAGCCGGGCAAGCCGTTGTCAAAAGTCATTCTGCCTATTCCGGCTTGATGTTGGTAGAGTCCGGTCAGAAGCGATGCTCTGGTAGGACAACTTCTGGAAGCATTGTAGAAATGATTGAAGCGAAGTCCGCTTTGGGCCAGAGCGTCGATATTCGGAGTATGTATCTCTCCACCGTAGCAGCCCGCGTCGGAATAGCCAAGGTCATCCGCAAGTATGACTATTATATTAGGTCGCCGGTCCTGTCTCTTTGCTGCATCCGCAAGAAGCGGATGCAGCGCGGCGAACAGCGAAAGCGGCAGCATTATTGTCTTAAGTTGCGAGTTCATGGTAAGCTTAAAGCTACTTGATTGGCATGGATTTGATTACCTTGGTGTTGATTTCCCTCAGTCTATTCTCGTCCATCTTGATTACCTTGCGGTCGTATGTCATAAGGCCGTTGACCTCGCCTTCGACATCGGTGGTCTGGGTGTAGACAGCTCCGCAGACACCTTGCTTGGCAAGAAGGATGAGATGCTCGGCGAATTTCTCATATTCGTTAAGAACCTCCTCGCCGTTCTTGTACTGGACGTAGCCCCAGTTGCGGTCGGCCTGCCAGAGATGTCCCTTGAGAGGAAGTCCGATTCCTCCGTATTCACCTAAGACATTGGCCATCTTAGGCTCCCAGAGACGCATCGCCGGATAAGGGTAGTGGTGATTGTCCATAATGTCGCCGCAGTCAGGCTCCCAGTTTCCGCCGGAGGACATATTGACAAGCCTCGTCGGGTCTTGCGCCTTGGTGAACTCGACAACGGCCTTGGTGTCAAACTGGCTCCAGGCCTCGTTGAACGGAATCCACATCACGATGCAAGGGAACTTCTTCACCTGTGCGATGATTTCTGACCATTCCTTATAGTAGTTGGCCTTTGCCTGGGAAGTCGCAGGGAAGTCGGTGCCTTCGTTGTAGTTGTGGACTCCCCACTTGTTCAGGTTGTTTGAAGCGAAGCAAGGCATATCCTGCCATACCAGCATACCGATGCGGTCGCAGTGGTAGAACCAGCGTGACGGCTCCACCTTGATGTGTTTGCGGATCATATTGAATCCGAAGTCCTTGGTCTTCTGGATGTCGTATGCGAGAGCCTCGTCTGTCGGTGCGGTGTAGAGTCCGTCAGGCCACCAGCCCTGATCGAGCGGGCCGAACTGGAACAGCGGGCTGCCGTTGAGACCGATAAGCTTCGTGTTCCTGTTCTTCGCATAAATCGAGACCTCCCTCATCGCAGTGTAGCCATCCACAGAGTCGATGACCTTGCCTTTGCGTATGACGGAGACCTTAAGGCCGTACAGGTACGGAGAATCCGGTGACCAAAGCCGTGCTTCTTCAACAGGCAAGGTTATTGTTCCTCCAGGAACCGCCTTTCCCTCGGCGATAACCTTTGTCGAGGCATTCTCGGTCGAATAGCCGACACCGCCTTCAAGAAGGGCTACCTTGACGATGTCCCCTTCCTTGGCGCCTTCGGTAGAGACTGTGACATCGATTGTTCCTGCTTTTATGTCGGACACGGCGTAATAGTCAGAGACGCGCGTCTCGGCTACCGGCTCGATCCATACACTCTGCCATATACCGGAGACAGCGGTGTACCATATTCCCTTAGGGTCTTTTACCTGCTTGCCGCGAGGCTGGAAGTCATTGTCGGTTCCGTCCAGTACTCTGACTGACAAAGAGTTCTCTCCGCTCTTAAGATAAGGTGTGACATCAAATGAGAAATGCGTGTAGCCGCCTGTGTGCCTTCCTACCTGAACATCGTTCACATAGACATCAGCCTGCCAGTCCACGGCTTCGAAATTGAGCATCAATCTTTTACCTTTCCACGTCGATGGCACTTTGAATGTAGTCCTGTACCAGAGGGCGTCTTCCGGTGTTAAGGTACGGCCTACGCCGGAAAGAGAAGACTCAACGGCGAACGGAACCAGGATGTTCCCGTCGAACTTCTTCGGTTCAGCGGCGTTCTTGGGGGTTATTGAATACTCCCAAAGACCGTTGAGGGATTTCCATTCGTGACGGACCATCTGCGGACGAGGGTACTCCTTGTGAACATTCTCAGGGCTGACCTCTTCCGCCCAAGGTGTCCTGATACGGTCTCCCGCAGGCGTCCAGTCCTGGGCGGAAGCGACATTGACGGCGGACAATAGAGAGAGAGAGAGCATCAGCGCAGTGTAAAAACGATGTTTGATCATAATGCATTAGTTTTTTGTTATCATACAAAAATATAAAGAAGCTTTAAAACAACGAACAGTATGGAATGAAAGAATTTGCTTTTTGACCAAATATAGGGACAAAAGCCGGTTTCGGAGGAAATTTCGGACAAAAAGCTCCCTTATGTCGCAAATGCCCTTGGAATGATTTGAAGTTGACTTTTGATTGATAATTATACCTTCCTGACAGGACTTAAACGCTAACTTTGTCTTCGGATTTCACCACTGATTATAACCCTTGCGACAAGGTCATCCTTGATGGCTGATTGTTATTCCATAGACAGGTCAACTCATTATTATAAAAACAATAACAAAAATCCTAATACATTATGGAGATGGATTTAAAAAGAAAATGGTCTCCTGCCATTCGTCTGAATAATATCGCTCAATCGGCTTTGCGCCTTTTGATGATGTCAGTGCTTGGCTTTGCTTTGCATTTCAATGCGAATGCTCAGCATAATGGTACGATGACAGTCAGCGGTGTCGTGAAAGACGCCACAGGAGAGCCATTGGTCGGTGTGTCTGTTTATGTTGATAAAACCACGACCGGAACCACTACCAATGCGGCAGGCGCGTATGCTTTGGATATCCCTTCAGAACAACAGGGGATTCTGGTGTACTCTTGCATCGGTTACACCGTTCAGAGAGTCCCTGTCAATGGCAGAAATATCATTGATGTTGTCCTTTTAGAGGACACCCAGCTCATAAACGAGATTGTGGTTGTCGGCTATGGTGTACAGAAGAAAGAGAGTTCGGTTGCCGCCATAGCTCAGGTTAAGGGGGATGACCTTTCCAGGATGAACCAGGCTAACATCGCCACGGCTCTTTCCGGTCAGGTCGCCGGAGTGAGCGTTATCCAAACCAATGGACAGCCTGGTGATGAGGGGCAGACAATCCTCATCCGGGGCAAGTCATCGTGGTCAGGGTCTTCACCTCTTGTTCTCGTGGATGGTGTGGAAAGGGATTTCAATCAGATTGATCCTTCAGAGATAGAGACGATGTCGGTGCTTAAGGATGCGTCAGCCACTGCGGTCTTCGGTGTGCGAGGGGCGAACGGAGTCATACTGATTACGACTAAGCGTGGCAAGGAAGGCCGTGTCAAGGTAAATGTCACCACGGAGGCCGGCTTCAAGAATGCAATCAATATGGTCAAGCCTTTGAACTCTTATGAGACGGCGATGATCATCAACACGGCGGCCAAGAATGATGGCGCCTGGGGCTCTTTGATTTCCGATGACGTGATTGAGCATTATAGGGTTCACGATATGCCTTATGTGTACACAGATACTGACTGGCAGGATTTTATGCTGAAAACCGGCTATCGTCAGAAGCATAACATCAACGTGTCCGGAGGAACCGAGTTCGCAAGAGTCTTCGCTTCCATCGGCTATCTCAATGACACCGACATCATAAACACGGACAAGCAGAAGGACTATGATCCTTCCTATAGATATAACAGGTATAACTATCGCTTTAACGTGGATATGAACCTGACAAAGACAACATCCATTTCGGTTGATGCGGGAGGGTACATCGGCATAAAGAACGCTCCGTTCGAAACAAACCCTCAAAGGAGGTTCAGGCCGATTTTTACACTGGGCCCTATGGATGGGGTTCCGTACTATCCGGCTTCTGTGCTTGACGAGTATCCTGACACGGTTCGTCCGGAAGAGGCAGGCTTCAGGCTTGGGACAACGGAACTAACCAACTCTGAGAATCCGTATGTGGCCAACAGTTTTTCCGGAAGCAGGTCTAACAAGGTCAGCAGCATTAATCTTTCCGTGACTCTGAAACAGAACCTGGACTTTATCACCGAGGGACTCAGCATCAAGGCCTTGGTTGCTTATAATACAAGAAGCCAATGGCTTGGCACGATTTCATACGATGCTCTTTCATACAAGCTTCTTAAAGACGGTACGTGGCTTAGCCGTTTTGGACGCGCCGGAAATGCCAGAGAGGAAACGGTAAACCTTCCGAGCGTGACGAGTGACAATCTCAACGCACAAATGAAGAATTACTATTACGAGGGAGCCATCAACTATGCCCGTACTTTCGGGAAGCACGATGTGACGGCAATGATTGTGGCTCAAAGAAGAAAAACCCAGAACGAAGTGGCTTTCCCAAGCTACCAGCAAGGTGTTGCCGCTCGTGCCACATATTCATTTGACAAGAGGTATCTGTTTGAGGCCAATCTTGGCTACAATGGTTCGGAGCAATTCTCTCCGGACAAACGTTATGGCTTTTTCCCTTCTTTCGCAGTCGGGTATAATATTCATAACGAAAAGTTTTTCAAGCCATTACGAAAATATATCAAAAAGGCGAAGCTGCGTGCGTCCTGGGGACAGGTCGGCAGTGACGCCGCAGGAGAGAGATGGCTGTTTGTCTCTGAATATGAGAATGGAGGCAGTGATGTCTATACTCCAGGCCTTCCAGGCCAGCAAGGCTCCACCATCACTCCTATAGTCGAGAGCAAGGCGGCCAACAAGGATGCAACCTGGGAGGTGGCCACCAAGAGAGACATTGGAATAGAGCTGAGCTTCTTCAAGAATGATATGCTCACGCTCAATCTGGATTTCTACAATGAAAACAGGGATGGTATTCTTTTGAGCAGAGGCTCTGTCCCTACTTATGTCGGAATCACATCCAAGTCAGTCAATTTAGGAAAGACCAAGACAAAGGGCTATGAGATTGAGGTCAGGTGGCAATATACGACTCCGGACGGAGATTGGTATTTTTTGGCCAAACCGTCATTGTCGTTCAGTGACAATAGAATCACCGGCAAGGACGAACCGATTTACCTTCCTGCGTACAGAAAAGATGCAGGCTACAGAATAGGCCAGCTCAAGGGCTATCATTCCACAGGCTTCATCCAGGATGCCGACGCATTGATGACCTCTCCTGCGTATGGCGGGAATCCAATCGGGCTTGGTTATACGGAATATGTTGATTTTACGGGAGATGGAGTCATAGACAAGAATGATATGTTCAGACTCGGATACTCACAAGGCTATCCATTGTACAACTTCGGTCTGGCATTGGGTGTCACCTACAAGAGGCTTTCCCTTGAGGTACTTATCCAGGGAGTGTCTGACATAACGAGATATGCTTGTGACAATTTCGCCTGGCCTCTTCATAGGCTGTCCAAGCAGGTCTTTGAGTACCAGCTTGATTTCTGGAGTCCTGACAACCGTTCCGCCAGGTTCCCGGCTGTACATAATGAAGCATACAGGCAGCACAACAACATCGGGGATGGGACAATACAGGATGTTACTTTGTACAATGTCTCGTACGCCCGGCTAAAGAATCTCGGTGTGTCGTATCAATTGCCGGAAAGAATCGTGAATAAGGTCAGGATGTCTTCCGCAAGCATATTCTTGAGGGGAAGCAACTTGTTCACTGTCTGTCCCGGTTATCCGCTGGGAGACCCGGAGGCTTCCGACGGAGGGAACGACATCGTGAACGGTTTCTATCCGATGACAAGAACAATTACCGCAGGACTTCAATTAGGTTTTTAATCTTATGGCAATGAGAAACATAATAAAACAAGCTATTATCATAGCGGCTTCTGTTCTGTGTGTGGTGTCCTGTGACTATCTTGACAAAAGGGAAGAGACTACCGCGTTGACTGAAGAGCAGGTGTTCGGTGATGAGGTTAACTATGAGGCTTATGTGGAATGGATGATTCAGAATCCGATGATAAGATATCTTCAGGCCGGGCAAGCCCCTTATTGCTCTTGGGATGACATCGCTGATAATTCAATGTCCACGATTTCATTCACAGTCCCTTATCTCTACGCCGCTTCCGGAGATTATCTTTCGATGATTACTTCCGCACGCGCGACGATGTGCAATAAGGATGTCTGGACCAGAATATGGAAACACGTAAGAATCAGCAATATGGGAATCTCTCATATTGATATGTATCCGGGCGGGGAGGAAGGACGTAACAGAATTCTTGGCCAATGTTATTTCCACAGAGCCTTCGCTTACTTTGAGTTGTGCAGAAGATGGGGAGGTATGCCGTATTTCACGGAACCGCTGAATCTTTCAGGAGACCTTGATTTCGAGCGGGAGGATATGAGGTCAACATACCTGAAGGTGGCCCAGGATTTCAAGAAGGCCGCGGAATACCTTACCCCTACGGTGGACGGTAGTTATTGGCAGCATCCGACATCTGTGGCAGCGATGGCGTTCTATGCGAGGGCTCTTCTATATGCCGCAAGTCCACAGGCTGCCACGGAAGGTGGCACAGTCAGGGATGATTTATGGGAAGAGGCCGCCAAGGCTTGTGACGAAGCCATCAGAATGGCCGAGGCTGACGGTTATGCTCTTGCTTCCGGAGAGGACTACTATTATATTTTCAAAGGAAAAAACACTGATGTCTATACGAAAGAAGTGCTTTTCGGAAGAAGGTATAAGATTGCCTGGGGTTCCGCTGCCTATCTGGAGACCATCAGACCGCCGGGAACCCTTGGAGGGAAATACTCATCGGCTCTTAATCAGACATTTGTCGATTGTTTTGATATGGAAAACGGGTATCCTGTCAGCGATGCCAAATCCGGGTATAACGAGCAGGATCCTTACAAAGGCCGTGGCTTGAGATTCGAGCACGACGTCTTATACAATGGAGCGACTCCTTATACCGGAAAAACAATGAAAATATGGAATCAGACGGAAGGCAGCAGCGTTGTCGGAAGTGCGGATGTCAAGTACGGCGCCACCGGTGCCATTAATGATGGTTTCACAGGAACCGGAACCTATTGGAGAAAATTTATGGGGAATGTATGGAACCAGGAACTTGATTATGTATGGCCATATATAAGGATGGCGGAGTTGTATCTTAATTTCGCAGAGGCCGCCGTCGAGGCCGGATGGGACATCAAAACCACTTCCAACGGGAGCAAATATTCACCGCTCGAAGCGCTTAACCTTATACGTAACAGAGCGGGGATAGCTGATCTTCCCGCTGAATATCAGGATGTCGCTCACTTCAAGGAAAGAGTCCAGAATGAAAGAAGAGTCGAACTTTGCTTTGAGGATCACAGATTCTATGACATCAGACGTTTGCTTATAGGCACAAAGATAGACCAGGCGATTTACAGGCTCTCGATTACCAAACTTAATAATAATTCGGCTGAGTATCCGACCGGCTTCAAGTATGAGAGAATCGAGACTCCATACAGAACACACGTCTATGAGGACAGGAACAATCTGTTCCCGATAGACCAGAGTGACACATATATGGGGGTTCGTTTCAAACAGAATCCAGGATGGTAAACCTATGTCAAGAAAGTTTCTTCTGTTATGAAAAATAAACTTATATATATACATTTAACGCTCTCAGCGTTGCTTTTGTCCGGTGTCCTCTCGTCAGCCGCCGGCAAGAAAGAAAAGAGTGTCAAGGCCGAATATACCATTTTGGTCACATCCAAAGACGGCTCGCCGGTGAAGTACGCCTCGGTCTCATCGGCTCAGAACAGACATACTTATGTTGCCGATGAAAACGGGATACTGACAGGCAGATTCAGCAGGACAGACATCCTCAAGGCTGATGCTCTTGGATTCGATGAGAAAACCATAGAACTTTCGCAAACAGACGGCTATACCATTACGGTTACTTTGGATGACTGTCCTCTGTTTGAGGATTCCGAACATATCCTTCACACCGTGGACGGCGGAACGATCAGCGAGCTTCGCACGGTAGGAAGCTACTCGGTGGTGAAAGGAAGCGACCTTGAGGAATACCCTTCGCTTACGATTATGGATGGACTTTCGGGCAGGCTCAACGGACTGTATTACAGAAAGACAAACACAGTTCCCGCGAATAATGGCTGGAGCGGGTTTGTCAGAGCTTCCGGTGGCGGCACTCCGGTGATTATGGTTGACGGAGTCGTCAGGTCGCTTGATTATATCGAGCCAGAGACCATAGAGAGTGTGGAAATCCTCAGGGACGCATCATTGAAGGCTCTTTACGGCGGAGTACGTACAAACGCAATCATACTTGTCACAACCAAGAGAGGAAAACCTTACGAGAATGGAGTAAGGGTGAATGTGCAGTCGGGAGTCGAGATTCCTACCGTCGCTCCTGTTTGGCTTAATTCCACAGACTACACAGAGGCTTACAATCAGGCTATGATGAATAGCGGCCTTGCCCCTTTTTATGATCCTTCCAAATATGACGGTGCCAACCCTTACCGATATCCTGATGTTGATTTTCATTAATACTTTCTCAGGAATCATATGAACATCACAAGGGCCAACGCTCAGATGACAGGAGGAAGCAGGAATACCCGGTACTTTATGAATCTTGGCTTCCAGAATGAGAGAGGCCTTGAGAAGTTCACGTCATATCCTCAGAGCGACAGGACTTTCACGGCCAGAGGGAACATCGACAACACGATTTTTGATTTCATAACAATCAAGGTAGGAGTCAATGCCGCATTGCAGACCAGAAAGTGGTACAGGTCAACCGCCGAAAGTTTTATCGGGCTTCTTTCAGATATCCGTCCCAATGAGTATCCGATTCTGATTCCAGGTGAGATGGTCGGAAGCGAGGAGGAATTTGTCTTGGGAGGTACTCCTACAAGACTTGACAACCCTTATGGCCTGCTTGTCAAAAGCGGATTCTCCGAGAGGGAGTTCTCATACCTTCAGTCTGACTTCAGTGTCAATTTTGATTTTGATCGCTGGATCAAAGGACTCAGTCTTGTGTCGGCTTTGACATTTGACGTGTACAATATGTTTTCAAGCAAGAAGGAAGGAGGATTCTCGGTGTGGCAGCCTACTGCTTTTGATGACAGCGGAGTCACAAGCGCCACTAATTGGGGATATGACAAAGTGGTCACGTCTATGACTGTCGGCGATGTGAGTGGCAGAAGAAACTGGCATTTCAGAACCTCGGCGAATTATGACCGTACTTTCAATGAGTCGCATAAGCTGAAGGCTGTGCTTATGTTCTTTATGCAGAAACAGAATTTCAGTTCTTCAATTCATTCAATCAGGCGTATCAACGCAGCGGCCCAGATTAATTATATGCTTGCCGACAAATACATCGTCGAGGCGTGCGCCAACTATGTGGGGCTGCCAAGTTTCGCAAAAAACCGGAGGTATGGCCTTTTCCCTACCTTGGGCCTTGGCTGGGTGGTATCCAATGAAGATTTCATCGGTGATGTCGAATGGATGGATTATCTCAAGTTGCGCGCTTCGTATGGTGTACTTGGCTCGACCAACTATAATTCCGATGGTCTTGTCGCGAATTATTACTACAAGACTTTGTATGGAATCGGTGCGGAATACGGTCAGTTCACTTCTTTCAATAATATTGTCGAGGCCATCCAGATCGGCAATCCGGACATTACCTTCCAAAGATCCAAAGAATTAAACGCCGGTGTCGATTTTTCCCTTTGGGGAAACTCTTTACAGGTTTCTGTCGGAGGCTTCCTGAATGACTTCACGGGAAGCATCGCCAATCTTTCCGATGTGACTCCAGGGTTGGTCGGCAATTCCGCCTCGCTGATGTATGACAATCTGAAGTCCTACCGTTCTTATGGAGCGGAGTCCGAGGTTTCCTTTTCCAAGAGATTCGGAGATCTTGAGCTAAAAATCGGAGGGAACGTTACGTGGAGCAAGTCGATGACCACCAAGGAATTCGATGTTCCATATCCGGACGCTCTTTCTGGACTTCGCAAGGTGACGCTTGACGGTGACATTAAAGGATACCGCGTAATCGGTACCTTCGCCGATTGGGCAGACATCGACGAGTCTCCTATTCAGGCATTTGGGGGCAAGGTTTATCCAGGAGACCTGAAATATGAGGACTGTAACGGCGACGGATACGTTGATGAGGCGGATATGACCGTGATAGCGAACAATATTCCTTCTTTCCAGTACGGACTGGATATTTCTTTGAAGTTCAAGGGTTTCAATGTGGATCTTTTGGGTTACGGGCTTGCCGGGTTTAAAACCATGCTTACGAACAAGTATTATCAGATTATCGGAGACGGGAAGTATTCAGACGTGGTCAACACGGGGCTTCCGAACGGAAACTCATACCCGATGCTTCACGCCGATGCCACAAAGAATAATTTCCAGAATTCGGATTATTGGGTGGCCGACGGCGGTTTCTTTAAAATTCGCAACATTGAGTTAGGCTACACTATCCCGAATTCGATTACCTCACAATTGAGGATAAATACTGTGAAATTCTTTGTCAGGGGCACCAATCTTCTGACCCTGTCACAGATAAAAGATCTCGATCCTGAATATGTCGACGGGGGTATAGCGAATTATCCTCTTATGAAAGTATTTACCGGAGGGGTGTCGTTCTCGTTCTAATTGTGCAAAAAAATGAAAACAATCCACAGTATCTTAATTTGTTTCGCTATCGTGTCAGTGTGTTCCTGTGATTTCCTCGAACCCGAAACCGATAACACAAGGGAATCTGAAGTCTTGGATGATCCGGCATATTTCTGCGGGCCGCTTAACTCCGCATACAACAATCTGCCCACAACATTCAATCTTGAGATGGATGCTTTGACGGACAATGCCGTGATAAGGGATTATGGAGGAGAATACTATACGGCAGGTGTCGGAAAACTCTCACCGTCAATGAATCCGCTCAGATGTTGGTCGGCCAATTATGCCAACATCAGGCTCTTGAACATATTCCTTGGCAGGATGGTTCTTAAAGAAGACGGGTATCGGACTCCGGTCAGATTCTTCGCTCTCAACAACGAGACCGATTATGAAAACAATCTTAAAATGTTCTGGAGGCTTAAGGGAGAGGCGTATGCATTGAGAGCCTGGTATTATTATGACCTCCTCCGCAATTATGCCGGTGAAGGCGAGGACGGTAAGATGTTGGGAGTGCCTCTGGTCGGAATGAAAGTGCTCGACCAGCGTCAGGACCTTGACATCCCTCGGGCGACTTTGTCTGAATGTGTCAAGGCTATCGTTGATGACTGTGACTCTGCTATAGTGATTGGAAAGCTACCCGATCTTTACAGAGGTACGGTTGATGTCGTATATAACCAATCGCTAAGTCCCCACATAAGCGGTGCCGCGGCTAAGTCAATCAAAGCCAAAGCTTTGCTTCTTTATGCTTCACCAGCCTTCAATACGGAAAACGACAATGAAAGATGGGTCGCCGCCGCAAAGGCCGCGGCGGAGGCAATCAAGGCCGCAGGTGGAATCGGAACAAAATTCTATTCTATGGAGGAGTATTATTTCAGCAAGATAAACAACACCTCCATAACACAGGATAATGTTATTATGAAAGGTAAATGGATTACGGGTGACAGATCATTGGAGAAAGCAAACTATCCCCCGGCGCTATACGGAAACGCCGTCATAAATGTTTCCCAGAACCTTGTGGATTCATTCACGGACAAAGATGGCTATCCGATTGAGGAGAGCGTCTGCTATGACCCGTCAAAACCGTATGACAACAGGGACGCGAGGCTTGATCTTTACATCGGCCGAGATGGAGGGGCTATAGGGAAATATGTCATCGACATTTCGGAAGAGGGTGCGGAGCGTTATAATCCTCTCGCTGGTACTTCCAGGTCAGGCTATTATCTTAAGAAGGCATTGAATTGCAATCAGGTGATTTGCGGGCCGTCCAATGCGCTTAAAGGAACGCCAAGGGCTTGTGTCATCATCGGATTACCTGAGCTTTATCTAATGTATGCGGAGGCGGCTAACGAGGCTTGGGGAGTGTCCGGCGATCCGGAAGGCATAGGTTTTTCGGCCAAGGATGCCCTGAAGCGGATTCTTGTCAAGAACAACAAAAGCGGAGACGCATATTTGAATAAGGTCATCGGCTCAGACAAAGAACGGTTCCGCGAGTACGTAAGGAACCAGAGACGAGTGGAGCTTTGCTTTGAGGGACACTACTATTATGATCTTCGAAGATGGTATGCGGCGAGCGAAGATTGGGTCTCCAAGCTTAATGTTATGGTCAACGGTGTCGAATCCGCCGAAACCGGCTACAGAACCATAAGCCTGGAAAAGAGATGTTTCAGGGCGGCATATCCGCCTATCCCTTATTCCGAGGTTTACAATGCCGGCCTTGTTCAAAACAAAGGCTGGAATTAGTACGAAAGTTCAATACTAAATATTCATAGAAATGAATAAAGCTGCATTATATGTTTTTGCTCTCTCAGTTTTGGTTTTGGGAGGCTGCCGTTTTGATGATGATGCCGTAGAATATCCTACCAAGGCGATGCTGTTCACCTATCAGGACTATAACAGGGAGTTGGTGGTCGGAGAAGGGCTGAAATTCAAACTTGGGATTGTCTTTTCTGGACTGGAGAGGAGTGATAGGGATAGAGAAGCTACTTATGTGATTGATTCTTCGCTTGTTCCGGACGGATGTGAACTTATGCCGTCCGACTATTACCGGTGTTCTGACCCTTCAACTATCGTGGTTCGTAAAGGTGAGCTTAAAGGGTATATGCCAGTAGTCCTTGATTCGCTGAAATTTGTCTCGGATCCAAAGTCTATGACAGGTGACTATGTTATTCCATTCCGTCTCGTCTCGGCGGATGCTGATGTGATAACTGAAGGAAAGGATTATATGGTTCTTCATCTTAAATACCTTGCGAAGCAGTTCGGTTTCTATGAGTATTCCGGAAAAGCGACGGATTCTGACGGGAAGGATTACGCATATCAATCTGTTTCCACTGAGACAACCAGTGTGCGTCAGTTGGTGACTGCCGGTCCTGCGACCTTGAGATTGATTGCGGATCCTTATGGGACAGCCAACGATCCGGCCAAGACCAAAGGCTTTTCGATGCTTTTGGACATCCCCATTTTCAGAGGTGGTGATGTCGTCATCTCCAGAGATCCAAAATCGACGGTCGAGGTGTTTCCTGACGGAAAGTCAAGCTATGATGTGGCTACCAAAACCATTGTCCTCAGGTATAAGTATAGTGTAGGCGGAAAGGAGTATTCAGCTGAGGATGTTATGAGATTCCGAAACAGAATCAGAGATGACCAAGGTAATGGAGTCGCCATCAATGAATGGGAAGGGTTCTGATGTCTTGGAAGTAAAAAAAAGGGTGGCTGAAAAGTGATTTAGCCACCCCCTTTTTTTGTGTTTGTTGTGAGGCATCCGATTTTTTGAGCCAAATATAATAAGATTAGTTCTCGTAGTTTCGTTATCTTTGCGTATATTTGCGGTAAATAATACCGCTATGGCGACTAAAATTAACGAAATAAGCCGGCTTGTTCCCCGTAACTCGCTACTTTTTTCCTCCTGGCTCTCCGAAAACGGAATTGACAGGAAGGAGCAGACGCTGTATGTGCGGAGCGGATGGCTGGAGAGGGTTGCCCGTGGGGTGTATAAGTTTGCCGGAGCTGAACCGACTGTTTATTCCGCTGTCGCTTCCTATAATGCTCAGCTCGGCAGGCAATGTCATATCGCGGCTTCGACCGCTCTCGATTTGCGGGGGTATCCGCACTTTATCGCTATGGGTAAACCGACTGCCTGCATTATGGCTGAAGATAATGTAAAGCTTCCTGGCTGGATGGCTGCCGGAGATTGGGATATGACGATAAAGTATTTCTCTTCATCGATATTCGGCACCGAGGGGCTTGGTCTGGAGAATATGTCGGTTGACGGTTATGAATTGACCGTGTCTTCTCCGGAAAGGGCGTTTATGGAATGTCTGAATATGAGTCCGGTGCAGTATTCTCTGATGGATACATACTATGTGATGGAAATGCTTACCACATTACGTCCCAAATTGGTGCAGCGGCTTCTTGAAGCCTGCTCATCGGTGAAAGTAAAGAGACTGTTTCTCTATATGGCCGAGAAATCCGGTCATTCCTGGTTCAATGCTTTGGCCCTGGACAGGACCGAGCTCGGCAGCGGTCAGAGAGTGCTGGCCTCCGGGGGCAGATATATATCAAAATATCTTATAACCATACCAAAGGAACTTGCTGAACCTTAAAAAATTAAAAGCCTCTGATCCGGGCAAGTTATATTCGGAAGCCGGCATGTTGGAAGCGGTGTTCGGTTTATGACTTTTCCCGACAATATAATCACACAAATTATGCGAAATCCGGAACAAACAGTCGGCAACATGGCTGACAAATTAAAAACAGCGTTTATCGGCTCGGTTGATGAGCAGGGATATCCCAATATCAAGGCAATGCTCCAGCCGAGGAAAAGGGAGGGTATAAGAGTATTCTACTTCACAACCAACACATCATCAATGCGTGTACGTCAATTCCTGTATGACAGCAAAGCATGCGTGTATTTCTGTGACAATCGTTTTTTCCGGGGAGCGATGCTTCGCGGCACAATGGAAGTTTTGACTGATGCGGAGAGTAAGGAAATGATCTGGCGTGACGGCGATACGGAATATTACCCCGAAGGTGTCACCGATGCCGATTATTGCGTGCTTAAATTCACCGCCATATCCGGCCGTTTTTACGGCAATTATCATTCGGAGGAATTTGCCATTGACTGAAGTGCGGAAGTCGGCGTTTAGCGTTCTGATTCTTTCTTGTGGTATAAGAAGCTGTTTAAAGAAATTTTAAACAGCTCTTATTCTATTCAGAAAAAAGGTAATTGTGCTTGTATCTCTTGAAGTGATAGCGATGCCTGGGAACTGGAATCGGATCGTTCAAGCCTATTTCCCATTTGAGCAGCTCTTGCATCATTTCGGCCCTCTTGTTCAGATGCTTCCTGGAGTTAAACAGATTGTTTATTTCCGACGGGTCTTTCTTAATATTGTAAAGCTCGCCGTTGCCGTGCATATCCATAACCAATTTCCAGTCGCCTTTCCTTACCATACTTATTGTCCCGCTCTGACTCCAGGTGTTAAGTTCGTCAAAGAACAGTCCTTTTTTCCCTACGGCTCCCTCCTTAACGTAGTCTGTCCGGTCCTTCTTTGTAATGAACTGCCCGCCGAATCCGGCTTCCGATATCACGCTGGCGAATTCATCTTTCGGATAGTCCCTTCCTGCAAGCATCTCCTTGATGCTGCGCCCTTGAACTCCATATGGAATCTCCGCTCCCATCATCTCACAGAACGTCGGCATAATGTCAACAATGGACAGATGGTCATCCTTGACTCCGGCTTTCTTGATTCCGTTTCCGAACCACACCATGGGGATTCGTGTTATGGCATCCACGACTCCCGCTCCTTTCTTCATCATTCCGTACTCTCCGGCATAGTCTCCGTGGTCGGATGTGATGACAAATGTCGTGTTGTCATATTCTCCAAGTTCGGTGATTCCTTTTACGAATCGTTCCATCTGGCCGTCAATAAGTCTAATCATACCCATATAGTTAGCGCGTATCCTTTCGAGATTATCGCTGAATCCCTTGTGCCCCATTGACATCATACTGTAGAGCTGGCGGAATTTCTCTCCCTTTATGTCAAGTGCGGTCGAGTCCGTTCTTGCCGGTGGAATCTGACCGCCGAACATCGAATAGAACGGCTCGCAGACTTGATAGGGGTTGTGAGGCTCCGGAAAAGACAGGATCATCACAAATGGTCTGTCATTGTGTTCGCTGATCCAGTCTAATGCTCTTGTGACCATTCTGTAGGGAATCTGGCGTCTCAGGTCAAATGGAGCCGGGTCAAGAGAGGCGTAGAATGATGTTCCCTTAAGGAACTTGTCGAAATCTCTGTCCTCTTCAGGTAGCTCAGACATATTTCCTTCTTCTCCAAGGTGGTTGAAAGGAATCCAATAGTCGGCGCTTCCTCTGTCCATATATGTGTGGTTTTTCCCGACAAGAATTGTCTGATAGCCGGCTTCTTTCGCTATCATAAACAAATCTTTGCCGAACACGGCGTCCTCTATGTTGTGGTTGGAGTCAGTTCTTGTGTATCTTGGAAACCGTCCCGTCAGCAAAGATATTCTTGCTGGAGCGCTGGCTGGACAGGAGGTATAGGCGTGGTTGAACCATACGCCCTCGGCTCCCATTCTGTCAGCGAATGGCGTGAGATCCAGAGGGAAACCTTCTCTTCTGGTAAAATCGGCCCTCTGCTGGTCGGTCATAATGATGATGAGGTTCGGTTTCTGCTGCCCCTGGGCTGACACCGTCGCCGCTATCGACAGGGTCGTGATGGATAATAATGTGATGTTATTCATATCTTGGTTCGGCAATATTCCATTCCTTTGGCGCCTTGAAGCCCTTTTTCCCTTTTCCGTATGGTTGTTCAGGCATGGCCGGTTTTATACTGTCGTATTGTTCAATCACGCTTCCAAGGCGCTTCTTCTGCTTTCTGTTTCCTTTCAGTACTCCGTCCGATTTTTCGCAAGGATTTTTCCGGATGTTTGTAAAGTAGTCTTCCTTAAGTCTCAGCCCCTTGTCCTTGTTCGCTTTGATGAGCTTGTGTTTCCGGCTTACAGCTGCCCCAAGACCCAAGTATAGTATTCTGTCCCGCCCTTGTTTCCTGCCGCAGAGGAGCGGACGTACACTTATTCCGTCATAGGGATTGGCCGGTGTCCGCGCGTCAACGATGTCTGCCACTGTGGGAAGAATGTCAACAAATGACACTATCCGGTCAACCACCTTTCCGCCTTTCATAAAGCCGTCCGGCCATCGGATGGCAGCCGGGACTCTTACTCCGCCTTCCCATTCTTCAAACTTGTGTCCTCTGAGCGGAAGGCATTGGCTGTAAGGCTCCATTCCGGACACTCCGCCGTTGTCGCTCATAAACAGGACTATGGTGTTGTCTGCCTCTCCGGATTTATCAAGAGCAGAGAGTATCTTGCCTATGTTCAAGTCCATTCTGGTGACCATCGCCCTGTAAATCCATCCGTTTTGATCTTTTTTATCCAGTTTGGCGAATTGGTCAAGAGAAATATACTCGGCTATGGCTTCTTCCGGCGCTTCGTATGGCGTGTGGGGGGCGTTGAAAGCCACATACAGAAAATATGGAGACTCTCGTGAATACTTCTCAATGCATCTGACGGCTTCATCTCCGATAAGGTCTGTTGAATAGCCTTCCTCGTGGCAGGCTTGCCAGTCGTCATGCCAGTCAAGCTCGCCTTCTCTGATGTGGGAAAAGTAATCGAACGCTCCGTTGAGAAGGCCGTGGAAATGCGTGAAACCTCTTTCCAGAGGATGATACTCCTTACTGCTGTGTCCGAGATGCCATTTGCCGATTATCGCCCTGTTCTCATATCCGCATTGCCCAAGCATATCGGCGAATGTCTCTTCGCTGAGAGGAAGGCCTCCTTTTCTCCAGGGTGGAAGCACGCTTTCTCTGAACCCGAATCTGTTTGGGTATCTCCCTGTCATAAGGCCGGCTCTGGCAGGAGAACTGATCGGGGCGGTATAGAACCTGTCGAGTTCAATGCCGCTTTTGACAAACGAGTCTATGTTTGGTGTGCGAATCCTGCTGCCGTGGTATCCCACATCCCCCCAACCAAGGTCATCGGCTACGATGAGTATGACGTTCGGGAGTTCTACGGTGTTTTCCGCGGCGGTCGTCATTGCGACACCGGTCAGGAATATAGTGACCGCTTCCTTCTTCATATCTGTCAATTGTCAAAAATCTGTTCCTCTTCGTTCCCCGGGGTGGCATAGACAGGGTCTGTCGCCCTGATCCATACGTCGCCATCTGTCGTTTTGACCTCCATCGGCACGATGGTAGTGCCTATCGGGTTGATTGTGTATGCATTGTCGCTCAGGTCTTTGGACAATGCCTCCTTTGGGGAGATGGGAGGGATGTCGGCGTTGTAGAACGCCGTACACCACCATCTGCCCTGTTTGTCCTGAAAAGGAGTGCCGTGTCCAAGGAATCTTCCGGCAAAGCGTCTTTCGCTGTAAGGTCCGGTCACCTTGTCCGCCACACAGTAGTACAGATTGTAGGTACCATGTCTCATCCTGCCTGTGGACCAACCGGCGCCGAACAGAACGTACTTTCCTCCGATTTTGAGAATAGTGCATCCTTCGTGTCCTATTATTCTGTCTGAAGGGCCTATCTCGATTGGTTTTGTGGCGAGTCCGGAGAAATCTTCCTTGATCTGTGCGATTCTGGCATTTGCCCATATCAAGTACCACTTGCCGTCATCATCCTTGAACAGCGACGGGTCGTGTTTGCCGATGAAATCCTTGAACGGAGCCGCTTTCCATTCCCCCCGTATATTTTTGCCGTCGCACATCAGAAGTTCACTGATGGATCGAGGACCGTGGACCATCAGCCATTTGTCGCCGTCCCAATGCATTTCAGGCGCCAGGATATGCTGCTTGTTCACGTCTGAAAGAGCGTGTGGCAAGACATTGCCATTGTCCCGGACCGCATCCACGTATGCCCAGTTTGTCAGGTCTTTGCTTCGCCATACCCTTATGGAGTTACCGACGATGCTGTTGTCTCCAAGCCCCGGGTTTAACGAGCCGGAAGTCTCTCTTGGGTCTCCTTTTTCAGTTGTTGTCCCGGTCATGTAGAAAAAGTCATCCGGCCCGAGGGTTATATATGGGTCCCGTATCCATCCCGGTTTCACAAGGACAGCCTTGTCGTGTCCTTTGAGCTGGTTTCTTGTGACCTCGGCTCTGTTGTGGAACGGCTTGTCCATTTCAGCTCCTTTGTCTCCCTGCTCGTCCATCCATTTGATAAGCTCAGCATACATCTCCTCTATCTTTGCCTTGTACTTTTTGTCCCCGGCAAGATTGTTCATCTCCCAAGGGTCTTTCCTGACATCGTAGAACTCGATTGCCGGACGTGAGACAAAACGGTCGATAAGCTGCTGTGACCTTTTGTCCGTCTTGGCGGATTCGAGCCACGCAGGCCATACGTTTGTCGGACCCCTTCCATTCTTCATCAAATGCTTCTCGTAGTACTTTTCATCAGGCAGAAGATTCACGATGAGGGCATATCTGTCATCTCTGATGCTTCTTATAGGATACGACGTCCCTTCCGGAATATTGTTATGGATGCCGTATGCGTATTTGCGTTTTCCTTTGTCCGATTCTCCGAAAAGCGCTTTTCTGAAGCTGATGCCATCAAGCTCCGGCCGAGGCTTGCCTCCGGCGATGTCGATAAAAGTAGGCAACAAGTCTTCATATTGGACTATCGCATCACATTTGCTGCCAGCCTTGATTCTGCTTGGGTATCTTGCGAACATCGCGCTATGTACGCCCGGATTCCAAAGAGTCCATTTGCCTCCTGGGAATTGAGGCCCTTGCTCGCCTAGAAAGATGAGTATCGTGTTGTCTAACTTGCCGGTTTCCTCAAGCATTTCATACACGGAACCGACCTCATTGTCAAGGGCTCTGACTTCCGCCAGATATTGACAGAAAATCTTTCTCATTTCCGGGCTGTCCACGCAGTTGTCGGGCATCACAAGTTTTTCGGGGTCAAACTCGCTTGGATCTCCCCATGTCCAAGGAGCGTGAGGATTGATGCTGCAAACGAAAAGTAGAAAAGGGTCGGAACTCTCGGTCACCCATTCTCTTATACCGTCCACTGAATATGGCGCTCTTTTGTCTGTGCAACCGACGGTAAACCCTGGAATCTCGTCAAACAGATATACGTCTTTTGTGACAGGGTGATTCTTGCCGGTGCGCCCTACCCTATATCCTTCTTCAGGAAGATATTCGTTTACGGTACGGATTCCGTAATAGGTGTCTTTGTGATTTGCGTACGAGCCGTTCTTTACAGGGTATAATCCAGTGTACATTGACGCTCTTATCGGAACACTCACCGCTGTTGATCCATAGTTATGTGTGAAGCTGACCCCCTCGCGGGCGATTCTGTCAATGTTGGAAGTCTTGATGTTTTTCCCTCCAAGGCAGCTGATTTCCGAGGAGAGCAAGTCATCGGCGATGATTACGACTATGTTCGGTCTTTCCTCCGCATCGGAATGGCCCTTTTCCAAAGCGACAGCAACTTCTGACGCAAGCGGAACGGCGATTGCCGCCGCTACAATTCGATTCATCATTCTCTAAGACATTTTGCGTTTTCCTGAAATGTGGCTTTGATTGTCTTTGCCTGGTTACAAATATAAACCATAATTTGTCCGTTGAAACAGTCAAAAATGCCTTTGGGTGATATTCACGACCATAATGAATGAATATTAATCCTGTCCGTGTAACTATTTAGCTACCTTTACAAAATGATTGATAATCGATTTAATACGTAATGTTATGACTAAAGAAAAATGTCTGGCGATGGTCGCGCTGCCTCTCATTTGCCTGAATGCTTCGGCTCAAAGACAGGATAGTCTCAAAAGGCCTAATATAGTTGTGATACTGGCTGATGATATGGGCTATTCGGACATCGGATGCTATGGTGGAGAGATTGATACTCCGAATATTGACAGCCTCGCCAGAAACGGTCTCCGGTGGACGCAGTTCTACAACAATGCCCGCAGTTGTCCTTCCAGAGCGGTGCTTATGACCGGACTTTACCCTCATCAGGCCGGAATGGGATGGATGGCAGCGGCCGACATCACTTCTCCGGAGTATCAGGGTTACCTTAACAATAACTGCGTGACTATCGCAGAGGCTCTCGGTTCGCATGGATATGGAACCTATATGTCCGGAAAGTGGCATCTTTGCACTGACCGTATGAGCAAGGGAGACAATAAATCTGTTTGGCCTCTTCAGCGTGGTTTTGACAGATTCTACGGCATCGTGGAAGGGGCCTCGAATTATTTCAACGCCACTATGACCAATGACAATGAACGTGTCAGAAAGAACGGTGATGGATTCTATATCACGGCATCGCTTGCTGACAGCGCCTCCACTTTCATCTCAAGGCACGACTACCAAAAGGAACCTTTGTTCCTTTATATGGCCTTCAATGCGCCTCATTGGCCACTGCACGCTCTCGACAGTGACATAGACAAGTACCGTGACATCTACGACGCCGGCTGGGATGAATTGAGAAAGGCTCGTTTCAACCGTCAGGTGGCTATGGGGCTATTCTCGGGAGAAGTCGTTATGTCTGACCGTGACTCCGAGGTTCCATCTTGGGACACTCTTGATCAGGAGCAGAAAGCCGATTTCAGCAGGAGAATGTCAATCTATGCGGCGCAGGTGGATGCGATGGATCAGGGCGTCGGCAAGATAATCAAAGCCCTGAAAGACATAGGGCAGTTTGATAACACTCTGATAATGTTTATGAGCGACAACGGTGCCTGCGCTGAGTACATCAGCAGCGGGAGGACGAAGGAACTGACTGGAAAAGACGGCTCTTACGAAAGTTACAGAAGAAACTGGGCGAATCTTAGCGGCACGCCTTACAAGGAGTACAAGCACTATACTTATGAAGGAGGTATAGCCTCGCCGTTGGTCGTTTCCTGGCCTGCGGGCATAGACAAGAGGTACAACGGCACTTGGGTCAGGGAATATGGCTATTTCGCAGACATTATGGCGACTTGTCTGGACGCGGCAGGTGCTGAATATCCCAAAATGTTTAACGGCAATGAGATACGTCCTCTTGAAGGGTTCAGCCTTTTGCCTAATTTCAAAGGGGAGAATACCGGTAGGGGAATGACTTTCTGGGAACACGAGGCGAACATTGCGGTCAGAGACGGTAAATGGAAGTTGGTTGTAAAGAACAATGAGGGACAGCGGTGGGACATCTCCCATCCTTGTCTTTATGATATGGAAAGCGATCCTACAGAGCTTCGCGACCTTTCGGCAAAATATCCGGCCAGAGTGAACAGAATGTTTGACGCATGGAAAGAATGGGCGGAGAGGGTTCATGTCTATCCTCTTGATTCAAGAGGATATGGAGAGCGCCAGGGAGTGTTCAAACGCCGTATCAACGGCGATTTTGAAGATAATCTGGGCGATTGGGATAGGGGTGCTACCATTCCGTCAGTGGTTGCTTTCGGTGTCGATAAGGAAAACGGAATCAACGGGAACACCGCAAAGATATACATCGAGGCTACAGGCGAAAGGCCTGCTGATGCGGCGCTTAAATGGGCGTTTCCGCTTAACGAGCCTTCAATGGTGAACATCGGGTTTACCTACAAGGCTGATGTTGACAATGAAATCCATTTTAGGTTGGAAAGCCTTAAAAACATTGGAGAGAAGCCTTTCGACAAGGAGTTGAAACTGTCGAACAAAGGAGGGGGATTCTATTTCAAGAATATCAACCTTCCGAACAAAGGTAGGTATCAGCTTGTGTTCTACCTTGGAAAGGCAAAGCCCGGAACGATATGGATAGACGATGTGAGACTTGATTTCCAGAATAAGAATGTATTGAAATAA
This sequence comes from uncultured Muribaculaceae bacterium, assembly GCA_964391955.1. Classification (GTDB taxonomy): domain Bacteria; phylum Bacteroidota; class Bacteroidia; order Bacteroidales; family UBA932; genus Cryptobacteroides. Next base: position 31,560 of record CAYMOB010000003.1, on the reverse strand, counting down.
TAATTATATGAAAAGAAAAATCAACAAAGCGGCCATCATCCCTGCGGCCTTAACCGCGACGTTGGGAAATATGTGTGTGGCCAAGGCTGACGATCCGGCGAGGATGTCCGCACCGGAAGGCGGGAAGCCGAATGTGATTCTCATCTACGTGGATGATATGGGATATTCCGACATCTCCCTTTATGGCGGTTCGTTTACTTCCACCCCTAATATCGACAGAATAGGACGAGAAGGGATCGTATTCAGTCAGTATTACACTTCCTGCCCCATCAGTTCCCCTTCCAGGGTCGGGGTTACAACCGGAATGTATCCTACAAAGTGGGGAATCACCACTTTCCTTAACGACAGGAGGTCCAACAGGAAAAATGAATCGAATGACTACTTGCTTGCCGATGCTCCGACTCTTGCCAAGGCTCTGAAGAAAGATGGCTATTCCACAGGTCATTTCGGAAAATGGCATATGGGCGGGGGGCGTGATGTCAAGGATATGCCTCAGATAACCGAGTATGGCTTTGATGAATATGCGTCCACGTGGGAAAGCCCTGATCCTGACCCTGCCATCACGGCCTCAAACTGGATTTGGAGTGAACGGGACAGTGTCAAACGGTGGGACAGAACCGCTTATTTTGTGGACAAGACACTGGACTTCCTGTCTCGTCATAAAGGAGAGCCTTGTTATGTCAATCTGTGGCCGGATGATATGCACACACCTTATGTGCCAAGTCAGGAGGAATATGCCAACGGTGTCTTCAGCGGCAGACAGAATGCCTATTGGGAGAAGAAAATCAATTTCACACCTGTCCTGTCCGAACTTGACAGGCAGATAGGGAGGTTGCTCAAAGGTTTGGATGATCTTGGCATTACAGACAATACCATAGTTATCTTCACGAGTGACAACGGGCCGAATCCGAGTTATATGAATGAAAGAACCGCAGGTTTGAGAGGCCAGAAGGCGACCTTGTATGAAGGAGGAATAAGGATGCCATTTATGGTAAGGTGGCCTTCGGTAATCAAGCCGGGGCAGAAGAATGACAAAGACATTCTGTGCAGTGTGGACATATTTCCTACAATATGCGGCATAGTTGGCGACAAACATCCGGCAACTGACGGCTATCGTCTTGACGGAATAGATTTTAGCAAGGTTCTGTATGGCAAGTCCTTAAAGCGGAGAGGGCCATTGTTCTGGGAGTTCGGCAAGCACTTCGTGGGAAAGAATCTGCCGAAGAGCGCCTATCAGACAAGAAGCCCGAATCTGTGCGTGCGGGAAGGTGATTGGAAACTGCTGGTGAATTATGACGGCACAGGGGTTCGACTCTACAATCTGAGAGATGATGCCTATGAGACAAAGGATGTGTCGGAGGATTATCCTAAGATTACCGAGCGTTTGAAGAAAATGGTCATTGACTGGTTCAAGGATTCTTTCAGAAAGCATGCTGGTGAACTTGCTCCGGCCGGAGGCGATATTACTTCCCGTAAAGCGGAAGAGATTTTGCTGGAGGAGTATGTAATAGGATGACACGCCGCCGGTTGAGGGCAAAACAAACAGGCAGAAGGTGACTCGCGGCCGGATTATTTAGTCCTCTCTCTCTTGTCCATACTGCTTTTCTCCTTGGGAACTATAAGTAGGAGTTGATTTAGAAGCTGTTTAAAATTTCTTTGAGTTTTAAATTCGTCATTTTCTTCCGGCTTTCCCGTCAGACAGCACCGCTGTCTTTCTCGAAAATCCATAGAGGCTGCCTGAATTTATTCCCTCAAAATTTCAGATAAAGAAATTTAAACAGCTCCTAACTATTTCATCTGAGCATCCTAAGCACAATGTTTCATCAGCGCTTTAGTGATTCAAGGCGAATATGAGATAAATGCTGTGTTTGCTCTGATAATAGTTAGCCAACGACTATATGGTTTCCTTTTCATTTTCGCCGGATGGGCGGCTTCGATACTCGGAAGGAGTCATTCCGAATTCTTTCTTGAAGCTACTGCTGAAATACTTCGGATCGGAGAATCCAACCTTGTAAGCCACCTCCGATACATTCACGACCTTGGAGAGAAGAAGCGAACAGGCCTGCTTGAGCCTTATGTTCAGGATGAATTTGCTTGGTGACATCCCTGTGAGAGCCTTCACTTTCCTGTATAGAGTGCTGGCTGACATACTGGTAAGGTCCTGGAGCATCTCTACGTCAAAATCAGGATTTGACAGATTGCTCTGGATGATGGTGGCGATTTTATCTATCATCTGTTTGTCCATATCGGATTTGGATGTATCCTGTGAACTGAAGAACTTCACAATACGATTCTTGTCGCTCACCAGCTCGTCCACTTTTTCGTTAAGGGTCTTGACGTGTCTGGTGTAATTGAAGTTGCGGGTTATCAGCGTGAGAATACCGATTATGATGACAAAATATAGAATGATAGCCCATGTCCTGCGCCACCATGGTTTTACTATCGTAAAATCTACGGTACAAGGCTCTGACCATTTGTTGTCCGGTTGCTGGACTCTGACGGAGAATGTGTATTTTCCCGGAGGAAGATTGGCGTAGCTGACGGAGCCGTTTTTTGCGTCCGTGTACTGCCAGTCATTATCAACTCCTCTCAGCATATAGGAATATTTCGGATTCTGCGTCATGTCGTAATAGATGTTCGCAAAATTGAACCGTAGTTTGTTCTCATTGTGCCTTAAGGTCATCCTGCCGGTAAACGGGGGGAATTTATCCGTGATTTTTGAGAATCTCTTTTCGGGAATGTTAGCCATATAGACATTGTTTATGGCGATTCCCACTATCATAGGACGTGGAAGGATGTGCTTTTCCCTGACGTCGGAGATTCGGAACAGGCTGACTCCTCCATATCCTCCGAAAGCGATGGTCTGTCCGTCGCTCCAAGCCGAATTGGGAATGAAGGAATAGTTCTTGTCGAAGTAGTCGCTTGAGTACCGCTTAAGTTTGGGCCCCTGCACTTTGGGAGAATAACTCAGAAACCCGTTGATTGTTGAGATCCATAGGGTTCCGTAGGAGTCTTCCACAATTGACGAGATGCTTTCTCTGATCATATTGTTCTCGCCTACGGACACAAAACGATTGTTTTCCGGGTCGTATGTCTGAAGGCCGGAATCGTGCGTTCCGATGAAAATCATCCCGTCATCATTCAAATGGATACAATTGACGTTATTACAAGTCAGATTGTTGTTCTCGATGCAATAGTGCTTGATGTCAGTAAAGGATTCTCCATCGTGTTCCGCCCGATATATTCCTTGATCATTGGTGGCGATCCAAATCGTTGAGGTCTCCTCAAACGCAAAGTCACGGACTTTTGGGAAGCATAGTTCTTTGTTGAACGCCTCAGGGTTGAGAATTTTGTAATCATCATTCTTCCTGGCAATTATGAAGATTCCTCTGTCCGTACCGCCCCAGATGTTCTTATGCCTGTCAGCATTCAGGCAATTGACGGCCCCGATTCCAGGCAAGGTGTAATGCCGGATGGCTTTTCCTTCCTGATACTCTAATACTTCTGATTTTCTGGCTGCGATGAACATCCTTTTTTCATCTTTTATGGCGCACAGATCATTTGCGGATGACAGTCCGGGCTGTTCGTTTACGAGGAACGGTTTGCTCACAAAACACTCGTTGGTTATGTCGAAGAATGACACAGGCTTGCCTTCGGTGGCAATCCAAAGAAGCCCGTTCCAATCCTCGATTATTGCATTTGAAGTGCTGTTGGTGGCTCCGGAGGTGACGGGTGAATATGTCTTGACCTCCTGCCGCATCCTCTTCAGAAACAAAGTGCCTTTTCCGACACACGAAAGACAGACTGTCCCTTCTTCGATATGTTTGACAGAAAGGTAACGCCCTTTCTTCCAGTCAGAGTCCAGGGTTGTGGATTCGAGTACATTCCTGATTTGTCCGGAAGTGGACATCATTATGACTCCATTCTCGGTGGCGAGCCAGATGTTTCCTTCGTCATCCGTCTCACAGCGGTTGATCGCTGCATGTTTGTCCTTTAGGGAAAGCCTGGTGATTGACGTTGGCGAGGAATTGTTGTTTATAATGAGGATGTCGTTGTCGTATGTGCTCGCTACGGTAAGGCTTTCGGTCTTGCTGAACATAAAGTCAGGGATTCCGTCTCGAATCCTTTCTTCAGGATATTCATCCAGTTGCGCGGAGCCGCGGCCAATATGCAGCAAACGATTGTCCATGGTTGTTATCCATACACCTCCGTTATGGTCGGTCAGAATATCCTTGATATCGGGAATCTTCCCTCCATCGCTCAAAGCGGATATGCTCGTTATCCCTTTTGTTTTTCTGTTGACAATCAGCAGCAGCCCGTTTCCGCCCAATACAAGTTGGTTGTTGTCTTTCACACAGATTTTGTGTAGCCCTTTATAGTTGATTCTATGGTCATTGACCTGGGCTGCGGAACGAGTCTTGAGGTTGAAATATTCCAGTCCGTAACTGGTAACCATCCATATTGTGTCCTTTTCTATCGCTATGTCGAGAACGTTGTTGTTCTTGAGAAAATTAATGTCTGATTCGGTTGACCGATAGGTGGATACGGCATAGTTTGCATTGCATACCAATCCGTTGTCCGTTCCCAGCCATACCCTGCCAAGGTCATCGGTGTCAATGACGTTGATGATGTTTGAAGGAAATCCTCCTTTGGCGTTGAAGACTGTGACTTTATACGAAGGGCTTTCCTCTGCCTGTGATAAGACCGGCGAGGAAAGGCAAACAGCGGCTATCGCGAAGAATGATGCTAACCTGTGGTTCATACGGCTCGATTAACGGGAGGCTGTCCGTAGGCGGACAACGTCTGACACAAATGTAATCAACTTTTAATGATTCGTGATGCGCCTTGGTGTGTCTGTCATTCATTCGTGAATGATTATTACACCACAATGAATGGATTCTATGCCGTGGTGTAATAATCATGACGCGTCTGTCCCTCTGTTTGCCGGAATGGGGCCGGGTGGTGGGTCAATGCAGCTCTTCTGCCTCGAAGTCGCTGACGTAGGAGATGCCGGTGAGGCGCCTGAAGGTTTCCATCATCCGCTTGGCGCGTGGTGTGTCCTCTTTGGAGATGTCCTTTCGCTGGCTTCTGTCGGCAGACAGATTCCAAAGCGTGGCCTCCGGGTTCAGGCCGAAATCTATTCCAGTCGGGTTCTCGTTGGAGCCTGAATATGCCGGAATCATCACGAAGTCCCCTTCCTTGAGCGCCAACCGGCCCTGGGCTTCGAGAATCAGGGTCTCCCTTCCTTTCAGAGTGTCGTTTCCGATCAGGGCGTCAGGGTAAGCTTCCGAGTCCAGGCCTTCGGGGACTCTCCCGCCCAGGATTTCGGCCAATGTGGCATAGAGATCCATCTGACAGAAGCAGGCTTCGGACACAGAAGGCCGGATGTGGCCTTTCCAGTAGGCTATGAAAGGAATATGAGTGCCTCCGTCAAAAAGGCTGTATTTCCCGCCGCGGAGTCCATTGTCGGGATCGTATCCCTGTCGGGCCGCAAGTTCCAAAGCATCATCCTGATAACCGTCCTGAAGCACGGCTCCGTTGTCGGACGTGAAGATTATCAAGGTGTTGTCTAATATTCCTAATGAGTCTAAATGGTCAATGATCTGTCCGACGCACCAGTCGGCCTCTGCGATCACGTCACCCCTCGGGCCGAGAGTGGTCTTGCCTTTGAACGCCGCTCCCGCTGTCCTCGGGACGTGTGGCTGGTGAAGTCCGTAGTAAAGGAAGAATGGCTTGCCGGCGCTGCCGCTTACGAAAGCCTTTGCCTTGGAAAGGAAATATTCAGCCATCGTCGCGTCATCCCAGAGTGCGGCCCGCCCTCCGGTCGAATGGCCGATTCTTGGTATGCCGTTGATGATTGTCCCCTGATGGCCGTGATCCCACCGCATTTCCATCAGCTCGGGGCTGTTGATGGCGTTCCTCTCGCCGGGAAGCTCGTGTTCGTAATCCACCGTGATCGGGTCGGACGGGTCGAGGTTGACCACGTCGCCGTTTTCGACATAGACGCACGGCACCCTGTCCACAGTGGCCGGAATGATGTTCGTGTAGTCGAAACCGACGCTGTTCGCCTCAGGGCTGATATGCCGGTTCCAATCCAGCTTGCCGTAGCCCATTCCGAGATGCCATTTGCCGATGGCTCCCGTCGCATAACCTAAATCCTGAAGCATTTTCGGCAGGGTGCCGGCCGCCGTGTCGATGATTAGCGGAGCGTCCCCCGGCAGGATTGCTGTCCCTCTTCTCCAAGGGTACATTCCCGTGAACAGGGCGTACCGGCTCGGAGTCGAGGTCGCCGATGTGGCGTAGGCTCTGTCGAAACGCCTTCCGGCCTGTCCCAACGAGTCGATTCTCGGAGTCCGCAACAGGTCGCTTCCGCTGTAGAGGCTTACGTCTCCCAGCCCGAGGTCATCGGCGACAATCATCACGACATTCGGCTTTTCCCCGTTCTCTTTTCCGGTATCCGAGCAGCCTGCCGCCGCCAATGCGGATGTCCCTGCCGCCGCGATCGACAGAATCTTGAATGTGTCCTTGGAACTGTACATGGTCAAAGTCCTTTTCCTTGAATCGTCTTGTTTTATACAAACATAAATATTTTTCCTCATTCCGGAAAGGGATATTGCCTGATTGCTTTGCGGTATGATGCGGAAAACCGTGTATTCGGCGAGGTGGCCGGGCTTGCCGGGCGGAATGTCAAGAAAAAAGGCGGCGGAAATTTGGTCAACTGAAAAAAGTGTCATACCTTTGGCGGAACAAGGACAGACCTGATTGGCGGGTTATGGATTTTTCGGAATATTCCGAATATTGTGAGGATTTATAGCCGCAAACGGTCGGTTTTGTTTTATTTTGACATGATTATTAACATAGCCCCTGAGAAACAGGGGACACTGATGACTTTTTTATCGTACATTTCGCTATGGAAGTAAAGAACGCTGTAGCCGGAACGCTGGAATCAGGTGACATAATGATTCAGATCGCCCCGGCGGAGACGAAAGGTCTGCACATCGACCTGGACAGTTCTGTGGCCGCTCAGTTCGGCAGACAGATACGGCAGGTCATCGAGGAGACTCTGACCGATTTCGGTCTGGAGGACGCTGACATCAAAGCGGTTGACAAGGGGGCCCGTGACTGCACTATCCGCGCCAGGGTGACCGCCGCCGCGGTAAGGGCGACAGGCAAGGATGTTTGGGCTTAACCGGTGAAGTTATGGAAAGATTGAGAAGAACAATGATGTTCGTTCCGGGCAACAATCCCGGAATGATGCAGGACGCCTTCATCTACGGTCCTGATTCGATTATGCTCGACCTGGAGGACTCTGTGACCATGGCCGAGAAGGACGCGGCTCGTCTGCTTGTCTACAATGCCTTGAAATCAATCGATTACGGCGACACCGAAATGGTTGTCCGAATCAATCCGCTCAGTACCCCTTACGGACGCAAGGATGTCGAGGCTGTCGTGAAGGCCGGCGTGCAGGTGATCCGTATGCCGAAGACCGAGACTGCCGATGAGGTCCGAGAGCTTGAGGCCGAGATCGAGAAGGTAGAGAAGGAGATAGGCTGTCCGGGCAGGACGCGTATGATGGCCGCCATCGAGAGCGCCGAGGGAATCTGCAACGCCTTCGCCATCGCCAAGGCTTCCAAGAGGATGATGGGTATCGCCCTAGGGGCCGAGGACTATTGCGCCAACCTCAAGACACAGCGTACCCCGGGAGGAGCCGAGCTTCTCTATGCCCGCGAGACAATCGTGGTGGCCGCGCGGGCGGCCGGGATCGACGCTCTTGACACGGTATATTCAAATCTTGATGATATGGAGACGTTCCGCAAGGAGGTCGAGCTGATCAAGACTCTCGGATTTGACGGCAAGTCCATCATCAACCCTCGCCAGATACAGATTGTGAACGAGGTGTTCGCCCCTACCGAGAAGGCCATCGAGAAAGCGAGGAAGATTCTCGCCGCCATCAAAGAAGCCGAGAAACGAGGTTCGGGAGTCATCGCCGTAAACGGCAAGATGGTCGATCGTCCTGTCGTCATAAGGGCGCGGCGCACCATCGACCTTGCTATCGCTTCAGGAATATTGACAAAGGAGGAAGTCTATGAGTAGCATAAAGGAAAGAGCCGCACTCGTGAGCAGAGAGGCGGCAGCAATGGGAAAGAAGGTATATTCGGGAGAGACCCCGAAGAACACGACGTTCAGAAAGGAACTCCAGAAGGTTCGGTCCAAGGTGGTCACGCTTGAGGAGGCCATCAGGCTCAGCGGCCTGAAGGACGGAATGACAATCTCTTTCCACCACCATTTCAGAGGAGGGGACAAGGTCGTGAATATGGTCGTGGGCAAACTGGCCGAGATGGGATTCAGAAATCTCCACCTTGCGGCTTCCAGCCTTTCCGATGTGCACGCCCCGCTGATCGACCACATCAGGAACGGGGTGGTTACCAAGATATCCACTTCCGGTCTGAGGGGTGAGCTTGCCAAGGAAATCTCGCGCGGTCTGATGGCTGAGCCTGTTGTGTTCCGCAGCCATGGAGGACGCGGCAGCGCGATCGCCAACGGCGACATCCACATTGATGTCGCCTTCCTCGGCGCCTCTTCAAGCGACCCGGCGGGCAACGCCAGCGGCTATTCACGCTCCGAACACGCCAAGTCGATCTGCGGTTCGCTCGGCTACGCCAAACCTGACGCCCAGTACGCTGACAAGGTCGTCATCATCACCGACGATCTCGTTGACTATCCGAACACTCCTAACTCCATCTCCGAGCACGATGTCGATTACGTTGTCCTCGTGGATTCGGTGGGAGACTCCTCGAAGATTTCTTCCGGAGCCATCCGGGACACCAAGAACCCCCGCGACATACTCCTTGCCATGAACGCCGCCAAGGTCATCGTCAACAGCGGCTACTTCAAGGAGGGTTTCTCTATACAGACCGGATCGGGAGGCGCTTCGCTCGCCGCTGTCAAATACATCCGCGAAGAGATGATAAGGCGCGGCATCCACTCCAGCTTCGCCCTCGGCGGAATTACCGCCCATATGGTCAAGATGCACGAGGAGGGCCTCATCGAGCGTCTCATCGATGTCCAGTCATTCGACAGGGTGGCCGCGGAATCCATCAAGAACGATCCTTTCCACAAGGGAGTCTCCGCCAATGAATATGCCAGCGCGGATGAGCCGGGCTCGGCAGTCCACTATCTCGACATTGTCATCCTTTCCGCCCTTGAGGTGGATGTCAACTTCAATGTCAATGTGCTTGTCGGCAGTGACGGAGTCATCAGAGGCGCGGTAGGAGGACATCCTGACACCGCCGCCGACTCGGCTCTCTCGATTATCGTATGCCCTCTTATGCGAGGACGCATCCCTTGCGTGGTGGACGAGGTCACGACACTCATCACCCCGGGCTCGACCGTGGACGTGGTTGTCACCGAATATGGTATCGCCGTCAACCCTCGCCGTCCTGAGATTGCCGGGCGCTTGAGGGAGGCCGGTCTGAAGATTGTCGACATCAATGACCTCAAGAATTTGGCTCTCAAGTCGATAGGAGTTCCTGACCCGCTCCCGTTCGGAGACAAGGTCGTAGGAGTCGTGATGAACCGCGACGGCTCCGTGATGGACGTGATAATGAACATCGGAGACTGAGAATCTGTTTTGAATTCCAAGTTTACGGCTGAAGGAAAAGTTTAGCTATATTCTTGTTTTATGGAGATTACGCTTGACCGTCTGCTGGCTAGTCGTGAGGAACGCGCTTCTTTCCAGAAGGAACTGCTGAAGAGTTATCCTGGGAAGACATTGGTTTGCCTTACTGTCATTATGCCCGGCAAGGTCAAGCGTAATCTGCAATCCCTTGTGGTTGCCCAGGCGGCTGTCACAGCCTTGGTCTCGGCCTTCGGTGACCGGATGCTTAAGCTGGAGCTTCGCGACCTTCAGACCGGATATGAGGCATATCTCGTGACCCCTCTATCCAACGAAGAGGCAAAGCGGGAGACCTGCCGGATTGAGGACACTCATCCGCTCGGGCGGCTTTTCGATCTGGATGTGATTGGTTCCGACGAAGTTCCTGTTCCCCGTGCCGCCATCGGGCAAAGTCCCCGTAAGTGTCTCATCTGCGGCAATGACGCCCGCTATTGCATGCGCGGCGGAACGCATTCCCAGGCCGAGCTGGCCGAGCGGATAGACGAAATGATCGATGCCTATGTGCGATGAACGTCATTACATCGGAGAGGTGCCCTTGTCGCTTGGCTCTGTCCGCAGACGTGTCGAGGCTTTCCTGAACGCCAATGGACTTCGGTTGGCGCGTCTGGACCGCTATGTGACCGTCACAAGAGACGAGGATTCGGATGAGATTCTTGCCGGCGGAGGACTTGACGGTGATGTCATCAAGTGCGTGGCCGTCTCCGGATCCGCTCGTGGAGAAGGGCTTATGAACATCCTCGTGTCCCGTCTCATGGCTCTGGCCCGTGAGGATGGCCGCGAGTCTGTCAAGGCTTTCACCAAACCGGAGAACGTCGGGATATTCAAAAGCCTTGGTTTCAACCTGCTTGCCTCATCGCCGAACGCCGTCCTGATGGAGAATGGCCGGGGAGGACTTGAGGAGTACGAGAAGTATCTGGCTTCGCTTGCCCGCCCGGGGCGGAACGGAGCCATTGTTATGAACGCCAATCCGTTCACGAAAGGCCACGGCTGGCTGATCGGACAGGCGGCCGCAACTGTTGACAACCTCTATGTGATTGTGGTCAAAGAGGACCGCTCCCGCTTTCCGTACGCCGAGAGAAAGGCGATGATTGAGGCGGGATGCTCCGGTCTGAAGAATGTAATCGTATGCGAGGGCAGCGACTACGCTGTCTCTGCCGCTACTTTCCCGACATATTTCCTGAAGAAGACGGATGACGCCACGGACACCCAGATCGCCCTTGACCTTGATTTGTTCGTCAATCATATCGCGCGCCCTTTGGGAGTCTCTGTCCGTTTCGCCGGCAGCGAGCCGGAGGACGAGCTTACCGCCCGCTACAATGAGCTGATGGCTGTGATATTGCCGTCCTCTCCGATCCGTAATCTGGCTTCCCCGTCCGTCCCATCGGCGACCATGGAACAATCTCAAGGACATAAAGGCATTGATTTCGTTGAGATTCCGAGGGCTGAGAAAAACGCCCTCCCGATCAGCGCCACATCGTTGAGGCGTGCCTTGGACAAAGGCGACCTTAAGGAGGCGATGGAATATGCCCCGGTCTCTTCCGTTCCTTATCTGGTTTCAGATTTGGCTGTCCTCTCACTTATGGCCGAGCTGGACACGACACCCAAGCCGGGGCTCGTGGACAGGCTGGGCAACGGTGCGCATAAGGATATGGATTACGCCTTGATGTCGAGAAGTGTCTCCGCGTTAAGACCTTACCTTACACAATTGGCCGTTCTCTCTGCCGGCGGCGTCGATCCGGCCAGGATTCAGGAGGTCGGCATAGAGGCCGAAAAGGCCATGCTTTCCGCGACAGGAGGCGTGAACACCCACAGAGGCGCGCTCTTCTGTATAGGCCTGTCGGTGGCCGCCGCATCCTGTCTGGCATGTACCACCGGGAGTGTGGAGGAATATTCATTGAGGGAACTCATTTCCCGCATCGCATCCGGGATTCCTTCCGCTTGCGGCACCCACGGAGCCGCCGCCAAGAAGGATTTCAAGGTCCGCGGCGCATTGGAGAACGCCCGTTGCGGCTATCCGGAGCTGTTCGCCGACTGGCTGCCGTACTACCGCGGACTGCAAGGCGACCCTTACCGCCGCCACAAGACTCTGCTTCACATAATGACGGCGCTTGACGACACGAATGTCCTCCACAGAAGGGGAGCGGAGGGGCTGGCGTTGGTCAGGTCCGGATCCGCAAGGCTGCTTTCTGATTTCAGCGAGGAAGGATTGTCGGCGCTTGACAAAGAGTTTACCGCAGAGAACATATCGCCTGGCGGAAGCGCCGATATGCTTTCTTTGACCGTATTTTTAAATAGTGTATTAAATTATTGACAACTAATATATTCTATTAACACAAAACTAATTTTATTATGGTAGAATTGATTCCCAATGGCGTTTACCTGAAAAATGGCAAGACTATCGTCAACGATGCCGCAGGAATGCCGTCTGCCGACGAGGCCCGCGAAAATACTATCGCCTACAAGATTCTCCGCGCCCACGATGTGGACGGAGGCAAAGGCAAGAAGATGCGCATCAGATTCGATGCGATGGCTTCTCACGACATCACCTATGTAGGAATCATCCAGACAGCCCGCGCCAGCGGACTTGACAAGTTCCCGATTCCTTACGCGATGACCAACTGCCACAACTCTCTGTGCGCGGTAGGCGGAACCATCAACGAGGACGACCATATTTTCGGTCTCTCCGCCGCAAAGAAGTATGGCGGAATCTATGTTCCTGCCAACCAGGCCGTTATTCATCAATATGTACGTGAGGCTCTCGCCGGATGCGGCCGTATGATCCTTGGCTCCGACAGCCACACCCGTTACGGCTCGCTCGGATGCATGGGAGTTGGTGAAGGCGGAGGAGAACTTGTTAAACAACTCCTGCACAACACATGGGACATCAATGCTCCGGAGGTTGTCCTTGTCTGGCTTGAAGGCGCTCCGAAAAAGGGAGTCGGTCCTCATGACGTGGCCATTTCCCTTGTCAAGGCTGTGTTCGAGAACGGTTTCGTAAAGAACAAGGTGCTTGAGTTCGCCGGCCCTGGAGTCGCTTCTCTTCCTACGGATTTCCGTAACGGAATCGACGTGATGACCACGGAGACGACATGCCTCAGCTCGATCTGGGTGACTGACGGGAAAGTCGAGGAACACTACAGGATGCACGGACGTCAGGATGCCTACGAGGAGCTTCAGCCGGGTGAGGTGGCCTACTACGACGCTATGATCAGAATCGATCTTTCCAGCCAGGAGTCGATGATAGCCCTTCCTTTCCATCCTTCCAACGCCTACACGATCCACGAGTTCCAGGCCGATCCGGAAGGAATCCTCAGAAAGATCGAGGAAGATGCGAAGAAGCGTTTCGGCGACAAGATCACGATTGACCTTGAGAGCAAGGTGAGGAACGGCAAGGCTGTGGCCGATCAGGCGATCATCGCGGGCTGCTCCGGCGGTACCTACGACAATCTCAGCGAGGCCGCTTCCATCCTCAAGGGAAAGACCATCGGCAACGACTACTTCACGATGTCCGCCTATCCTCAGTCAACCCCGGTCTATCTCGCGACGACCCGCAACCACATAGCCGAAGAGCTTCTGGAGTCGGGTGTCGTGATCAAGCCGGCGTTCTGCGGACCTTGCTTCGGAGCCGGAGACGTTCCTGCCAACAACGGGCTTTCCATCCGCCACACCACCCGCAACTTCCCTAACCGAGAAGGTTCGAAGCCTGGTCAGGGACAGATTTCCCTTGTCTGCCTGATGGACGCGCGTTCGATCGCCGCCACCGCCGCCAACGGAGGTGTCATCACCGCCGCCACTGACATTGAATATTTCGACAGCCACAAGCCTTACAGTTTCGACGACCGCATCTATAAGAGCCGCGTCTACTATGGCTTCGGAAAGGAAGACCCTTCAGTCGAGCTTCGCTACGGCCCGAACATCAAGGATTGGCCTAAGATGTACCCGATGGAGGAGAATATGCTCCTCGAACTCGCCGCTGTCATCCATGACCCTGTCACCACGACCGACGAGCTTATTCCTTCCGGAGAGACCTCAAGCTATCGCTCCAACCCGCTGAAACTCTCTGAGTTCGCTCTCTCCCGCCGTGTTCCTGAATATGTCGGGTTGAGCAAGAGGATCCAGTCCGAGGATCTTCAGCGCCGTGAAGGCAAGACCCCTCGGAACGTACTCGACGCTCTTGCGAAGGTAGGAGCCAAGGCCGAGAACACTTCGTTCGGTTCCTGTGTGTTCGCCAACAAGCCTGGCGACGGGTCCGCCCGCGAGCAGGCCGCTTCCTGCCAGAAGGTTCTCGGCGGAGACGCGAACATCTGCTACGAGTACGCCACCAAGCGCTACCGCAGCAACTGCATCAACTGGGGCATCGTTCCTTTCACAATCTCCAAGGAGACTCCTTTTGAATATGTCGCCGGTGATTTCGTCTTTGTTCCCGGAATCCGCGAGGCCATCCTGTCCGGAAAGGAGGAAATAGACGCCAAGGTAATCGGCTCCGAGGGAATCAGGGACATACGTCTCCATTTCCAGAACCTGACTTCAGATGAGAGGGAGATTCTCGCAGACGGCTGTCTTATGAACTTCTATGCCACCCAGAAAGGCAAGTAACCATACAACATTATTCGTAAAACACTAATTATTTGATATTCAGTTATGAAAAAGATTCAGATGGTCACTCCTCTCGTTGAGATGGACGGTGATGAAATGACAAGGATCCTGTGGAAGATGATTAAGGATGAGCTTATCATTCCGTTTGTTGATCTGAAGACAGAATACTATGACCTCGGTCTTGTCCATCGTGACGAGACCGAGGATCAGGTGACGGTGGATTCGGCCAACGCCACGAAGAAGTACGGCGTGGCCGTGAAGTGCGCCACCATCACACCTAACGCCAAGCGTATGACCGAGTACAATCTGCACCAGATGTGGAAGAGTCCTAACGGGACAATCCGTTCGATGCTTGACGGCACGGTGTTCCGCACCCCTATCACGATTCCTTCCATATCTCCTGCCGTGAAGTTCTGGAAGAAGCCTATCACCATCGCCCGTCACGCCTACGGTGATGTCTATAAGAGTGTGGACATCCGCGTGGAGGAGCCGGGTGTGGCCAAGCTTGTCTTTGAAGGCGAGAGCGGAAAGGTGGAGGAGCAGATTGTCCACACTTTCAAAGGCCCTGGCGTTCTTCAGGGAATGCACAACACCGATGCTTCTATCCGTTCATTCGCCCATTCTTGCTTCAAGTATGCCCTTGACCTTAGGCAGAGCATCTGGTTCGCCACAAAGGACACCATCGCCAAGAAGTACGACGGTCGTTTCCGCGAGATTTTCGAGGAAGTGTTCGAGGAGTACAAGGAAGCCTTTGAGAAAGCCGGTATCGAGTACTTCTACACCCTTATCGATGACGCCGTCGCCCGTGTGATGCGAAGCGAGGGTGGATTCATCTGGGCCTGCAAGAACTACGACGGTGACGTGATGAGCGATATGATCTCCACGGCTTTCGGTTCTCTCGCGATGATGACTTCCGTTCTTGTCAGCCCTGACGGCAAGTACGAGTATGAGGCCGCCCACGGAACAGTGACACGCCACTACTACAAGCATCTTCAGGGTGAGGAGACATCCACGAATCCTATCGCCACGATTTTCGCCTGGAGCGGAGCGTTCCGCAAGAGGGGGGAGATTGACAACATCCCTGAGCTTGTCAACTACGCCGACCAGCTCGAGGCCGCTTGCTTCGACACTCTCAATGAAGGCATCGTGACCAAGGATCTGGCCAACCTGATGGAAGGTGTGACACCGGTTGTCAAGAACTCGGCCGATTTCATCTCCGCCATCCGCGAGCGTCTCGAGAAGCGCCTCGCCTGAGATCCGTCCATCCGCCCGGTCGCCGGGCTTGTCCGTCCCTGATGCTTTGCATGCGGTGACGGGACAATGAAATAACAGATTCCGGAAGATTTGCTCGTCACCAGATTTTCCGGAATTCTTTATGTCGCCGCAGCCGGCTGTTGTGGCTGCCGTACTTGCGAACACTTGTACAAGAAAGCGAAGTGTAAAGTTTCTTTACACCCGGTGTAAAGAAACTTTACACTTACAAGGGAGTAGCCAAGAGGCTAAAATCTTAAGGGACAATTAGATGTTCCTATTGGCACGTCAAATGCCTGTGTCTTTTGCCGAACAAACGACGAATGGTATGAAAAAGACGATATTATTGGCTTTGACGGTGATTCTGTCGGTGTCTCCGGCGTTCTCGCGGGAGGCTCGCCCAGGATACAAGGCGAGTCCGGGCGGCGATGGCTTCTCAGACGCTGCCGGACGTTCCGGAGCGAAGACTCTCCCGACCCCGATGACGCTCAAGGACTGTATGGAATATGCGGTCTCCAACAGCACGAAGATCCGGATCCAGCAGGCTGCGAACGATGATGCGAGGCTGGCCAGAAGGGATGCGGTCTTCAAGGCGTTCACACCTGAAGTCAGCGGAACCAACTCGGCCTACTACAATTTCGGGCGTGCGGTTGACCCGCAGACCAACACTTATGTAACCACGACCTCATTTCACAACAGCTACGGGGTCGGGGCCGGGATCACACTCTTCAACGGGTTCAGGGCCGTCAACAACCTCAGGATTTCCAAGACATCTATGGCTCTGGGCAATTCTCAGGAGGATCAGATAGAGGCCGACATCTGCCTGGCAACGATGGAGGCCTATTGCAACGTGCTGTACTACAGCCGTCTGGCTGATATCTACAAGTCTCAGGTCGAAGTGGCCGAGGAATCCCTTGCCAAAGCCCGCCGTCAGGAAGAACTTGGCCAGAAAGGACACGCCGATGTGGTCGAGATGGACTCCAACCTCGCCGACAAGCAATACCAGTACGTTGAGACATCCAACAGGCTGAACGATGCTAAGATTGCATTGGAGGACGTCATGTTCTGGTCTGAGGATTATGAGCTTGTCATCGATGAGGAGCTTCCGTCGGCTCTTGACGGAGAACGTGTCCTGACTGATTCCGTTGCGACTGAAGACATCATTGACTTCGCCTGTAACAGCAACCCGGCGGCCAAGGTGGCCAGATACAACCTCCTCAATGCCAAGCGGGAGCTTAACACCGTCAGATGGCAGCTGTTGCCTTCGCTCAACGCCTATGCCGGATGGTCCACAACCTATTTCACTTACCCGGGCAGCGAGTCTGTCTCCGACCCGTTCCGCACACAGTTCAAGAACAATGCGGGCGAGTATATTCAATTGTCACTTTCAGTCCCTATTTTTTCCGGATTCCAGCGGCACAGCAACATTTCCAGAAAGAAGAATGCGCTGGCCAAGGCCTCCGCGGAGTATGACCAAAGGATGAGAGAAATCTCCGCCGAGGTGCGCAGGGCTGTTCAGGATCGCGACGGAGCTTCCGCGGCGTACATCCAGGCCCAAAGGAAATCCGATGTTCAAGAGGAGGCATATTCATTGAATATGAAAAAGTTGGAGCAGGGACTCATCTCTCCTATCGAATTCCAGACCGCTTCCAACAACTACCTTGAGGCGAACGCCCAGAGGCTCAACTCGCTTCTGACCTATTTCATCAAGCGCAGCGTGGTTGCCTACTACAACGGAGTGGATTATATTGATCAATGAATATGATGATGTCGTGTTCGTCTGGTTTGTCCGGGCGGCAAGAACAGCAAAAACGAAAAACAGACATTTATGGACAGGATAATCGAAAAGAAAAAAGGCTGGAGATCAGCCTTCACAAAAAAAACGTTGCCTTACTGGCTTGGTGCGATCGTGGTGTTGTTCGTCCTTTACCTCGCGTTCAGGGACAACTCCAAGACTCTAAGGGTGGATAAGGACACAATCACGGTCAGCGAGGTCAGGGACGGGCAGTTCAACGACTATATCCGTGTCAGCGGACAGGTTCAGCCTATGGTCACAATCCAGATCAGCCCGTTGGAGGGAGGCACTGTCCAGAGAATCATCGTTGAGGAAGGCTCGACGGTCAAGGCGGGGGAGCCGATTCTGGTACTCTCCAACGACAATCTTGATCTTCAGATACTTAACGCCGAGGCGGAGCTTGCCGAAAAAGAGAACATCCTGCGCAACACGATGATTTCGATGGAGCAGCAGAAGCTTTCCCACGAGCAGAACAGGCTTCGTTACGCTTCCGAGGCGAGACGCAACAAAAGAGCCTTCGAGCAGAACAGCCAGCTTTACAAGGAAAGGCTGATTTCAAAGGAAGACTATCTCAAGGCTCAGGAGGACTACGAACTCTCCAGACAGAATCTTGACCTTACCCTCAAGAGTATGGAGCAGGACAGCCTGTACCGTTCGACGCAGCTTCAGAGTCTACGGGAGAGTCTTGACAATATGCGTCTGAATATGCGGCTGATCCGCCGCCGTAAGGAGAGCCTTACGATAAAAGCTCCGATTGACGGCGTTCTCGGACTTTTGGACGCCACTCTTGGTCAGTTCATCGGAGCCGGAACGAAAATCGGACAGATTAATTCGGAGGGGAACTACAAGATTGAGGCTAAGATAGATGAGCACTACATCGACCGTGTGGTTCCGGGACTTGCCGCCACATTTGAGCGCCAGAGCGAGAAGTATGACGCACAGGTGCGCAAGGTCTATCCGGAGGTGCGTGACGGAAAGTTCCAGGCGGATTTCAAATTCGGAGGCCAGCAGCCGGACAACATCAGGACAGGGCAGACATATTATCTGAACCTCCAGCTTGGCCAGTCGGAGCAGGCTGTCCTTATCCCTCGAGGGACTTTCTATCAGAAGACGGGCGGCAAATGGATATACGTTATCGGAAAGGACGGTGGCAAGGCCGTGAAGCGCGGAATCCGCATAGGTCGTCAGAACCCTCAGTTCTATGAGGTTCTGGAGGGTCTTGAGCCAGGTGAGAAAGTCATCACATCATCTTACGACAACTATGGCGACAGCGATGTGCTTGTCTTCTGACGCACTGTTGTCCACGGTCGTCAAGACCGTGGAGGCCAATGCTTCCGGCTGCGGTGGACAGGATTTCACAGCGACGGGGAACGGCCTCCGGGCTTGCCGGAGTGGTCACCGGGTAAAAAATGAAAAAACAATAACAAATAAATATCAAAGCAATGATTAAAGTTACAAATCTCTCCAAGGTATTCAGAATCGAGGAGATCGAGACAACGGCTCTCGACAATGTGTCCTTTGAAATCGCGGACGGCGAGTTTGTCGCCATTATGGGGCCTTCAGGTTGCGGCAAGTCAACCCTTCTGAACATCATCGGCCTTTTGGACAACCCTACCGGAGGCTCTTATGAGCTTTTCGACAAGGAGGTCAGCCAGCTCAAGGAAAAGGAACGCACCAAGTTCCGCAAAGGAAACATCGGTTTCGTGTTCCAGAGCTTCAACCTGATTGACGAGCTTAATGTCTACGAGAACATCGAGCTTCCGCTCCGTTACCTTAACGTCTCTTCCGCCGAGCGAAAGCGGAAAGTCACCGGGATTATGAAAAGAATGGCCATCAGCCACAGGGCGTGTCACTTCCCTCAGCAGCTTTCCGGAGGACAGCAGCAGAGAGTCGCGATAGCCAGAGCGGTCGTGGCCGGCCCTAAGCTTATCCTTGCCGACGAGCCTACGGGCAACCTCGACTCCAAGAACGGCAAGGAGGTTATGGATCTTCTCACTGAACTTAACAGAGAGGGGACGACCATCGTGATGGTTACCCACTCCCAGAGGGACGCCGCGATCGCCCAGCGAACCATAGACCTTTTCGACGGGCGGATTGTCTCCGATGTAAAGAACGAGCTTTAACGATAGTTTCCGGTCATTTCAGATTGAATCTTTATGAGCAGCTTCATTAATTTCCTAAAGCGAAACAAACTTTATGGTACGGTCAACTTACTGGGCCTCAGTCTTTCAATGGCCTTTGTCCTGCTGTTGGCGGTTTATGTCACAAGTCAGTTGAGTACGGATTCGTTCAATACTAACGCTGACCGGATTCATATTGTCGCTACAAGTGAGAACCTTACGAACGGTTACTGGATGCCGCGACATCTGAAAGCGAACTTTCCTGAAATCGAAAAATCCGCGTCATATTCAAGTAATGGTATGACAGAGTTCATAATCGACGGAGAGATCGTGAATGCCTCACAGGCCTATGCTGACTCGTCTTTTTTCGATATGTTCAGCTTTCCTCTTGTGGAGGGTGACTTCAGTGAGTGGAAGGCCTCTGTCAACGGGATTCTTATCAGCGAGTCTTTTGCCAAGGCACACTTCGCGGACAAAGACCCGATAGGGCGCACGCTAAGGATCGGAACCGATTCAGCGACCGTCCTGACTGTCTCAGGAGTCTTCAAGGACATCAGCAACTCCATCATCAAGCCACACGACGTCTTTCTCCGCGGCGAGTATATGACGTACACCAATTCGGCGAATGACGAGAGGATGTCCAATGCCGGAGCCGCCATCTGTTTCGTGATGACCTACCCGGAAGCGGATCTGCAGGCCAGACGCACCGACATACTTGACTGGTGCAAGAAGAATTTCTGGTTATATTCTCCCGACAGAGGCTACGAAGAAGATGTCAGGATCATCCCGTTGCGCGATGTGTATTTCCTTACCGAAGGCAACCAAGACTGGACCGGCGGTCTGGTTATGGGAGACCGCACCACGGTGTCCTTGCTGGCGGGAATGTGCTTCATCCTTCTTTTGTTCTCTATCCTTAACTATGTGAACATGACCACCGCCCTTTCCGGCTTCCGTGCCAGGGAGATGGCCGTCAGAAGGCTCATCGGAGCCGGAAAGAACAGCATATTCCTGAAGATGATAGCCGAAAGCACAATCATCTGCGCCATCGCTATGCTCATCGCCGTTCTGATTGGAGAAGTCATCTCTCCGGCGGCTTCGAGACTGCTGGGCTATGACATCTCAATCTTCAGAGCCTTCTCTCCAGTCAGCGTCCTTGTCTGCCTTGTCTTTACGCTTGTCGTCGGAATCCTGGCCGGAATAGTGCCTGCTGTCATCATCCAGAAGGCGGAACCTATCGAGATTGTACGGGGTACTCTGAGACTAAAGACCAAGACTTTGTACAGCAAGGTCATCATCGTTGTCCAGAATGTCATCACGGTGGTGATGCTGGTGACTGCTTTCACGATGTCCCTTCAAATCCGTTCTATGATGAACGCGCCTTTGGGCTACAACATCAAGGATCAGATTATCGTCAGCAATGAATATGACCGAGCTTCCGGCCTTGCGCCGCTTATTGACAGGCTCAGAAGCGAGAGCTGTGTGGAGGATGTTGGGCTTGGGAACGGCTATCCTATGTTCTCGACCAATAATTTGACAATACTGCTTGCTAATGGAGGGGAAGCTTCCTTCCAGCAGGTTATTGGAGACAGCGCCTATTTCAAGATACTGAATATACGGGAAAAACAGGACAATCACATTTCCGGCGGATATTGGTTGAATGAATATGCCTACGGAGTCCTCGGACTAGACGAGTCGGCTTTGGAGTTCTTGCCGAAGAACGGAAACGCAATCTCGATAGGAGGAATATACTATGACTTCAAAATCAAATCTTTGCTGGCGGAGCAACACCCTGCGTTGATTTACCGGTATGACGAGTACCCTTCGGACAGATGGCCCTGGACAATCATTATAAAGACCGGGCCGGACCACAAGGAAGCTCTTGAAAGGGTCAAGGCTGTCTTTGACGAGGTTTATCCGGACAAACTCCTCGACGCCGTCTATGTCGAAGACAAGGTCAGGGATGAAGTCTTCTTTTTCGAGAACAGAATATTGGATATTATTGTGATATTCACGATTCTTTCCATGCTGATTTCGGCTCTGGGCCTTGTGGCGATGAGTTCATACTATATGCAGCAGGAGCGTGGGACAGTCTCTTTGCAAAAGGTCTATGGGGCTGATTACAATCTGGTTCTGTGGAGTCTTGTGGGCGAGTTTATGAAGATGATCGCCGTGGCGTTCGTCATTGCGGTCCCGGTGGCCTGGTATATGATGCGCTTCTGGCTGAACGGCTATTCATACCGCATCGGACTCCATTGGTGGATTTTTGCCGCGGCCGGTCTGTTCACGGCTTTGGTCGCGCTTCTCGCAGTCCTGTGGCAGGCTGTACGCACCGCCCGCACCAACCCTGCCGTCGAACTTAGGAAGGAATAGTCTGCAAGTGTGATGATGCTGATTCTATAAGAAGATTGAATGCTACTTTTATAAAGGTCTTGTCTTTAGGCGTTGGCATGGCCATCGCCGCCATTCTGATAGCCAAAGTGTGTTTCGAGCTGTGTCCTACGACAGGTGTTATCAGGATGTCGACAGGATTTACAAGATAAAGACCGGACTTGTCCGTCAGGGCAACGAGGAGGATTACAACCAGATAAGCGGAGCTGTGGCACCCGGATTCAAGTCCGAGGCGCCCGGAGTTCTGGAGGCCACGAGATACACCGATATATTCAACAGCGAGGTATTCATAATAGATGACGAGGGCGGCAATGTGGTTTCCGAACACATCATCGCGGATTCCTGCTTGTTCAGAATATTCGACCGGCCGTTCCTTGCCGGTGATCCGGAGAAGGCGTTGAAGTCGTGGAATGGCGAGGTGGCGGTGTCAAGGTCTTTCGCCGAGAAACTTGGCGGTGTCAACGAATCCATCGGAAAGCGGATCGCCAACAGGCAGCATCCTGACATGAAGCTGACGGTCTGCGGAGTTTATGAAGACTATCCGAAGAACGGTTCCATTCATGCCGAGGTCATAATGTCAATTGACGCCATTGGTTCGAGGAGCCTTTCCAACTGGGTAGGCAACGACAGGTACGTCGGATATGTCAAACTGGCCGAAGGGGTTGATCCGGAGTCGCTTAAGGATACCATACACGGGATGCGGAAGGCTCATCAGCCGTTGGAGGAAATGCAGGAAAGTGGAACACGTCTCGAAGCCTGAAGTGAGGAATCTGGCGTTCAGAGGGGCGGTGGAATCACTGTTGGGAGTACCTGTGTCGGACTTGGTCACTCCGCTTTCCGCCTGGATTGTCATAGGTGTCATCATCCTTGTCCTCATTGTGTCCGACATTATTCCTGCGCAGATGTTCGCCAGGATCCCGATTTCCAGTGCTTTCAGAGGCTACAAGGAAAGCAAGCGCCGCCGGAAGATTTCCCTGTTGGCTTTCCAGTTCGCCATCAACGCCGTGCTGGTGTCTCTTGTGCTGATTGTAAGTTTCCAGTACAGGAAAGTTCTTGCCGCCGATCTGGCCTATGTCCTTCCGTTCTTGCCGGCGTCCGGCAATAATGTTATGCTTCCCGGAGATGACCGCGAGCTTTTCAACATCGCTGACGAATATGGCGCCACAGAAGGTTTCTGTGATATGATGGGCTTTAGACTTACGGAAGGAGCATTCCCGAAAGGTCCTTTTGAAATGGCTGTAAGCCAGTCTTTTGTGACGAAGATGGCGGCGTTTGCGGACTGGTCTGACGGTGCTGTGGGCAAGGTGGTTGAACTCACCGAACACGAGCAGGTCACCATCCGCGGAGTCTATGAGGACTATGTGGTCGGAAGTGTCTCGGAACCGGACAACCGCCCGAGCGTGCGTTTTTGCTGGAACAGAGAGTTCTACACCGAAGAAGCCAAGGAAAACGGTGCGTATGACTGGTCGGAGCTGACGCGGACTCTTGTCGTGAGACTCAAGGAGGTCTCCCCTGAGGTTATGCGTAAGGTCGAGAAGACGGTCAAGGAAGTGGTTCCGGACAGTGACGTAGAGATGAAGTCATATTCCGAAAAGTTCCGGAGTCTTTATGCCACGATCAGGCAGATGAAGAGAACATACACCCTCGGAGCTATGTTTGCCCTGCTGCTCGCCGTGGTCGGACTGATTTCCTACGCGCGCGACGAGAATTACCGCCGGAGTACCGAAATCGCTATCCGTAAGGTCAATGGAGCGCAATCATCCGAAATCGTCTCTATGCTTGTGACGGATGTGATGAAGGTGGCTCTTGCCGCTGTCGCCATCGGTGATGCGTGCGCCTGGTTTGTGGCTTATCATTGGCTTCGGCAGTTTGCTCTCAAGATTACCTTGCCGCCTCTGTTCTTCATCGTCGCCGACATCCTTGTGCTTGCCGTCATCATGGCCACAATCGTTCTCGGCTCTTTGAGAATCTCTCGTACCAATCCGGTGGAATCCCTCAAGAACGGCTGATTCGGCAATCAGTGACACAATGTAAAGTGACGGAGAGCCGTCCGACCGTGGCCGGAATGGTTTGAGGGCTATTTGAATATCAATGTGAACACCGTCGCCTCATTGTCCGACCGGCTCAGGCGGAGCGTCCCTCCGTGCATCCTCATTATCTGACGCGAGAGACTCAGCCCGATTCCGCTGCCGTCCTGCTTGGTGGTGAAGAAAGGAATGAAGATCTCCTCCTGGCTTGCGGCGCTGATCGGCTGCCCGTCATTGCTGACGTTGATGACGGCATTGTCCTTCTTGTCCAGCTCGGCTGAGATTATGATGTGCCTGGCTCCGGCCTGGATGGCGTTCTTTACCAGATTGATCAGGATCTGTGAAATCTGGTTCTCATCGGCGTAGAGCAACACGTCCTCGGTCTTCTCCACGAACTCCGCCTCAGCTCCGGATGAAGTCAATGCGCTCTGGCTCAGGTCGATGACCCTTGCTGCGAGATTCCTTGCGAAAAACGCCTTTCTCACAGGCACGGCTATGTGGGTCAGGTCTCTGTAGGAGTTCACGAACTTGATGAGGCCTCTTGAAGAGCTGGCTATCGTGTCCAGGCCGGCCTTCAGGTCTGGGCCGTCGGCCGGAGGGGTGATGGTCCCGGCATATTCGGAAAGGGCTTCGGACAATGAGGCGATGGGAGTGACGGTGTTCATAATCTCGTGGGTCAGCACCCGGATGAGTCTTGTCCAGGATTCCGATTCGTTCTCTTCGATGGTCTCGGATATGTCATTCACGGCGATGATTTTCACATCCTTGCCTCCGATGTGTGCGGAAGTGGCTGTAAGAGAGATGTTTGTCAGAGAACTTTCCGAGTAGACAGACGCTTTCTGGCCAGAACCCTCCTCCGCTTTCTCAAAAGCGGATCTGAGAGCCGGGCTTACGATGTCCAGCTGCCTTAAGGTACTCAGCGATGAGATTCCAAGAAGTGTGAGCGACTGGCGGTTGGTATATAGCACGGAATCCGTACCGGACTCGACCACGACTATTCCAGTCTTGGCCTGGTCCAGCATCTGGCCGTAATATTCCTCCTGCTCCCGGATGTTGGCGGTCTCCTTTTGGAAAATGGTGCGGATTCTGTTCAGAGTGTGGTTGATCTTCCTGCTTCCGAGGCCGCCTTCGCCGAATCGGAAATTGGTCTCATTGTCCTCAAGGGCATCGAGCATATATGTGATTTTCCTGAGGATGCGGTGTCTTGTGAGAAACACCGCAATCGAGACCACCGACACGAGGACGACAGCCGTAACCACTATCTGGGATAATGTCGGCATATTCCTAAATACCGTATTTCTTTAGTTTGCTGTAGAGGGTAGGGCGGCTGACATTCAATGCCTTGGCGACAAGGGACATATTCCCTGAATATTTCTCCACCGCAGCCCTGATGGCTTTCTCCTCGACTTCTTCCAAAGTCGCGACAGAATGCCCCCTGAGTTCGGACATTGTCTCTGAAGGAAGCTGCAACTCTTTGTCCGTCAGTATGCTTTCATCAGCCAGAATCACCGCCTTTTCGATGCAGTTCTGAAGCTCGCGGATGTTTCCGCTCCAACGGCATCCCTTCAGCGCCTCCTTTGCCTGCGGTCCGATTCCCTCAACTTCGCGCCGGTACTTCCCGTTGAATCGTTCAATGAATATGCCGGCAAGGGGGATGATGTCCTCGGCTCGTTCCCTAAGGGCGGGCAGATGGATGCTCATCGTGTTGATTCTGTAGAAGAGATCCTCCCTGAACAAGCCTTCCTGCACTTTCCGGCGCAGATCCATATTCGTGGCGCAGACAAGCCTGATGTCCACGCTCCGTGGTTTAGTGTCGCCGACACGGGTTACGGTCCGGTTCTGAAGAACCCTAAGAAGCTTTGCCTGAAGGTGAAGCGGAATGTTTCCAATCTCGTCAAGGAAGAGTGTCCCGCCTTCGGCAAGCTCTATCTTTCCGGCCTTGTCGGCGTAGGCGTCTGTGAAGGCGCCTTTCGCATGTCCGAAAAGCTCGCTCTCGAAAAGGGTTTCGGGAATAGCTCCCGCGTCCACGCTGACCATAGGGCCGTTCCTTCTTTCGGAATGATTGTGTATCTCTCTGGCGAGAAGGTCCTTGCCGGTGCCGTTCTCTCCTGTGATCAGCACGGTGGCGTCGGTCGGGGCGATTTTCTCGACAGTCTTCCTTATTTCCTCCATGGCGGCGGAAGCGCCCCAGTACATTCCTGTCGGCCCGGCGGAATATTCATCGGTCCTCCGGCTGTCCTTTCTGTTTTCCGCCACCGCTTTCTCAAGTGTGCTGAGCAGTTTTTCGTTCTCCCATGGCTTCACGATGAAGTCGAACGCCCCTCTCTTCATCCCCTCCACAGCCAGCGAGATGTCGGCGTAGGCGGTGAACAGCACCACTTTCTGGTTGGGGTTGTTGTTCCGCAACTCGCTGAGCCAGAACAATCCTTCGTTGCCCGTGTTGATGTCCGTGTTGAAATTCATATCCAGCAGAATCACGTCCGGCTTGAACGCGTTCACCGTGCTTATGAGCTGCGACGGCGACGGAAGAATCTCCACCGACTCGAAACGTATCGGCAGCAGAATCCTCAAGGCAGACCGTATGCCGGCATTGTCATCCACGACAAGGACTTTCCCGACTTTCTTCATTTTGATTATCGTTTTTGTTAGTCTGTCATCAGCGGCCGATAGGGGGACAGTTGTCTTATTCTGAATATGATTCGGTGACGGAGACGTTGTCCGCTCCGGCGGCTTTCAGCGCCGCGACAAGCTCGTCCACCTGCGCCTTGTCCTCGAATGGCCCCGTGGTGAAGACTACCGATCCCGCATCCACGCTCTTTATCAGGTCTTTGTCGGAATACTGGCGAAGCGCGGCCATCACCTCGTCGGACAGGGACTGCCCGTTTTCCGGATATATCCTGACCATCAGCAGAGTCTTGATTCTGTCCTCAAGGCCTCTGGCCTTGGAAACACTGATGCTCTGGCCGTTGTAGAACGCATCAATCTGAGCGTCGCGGAATCCCCTTGTCTTTACCTTGTTAAGGTTGGAAAGAACGTCCTTGTAGGACTTGAAAAGTCCGACTGAATAGGCAAGTTTCCCGGAGCTTAGGGTTCTCTCAAACACAGGGCTCAAGCCTTTTATGTCCGATACGGAGGCTTTTCCGGACAAAGTGAATATTCTGATCTGGTAAACAAGCCCCTCCGGCAAAGTGTTGTCCTCGGCGAACCTGCCTTCCGGAAGAATCATAAATGAGTAGTCGAACGATGGCCTGGACTTGCGGATGGCAAGATGTAGATCGGGGCCGTAGCTGTTTTTGGAGAAAGTGTAGCCCGAGGAGGCTCCTACAATCTCCTTGTCGGCTTCAGCCTGAAGCTTCCGGGTGTCGATCACTATTCCGTTGGCCAGAAAGTCCATCTCGATGTTCTGGAGTTCCTTCACGGCGGCGTTGAGGGCGCTGTTCATAGCCGGAAGCAGCAGCTCTTGTTCGGTGATGGACTCTATGAGCTTTGTCTTCTCCTCTTCCGAGGACACGACGGCAAGTCCGGAGCGCATCCTGTCCAGATTCCTGCTGAACCGTGTGACGGAGTCTCGAAGAACCCTGACCTCGTTCATCTTGTCCATATACTTCTTGGTGCCCTCGTCGGCCTGGGCGTCTCCTGAGACCGCTGAGTCATTGTCGATTCTGGACGGGTCTCCGATTGGGGCAAGCGCTGCCAGCCCCCTCAGCTCGGACACTTCCGTAACAGCCTTGCGGACAGGCATCCCGTCATATTCAAGTACATAGATAGTGACGCTGTCCCTGCCGCAGCTGCGGTTCGAGGCGAAAATCGAATATTTCCCGTCTTCTGTGTTGACGAACAGAAAGTCATCGTAAGGTGACGAGTACGGGAATCCCATATTCACAGGCACGTCCCAGTCCCCGCTTTCTTTGTTCCAGCGTGAGACGTAGAGGTCGTAGCCTCCCATCCCGTATAAACCCTTGGAGGCGAAATACAGCGATTGTCCGTCCGGTGACAGCATCGGGAAAATCTCGTCCGAGGAACTTGTCAGCTGCTCGTTGATGAGGGTCGGCTCAGACCAGAGCGAGTCTGTCAGGTGCGTTCCGTATATGTTCCTGATTCCCTCTTCGTCCTTGGCGGAATAGAAGATATCCCGTTCGTTGTCAGGAGCATAGACGGCTTGCGGAAAGTCTCCGCCGCCGAGAGTGTCCAGTTGGTTCGGTGTCTTTCTCCAGCTGAGGTCTTCGAGCGGATAGAACAGAAAAAAGTCCTTGACCGGGAATGTCTGCCTGGCCACTACGTTCGGCTGGCTACAGAATCCCATCATATTCAATCCGTTACGGGATAAAAGCAATTGTTCTTCCGCCTTGCCTGAGGATGTGGAGTCCAAAGCCGCCACGGCTTCTTCGCCGAACCTGACCGCTTCGGCGAAATTATAGGCCATCCTGCAGGAGTCGGCCTTGATCATAAGCTTGGTCGGCGAGACTTGTGCGGAAGCCTCGACGCTGAGCGCGGAATATGCGGTCAGAATGAATATGCTGATTAATATTTTATTCCTCATCTCGAAAAATCTCGGTGATTGCGTCTGCAAAAATAAGAAATACTTGGCAGATAATTTCTTTATAAGAAAAAAATGCTAAATTTGTACCCCTATTTTTATGCGAAAAAATTAAAACAATAAAATAAAGGTAAAATTATGCAAAGTAAAGGTTGGATAAGACTAGTCGCCATTCTGCTTGCGATCGCTTCCATTTGGCAGCTTTCATTCACAGCGGTGACTTCCATCCAGGAAAAGAAAGCGGAGAAATTCGCCGAAAAGGCGGCTGAGGCCGCCCGCGCCTCAGCGGCTTTCGCCCTGGTCCCGGAGAATGACCAGGCTTACTATCTGGATTCAATCCGGAAGGAACAGAACAAGGTGTTCATTGATTCAATCTCTTCCAAGAAGGTATTCCTCTGGAACACCTACAAGGAGTGCAAGACCAAGGAAATCAACCTTGGTCTGGACCTCAAGGGAGGTATGAACGTTATGCTGCAGGTGCAGCTTCAGGATCTCGTGCAGGCCATTTCCGGCAACAGCACCAATCCTGAATTCCAGAAGGCTCTCGCATTGGCCAAGGAGCGCAGCGTGAACTCCAGAGAGGACTACATCACACTTTTCGCCGCCGCTTGGAAGGAAGTGAGCAACGGTCAGAGCCTCGCCCAGATCTTCGGCACCTACGAGATGAAGGACAGGATCACCCCTACGTCCTCTGATTCTGAGGTTATCAGCGTGATCCGCGAAGAGGCGGAGAGTGCGGTGGCCAATTCATTCAACGTGCTCAGAAGCCGTATCGACCGTTTCGGTGTGACCCAGCCGTCAATCCAGAAGCTTGGCAACAGCGGACGTATCCTTGTGGAACTTCCGGGCGTGAAAGAGCCGGAGCGTGTAAGAAAACTCCTTCAGGGAACCGCTTCCCTTGAGTTCTGGGAGACCTATACCAGCCAGGAGATTTCCGGCTATCTTGCCGAGGCTAACGCCAAGCTCGCCGAGATTCTCTCCGACGAGGTTGATTCTGCAGAAGTGGTTCAGCCGGTGGCGGCTACGGAGTCTGCGAACGATGCTGACTCGCTTCTGACCTCCGAGATTGCCCAGAACCAGAACACTTCCGCCGAGTTCGCTGCCTACAAGAAGGCGAACCCTCTATTCGCTGTCCTCAACCCTTCGGGCACCAACAGCGCCTGCATCGGTTTCGCTTCAGCGATAGACACGGCTGTCGTGAACAGATACCTTTCTATGCCGCAGATCACCGAGATCTTCCCTGCCGAGTTCAAGCCTATGTGGACAGTCAAGCCTTCCGAGTATGTTCAGGGTGACAATGTCTTCGAGCTTGTAGCCATCAAGGCCACATCCAGGGACGGCAAGGCCAAGCTTGACGGCGGTGTGATCACCGACGCCCGCGTCGTTTATGACCATGGCTCAAACGGCGAACCGTCTGTCTCTATGAGCATGAACGCCGAAGGCGCCAATGTCTGGGCCCGTATGACCAGCGACAATGTCGGCAAGCAGATTGCCATTGTCCTCGATAATATGGTATATTCCTACCCTAACGTGCAGAACGCCATCACGGGTGGAAGCTCATCCATCACAGGCCATTTCACTCCGGACGAGGCAACTGACCTTGTCAACGTCCTCAAGTCCGGTAAGCTTCCTGCGCCTGCCACAATCATCCAGGAGCAGGTCGTAGGTCCTTCCCTCGGAGCCAAGTCTATCAACGCCGGTATGATTTCATTCGTAATCGCGTTCCTCCTTGTGCTCGCATATATGATATTCTTCTATCAGAGCGCCGGTCTCGCCGCTGACTTCGCCCTCCTCTGCAACGTGCTTCTCCTCTTCGGAGTCCTCGTTTCATTCGGAGCCGTGCTGACACTCCCTGGTATCGCCGGTCTCGTCTTGACAATGGGTATGGCCGTTGACGCGAACGTGATTATCTACGAGCGTATCAAGGAAGAGCTTGCGGCGGGCAAGGGTCTTAGCAAGGCTGTCGCCGACGGTTACAAGAACGCCTACTCGGCCATCATCGACGGCCAGGTGACCACCCTCCTTACCGGTGTCGTTCTCTTTATCTTCGGTTCGGGTCCTGTACAGGGCTTCGCCACCACTTTGATTATCGGTATCATCACCTCTGTCCTTACCTCAATCTTCATCACAAGGCTTATCTTCGATGACCGCATCGAGAAGGGCAAGGGCATCTCATTCGAGAATAATCTCACAAGAAACTTCCTCAAGAACACCCGCGTTGACTTCATCGCTCTCCGCAAATGGTCTTACATCATTTCAGGTGCTTTGATTGTCATCTCTATCGTGTCCATTTTCACCAAGGGTTTCACTTATGGTGTTGACTTCACCGGCGGCCGTACCTATGTGGTACGTTTTGACCAGCCTGTCACGGCGGAGCAGGTCCGCAGCGCCGCTTTGGTTGAGTTCGACGGAGCTGTTGAAGTCAAGCAGTTCGGTGGTGAAAGCCAGATGAAGATCACGACCCAGTACAAGAACGATCAGGAGTCGACGGACGTGGACGCCGAGGTTGAGGCAAAGCTTTACAATGCCTTGAAGCCGTTCTTCGCCGAGAAGGACATCACCCTTGACGAGTTCAAGTCTACAGTCGAGAACCCTAACGGTATCATTTCGTCCGACAAGGTAGGCCCTACGATCGCCAACGATATGAAGAGGGACGCCATCATCGCCGTCATCCTCTCCCTGCTTGTGATTTTCGCCTACATCGCTGTTCGATTCAAGGGATGGACCTGGGGTCTTGGCGGTGTGGTTTCACTTGCCCACACAGCCATCATCGTGATCGGCTTCTTCTCACTGTTCTCTGGAATCCTGCCGTTCAACCTTGACGTTGACCAGACGTTCATCGCCGCAATCCTGACCATTATCGGTTACGCCATCAACGACAATGTGGTTATCTTCGACCGAATCCGTGAGTTCAGGGTACTTCATCCGAACATCGACATCAAGGTCAATACCAATCAGGCCATCAACGCCACTTTGACGCGTACCATCAACACCTCTGTCTCCACTCTCGTCACGATGCTTGCCATCGCAATCTTCGGCGGTGAGTCCATCAGAGGTCTTGCTGTCGCCCTTATCCTTGGTATCTGCATCGGTACTTACGCTTCCATATTCATCGGTACTCCTGTGATGTACGATGCTACAATGTGGAATCAGAAGCGCCTTGCCGCCAA
>CAYMOB010000002.1:93091-137648 GCA_964391955.1 uncultured Muribaculaceae bacterium | reverse complement strand
GCCCTACTTTTCGCCCTACCTGACAAAACCAAAGTGTCAAACACGGGAAGATAGCGAATTTCCGCGTGAGGAGAATGTTTTCGCCGGTCTTTTTGACCATGCTGTGTCCGTAGTCCGGAAGATGGTGTGGCGAGGGCTGGCGGAGGCCAAGGCTTTGGCGTATGGCGGATGACCTATTTATTTGGATAAGAAACACTTCCTGTCACAGCTGGTGCAGAGGCGAGAAAAAATCGCCGCAAATGTAGAAATGGACTGTTAAAATTGTTAATTTTGTGGAATATGAACACTACAGAGAATTACAACAAGTCGCTTACGGCCGCGCAGAAGGCCAAGCTGCGCGGAATCAAGCATCTGGCTTTGGATATGGACGGCACCATCTATATGGAGAACAATGTCTTCCCGTTCACGGTCGAGGTGCTTGACACAATGAAAAGGAACGGAGTGGGGTATTCATTCCTGACGAACAACCCGACAAAGTCGGTGGAGGATTACCTGAAAAAGCTCGCCGGTATGGGAATATCCGCGGACGAGGGTAATATGTATGCCACGCCGGTCGCCACGATTGACTACATCAGGAAGAACTACCCTGATGTCAGGAAGCTCTTTATGCTCGGAACCTCGAGTATGGTGTCCCAGTTCGAGCAGGCCGGATTCGTTTCCTGCGCCGATGACCCGGACGATGTGCCTGATATGCTGGTTGTCGCGTTTGACCCTACACTGGTGTTTTCCCGTCTGTGCCGCGCCACTTGGTGGGCCAGGCAGGGCATCCCTTATGTGGCGACGAATCCGGACTTCATCTGTCCGACCGACGCCAGGACTATCCTGGTTGACTGCGGGTCGCTCCAGAAGTGCATCGAGGCTGCCTCCGGCAGAAAGCCTGACAAGGTGATGGGGAAGCCGGATCCGACCATGCTTGACGGGATATGCGACCGTAACGGATTGAAAGCCGAGCAGATAGCTATGGTGGGGGACAGAATTTACACTGACATAGCGATGGGACATAACGCCGGAGCGGTCAGCGTGCTGGTACTTTCCGGCGAGACCACTCTGGAGACGGCCCTGAAAGTCGCCGAGGATGCCCGCGTCAACCCTGAACCGGAGCATTATCCGGCGGATTTCATTGTCCGTGACCTCAAGGAACTCGGAGACCTGATTCTTGAGAGCCGCAAGGACTGACGGTATGAGAATCTTCTGACGTAATCGAATATGAGATATCTGACAAACAATTCTACCGACCCGTACTTCAATCTGGCGCTCGATGAGTATTGCCTTGAGAACATCCGCTCGGAAGAGCCGTACTTCTTCCTTTGGCGAAACAGGCCGTCAGTGATCATCGGGTTGAATCAGAATGCCTACAGCGAGGTCAATCTGGACTATCTCAACTCTCACGGAATCACTCTTGCCCGTCGTGTCACCGGTGGCGGGGCTGTCTATCACGACCTTCAGAATATGAATTACACGATCATCGGCAGGAATCCTTCCCCCCAGCCTATGGTGGACGCCTTGCGGCAGCTTGGAGTTCCGGCGGAGCTGACGGGGAGGAACGACATATTCGTGGAGGGGAGGAAGGTCTCCGGGTACGCCCGCCGTGTCTCTCACAATCAAGAGATTATCCACGGGACTCTGATGTATGACGTTGACATCGACACTCTAGTCAAGGTCCTTGACACCCCTGTCTCGAAGATGCAGGCGAAGGGTATTTCTTCGGTCAGGAGTCGTGTTGCCAACCTGAAGGAGTACCTTCCGCGGTTTGGCTCTCTTGACGAGCTTCAGTCCGAGCTTCAGGCGATTCTTTCCGCAGGTGACGATGAATTCGCGTTGTCCTCCTCCCGGATCGCCGAGGTCCGCCGTCAGGCCGAGGAGAAATTCTCCACGTGGGATTTCATCTACGGGCATTCGCGCGATGCCGGTTTGCGTTGCAAGGCCAAACTTGCGTGCGGCACCGTTGTGGCTGATCTGCGCGTGGACCGTGGACTCATCGGAAGCGTGGAGTTCTCCGGTGACTTCCTGTTTGATTCTCCTCCCGGGGAACTCGCCTCGGAGATGGCAGGCCTTCAGTTTGATTATCCAACGGTCAGTGATTTCCTTTCCGCCAGGGATGTCTCCCGCTATTTCCGCGGAGCGACGGCGGATGAGCTGACGGATCTGCTGTTCAAGTCCCGCTACCGGATTTGACCCTCCTTTCTGTTTCCGTTGTTGTACCGCTGTTGCCCCAGCGGTGGTGATTATCGCTTTTCAATAGTATATGTTGGTTTCGTCACCGTACATTGCGCGCGGTGGCGGAGCTGGCGGTAGTATTCTATCTCTGAGACACTTGCGTTATATCCATTCCGCTATGGCCTTGCGCTGTCGCGACCTGCGGTGATAGAAAAGTATTATTTATGCAAACGCCCGTAGGCTCTTGTCGCATATTGTGTTGTGTTTTGATTTGGTAAGATTGGTTTGATGGTGTTGTATTTAATTGTTCGCTTATTGATTAAAAAAGTATTATATTTGACGCGACACTAAAAATAATGCCAGATGAAGTCTTTCAGATTATCACTTGCCGCAGCCTTGTCATTAATGGCTGTTTCATTTCAGATGAAAGCGGGGGAATGGATTCGGATCAATCAGATCGGCTATCTTCCCGACGCCTCCAAAGTCGCGGTTTATGTCAGCAATGACAAGGAGCCGCATACGATTGTATCATTCACTGTGGTCGATGCCTCTTCTGGAAAGACCGTGTATGTCTCCAGACCGGAGGATGTCAGGAATACGGGAACGCTCGGAGAACTCAGGACGACCGTAAGGCTGGATTTCTCTGCGGTTACGGCGGAGGGAAACTACTGGATTCTGGCCGGCGGGGCTAAATCCTCGGATGTCAGAATCAGCGCCGGCGCCTATGACGGGGCCGCTGACTTTGTCCTTAACTATATGCGTCAGCAACGGTGCGGATGGAATCCTTTTATGAGGGACAGCTGCCACGTCAAGGACGGCTATATCCGTTACCATCCGACAAAGGAGGGACAGTGGATAGACGTACGCGGCGGATGGCATGACGCTTCGGATTGCCTTCAGTACACGACCACTTCGGCCAATGCCATCTATCAGATGATGTTTGCCTACCAGAGCAATCCGGAAGCCTTCGGAGACGATCATCTCGCTGACGGCACACCGGGAAAGAACGGTATACCCGACATAATCGATGAGATTTACTGGGGCCTGGACTGGCTTGACAGGATGAATCCGGAGCCGAATGAGTTCTACAACCAGATCGCGGATGACAGGGATCATGTCGGAATGCGCGAGCCCTCGAAAGATATAGCGGACTACGGCTGGGGCAGGAACAACGGCCGTCCGGTTTACTTTGTCAGCGGAGAGCCTCAGCAGAGGTACAAGTATACCAATGCCACCACCGGAACCTCCAGTACGGTGGGCAAGTTTGCGTCCGACTTTGCGCTCGGTTCCAAGATTCTTGCTCCGTTCTATCCCGAATTCGCCGCGAAAATCGGAGCCAAGGCGGCGGGCGCCTACCGGCTTGGAATCGACAAGCCCGGGGTGTGCCAGACGGCTTCTGTAGTCTCTCCGTATATCTACGAGGAGGATAACTGGGTCGATGATATGGAACTTGCGGCCATGGAGATGTACCATAGGACAGGCGACGCGAAATATCTTTCACAGGCTATTGAATATGCCAGAAGGGAGCCGGTTACTCCTTGGATGGGAGCGGACAGCGCAAGGCACTACCAATGGTATCCGTTTATGAATATGGGACACTATCATCTTGCGAAGGAGGGGAATGCCAGAGTCTCTGCAGAATTCATCCGCAACCTAAGGTCAGGAATCCAGAGGACTTTCGAGAAAGCGGAAGGGACGCCTTTCCTTTATGGAATTCCATCAATCTGGTGTTCCAACAATCTTACGACCGCCATGCTTACTCAGTGCATTCTCTACCGCCAGCTCACAGGAGACGAGACCTACAAGGAAATGGAAGGCGCGCTCAGGGATTGGCTGCTGGGCTGCAACCCTTGGGGAGTCTGTATGATCGTGCAGATGCCGGGAGCGGAGGTCTATCCTACCCAGCCGCACTCTTTCATTGTCAATCTCAATCTTGGCAACACCACCGGAGGTCTTGTTGACGGGCCTGTCTACAGCACGATCTTCTCTGGTCTTAAGGGAGTGAATATGGATGGCGGGATCAACTATCTTGATGTCCAGCCGGGCACGATGGTTTACCACGACAGCACCCACGACTATTCGACGAACGAGCCTACAATGGATGGCACAGCGTCGCTGACATTCCCGCTTTCCGCCTATGAGATGGAAGGCGCCGCGCTCAAGGGAGTGAGGAAGGACAAAAACGGTGTTGTCACCAGGGTCAACGCCGACGAAAAGAAAGTCTATCTTGTCTTCACCGCTCATTTCAGCACTGCCGACAAAGGGCGTTTCGAGAATTTTGACGGAGCCGTCCCTGTGCTTAACACTCTCAAATCCAAGGGAGTCAAGGGCTCTTTCTTCCCTGCCGGAGAGTGCTTCAGGCAGCCAAAGTACAAGTCGGCGATCAAAAGAATCATAAAGGAAGGCCATTATCTTTCGGCACATTCAGACAAGCACCTGCTTCTCTGTGAAGGGAAGAGCGGACGCGTTAGTCTGGTGACTGCCGATTCACTTGTCCGTGATATCCGCGGCATGGAGGCGGAACTTCAGCGTTTCGGACTCAAGAAAGACCAGTTCAGCTGGATGGTGCCTCCTTACGAGACGTGCGACGAGTCCTCCGCCTATGTCTTGAAGGGGCTTGGCTACAGGCTGGTCAATCCTACTCCGGGACTTGTCACGGGGCTTGACTGGGCGGCGAAGGGAGAGGCTGGCTACACAAGTGCCGAGACCTTGGTCGGCAACATCTGGGATTTTGATGACAAATACGGCCTCAACGGCGCTGTCATCCTTATCCATGCGATGAACTATCCGGGCAGGACGAACGACGACCGTGTATATTCGCATCTTGGAGAAATCATCGACGGATTGCGCGCCCGCGGATATTCCTTTGGCACATTCAAGGAGCTTTGACTTTAGCGGAGAGAGGATTATGGCGATAATAGCGATAGACCTTGGCGGTACAAAGGCACTTGGAGCTGTCTTCGAGGCTTCAGGCGAGATGTACGCCAGGCAGGTGAGGTTTCTTGACGGGGCGGCCGGGGACGAGGCCGGAGACATTGTCATCGCTTTGATTGAAAGTCTGATGAACGCTTACAAGGGGGAAAGGATCGAGGCGGTAGGAATATGCGTTCCGGGAATAGTGTTTTCAAAGCAGGACGTCGTCTGGGCTCCCAATATTCCTGGATGGGAGAGGTATCCCCTCAAAAAGCGTATCTCCGGCCTGGTCGGGCCTCGGGTGAGAATAGGAATCGAAAGCGACAGGACCTGCTACATCCTTGGAGAAGTCTGGAAAGGCGCCGCGAAAGGATGTGACAACGCCATTTACATCGCTGTCGGAACCGGTGTCGGAGTTGGCATTCTGATTGACGGCAAGGTCCTTCACGGAGCGGAAGACATAATCGGGGCCGCCGGTTGGATGGCTCTCCATTACCCTTATCAGCAAGAGTATATTCCTACGGGATGTTTTGAATATTATGCCTCAGGCAACGGCATAGCTACCCAGATGCGCCGCGTTCTTCGTTGCGATCGCAACTATTCGGGAGTTATGAGCGGTAAACCAATCGATGAGATCACGTCGCACGATGTGTTTGACGCTTACCGTAAAGGTGACCGGCTGGCCGCGAAAGTTCTGGATAAGGCTGTGGAGATGTGGGGCATGGCGGCCGCGAACTTGGTCAGTCTGCTGAATCCCGAAAAAGTGATATTCGGCGGCGGTGTGTTCGGCCCCGCCGGAGAGTTTATCGGAAGGATTTATGACGAGGCTTGCAAATGGGGCCAGCCGATAGCGATGAAAAACGTGGAGTTCCGCGTTTCGGAAGTTTGTGGAGAGGCAGCTCTATATGGCTCCGCCTATTTGGCTTTCAAGATTTTAGAGTAGAAATAACAATGTGTTGCCATGCGTGAATATTCTAAAACATCGGTTTTTGTCTCGGCTTGCGCCGGGATGGCGTTCTTCGGAATCGCGATGCTTTCTTTGGCTCCTGTTCTCGGTCGTCTCAACAGTCTGGTTGAGGGCGCCAACAGCCTGCCTTCAACAATGTCCTTGGGTATTCTTCTCGGTACGATTGTCTTTGGACCGGTTGTCGACCGTTTCGGCTACAAATGGCTTCTTGTCGCGAGTTCCATCCTTGCGCTTGCCGGGCTTCAAGGTCTTGCCAATTTCAAGGAAATAGGAATGCTTCATATGTCCATATTCTGTCTCGGCCTTGGCGGCGGCGTGCTTAACGGCGAGACCAACGCCCTTGTGTCCGACATCTATGACAATGACAAGAGAGGAGGCCGACTCGGCCTTCTCGGGGCATTCTATTGCGTGGGAGCCTTGCTGTGGACTTTGCTGAACTATTTCATAGCGGATTTCACTATCCCGCTGAACGCTGTGTCTGTCGTGATGGCGGTCTTTATACTCTTTTTTATGGCCATCCGTTTTCCGGCCGCCAAACCTACGGAAAACGTGTCTTTCAGAAAATCCGCCGGCCTTCTGAAATACCCGGCTCTCTTGCTTTTCGCCGCGGTCCTTTTCTTTGAAAGCGGCTTTGAGGGAAGCCAGGGCAACTTTACGGTTTCCTATCTCTGTGAAAGAGGAGGGATGGGTATGGCTTCCGCCACCCTTGCGATGACGTGGTTCACAGTAGGGATGCTCGCCGGGAGGCTGCCTCTCGGAACGATACTTGGAAAACTGGGAGCGCTCGGAACTTTGTATTCCTATCTTACGGCCGCTCTTGCCGGGGTACTGCTTCTCCTTTTAGGGACCGGAAGCACTGTCTCTGCCTACATCTCGATGATACTCATAGGATTTGGAGTGGGAGCCACATATCCGGTCGTGCTCAACCACATCGGTGGCGCGTTCCGGGAACTGTCGGGAACCGCCATATCGATAGCCTTGTTCGTCGGACTGCTTGGACAGTACACTTTCAACAAAGTGACGGGGGTCGCATTTGATGCGGGACACCATATATTCTTGCCGGTTCTTCTTGCCGCGGCGGTTCTTTGTATGATGATTCTTGTCCCTTTCTCTGTCAAGGTCTCGTCCCGTATGAAAAAATGACACGTCATCGTGAATATTTGTAATACTATATAGTTTAACTTTTTAAAACCAACAAGCAATGTTAGCGAATGAATGGAAAAAGAATGCCTTCGATGTTATGAACGAAATCGAGGCGACTCAGATGGAGCAAATCAAGAAAGTGGCTGAAGTGATGGCCGACTGCATACAGTCAGGTCATCTGGTACACACTTTCGGATGCGGTCACGCCAATCTTCCGATCGAGGAGATGTATCCGAGAATCGGTGGTATCGTAGGGTTCCATCCGCTTTGCGAGCTTCCTCTCACTTTCTTCACGCACATCGTCGGTGAGATGGGTATCAATCAGTTCCTCTGGCTCGAGAGGGAAGAAGGATATGGTCAGGCGATTATGTCAAGCTGGAATTTTAACGAGAATGATCTGCTTTGGATTTTCTCGCACACCGGTGTGAACGCTGTGAACATTGATGTCGCCAATGAAGCCCACAAGCGTGGAATGAAGGTCATCGTCTGCGGATCCGCCGGCAGGACAGGCGACAAGATTCCTCGTCACTCTGGCGGAAAGAATCTTTTCCAGATAGCTGACTATGTGGTGGACACTTGCTGCCCTTTGCAGGATGCGTCAGTGGCCGTGAAGAACCACTACGACAAGATAGGCCCTCTCTCCACAATGGCTTCCATCACTTGCGTCTGGATGATCATCACGACTGTATGCGAGATTCTTGCCGACCGTGGTGTGAAGCTTCATATCAACCCTTCTCATAACATACCTGGTGACACCACCGCCAGAGAACGCCTTGATGAGTGCATCAACGCCTATAAGGAAAGCGTGAAGGGCTGCTAATCCATTTCTGTAAACACAGGATTTATTGATCCTCCTCTGTCAGCCTCGCCGGAACCGGTGTATTCGGGCGAGGCGGCGGAGGTTTGGGATAGATGCCGGGGAGGCTCTTTGGAATGGAGTGATGAACAAGCAATCAAAGGAATGGACAATAGAATAACAAAGATAGTAGGAGGAAAGGTCTTTACCTCTTCCGGGGTGAGGAAAGCCACCGTCATCATTAAGGATGGTGTGATTTCCGAAATAACCGGGACTTCGGTTGAGATACCGGAAGCCAAGGTCATCGATGCGGGCGGAATGAATGTCGTTCCGGGGGGAATAGACATCCATATCCACGGCGGAGGCGGCCGTGAATTCATAGAAGGGACTGAGGAAGCGTTCAGGACAGCCGTCGACGCTCATTCCTATTACGGAATGACTTCCATCCTTCCGACTCTGCCTGCCTGTCCGGTAGGCACGATGAGGGAATCGGTCAGAATCTGTGAAAAGCTTATGTCCGAACCGGACTCTCCTGTGCTCGGACTTCATTTCGAGGGACCGTACCTGAATCCTGAAAAAGTGGGCGCCATAATCCCGGAATATGTCACCACGCCTATAAAAGAAGACTATGAGTCAATCCTTGAGAGCGCCAGAGTCGTCCGCCGTTGGGACGCGTCGCCTGAACTGCCAGGGGCTGAGGAGTTAGGCCGCTGCCTGGTGAGGCACGGAGTCCTTGCGTCAATCGCGCACACAGTGGCCGGATATCCTGAAGTCAGGAAAGCGTATGAGGCCGGTTTCACCCACGCTACGCATTTCTACAACGCCATGACCAGTGTCCACAACGTCAGGGAGTATAAGCGCGAGGGCGCGGTGGAGAGTGTCTATGCCATACCTGAGATGACCGTCGAGGTCATCGCTGACGGCAAGCATATCCCCCCTGTGATTCTTCGCCTTATATGGATGATAAAAGGAGCGGATAAGACCGCTCTTGTAACAGATGCACTGGGCTGTTCCGCAGGAGGTGAGGCTAACATCTTCGATCCGAGGGTTGTGGTGCATGATGGAGTCTGCAAACTGTCCGATCACTCCGCCCTTGCCGGTAGCATAGCCACTGTGGACAGGCTTGTGAAGACGGCGGTCGAGGCGGGCATCCCGTTCGGTGACGCTGTCCGGATGTCTTCGGAGACTCCCGCCGGGATAATCGGTGTTCAGGACAGGAAGGGGTCTATCGCAAAAGGTAAGGATGCGGACATCGTGTTCTATGATGATGCCGTGGATTTGAGATTCGTGATGAGAAGAGGCCGGATAGTGCGGAATGATCTTGGACTTTAAACAGTTTCTAATACGTAAGACAATGAGAAGATACCTTTATATCCTGGCTGCCATTTTGCTTATGCCGCCGGCTGCCGTTCCCTGCCAAGGATTGTCAAAGAAGGACAGGGCTGTCAAAAAACGGATCCGGCCCTATGTCGAATCGATGAGTGTCCGCGACAAGGTCGCCCAGCTTGTCTTTGTGGATGTCTATCCCGACAGCGACTCCGCCTATCAGGCCAAGGCTGACAGCGTCATAGCAAGGGAGCAGGTCGGTGGCATCATCCTTATGGAGGGTGGCATAGAACAGACAGCCGGAATATGCAATCGCCTTCAGAGCCTTGTCAGACTGCCTTTGGCGGTCTCTGTGGACGGTGAGTTCGGTCTTGGGATGAGGATAAGCGAGTTCCGTAGATATCCCCGCCAGGGCGCGCTGGCATCGCTTCCTGATGACAGTCTGATTTATGAGATGGGGCGTCAGATTGCCAGGGATATGCGTGCCTTGAAGATAGACATCAACTTCGCACCGGTTGTGGATGTCAATCTCCATCCTGACGTGAATACTATCAGAGACAGGAGTTTCGGGCCGGACAAGAGACTTGTGGCTGAATATGGCTCCGCTTTGATGCGGGGAATGCAGGATGGCGGAGCTGTAGCCTGCGCCAAGCATTTTCCGGGGCATGGAGACACGGAGGTGGACTCGCACAAGGCGCTTCCAGTCCTGAAGTTCCCGATTGAGAGACTGGACTCAGTCGAACTCTATCCTTTCGGAAAGCTGATAAAGGACGGTGTGGATATGGTTATGGTCGGACACCTTCTTGTTCCGGCGCTTGACACCCTGCCGGCTTCCGTCTCAAGAACGGTCGTGACGGATCTTCTCAGAAAGAAGATGAATTTCAACGGGTTGATTATCACTGATGCACTTGGGATGGAGGGTGTTCTGGCACCATTCGGCGGAGCTTACGACAAGGTTATGCTGGCAGCCTACAAGGCGGGTGTGGACATTCTCCTGATGCCCGGCGATGTCTCTGAAGGGATCAGCCTCATCGTGGGCTACATAGGGAATGACCGCAAAAGAATCAAGGACTTGGATGAAAGGGTCACAAGGGTGCTGGCGCTTAAGGATAAGTCCGGAAAGCTGTCCGGAAGCTATGACAGGCGCATTGAGCCGGAGTCAGTGGACACAAGCTCCACGGAAGCCCTTGTCACGACGATAGAGGATGCCTTGTCGAAAGGGAAGGATTCTACACGCTGATGCGGTTCTTCTTATAGAGATTCCTGTATTCCTGAGGTGTTTTCCCCATCCTTGACTTGAATATCCTGTTGAAGTTCGACAGGTTGTTGAAACCGCAGGCCTTGCAGATGTCAGCTATCCTGTCCGCTGTGTCAATAAGGCTTCTCGCGGCGCTTTGGCACTTAAGGTCGATGAGGTACGAGGAAAGAGTCTCCCCAGTCTTCAACTTGAAGAGCCTTGCGACGCTTGTCGGGCTCATCCCTGTCAGCTCCGCAAGCTGCGTGAGGCGGATGTTTCTGGTATAGTTTTCCTTGAGATAGTCTTTGATGAAGCCGACTTTGTCTTGGCTGTTTACATAGCCGGTCTCCGTCGACGATCCTGATGTCAGAAGCCTGTACTTGGACTCTGAAAGAATATGCAGGATTCTTTCAAAGATGATAAATTGCTCAAAGCTGCTTTTTTCGCTTGAGATGCTGTCCAAAAGGGTGTAGACTTTGAGAATGGCGGTCATCCCGAACGTGATTCCGTGTCGGGAGTCGCCGAGCATCTCTTTGATGGAGGCGAACTGTTTTTTCTCAATGAGGCTTCCGTCGAACAGGTCCGCGGGGAAATGAATGGTTATCTCCCTTACATCATCCGAGGTGCATTCTCCCTGTTCCCATATATGCTCAATGTCTTCTCCG
The DNA here is from genome assembly GCA_964391955.1 of uncultured Muribaculaceae bacterium. Lineage (GTDB taxonomy): Bacteria > Bacteroidota > Bacteroidia > Bacteroidales > UBA932 > Cryptobacteroides. The sequence goes on along the minus strand of CAYMOB010000002.1, from coordinate 126,444 downwards.
ATTATGGACAGCTCATAGTCGGAGATTTCCTCGCTGCTGTCCCCGACAACCCTGCGTACACCTTTCCCGTTTTGTATGAAGTTCAGCTCCACGGCCTTGTGGCGGTGAGCGGGATATGAGAATTTCCTTTTGTGCCGTTCGACAATTCTAAAGCAGTCTTCGGAGGAAAATTCCGGCTTGACGGTTATGATTTCGGACATCCGCTTTTAATATATAGATTACACCTCTCGCAGGCAGGCAATTACCTGCGGTAAAAAACATTCTCTTGAATTCAAAGCTTATTGCCAAACTTGAATATGAATCTGTCTAAAATGATGATTTCTCGTCATTCATGCCGTCTTATAAGCCGTTTAAAATCCCTTTGAAAAGTTCTTTGAGTCTTAAATTCGTCATTTTCTTCCGGCTTTCCCGTCAGACAGCACCGCTGTCTTCCTCGAAAATCCGTCGAAACCGCCTGAATTAATTCCCTCAAAGTTTCATATGAGCAAATTTTAACAGCTTCTATAACTTTACAAAATTACAAATAAAACTTTTACCCCGGAAATCGGAGCGGGATGTCGGGCGATTCCGCAAAAGGATGACACGGCGGCATTATCGGATGGAAAGACCAGCCTTAAAGTGCAGGATGGGGGGTGTCATGCCGTACCTATGGACGGCTGAAAGGTGATGAAGTGTGCCAGGTGGTGAGCAGGTCACACCATCCCGAGCTCCGAGAAAAGACGGCGGTAGGCGGCGGCTTTTCGGTCAAGGGAGAGAGGATAGGCGCGTGAGGAAGACGGCATCCTGTAGAGGCGCATATGGCGGCCATCGAAAACGAATTCCGAATACTCCCCTGTTGCGGGAGGAGTCGCTCCGAAAGTGCGGCAGAGGGTCTCCGTGGCTTTCTCTCCTGTGGTGACAACAGCCTTGCAATGAGGAATTTCCTTTAATATCGCAGGGATGTCGGTCGGGGTGACGACCTCGAGAAATCTGTCGGAGGCGTTGTCCTTGAGGCGGCGCACTTCTGTGGCCGTGTCGTACATCGCTATGCCTGTCTCGGTACAGAAAGAGACAATGTCGCCAAGTTTGAATCCCTTGGCGGCATTGTCGACGAAGCGGTCTTTGTCTCCGAAAAAAATCACCCCGATGATTCTCCACATATCATTGATGAAGTTAGGGTAGTAGAACCTCATACTCCAGCGTTTCTCCTGGGGCGGAAAGCTTCCGAGCATCAGAACCTTGGCCGCTGGCGGAAGGAACGGCTCGAACGGATGCCTCTCGACAGGTGTCAAGTGGTCTGAGGTGACCGGGGATGATTCTTTCCGGATACTCATTACTCTACGGAGTCGGCCGAGCCTTCCACAAAGGCGACAATCTCGCCTTTCGCAACCTTGTCACCTTGTTTTCCTGGAGTGGCCACGATGCGGCCGCTGACAGCCGGAACAAGCTCTTCCATTCCGTAATATGTCTGGATGAATCCGATTCCTTTGCCCGCCTTGACCTCTGTGCCGGCTATAGGCGCGGCTGAACTGTCATCGACATCAACCTGCCAGAGAAGCTGTCCTTTGGCGGGAGCCTGGACAGGAACGGCGCGGGGGTAGCGTCGGGCATATTCTTCAATGTCGAATTTCGGCATCTCGACAACCGGGCGGACAATCTCGACAGGGGCGTTGGCCTTGGCCTTGAGGTCAGCCAGCTCGGTGTTGAAACGCTGCTTGGCTATTCCGCTCCTGTAGTCCCGGTACTGACGCTCGTGCATGGCGAACTCGAAAAGCTCTTCCTCGTCCTGACCTTCGTCCCAGCCCTCTTCCTTCATCATTCTGCGGAATTCCGGCAACTCGTCAGGATACATCTCCTGAGGGTCTCCGGTGTAGAACTCAAGACCCTTCTGCCTGGCAAGCGAAACGATTTCCGGATCAAGCTCTCCTGGCAGGCGGCCCATCTTGCCGAGAATCATATTCCAGGTGTCCTTGTCGATGGTCGTCCACCGCGGCTTGCCGTTCAGCAGGTTCAGGAGATTCATCAGCGCCGTGTTCTTGACGTACTGGCTGAACGGAGTCACGAGCGGAGGGTAACCGAGGCGGGGCCATACATATTCAACCTCCTGGAACAGCTTGACCATCAGTGTGTCGAGGCTGATCTCAGGACGCCCGTGCGACCTTTCGGCGGCGTTGATCGCTCCTTGGAAGCCTTTCAGGTCGGCCATCATCGACCCCATCATCCCTCCCGGCAGCCCGCAGCCCACCAGAAGCGAGCTCATCCTCGCGTTCGAAGGATTGATCCAGTAGCCGAGGAAGTCGTCGATGTATTTCTGGGTCAGCCGCCGTACCTCCATATAAGCGTCCATATTCAGATCCTTGACAAGGAATCCGTCGGCCTTCATCATCTCCCTGACGGTGATCACGTCCGGGTGGACCTTGCCCCAGGAGAGAGGTTCGACGGCCACGTCAAGGTAGTCGGCTCCCGCTCTGGCCACCTCCAACATCGACGCCGGGGAGAATCCCGGGCCGGAATGTCCGTGGTACTGGATCAGCATGTGCGGATACTTTTTCTTGATTTCCTTCACCAAGCGGCCAAGAAAAGCGGGACGGCCTATTCCGGCCATATCCTTGAGGCAGATCTCGTCGGCTCCGTATTCGACAACCTTGTCAACGACACCCATATAATACTCGACCGTGTGGACGGGCGAGTTTGTGATGGAAAGGGCCACCTGCGAGATCATTCCGCCTTTTTTGGCGAATTCGACGGAGCGGCGCAGGTTCCTGTGGTCGTTAAGGCCGCAGAACGAGCGTGAGATGTCGGTGCCCTGCTTTTTCTTTACCTTGAACATCAGTTCCCTGACGTCTGCCGGAACAGGATTCATTCTGAGAGCGTTGAGGCCCCTTTCAAGCATATGTGTCCGGATGCCGGCCTTGTGGAAAGGCGCGGTCCAGCGGCGGACAGCCGTATTAGGGTTCTCGCCGAAAAGAAGGTTCACCTGCTCGAACGCCCCGCCGTTGGTCTCGACGCGGTCAAAGCAGCCCATATCAATGATGGCCGGGGCGACTTCCACAAGCTGGTCCACGCGGGGAACGTACTTGCCGGATGACTGCCACATATCCCTGTAAACGAGGGAGAACTTGATTTCTTTTGCCATAATGTTCGTGTAGTTTTATGATACAAATTTACTGTTTTTTCCCTTACAATTATATTTTTGGATAGGGTGGAATTTTAATTAACTTTGTAAGTTATGAAAAATGCGTTTCTGACAACAGCCCTCATTGTCTCTGTCACCATAGCGGTCACGGGGTGCGATTTTTTTCGTCGTCTGGCCGGGAGGCCTGACTCTGAATGGATTGAGTCCAAGGCAGAGGTCATCATAAAGAAGGAGGATGCTCTGCGAATACGTCAGGACTCTCTTGAAAAGGTCCGTCGGTTCGCCGCGGATTCGGCCGCTGCCGCCGATTCCGCGCGCCTTGCCAATCATCGCTACCGTTTCTGCATAATCCTGGGCTCGTTCTCCAGCAAAGAGAATGCCGAGCGCTATCTGGAGGAAATCTCCCTTAAGGGCTACGAGGGTGAGCTGCTTGCTTTCCGTAACGGGACAACGGCGGTCGGAGTGTGCCGGACAGATGATGAGGAGCAGGCCAGAAAGTCCCTGAACGAACTTCAAAGGCAGGATTTTTGTCCAAAGGGCGCGTGGATTTTAGAAAGGAAACAATGATGAAAGGAAGAATCACGCTTATTTCGGCTCTCTTGGCCGTTTTCGTAGGGGCGCTTCCGTCCAGCGCCCAGTTCAAGAACGGGTCTGTCTATGCTGATCTGGATGCCAGCGAGACCGTCCGCGCGTTCAAGGAGCATGTCTCCACCATTTCGGCTGCCGTGATGGAAGGGCGCAAGGCGGGCTCGGAAGGTGAGCGGATGACAGCTGAATATGTCACCGGAGTATTTCGGAAATATGGTGTCGACGTGCTGTCGGGCAACGACGGAGACATCTTCGGAATCAGGCAGGAAAACGGTGACACACTTGTCTCTCGCAATGTCTGCGCGTTTATTCAAGGAGGGAACAAGTCCTTGAGGAATAAATATATAGTGATCGGGGCCAGAATGGACAATCTCGGTACGGACACCTTGACGGTGGACGGGCGCGCGGTCGGGAGGACATATTACGGGGCCAACGGCAACGCATCCGGACTTGCGATGATGCTCGAGCTTGCGCGGATGCTTCAGACCAACCGTTCCTTGCTTGGAAGGTCGGTCCTGTTCGTGGCGTTCGGCGCTTCCCGGCAGACTCTTGCAGGCTCGTGGTACTTCCTCAACAGGTCGTTCTCTGACGTCGCCGACATCGACGCAATGATAAATCTGGATATGGTGGGCACCGGAGGCAACGGCTTCTATGCCTTCACGTCCTCCAACGCCGACATGAACGAGGTCGTCAACTCGATGGCCGCCCAGCTTCAGCCGATTCTTCCGACCCTGACGGCTCAGGAACCATATTCTTCTGACCATAGAGCGTTCTATGACAAAGGAATACCTTCAATCTTCTTCACTACGGGGCATTACCCTGAATATGACTCCTCTCGTGACACGCAGTCCATCATTGACTACGATGCGATGGAGAGGGAGCTTGAATATGTCTATAACTACTCGGTGGCCCTCGTCAACGGCCCCAAGCCTATATTCAACCCTTCCGATCTTTCCGCGCTGACGTCGTCTTCAAAACGCGGAGAGGATATCATCCCGTACTATGACTGTGACTACAGGCCTTCCTTCCTTGGAAGCCGGGACCCGAGAGTCTTCCTTGACAAATGGGTCTATACCTATATGAAATACCCTAAGGAAGCCGTGAGGAACGGGATACAAGGCCGTGTGCTGGTGGATTTTGTCATCGACGAGAAGGGCAAGGTACGCGATGTCAAGGTTCTCAAGGGAGCGGATCCGCTTCTTGACGACGAGGCGGTCAGAATCATCAGCGCATCCCCGGACTGGAAACCGGGTTGGCTTCTTGGCAAGAAAGTGAAGTCCAGAATGTCCCTTTATGTTGAGTTCCGGCTTGAGAAAAAGAGCAGTTTCGGACTGAAAAAACACGATTATCAGTAAAATACGTAATAAAATGGACTACGATTTCAGGAAAATTGAGAAAAAGTGGCAGACCTATTGGGCCGGACATGGCACTTTCAAGACTGAGGAAGACTCCTCAAAGCCGAAGTTCTATGTTCTGGATATGTTCCCGTATCCGTCGGGAGCAGGTCTGCACGTCGGCCATCCGCTTGGCTACATCGCCAGTGACATCTATTCCCGCTACAAGAGGCTTAGGGGCTTCAATGTCCTTCATCCGATGGGGTACGACGCGTTCGGGCTTCCGGCGGAGCAGTATGCCATCCAGACAGGACAGCACCCGGAGGTCACGACGGTCAACAACATCAACCGTTACCGTCAGCAGATGGACAGAATCGGTTTTTCCTACGACTGGAGCCGGGAAATCCGTACGTGCGATCCTGCCTACTACAAGTGGACACAGTGGGCTTTCCTGAAGATGTTCGGCTCGTGGTACGACAATGACGCCGGAAAGGCGCGCCCCATCGAGGAGCTGATCTCGGCTTTCGAGAAGGGTGGCAGCCGTGCGGTCAACGCCGCTTGCGCGGAGCATGAGCCGTTCACCGCCGAGGCTTGGAAGGAATATTCCGAAAAGGAAAAATCCGACCTCCTGATGAACTACCGCATTGCCTATCAGGGAGAGACGGCGGTGAACTGGTGTGCGGGACTCGGCACGGTGCTCGCCAACGACGAGGTGAAGGACGGTCTTTCTGTCCGCGGAGGCTTCCCGGTCGAGCAGAAGAAGATGAAGCAGTGGCAGCTCAGGGTCTCCGCCTACGCCGGCAGACTTCTCGAGGGGCTGGACAAGATTGACTGGACGGACTCGCTCAAGGAGATGCAGCGCAACTGGATCGGAAAGTCCAACGGTTGCGAGGCGGTCTTCAAGTGCTATAACGGAGAGACGGAGTACGACGTGACCATATTCACTACCCGCGCCGACACGATGTTCGGTGTGACATTCATGGTGCTTGCACCGGAAAGCGATCTGGTCCCGCTGCTGACTTCTCCTGAACAGAAAGCGGCGGTGGATGAATATCTTGCCGCTGTAAAGAAAAAGACCGAGCGTGAGAGGATCGCCCAGACAAAGACTGTCACAGGGGTGTTCAGCGGCTCCTATGGTGTGAATCCGATGACCGGTGACAGAGTGCCGATCTGGATTTCCGAATATGTTCTCGCCGGTTACGGCACCGGAGCCATTATGGCGGTTCCGGCCCACGACAGCCGCGACTATGCTTTCGCCAGGAAGTTCAATCTGCCTGTCATACCTCTGATCGAGGGCTGCGATGTCAGCGAGGAGAGTTTCGACGCCAAGGAGGGCAGGATGATCAATTCGGGCTTCCTGAACGGACTTGACGTCAAGGAGGCGATACCGGCGGCCATTGACTATGTGGAGAAGCACGGAATCGGTCACAGAAAAGTGAACTATCGTCTGCGCGACGCCATATTCAGCCGCCAGAGGTATTGGGGCGAGCCGTTCCCGATCTATTACAAGGACGGCATTCCGACTCCGGTCCCTTTTGAGAAGCTGCCTCTCTGTCTGCCTGAGATCACCGAATTCAAGCCTACCGAGAGCGGCGAGCCGCCTCTTGCGAGAGCCAAGGACTGGACTTTCGAGGGTTATCCTTTGGAGACCAGCACGATGCCTGGCTTCGCCGGTTCCAGCGCCTACTATCTCAGGTATATGGATCCTCACGACAACGACGCTCTTGTCGACAGAAAAACCGATGAATACTGGCGTGACGTGGATCTGTACATCGGCGGCACGGAGCACGCCACCGGGCATTTGATTTATTCCCGCTTCTGGAACAAGTTCCTTTACGACCTTGGCTATGTCTGCGAGGACGAGCCGTTCCGCAAACTGGTGAACCAGGGTATGATTCAGGGACGCTCCAACTTTGTGTATAGGATAGTCGGGACGAACAGGTTCGTGTCTCTCGGACTCAAGGATCAGTATGAGACCACCGAAATCCACGTGGACATCAGCATCGTGCGCAACGACAAGCTTGACATCGAGGCGTTCAGGAAATGGAGACCGGAATTCGCCGACGCCGAGTTCGTCCTCGAGAACGGTGAATATGTCTGCGGGTGGGCCGTGGAGAAGATGAGCAAGTCCATGTTCAACGTGGTCAACCCTGACAAGATCTGTGATGACTACGGAGCGGACACACTCCGCCTTTACGAGATGTTCCTCGGACCTCTGGAGCAGTCAAAGCCTTGGGACACAAAGGGTATTGATGGCGTGAACAGATTCCTGCGCAAGTTCTGGAGGATGTTCTTCGATGGGGACGGTCTCATTGTATCCGACGAGAAGGCCAGCCCGGCTGAGCTTAAGGTTCTGCATAAGCTGATCGCCAAGGAACAGGAGGACATCGAGCACTTCTCATTCAACACGACGGTCAGCGCCTTTATGATCGCCTTGAACGAACTGTCGTCCCTGAAGTGCCGCAAACGTGAGATTCTTGAGCCTTTGACAGTTATGTTGTCACCGTTCGCGCCTCACATCGCTGAAGAGCTTTGGGAGGCCCTCGGTCACTCGGAAAGCATCACCTACGCGCGTTTCCCGGAGTTTGACGCCGCTCTCGCAGCCGAGGACAATGTTACCTATCCGGTGTCTTTCAACGGCAAGATGCGCTTCACTGTAGAACTGCCTAAGTCGCTTTCTCCAAAGGAGGTCGAGACAGAAATCCGGGGGATGGAGCAGACCGTGAAATATGTAGGGGAACAGAACATCGTCAAGGTGATCGTAGTCCCTGGCAAGATAGTGAACTTTGTATTGAAATAGTCTATGACCATGGATTCTTCGACAATCCTCCGTGGCGCCAAGGAGTATATCATCATTACTCTCGGCCTTTTGATCTACACAGGAGGGTGGGCGTTGTTCCTGACTCCGAACAACCTTATCGGCGGCGGCGTGTCCGGCATAAGCGCCATCATCCAGTATGCCACGGGAATCAAGATGGGATATTCCTATTTTGTCATCAACGCCTTGCTGCTCATTGTCTCGCTCTTCATCATCGGGCCTTCCTTCGGGGTGAAGACGGTATATGCCATCATATTGGCGTCCGTCTGCCTGAATCTGTTTCAGGAAATAATCCCGCAGACCATCATCCAGGATTTCGCGTTGTCCAACGGGAAACTGATGTGCTCTATAATCGGAGGCTCTATGGCCGGTCTTGGAATCGGGCTTTCGATCTCACAAGGAGGAAGTACCGGAGGGACGGACATAGTGGCGCTGATAATCACGAAGTTCAAGAACATCTCTCCGGGACGTATCATCCTCACAATGGATGTGTTCATCGTCGCTTCGTCGCTATTGGTGCCGTCCCTGGACTCTACGGGGCAGATTATCCCGTTCGATTCTAAGTTCTCCATCGCTGTCTATGGTATGATCATCGTGACCGTGTGCGGGTACGTTATCGATCTTTATCTCGCCGGTTCCAAGCAGAGTGTCCAGCTGTTCATTCTCTCGAGGCATCATGAGGAGATAGCCGATATGGTCGCCAAGGATTTCCGCAGGGGCGTGACCGTCCTCAACGGCGAAGGTTGGTACACCAAACAGCCGGCCTCGGTTCTGATGGTGATCACAAGAAAGACCGACCTGAATCTTCTTTTGAGGGCCATCAAGAGGGTCGATCCGGACGCGTTCCTCTCCATCTCCTCTGTAAGTGGAGTTTACGGACAGGGATTTGATTCCATAAAAGGAACTAAAAAAAGTTAAATTTTTCATAGAGGATTTTTTATTTGTTTATAATACCCCCTGACAAACCACTGTCAGGGGGCGTTTTGTTTATATCTTGCCTGAGCCAACCAGATATATCAATGACCAAATGACAGTTGTAATCACATTACTGACTCTGCTTGAGCTGTCCATATTCCTGGTCTATGACCTGAGGATCAACAAGGGCAGCCGTTCCGCAAGGTATGCGGTCCGCCTTGTCTCGTCCGTAGGCGGTATTGTCCTTATCATGTCCGATTTCATCCTTTCGCACCGGTTCGGTATGTTTGACCTTCTGGTGGACATCTCGTTCATTACGTCTATGCTTGTGATATATCCGTGTTCGTTTGAGAAACCGGACGCATCGCTCAAGGTGGCTTCCGGGCTGCTGTTGCTTGGGCTTGTCTCCTTGGTCTATTTCGGATGCAAGCCTTACGGGGCGTATGACTTCAAGAGCCAGCGCGTCGTAACCTCGTTTGTACAGATGCTGGTCCTGATGCTTTTATTTTATCTATGCTCGGCCCACCGCCGTTTTACCGGACTCAGGGCCATATTCAGAAACACGGCTGTCTGGCATAGCGTCGAGGAATACTCAAGATTCCTTTATACGATAGTGTTTCTGGTGGATGTGACTCTTTTCCTTTGCGCCGCGACTTCCACCGGGCGGCTGAAAAATGTCCTCTGCATCGTGTCATCGTTGATGTCCCTTGTGCTTTATGCGCTTCTCTATCTCCGTGCCATGACAGGCAGGACTTATGTGATCAGCCACGCCGCCGAGAAGAGGATCAAGGACATAATCAGAGGCAACCTGAGAACGTCATTCGTGGAGAAAGCCGAGGACGACAAGAAGATGAACAACCTTTACCGGAGAATCGTGATGTATATGGAGGAGAAGAAACCCTATCTCGACCAGGACTTCGATATGGCCAGTCTGGCCGAGCTTATGCTCACGAACAAACTCTACCTCTCAAGGACAATCAACATCCTTTCCGGGAGAAATTTCAGGCAGTTCGTGAACTATTACAGGATACAGAGGGCAATCGAGCTTTTCAAGGAGGATCCCAGATTGAAAGTCAGTGAGGTTTCGGAGATGTCCGGATTCCATACTTCGGTGTCTTTCAATATGTCGTTCAAGGTGAACACCGGAAAGACACCGACGGAATGGCTGAACTCGTATGTGGCTGAAATGGAAAATAAAAGGTCGTCTGACCCTGATGTGTAGCGGGCCTGTCTTGAAACAGACAGAGGGGCTGTGTGTATGAAAAGAAGCCGGAGCGAAAAACGTCTGCCCGGCTTCTCATAATCCTGTCAGGGGTGTACGGAACCTGTTCAGATTCTCCAGGAGGCGGGAGGCGGGGCGATGATGTCCATTTCCTCGCGCTTTACCGGATGAACAAATCTGACCTCGCGCGAGTGAAGGCATATTCCTCCGTCAGGATTGGAACGGGGAGCGCCGTATTTCAGGTCTCCTTTTATCACGCATCCTATTCCTGACAGCTGGCAGCGTATCTGGTGATGTCGCCCGGTGAGCAGCTGGATTTCCACCAGGGAGTGTCGTTCCGTGTCTCTCAGATGGGTGTAGACCAGCTTCGCCAGTTTCGCTCCGGGAGTCTTCTCTCCGTCTCTTGCTATGAAGCTCTTGTTCATCTTCTCGTTGCGGACAAGCCAGTCATCCAACTCCGCCGTCCGCTTTTCCGGAGCCTTGCAGCACAGTGCCCAGTATGTCTTGTGAATATTCCCGGTCCTGAACATTTCCGAGAGTCTGGAGAGTGCCTTGGAGGTCTTTGCGAACACTGTTATCCCACTGACAGGCCGGTCAAGGCGATGTGGTATCCCCATATACACCTTGCCCGGCTTGCAGTCTCTCTGTGCGATGAACGCTTTCAGTGTCTCGGCCAGACATTCGTCTCCGGTCTTGTCCGCCTGCACAATGTCTCCGACCCTTTTGTTGAAGACGAGGATGTGATTGTCTTCATAAAGAATCCGGGACCCCAGATCCCGGAACTCTTCCTCACCTAACAGCCTGTACTCCATTATGGTTATTCTTTCGGTACGAGGGCGAAACTGAGCGTGCCCTTGCAGCACAGCCTGCCGTCAACCTCCAGTTTGGCGGAGCAGAAGAAAAGATTGCCTCTTCTTTCCTCCAGTCTGGCGGTCACCTCACAGAGGTCTCCGGGCTTGACGACATTCTTGAATCGCACCTTGTCCAATCCGGCGTAGAGGGTGATGTGTCCAGGTATCTCATCCTTTACGAGAATGGCGCAGCTCTGGGCCATGATCTCGCATTGAATCACGCCGGGAACTATCGGATTGTCAGGGAAGTGTCCTCTTGTGAAGAACTCGTCTTCCTTGACCCTGTATTGTGAGTGCGCCTCGCCGTTCTCGTCTATGTGCGCCTCTTCGATAAGAAGCATTGGCTCGCGGTGAGGCATAAATCGCTTGATGTCTTCTTTGTTCATCTCTTTTGTGCTTTAGATGACCATGCGGCTATTCCTCGCATTTTCTGAACGCGACGCATGCGTCATGCCCGCCGAAACCGAATGAATCGGAAATCCCCAGTGTCAGGTCAGCCTTGACCGCCTTGTTAGGTGTGTAGTCAAGGTCACATTCCGGATCAGGAGTGTCAAGATTGATGGTCGGAGGACATATTCCGTCACGCAACGCCAGGATTGTGGCGATGGCCTCGGCGGCTCCGGCGGCTCCGAACATATGTCCGGTCATGGATTTGATTGAGCTTATGTGAGCCTTGTAGGCGAAATCTCCGAGCGCGTTCTTGTAGGCCAGGGTCTCTGCCACGTCGTTCAGCCTCGTGCCTGTCCCGTGGGCGTTTATGTAGAGATTGTCCTTCTCTTTGTCGAAGCAGGCTTCCTCAAGAGCCAGTTCTATGCACTTTGCCTGTGTGGTTCCGTCCGGCCTTGGAGCGGTCGAGTGGTAGGCGTCGCAGGTGTTGCCGTAGCCGACCATCTCGCCTAAAATCTGAGCGCCGCGGGCCTTGGCGTGCTCATATTCCTCAAGAACAAGGGACGCCGAGCCGTCAGCCATAACAAAACCTGCCCTGTTGCCGTTGAAAGGAAGCGAGGCGTAGTTAGGGTCGGTGGCTCTGGAAAGTGCCTTGGCGTTCGCGAACCCGACGATGCCGATAGGAATGGTGGCGTTCTCGCAGCCTCCTGTGATGATCGCGTCAGCATAGCCGTTTCTGATGGCGCGGAATGCCTCGCCCATAGCGTTGGTTGATGTGGCGCAGGCCGTCACGATGTCCAGACAAGGGCCTTCCGCATGATGCATGATGGCGATGTGCCCGGCGGCTATGTTAGAAATCATAGTAGGGATGAACAAAGGTGAGATCCACTGTCCGGAAGGGTCGTCGATCATCTTTGAGATCTCCCTGTACTGGGTGGCGAATCCTCCGATTCCTGAACCGAAATAGACTCCGAGCCTGAAAGGGTCGATGTTCTGTCCCTCTCCCTGTGAGATAAGCCCGGCCTGGTTCATCGCCTGATAGGCCGCAGCCACGCCGTACTGGGTGAACAGATCCTGCTTCCTGATGAAAGGCTTGTCCATACCATACTCGTCGGCCTTGAAGTTCTTGATTGTTCCGGCGATCCCGACCGGAAGATTGTCTGTCGGGAAAGATTTGATGGTCTCTATGCCGCACACTCCGTCACACAGATTCTTCCAGAATGTGTTCACATCATTTCCGACCGGGGAGATAACTCCCATTCCTGTTATTACAACTCTTTTATTCATTGTTTATCCTTTATTGTCTTGATTTCGTCTAACCGGCCAGGATGCCCGGCGCTCCGGCCAGCAGCTTCTCGGCTCCTTCCATAAGGTCATCCACGATCTCCTTGGCGGTCTCCTTCTTCCGGATCATTCCGGCAACCTCTCCGGCGAGGAAACTGCCTCCGGACAGGTCTCCGTCAAATACTGCCTTGCGCATCGAACCGGTGCCGAATTTCAGAACCTCTTCCTTAGGCACTGACGGGTCATATTCCATTTTGAAGAATTTCTTCGCGAACGGGGTCTTGAGTCCGCGGACGGCGTCTCCGAGAGATTTCCCGGTCACCATCGTGCTGACATCGGATGCGGCGATGAGTCTTGCCTTGTAGTTCTCGTGAATATGGCATTCCTCCGCGATGAGGAACCTTGTCCCGACCTGAACCCCTTGTGCTCCAAGCATAAAGGCTGCGGCGACACCTCTGCCGTCGAATATTCCGCCCGCGGCAAGCACCGGGATGTCGAGAGCGTCAACTACCTGCGGGACGAGAGCCATAGTGTGGATGTCTCCGACGTGTCCCCCTGATTCCGCCCCTTCGGCGATTACCGCCGCGGCTCCGAGTTCCTGCATCTTGAGCGCATAGGCTACAGACGCGACCACCGGGATGACCTTGACTCCGGCCGCTTTCCATTTTTCCATGTATGCGGCCGGGGAGCCGGCTCCTGTCGTGACAATCTTCACACCCTCTTCGATGAGCATCTCGGCTACTTCTCCGGCGTTGGGGGCCTGAAGCATGATGTTGACACCGAAAGGCTTGTCGGTCAAGGTCTTACATTTACGTATCTCTTCTCTGACAGCTTCGGTGCCGAAATTGATGGATGAGATGAGACCAAGTCCGCCGGCGTTCGATACAGCCGCGGCAAGCTTGGCATCAGCGATCCAGGCCATACCTCCCTGGAAAACGGGCCGCTCTATTCCGAGCAGGTCGCAGATTATACTCTTTATCATATATTTGCAAATATAATAATTAATGTTCAGATTACCATTCAACTACGGCCGCTCCTGAAAGCAGTCCCGCTCCAAATGCGCTGAAGACAAGAATATCCCCCTTTTTGAACATTCCTTTCCTGTTGCACTCGTCCAAAAGGATAGGGCAGGATGCGGAAGACGAGTTCCCGTGATCCGTTATGTTGACCGGAAACTTCTCCGCTGGCTGGCCCATATAGTTGATGATGGAGTCAATGATCCGCTGGTTGGCCTGATGTATCATGAAGTAAGAGACATCGCTCTTGTCGATTCCGATTTCGTCAAGAAGTGACTCCACTCCTTGCGTGCAGGCATTCACCGCGAACTTGAACACCTCTCGCCCTTTCATCTGCATAGGGACATCCTCCTCCTTCTTTGTGATATACGGGGTGTCAACCAGTGTCCTTGTCTGCCAAATCTCGTCCTTGGACGGTTCCGCATGCAGTTTTGTGCCTTTCACGTTGTCTCCTTCTGTAAGCACTACAGCGCCGGCTCCGTCTCCGAACAGCACACACGTGCCTCTGTCTTTCCAGCTTGCCATCCTGGTCGGCTCCTCCACGCAGGCGATGACCGCGTTCTTTATCTTTCCGGCCTTGTAGTATGTCTCCGCCATATCAAGCGCATAGACAAATCCAGGGCAGGCGCAGTTTATGTCGAACATAGGGCATTTGAGTCCGAGTCTCTCCCCGATGATGCAGCTCATCCCCGGGGTGACATATTCGGAAACGACATTTGAGACGATGAACAAGTCGATGTCTCCGGCGTCAAGCCCGGACATCTCCAAAGCATTGCGGACAGCATCGGTCCCGAGGTCTTCAATATTCTCGTCTGTGATCACGTGTCTGGTCTTTATGCCTGTGCGCGGGTAGATCCAATCGTCGCTGGTGTCCAGAAACCCGGCAAGCATATCGTTTGTCACAACTTTTTTGGGAAGTGCGCTTCCTGTACCGATGATTCTCATAAAGTCTTTTGTTTTTCGCAAGCTGACAATCGCTCGCTGTCAGATAAATTATTTGTCTTTCGGAGGTTATCGCCAACTCGTGTGAATGTTGGAATATTCCGTCATACAAAAATATGATTATGCCCCCGCCGCTCAAAAATTAAGTGGCGAATATGCCTTTTGAGTTGCGGCCATCGCCGTTTTGGTGGTGATTTCGTCTGTTTTGTGGCGAATTTCCCCGTGCCCCCCTGGGGCTGTCACGCAGTGACCGGGGGTTGGATAATGAAGTAGGGTCGGGTGACTAAAAATGCCATTTTTAGTCACCCGACCCATTCCGAACATTCCTTCCGGTTATTCTTCAGACACGAACGCCTTGGACGCCAGCTCCATCGCCTCGACCGGCTTGTCGGTGGTGATGAGGTTAACTCCTTTCAGCATAAAGCCGAGCATATCGTTGGTGTTGTTGACGGTCCAGACATTGATTGTCATCCCAAGGTCCCGAGCCTCCTTGAGCCATTCGTCCGTCAGGCTACTGTAGGAATAATCTATGCCGTTTATCCCGTCAGCATACACTACCGAAGGAGCCTTGTCGCCATTAAGGTACTGCACACTCGCCCCGGGGGCGGTCTTGGCTATCATCTTGCAAGCCTCGTAGCTGAACGCTATGTACTCGACCTGGTTCTCCAGACCTTTCGCCTTCACCGCATCTATGCAGGTCTGTGCGGCCCTGATTGTCTTTTCCGTAGTGTTATGGCTCTTTATCTCTAAGATGAGCTTCACGTCAGGATAGTGCTTTGCCTGATTCAGGAAGTCCTCAAGTGTCGGCAGAGACTCTCCGTTCTCCAGCTTGTAGTCCTTGATTTCGTCATAAGTCTTGGAATCGGGTCTCCATCCTTTGTATTTGGCGTCTTCGGGCATTTCCGTACCCTTGAATGTCGAATTGTGATAGATGACAGCCACACCGTCAGTGGTTATGTACACATCGAATTCCGAGCCATATACCCCAAGCTTCTGAGCCTCGGCCAGTGAAGCCACGGAATTCTCCGGCACGTTACCGTGATGGTAGCCGCGGTGTGCCACGATTTTAGTGTTGTAGGCATTCGCGAGATCAGTCACAATCGAAAAATCGGTGGCTCCCAAAGGCAACTGTGTCTCACCTCTTTGCAGGATAAGACGGTACTTCCCGGCCTTGAAGTTGTCAGGGATGCGCAGCTTGATGTACCCGTCTCCCGTAGAGGCGGTGCAGGAATATTCCAGTGTCTCGCTGCCCATTGACTCCAGCTTTATGCTGTCTCCGTCCTTGAACCCCTTGGCGTAGATTAAGAACCAGCACCCCGGCTTCACGTTCGCTTTGGAAAGCAGCACCATTTCGCTGATGGAGATCACTTCCGGCTTGATGTCGTTTTTGACAACATTGTAAAGCTGCTCCGCATCTTTGGCGCTTAATGGGTCATCGTATATTCTGGCCAGTACCACATCTCCGTTGAACCCTGCATGCGCTCCGTTGGCCCCGTTCGGATCGCCTCCGACGCAGAACCAGTCGCTTCCCTCCGTCGGGAAATTCAGGTTGCCCGAGGCTTCAGCCTCTCCTCTAAGCACTCCGTCAACGTAGATTCTGGATTTGCCGGCCTGCTTGTCCCATACACCTACTACGTGGTAGTAGCGCCCTGTCTCAGGGGTGATTCCGGATTTGGTCCATTTCCAGCTTGACTTGCCGTTTGTGCTGACGTTCGGCAGGAACGTGATGTCCTTGCCTCTGCTGTTGTCTGAGATCAGGAAACCCGTTCCGCCGCTCTGCATAGAGCTGAAAGGCTTGATTTCGCTTCCGTTGGCGGGAGCGTCCATCCTGAAGACCACTTCCAAGGAGTGACCGTCAGCGAGAGCGTTCCGGAAATTCTGATCCCGGGAGTAGTCTATCTTGTAGTACCCACCGTTGACCGAACCTCCGAGCGAGTGGTTGAAATGCGCGGTGTATCTTGAATAGGCGTCGCAGAAATAATTGATAAAGGAAGATCCCTGAACCGTCGTCACATCCATCTTTGAGTCCGAGTTGTCAAAGGCCGTCCCGTCATTCCTGAATATGACATCAAGCAAGTCCGCCTTCGGCAACTCTGGCGGAGTGGGAGGAATGACAACCTCTTCCTCTTTTTCTCCCTTGGGTTGACGGAACTGTATCGTGACGGATTTTTCTCCGCAGGTAAAGATGAGGCTGCCCGTCCTTGCGGCCTGGTTCTCGTTTTTGGCGAAGTTGACCGTCACTTGCCTTGCTCCCTTCTCGCCCGACAGCGGACTTGCGGAAATCCATCCGGCTTCGTCCCGTACTTCAAGGCTCCAACTCGCGCCGGACATAACCCGCAAAGAATATCCGTTCTTCCCTTTTGCGGCAATCTCCACGGTCTTTGGAGTTTCGCCCGATTCGTCATAGACCGAGAACCGAGTCTCGCTGTCGCTTTCGCCTGACTTTGAGCAGGCTCCGGCCAGACCTAAAGCGGCCAAGGCCGCAAGACAGAATCTTATGATGCTTTTTTTCATTTTTGTGTGTTGGCCATCAAGTGGCGTGTGTGAAAAGTAAAGAGCAGGAAGTCTGAAATCATCCCTCCTGCTCTGTCTGATTGTTTTTACTAGTATCCAGGATTCTGGACAAGATTGGTGTTGATTGTTATCTGCTCTTGTGGAATGGCAAGCCAGTAGTTCTTGGGAGCCTTGAACGTTCTTGTGTCGGTCTCGTAGGCCTCGGTGATTGTGTAGTAATCCTCGGCGGTCTTGCCGGCTATGTTCCAGGAACGAGGTCTGTTCTTGAGAATGTCCTGAACGACCTTGTATCTTCTGAGGTCGTAGAACCATCTGCCTTCAAATGCGAACTCGCTCAAGCGCTCCCTCAGGACAGCGTCAAGCAGGGTCTTGCCTGTAGGAAGGCCTCCGACAAGTGCCCAGGAATCCTCGAAGTCCGGAAGACCGGCGCGGCTTCTGACCTTGTTGATGTAGGTGAGAGCCTCTCCGTCAATCTTGCCGTAGTACTGAACATATGCCTCGACGAAATCAAGGTACGGTTCGGCGAAGCGGATGTACGGGAACGCGAACTTGTGGTAGGTGAATGACTTGGAAGTGTTGTCGAAGTTGTTTGACTTGTGTATCCACTTCTTGACATAATAACCTGTACATCCCTGATACTCGTTGCCGGTGTTTCCGTCATTCTGCTGCTCTTCGCCGCGGCGGCATTTCAGCATAAAGGTCTCGCCGTTGAGGTCGTAGGCTCCTCTGTCGTAACCTACGGAAGCATAGAACCTTGGCTCGCGGTTGACGTGAAGGACGGATGTCTTTTCCCCAGGATAGCCCGGAGCCTCAACCAGCTTGGTAGGATCCTTGATGGCGTCCTTGGTCTCCGGATCCACATCCATAGGAAGGCCGTTCTTGGAAAGGAAGCATTCCACTGCCTCGAAGGTCGGCACGAAATATCCTCTCCAACCCTCGCGGTTGTAGGACGAGTAGCCGGTTCTCGGAGCCATATTCTTGATGTTGTAGGAGATGTTGCCTTGTGCGGCGTAGCTGAAAAGATGTTCGTACTCATTATAGAAGGCGTTGGCGTCTCCGCCCAGGAACGCTGCCCTGTAGTTCTCGTAGCCTTTTTCAAAGGAGTCGGCCTCCTTGCTCGGGGCGTAGAGGTGGAATCCGTCGGCCTCGCCTTGCTGGATAGCCTCCCTGGCCGCGTCCATTGCCTTTTTCCATAACTCCTTGTCATATTCAAGAGGCATCAGCGGCGTGCCGTCATTGTTCGTGAAATCAGAGTACCACTCAGCGTTTCCGTTGACCATCGGAGACGCGGCCTGAAGCCAGAGGCGGGATTTGAGCGCCTTGGCTGTGGTCTTGGTCGCGCGGCCGAGGAAGTTTGAGGAATATGAAGCCGGAAGATACTCGGCGGCCTTGTCGTACATGTCCGAGATGAACTGCACGCACTCCAGATAAGGCTTGCGCTCGAAGTTGATGTTCTCCTGAAGTCCGAGGAGATGGTCGACAATGACGATCGGCCCGTAATATTCAAGAAGCGTCTGGTGCATATAGGCTATGTTCCAATAGGCCTCGCCTTTCCAACGGTTCTTCTCGTCCTCGCTTGCGTCCGCCACTTTGTCGGCGTTCTCAAGAAGGAGGTATGCGTTGCGGATTCCGCCCCATACATTGTAGGACACGGATCCTGAAGCCTTGTCGCAGGTGGTTGACCACATCGCCACATAGGTGTTGGACGGGGTCTCCTGATTGTTGAAGACAAGTGACTTCCACTTGAAGTAATAGACCGAGCCGTAGAAGCTGGACACCATGTCACCGCCTCCGCACATCTCCAGTGAAGACTGGAAGTACCAGCGGTTAGGCATATAGTAATATAGCGACGCCGCGAAGTCGTCGGCCTGCACGTGGGTTTTGAAAAGGTCATCCTCGGTGGCCTTTCCGCTTGGAATCACATCCAGAAAATCACACGATGTGGCCATTCCAAGGGTGCATAACAGTATGATGAAATATTTCTTCATATTCATATATAATTAGAATGTGAATTGGAAACCAAGTTTGACTGTGCGCTGAAGCGGATAGGTCAGACCGTTGCCGCGTCCTTTCTCCGGATCCCAGTATTTGAATTTGGAGAGGTAGAACAGGTTGTTTCCCTGAACGTAGAAACGAACGAACTTGTAGGTGTAGCCGACCTCGGCGTTCTTGAGACGGATGAACGAGGCGTCGTGCATGTACAGCGTGGATGCCTGAGTGTTGTTGTCCGAAGGTACGGTTGTAAGCCTTGGATACCTGGCGTCCTTGTTATTGTTGTCCCAAGACCAGTGGTCGTCGGCGATGTACTGTACGATGCCGTAGCCGAAATGGACATTGTCGCAGAACGGATGGTTGTTGTAAGTCGTGATGTCGTATCTGGCGCTTCCCTGGAACATAATGGAAGCGTCCCATTTCCTGTATTTTACAGACCCGCCGAAACCGAACTGGATTTCAGGGAAATATGGCTTGTCGCTCCATACGAAGTCGTTGGAGTTCACGACGCCGTCTCCGTTCACATCCTTGTACTTGACATCACCGACCCCGTAGGAACCGAAGTCCTGTCTCGGACTGTTGTCAACCTCTTCCTGTGAGGTGAAGAGGCCTTCCGCGATGAGCACTTTGTTGGAATTGATAGGCTTCCCGATCTTGGAGAGATGCGGGTTCTTTGAGTAGTCCGGCTCATCCATAGCCTTCACCTCAGAGTGGGCGTAGGTGAAGGTGCCCCTGAGGGAGTACTGGAAGTCGCTGTTGACCACCTTGTTGTAGTTGATGGAGAAGTCGATGCCCGAATTGGTTGTCTCTCCGAGGTTAGCCCAAGGCAGGGAACCGCCGACACCTCCGTGTGATGCGAATGACTGCCTCTGCATGAAGATGTTCGAGCGGTACTCGTGGAACCAGTCCACAGACATCTTCAAATCCTTGAAAAGCTCGACGTCAAGTCCGATGTTTAGCTTTCTGGCGATTTCCCATGTGGCGTCGACATTACCGTAGTTGGCTATGTATCCGGCTCCGATCTTGCTGAAGTTCGTGCCGAAGACGTAGGCGCGCTCACCCATATTGACCTCTGTGATGTAAGGGAAGCGATGGTCGTCTCCCAGAGAGTCGTTTCCGACCAGGCCGTAGGACGCGCGGAGTTTCAGATTTGTGACGGTATTCTTCAACGACGAGAAGAACTTCTCGTTGGAGATGTTCCAGCCGATGGCCGCTGAAGGGAAGAATCCGAAGCGTTTGCCGGCGATGAAGTTCTCGGAGCCGTTGTAACCGAAGTTGCCTTCAAGGTAATAGCGGCTGCCGTAGTTGTAGGTGAGACGTCCGGCGAGTCCCTGCTCCCTGAACGGGAGAAGCTGTTCCTCGGATGAGCCGGTGGCGTTGTTCACCTTCTCTTTCATATGATACACAAGGTCGGCGCTGACATCATGCTTGCCGAATTTTCTGGCATAGTTGACCTGGGCCTGCATTGACCACTCGTGGTAGCCGCTGGCTGACACCGAGCTTTCAAGATAGGTCGTACCCTCCGCTCCGATGGTGTTCGCCGTCCAGGTGTATGTTCCGTCGTCGTTCAGTCTGATACTGTTCGGGTCAATCTTGTAGTACGCCGGAGTGTGGTAACGGTTGGTCGCGGCATAGGAGTAGTTGTAGAACGAAACCAACGCCTTGGCTGACAATCCTTTGGTGATGAAGTTCAGGCTCTGGTCAACATTGAGGGAAGCGGTCATCCAGGATCTGTACTGCTCCTTGTAGCCGCGGCTGAGCAAGGCATATGGGTTGAGGTCGTTGGAGCCTGTGTCCCAGGTGTCGTTGTTGCCGTATCTTACGAATGTGTCACCGTCCTGCGCCGGAAGCACGGCGGGGAATCTTACAGGATTGGCGCGCATGGTGTAGTAGAACAGGTTCGATGTGGACTCGTATGGGCTGTCCTGATACTGGAGCTGCATGTTGAGCTTCATCGAAACCTTGGTCGTCTTGGTGGCCTGGGCAGTGACGTTGCTCTGGAACATATACTTCTTGTTGTTGAGGTTCACGTCCAGAAGAGCGTCCTTAGGCTCCTTGATGATACCGTTCTCGTTGTAGATGGAGGCGTTGAGGAAGTAGTTGACTTTCTTTCCGCCGCCGCGCAGCGAGATGTTGAACCTCTGGTTCATCGCGAAATCCTTGAACAGCATTCCGTACCAGTCGTTGTTCGGATAGACGTAAGGATCCAGATGGTTTCTGGTGCCGTCGATCTTCTCGCTGGAGTAGAACGGAACGTATGCGGTGCCTGACTGGCGTGACACATTGTAGAGAGCCTCGTTGTAAAGCTCCATATACTGCACACCGTCAGCTACCTCCTGCACCATTGTAGGCATAGAGACAGTGTTGTCGAATGATGCGTTGATGGAGATTTTCTCGGAGTTTCGGCCTTCCTTGGTGGTCACGATAAGAACACCGTTCGCACCTCTTGAACCGTAAAGCGCTGTGGCTGTGGCATCCTTCAGGACGGACATCGACTCGATGGCCTCGGTAGGGATGTTGTTGAGCATCGATGATGTGATCTCGACTCCGTCAAGAACAATCAAAGCGCTGGAATTGGCTCCGAACGTGGAGATTCCCCGAATATAGAAGGCCGCGCCGTCCGCTCCCGGCTCACCGGATGTCTGGCGGGCGATAAGACCCGGGATGTTACCGGCGAAAGAGGTCGTGAGGTTTGATGACGATGTCGCGAGGTCAGTCGGCTTCACCGCCTGCACGGCTCCCACGAGGGATTCCTTTTTCTGTGTACCGAATCCGACCACAATCGATTCCTCGAGGGCGTTGGCCTGGACAATCAATGTGACCAGGGTGAAGAGATAAGTGTCGGACACCTTGATTTCCTTCGTGTCGTAGCCCATCATTTCGAAGACCACCGTCTGGGTGGTGGGGGAGACTGTGAAAAGGTACTCACCCTTTGCGTCGGTCGTGGCGACCTCCTTCGGGTTTTCCTTTGAATATATCACGACTCCCGGAAGCGGCGTGTCTCCGTCGGAGCCGATGACGATTCCGTTTAGTATCTTGCCTGCCTGGCCTGTCCCGGCTGATTGCGCGAGCATCGGAAGAACGCTTAGGCAAAGAACGGCCGCGGCTGCGAATATTCCTTTGATTATCTTATTCATAAATATGGATTTTTCTGGTGTTACTTCACAATCTGAAGCTTGCCCTTCAGTTCGGTCTTGGCTTTGATCTGCTCGGCGGTGAGCGGCGTGTCATAAAGGCGGGCGGCAACCACAGTTCCGTTCCATGAGCCGTTGAACTTAGTCTCGCTTGAATAGTTGCCGGCCACACCCATACAATGAAGCCCGCTCTTGTGTTTGATTCCTGTCACTCCGACAGTGGCCTTAAGCTCGCCGTCAACATAGCATTTGATGGTCTCGCCGTCCCATACCCCGAACACGTGGTAAAGCTGTCCCGGAACAGGTATGATGTGGCTGACAGCGAAGTTCCAGTTGCCGTTGCCGTGCTGGATGAATTCGATCGAGCCGTCCCTGGTCGTCTTGGAGCCGTCTCCGGCATTGGTCTTTTCCCCGGTCGCGCCGAGCATAAGGGCGAATCCGCCGGACTGTGTCGCTCCGAAAGCCTTGGTCTCCACGTCGGTGTGTGCGGACGGAATCGAGAACACCGACTCAATGGTGTAGCCATCGTTGACTCTATTGTCAAACGCCGCGTATTCACACTCCCAGAATGCATAGTCGGCCTTGTTGTAAGACTTGTTCGCTGTCCTGGACACCGTAGGCCCCCAGGCCGCGAAGTCTTCGTAGTACTTCATCTCGGCTCCCTTTGTCCAGGAGCTCACCTCGTTCTTGAGCGGTGAGACATCCTTTGCGGTGCCGTCCTCGTTGAACTGGAAGTCAATCAGGTCCGCCGCCGCATATTGAGTCAATGTGACAACGCCCTTGACATCCTTGTCCTCCTCGGAATCGGCGCATATGGCTGAGATGTACGCCGTCCTGTCAGAGCTTGAAGGATTGGACTCTACGGCGAAATGGATTTTCCCCCCGTTTTTGGAAACCTTCACCCAATCCTGATCTGATTCAACCGTCCAATTTGTGACGTTGAGCAGAGTCACGTCAATGTCTCCTTCCGCGGCATATCCGTTGGAGAGGATTTCCTTTGCATTGATTGACACGGTCAGATTCTTCTGTGAAAGCTCAAGGGTCGCGGAAACTCCCGGATCCTCGATGCAGGTGAAAGTAAGTTCGGCCTTGTTCTTGGCGGCGCTTTCAGCTATAGGGCTGGCGTTGAGCACAACCTTGTCATCGGCCTGTGAGACGATCGAGAGCCAGGAAGCTCCCGTTTGGTCTATCTCGCATTTGAATGTGCCGTTGGTATTGATGTCCACGGTGACCTCGCCGCCTGTCTTGGGCAGCACGTTGGACAGAATTGTCGGTTCAAGGAAGAAACGCTGCATCTGGGTCACCTCAAGCAAGGCTTTCTGCTCGATGTTGTCGCAGACAAAGGCCACTTTGACAGACCTTGGGGAGGTGGCGTCGTAGGTGGACGTGCTGAAATTCACCGTCGCGTCACCGTTCCCTGACGACGGAGAGACGGAAAGCCAGTCGCATTCTTTCGGAATACGAATGTACCATTCTCCGTCAGCCGTGAACGATACTTGCTTCGTTTCGGCCCGGTTGCTGAATGTGACGAATCCCATCCCGGTCTCGTCGGCGTTCTCAAGATTCATTTTGGCGGGAACGCGTACAATCTCTTCTGAACCGCAGGAGCATAAATGCATCGCTGACCATAACAGAAGAGCAGCCACTGGCATCAGCTTGGAAATGCTAATTCTCATAAGTGGTTAATCCGTTGTTAGTTAATAAAATTAATTTTAAATACTATAGCACGATGCAGATGCCTGCCTCGTGCCTGATTGGTTGCTATCCCCCGTATTTTGGGGCTGCAAATATATTCCTTTTTTGTTCGCAAAGCAAACGAAAATATTAAAAAGTGTTATATTTGTCAGGTAAACCGGAGACGCTAATGAGTTTTTTCGTCAAGCCGCTGCCTGAATATCTCAGAGGCAAAAACCAACTGATCAACACCGTGACTTTCACGGCGTTGTTCTCAATCGTGTTCCTGCTGGTCAGTCTTCCGTTTTCCCACAACAGCTGGATGGCGCTTGGGAACTCGCGCTTTTTTGTGTTCACGTTACTGTTCGCTTCAGGGTCGCTGATGATTGTGATTCTGAGCAGGTTCATAATGTACAAGACCAGAAACAGACTCAAAATGAGCCTGCTCGGCTACATCTTCTGGTGTGTGGCCGAAGTGCTGGTAATCTGTCTGGCCTATTCATTCATTACCGTCCCGATAACAGGCATAGGATGGGACAAGTTTCCGGCCACTTTGGGAATGGCTTTGATTTATGGAAACATCTCCTTGATTATTCCTGACATCCTTGCCGGAATGTATTATGCCATACAGGACAAGAATCAGATCATCCGTCTGATGAACTATGACAATGTGGTCTCTGACGAGACAGTCCCTGTCTCAAGGCTCGAGAAGATAGCGCTTTTCGACAACAGCGGCGACTTGAAGCTATGTGTCAGCGCGTCCAATCTCTACTACATCGAGTCTGATGACAACTACATAGTCGTATGGTATACCGACAGCAGGGGAGACCTGAAGCGCTATATGCTCCGCTGCCGCCTGAAGACCGTGGAGGAGAGCTTCCGCGGAAGCAGCCTTGTTCGTTGCCACAGGAAATACATCGTGAATATGGACAAGGTAAAGGTGCTTCGCAAGGAAAAGGAGGGTTACCAGCTCGATCTCGACAACGACTCCATTCCTGCCATTCCGATCACAAAGACATATTCGGAAAACGTCCTGAGCCGTTTCAACAACAGTTCAGGACGCCGTATGGAATAAAAGAGGAGTCGGATGGGATCAACCGGCCTCTTCGGCTGATTCCGGCTTATTCGCAAAGTTTGTCCAGAGCCATCCGGACAAGTGCGCGCACCTGAGGCTTGTAGTCAGGATTGCTGCTCTTGAGGTGGCGGTTGGCTATCGCGCAGCAGATTGTCCCGGCCTCGTGTCCGAGGTGTCTCGCCATTCCTGCCACCGCCGAGCTTTCCATCTCGAAATTCGTGATCCGGTAGTCCCCGAAACGGAACGACTCGAAATCCTCCAGCATATCCGGCATTGCCAGACCTTGTCTCACGACTCTGCCCTGTGGACCGTAAAATCCTGACGCTGAGATGGTCATGCCCTTGACGGAGCAATCCTGGAATTTCTCGATAAGACTCTCGCTCGCCTTTACGAAATATGGTGATGGGAGATTCTTGTTCCAGTTGGTGTGCTTCTTGAACGCCTCCTCCATCCCAAGGTCGGAAATCCTGTCGCGGCCGGCGTACCAGTTCATCAGACCGTCGCAGCCTACAGAGTAGTGGGAGAAGATCGGAGAGCCGAGCGGAATGTCGGCCTGCACCGCCCCGCAGGTTCCTATGCGCAGGATTGTCAGGGTTCTGTGCTCTTCCTTAGGCTCGCGCGTGCTGAAATCAATGTTGGCAAGCGCGTCCAGCTCGGTCATCACGATGTCGATGTTGTCTGTTCCGATTCCTGTCGAGAGGACGGTCACCCTTTTGCCGTTATGTTTCCCTGTGGTGGAGACGAACTCGCGCGACTGGTGCCGGAACTCGATGTCGGTCAGAAACTCGGAGACCATATCGACCCTGCCCGGATCACCTACAAGCACGACGATGTCAGCCAGTTCCTCCGGCTTGAGGTGAATGTGGAACGCCGAGCCGTCGTCATTGATGATGAATTCAGATTCTGCTATTCTCATAATGTGAATTTTATAGTGTTATGTTAATCTTAGTCCTTCAAATATAGCAATATTCAACTGAATTAACTATTTTTGCGGAATATGTGGCAGAGACTTCAAACTTTATACCTGTGCATCGCCACAGGTCTCGTAGCGGCGCTTTTCTTCGGCGTCAAGGCGTTTACATTAGGCCCCGGCGGAGTTCACGCCGAGGAATTGACCTACATCAAGTACACACCTTATCTTATTCTTCTCATCCTGGTGGCCATACTTCAGCTTCTGGCCATATTCACTTACAAGACTATGGTCTTCCAGATGCGTACGGCGACCCTTTCCGCGATTCTTATGGTGGCGCTTCAGGCGTGGATTGGTGTGGATTATTTTATGGCTGACAAGGATTGGATATTCAGGTTCACGGCTGTCTTCCCTCTTGTGGCCGCGATTCTCAATTTCATAGCGGTGCGCTATATTCTTAGGGATCAGCTTCTGGTGGAGAGCGTGTCACGTCTCCGCTCCAGAAAAAAATAGACGTATGCCTATGGCACGGGATCGTATCCGCTGCCGCCCCAGGGGTTGCAGCGAAGGATTCTCCGTACTGTAAGGAACAGGCCTTTGAGCGGCCCCCATTTTTTGAAAGCCTCTATGGCGTAGGTTGAACACGACGGCTCGAAACGGCACGTCTTTGGGATATACGGGCCGATGCAGGTGCGGTAGAACCAGATCAGGGCCAGAAATGGTGCGATGCACGCTTTCCTCAGTCGCTGTCTCCAGGCCGGAATATCCCCGCTACTCTTCATTTCCGGCAATTCTTTTAAGAATCGTAGCGACCTGGCCTCGCACTTCGGAATATTCCAGAATCTCCTTCGTGTTGTAGAGAAGCAGGATTGAGTGTCCCTTGGTCGGAAGAAGCTCTTTCTGGGTACGATAGGACTCGCGCAGCCTGCGTTTCAGCAGATTGCGCCTGACCGCTCTCTTGAACAGACGTTTCGGCACCGACACGATGACACCGTTGGCCTCGGGCTCCGCGCCGCCGGAGGGCGCTTCCTTCAGAAAACAGTATTTGAGACCGGACGTGAAGCCCCAGCGGCCCCTTGACATAAGAGCCGAAATCTTCGACTTCCCGTGAAGCCGCTCGGATTTCGGTAAAGTCTGCATAAGGAGGCTATTTCCGGGATTCGAGGTAAAGCTCTATGGCCCGCGCCACGGAGGAAGCCTGTGGAGTCGGAGCCTGGATCTCTATGTCCAGACCGGCCTCCTCCATAGCCTTTACTATGGATTTCCCGTAAGCCGCGAACTTGATGTCACCCTGTCGGAAATCAGGGAAGTTCTCGTAGAGGGACTTGATGTCATAGGGATTGTAGAAGACAATCATATCATAGTCCGGAAGGTTTATATCCTTCAGATCCTGTGGGACGGACTTCACGAACACCGCGGTCTTGTACTCCAGTTTCTGCGCGTCCATCAGGTCTGTCAGCGGAGAGCTGTTGTTGGAATCGGACTGTGTCACAAGGAACTTCTCGTTCTTGTGCTTTGTCCCGATCTGATCGATGATGGATTGCGGAGTCCCGTTGCCGTAGAATATCTTGCGCTTGCGGTAGACTATGTGCTTTTGAAGGTACATCGCCACAGCCTCGGTGGTGCAGAAATATTTCATTGTCTCCGGCACCTTGACCCTCAGCTCGTCGCAGAGACCATAGAACGCGTCTATGGTATGGCGGGATGAAAAAAGTATTGCCGTGTAGTCCAGCACATTGATTCTCTGTGTTCTGAACTCCCTGGATGACAGGGGCTCGATGAGGAAGAACTGCCTGAATGTGATGTCAACGCCAAATTTCTCTTTCAGAGCCACATACGGAGCATCGTTAAGAGGCGCGCGCTGTGAGATCAAAATCTTCTTTATTCCCATATCCTTGTTTTATGAATCGTCCGCCTCGGCGCTACATCAACTTGTCAGAAAGCACCAGAGCGGCGGTCGGAAGTAATTCAAGGCCGCAAAGATACAAAAATGTTGTGAAAGGATTGCAAGCCGACGCGAAAATCTGTCCTCTCCTGAATATGTAAATGAGGTAGGCGGCGGCTGTGACGTAAAGCAGGACGGAGCGTGTGAGCGATTCATTCACGGCGAATGAATCCAGCAGGCCTCCGAGCGGGAAAAGCAGAAGGAACAGAATTATCATGAAACTGAAGAACGACCTGTTGGCGGCCGTGAAAACCTTCGTGTGGAAGGACGACATCTCCAGTTGCCAGTTCAGGAACGCCCGGAGCGCCAGATAGGCGGCGAATGTCCCGCACGTGGCGGCAAGCTGCAACGACGGCGGCAGACTGTCCATATAGTCGGGCCGGTAGAGTGACTGTGAATATGCGACCATGCAGATCGGGACAAACAGGATTATGGCGGTCAGGTCGCGGCTGCCGCTCAGCTGAAGGCTGTTCTCCAGCTCGAGGTTGCCTTTCCATCTTGTGGCGCAGTCCCAAAGAGAGGGGATGATCTTGAAGAAACTACCGGCGCACAGCAGGAAAATGAATGTGAATATGACCGCAAGACCGCAGAACACAAAGTTGTCCGTCATATTCAGTTACCTCTTTTGGCGTTGTATCCCAAGTCTTTAAGAAGGGACGTGACTTTGTCTCTAAAGTCGCCCTGAATGGTGATTTCGCCGTCCTTGGCGCTTCCTCCGACCCCGCATTTCACCTTAAGGGTCTTTCCAAGGGCGGCCAGATCCTCCTGTGTGCCTACGAATCCGGAGACAAGCGTCACCTGCTTGCCGCCGCGGTTTCTTCTGTCGATTGTGACGGTGAGCCTTTGCCTTGACGGCTCAAGGGTGTCCACAGCCTGCTCCTCTTCCCTGGTGTAGCTGAAGTCCGGGTTTGTCGAATAAACCACGCCCAGCCTCTGCTTCCAATCATTATCGTTCATATATTATTCCTTGTCAATTTTTTGCAAAGATAACGATTCCTTTTGTATCTTTGTCTGCATATCGGCTTGATTCGGCCGGATTAAGGAACAACTTTTTGCTTATGGACATTAGAAAATTCAAATTATGGAACAGGGTGACTGCTTTTGCGGTACTCGCTGTCTCGGCGTTCACCTACCTCTCCACAATTGAACCGACCGCATCGTTCTGGGACTGCGGGGAGTTCATCGCATCATCGTATAAGCTTGAAGTCGGCCATCCGCCGGGAAACCCTGTGTTCCAGCTGATAGCGAGATGCTTCACTATGCTCGCCGGCCCCGGCAAGGCCGCTGTTATGGTGAATTCGATGAGCGCTGTATGTTCGGCTCTCACCATATTCTTCCTTTACCTCACGATAGTCTTTCTCGTGAAGAGGGTAATCCCTTCCAAACGGGACGGTGAGGGGAAGGACGGGGAATATTCCGTCGGCCAGGCGATAGCGATCTTCGGCAGCGGAGCCGTGGGCGCCTTGGCCTACTGCTTCTCCGACACTTTCTGGTTCTCGGCCGTGGAGGGCGAGGTCTATGCGATGTCGTCCCTGTTCACCGCCATGGTGGTCTGGGCGATGACGAAATGGTACGAGGAGACCGACCGCAGGTACTCCAACCGCTGGCTTGTGCTGATCTCCTTCCTGATGGGGCTTTCAATCGGCGTCCACCTGCTCAACCTCCTGGCGATTCCGATGCTGGTCTACATGTACTGTTTCAAGATGAGGGAGGACAGGCCGTACTCTTTCTGGGAATATGTCAAGATCCTGTGCGTCTCGGCTGTGATTCTCGGATTCATCCTGTTCTTTATGATTCCGTACATCCCGAAGATCGCGGCCTACTTCGATCTGCTATTCGTGAACTCGCTCGGACTTCCGTACAACACCGGAGCCGCGTTCTTCATGGTGGCTCTTCTGGGGCTGTGTTTCTGGGGACTTTTCAAGACCCTCAAGACATCAAAGGTGTTCTGGAACACCGCTTTGCTCTGTTTCACCACAATCGTGGTCGGCTTTTCACTGTTCAGCATTGTGGTCATCCGCTCCTGCGCCAAGACCCCGACCAACGAGTATCAGCCGGACAACGCTTTCACTCTCGTGCGCTACCTTTCCCGCGAGCAGTACGGCTCCAATCCGCTTGTGTACGGACAGTACTTCGACTCTCCTTACGAGCTTGACCAGAAATCCTACTGGGCTCCGGTTGACGGGAAGTACAAGAAAGTCCAAAGCCCGGTGGAGGCCAAATATGACCGTGCCGGAAAGATGCTTTTCCCGAGGATGTACAGCAGCGATCCGAGGCATATCGATTTCTACGAATCATACACGGACGGCAAAGGCACGCCTGTACCGGGAGCGCGGTACAAGAAGCCTACATTCGGCGCCAATCTGGCATATTTCTTTGATTTCCAGCTCGGATGGATGTACTGGAGGTACTTTATGTGGAACTTCGTGGGACGCCAGAACGATATTCACACGCCGACTCCTGAAATGTTCACGGGCAACTGGGAGAGCGGAATCCCGTTCATCGACAAGATTCGTCTCAAAGACCAGAGCGACGCCCCTCAGTGGCTTAAGGACAATCCGGGCAAGAACCATTACTTCTTCCTGCCGTTCCTGCTGGGTCTGATCGGACTGTGCTTCCAGTTCGACAAGGACAGACGCGGCTGCTGGCTGACGTTCCTGCTGTTCTTTATGACCGGAATAGCGATTGTCATGTATCTGAACCAGACCCCGTATCAGGTCCGCGAGAGGGACTATGCCTACGCCGGTTCGTTCTATGCGTTCTCGATTTGGATAGGACTCGCTGTCTCGGCCATATATTCCTGGGTCTCGTCCGCATTGAAGGGGAAGCATACTGCCGGGGTCGCCGCCGCAGCTTCGGTGGCCTGCCTCTTTGTGCCTGCCCTTATGGCCGAGGAGAACTGGGACGACCACGACAGAAGCAACCGTTATACGGCTGTGGAAGTCGCCAAGAACTACCTTAACTCGGTAGGAGAGAACGGCCTGCTTGTTACGCACGGAGACAATGACACCTTCCCGCTATGGTACGCCCAAGAGGTTGAGGAATTCAGAAATGACGTTAGAATATGCAACACCTCGCTTCTCGGGACGGACTGGTATATCGACCAGATGAGGTATGCCATCAACAATTCCGCTCCGCTGAACCTTTCCTTAGGTCAGGAACAGTATCTCTACGGAACAAATGAATGGGTGCCGATCGAGGACAGGCGCGGCCAGGCTCTGCTGCTGTCCGACTGCATCGCTGTCTTCAAGCATCCGGATGCCAAGCTGGTACTCCAGAACGGCAAAAAGAGTGACTACTGGGTGTCCAGGAAGATGATCATTCCGGTCAACAAGGAGAACTGTCTGAAGAGCGGAATCCTGAGCGAGAAGTTCGCCGGCCACATTCCGGATTCCATCGTC
Organism: uncultured Muribaculaceae bacterium; assembly: GCA_964391955.1. Lineage (GTDB taxonomy): Bacteria > Bacteroidota > Bacteroidia > Bacteroidales > UBA932 > Cryptobacteroides. Next base: position 95,327 of record CAYMOB010000002.1, on the reverse strand, counting down.
ATCGAGATTCCGAAGGACAAGAACTATATCACCAAGCAGGAGCTTTTCTTCCTTGATTTCCTTTCCACCTATCAATGGGACAGACCTTTGAATATGCTCAATCAGGGAGGCGACATAAACATCGGTCTGCGTGACTATCTGATGTACGAGGGGTTCTCCTACAAGTTTGTCCCTATAAGGAACAAGCCGAAGCCATTGGACATAGGGCTTGTCGACACTGATGTCCTCTATGAAAAATACACCGGCAAGTTCTGTTTCGATGCAATCTCCAGAAAGGACTATTACGTTGACTATCAGAACACTTACACGTTCCTTGGTGTGATGTCTCTCAGAAATCTCTTCGTTTCGGCGGCCAACGCTTTCATCGCGGCCGGCGAGAACGACAGGGCTGAGGAGATGCTTGACAAGTGTCAGAGTGTCCTGGATCCGGAAAAGTACCCATATGATAATTCCATCCTCGGATGGGGCTCCAACGCCCTGTTCCCGATAGAAATGGTCAAGGATTATTACGCTATCGGCAAGCCGGACAAGGCGAGGGCTCTTGCCCTCGAGCTGAGCGACGGGCTGACGGAGAGCATGAGGCTCTATTGCGGCAACAATCTTGCCTTCTATCATTATTACCATCTTGATTTCAAGTACAACTACTTTCTCATTGTCAACTTGGCCGACGTGGTTAAGGATGCCGGCGACGATAAATTAGCCGGTGAAATCGAGAATAAGATTGATGAGCTCCTTGAAATAACCGCAGACATAACGGCTCCGTAGTGAGCGGTGGTCTGGACTCCAATGCGGATTTGACTCCACACTGCCTGCAGACATATTCAAAGTCTCTTAATATGAGAAGGATAACATTATTACTGTTGTTGGCCTTTTCTCTTCCTTGTTTAGCTGTGGACGCAAGGGATAAGGTCAGGGATTCAGGTACGGACTATGCTCGTCAGGCCCTTCAACCGTTGGTGGACAAGGGCATTCTGCCTGGTGCCATCAGTGTTCTCTACAGCGATGGTGTGCAGGAGACCTGCTGCGTCGGGTATGCGGATGTCGAGGCCGGAAGGCCGATACGGATGGACAATGTGTTTATGCAGTGTTCCCAGACAAAGGGATTCTGTGGAGTGACAGTCGCCAAACTTGTGGAGGAGGGCAGGGTCAGCCTTGACGATCCTGTCTCTAAGTATCTGCCGGAGTTCGCTACGCTTTGGGTCAGTGAGACGCGGACGGACAGTACCATCGTTCTGAAGAAAGCCCGCAACGTGCTTACAATCAGAATGGTTCTTAACCATACCGGAGGTTTTCCGTTTGAATGCAGCGCCAAGCGTGACGATGTTCGAGGAGGCGGATGGTCCGGAGGCGGCCCGTTGCGTCAGATTGCTTCGGTGGCCGCGGCAAGCCCGATTCTGTTTGAGCCTGGAACACAGGTGAGATATTCAAACACCGGTATCGACATCGCCGCCGCCGTGGTCGAGGTCGTGACCGGCATGAAGTGGGAGCGGTACCTGAAGCAGACTGTCCTTGATCCGCTTGGAATGAAGTCCACGTGGTTCTGGCCTACGGACAGGCAGCTCAAGAGACAGGTGGAGATGTACAGGACATTCTCTGACGCTCCGGCACAGAGGGTTGAGGAGAATCCTTGGCAGCAGCGTCCTTACAACGACTCTCACGTGTTCGCTTCCGCCGGCGCGGGCCTTTGGACAACGGCTGAGGATCAGCTTAAATTCTACAAGATGCTGATGAATCTCGGTGTCGGTGACAATGGCGCGAGAATCTTGAAGGAGGAGACTGTCAAGTCAATTCTTGCCGTCAGCACCCGTCCGGAGGGTATGGAGGGCTATTCCCTTGGCCTGACCGCTCCTGCAGGCGACACCGAGGATGCGTGGTTCGGTCATGGTGGCGCCTGGGGCACTTCGTGTATGGTCAACTGGCACAAGAAGCAGCTCTGGCTCTTTGTGGTGCAGATTTCAGGCGGCAAGCAGCCTTGGAGTCCTCTTATCAACAAGGCCCGTCAGGATTTTTTCCGTTCACGTCTCGACACTTCGGCTTCAGACGCTTACACCGGTCGCACGAAGTAGACCCCGCGCCCCCCGGGGCTGTCACGGAGTGACCGGGGGTTGAATGAATAAGGGTGGTGACTAAAAATCCCAAGATTCGTCGCCAAGCGACCGAAGGGGTCTCGGGGAAACCGTTCCCCGCGCCCCCCGGGGCTGTCACGGAGTGACCGGGGGTTGAATGAATAAGGGTG
>CAYMOB010000002.1:0-92991 GCA_964391955.1 uncultured Muribaculaceae bacterium | reverse complement strand
GCTGTCACGGAGTGACCGGGGGTTGAATGAATAAGGGTGGTGACTAAAAATCCCATTTTTAGTCACCACCCTCTCTCAATTCTTAATAATACGTATATATTTAGGCTTGTATTGTCTATATCAGCGCCTTGACCTGAGCCGAGTCAAGAGCCATAAGGTCTGTGACAGGCTTGTACTCATACTGATCGAAGTCATTGATTTGGGCAAATCCCGAGGACTTGTCGCTGCGGTAATAGATGTACATCAGCAGGCCGCCCGGAGCCTCTGCGACAACCTTGTCGGATTTGCCTTCAAGGAAGGATACAAGCTCCTCCTTCTTGGTCTTCGGATAGTTCGCGGTCTTGCGCTTGAACGATCCCTCCTTGCCCTCGATTACGTATGAAGACTTCATCGCCAGGAAAAGAATTACGGCGAAAGCTATGACTGTGCATCCGAGGATGAACATTGAGTCAGAGCAGAAGAGCAGCGCCACCCCTCCGGCGAGGAAGGCGAGTGTGATGATTATGTCCTTGGCGGATCTTGTTTTTTTGATGTTTACGGTTTCCATTTTTTTTCAAGTTGTTTTTTTGAGGCCGTATCGTATCGCGGCCCGTGATTTGACCGAGCGTGGATTCGTCATGCTCAGGAATGTTGTTTTGTTGTAACAAAAGTGCGGACGTATTACTGGATTATTGTAATAGTCTTGTCTGCCGCTTTTGGAAAGGGGCGACACCCTTTTAGAAGCTTTTTAAAGAAATTTTTAACAGCTTCTTAATAAAAGTTAAATGGAGACTGACCGCTATAGACGCAGCTTCCGCAGGGTCGGCATGGAGAGTCTTTGAGCGGTGAAACCGTAGAAAGACTTGTACGTCAGCGGGCTGAGATCGAGAACAGTCCTGCGGACGTGTCTGAATGGACTTGCGGAAGCACCAGTGGATGTGCGTGTTACTGTCTGCCCCTCGGCCATCGGGCTGGAGAGGCAGGGCATATTGAACTTTATGAATGAATGTTCGCTTTGAGCGGGGTCTGTGAGGCTGTCCGATGACACGCTGGCCGCAACGGTCGCGTCAGGCCTCGGGAAGAAGTTATCCCGCAGACCCTCGCAGAAAAAAACGAGAGCCGCAAGGACGATCGAAACAACACAGAATCTGACTAATGACTTCATCGCGCTATCTCCTAAGTCTAACGAATATGCTCAGCGGCAGGTTCTTGCCGAAGTTGTCCCTCAGAACAAGCTCCCCGGAATCCAGGCGTGCATCCGCGGAAAGCCCGAAGGCCTGGCGCACGACGGTCTCGCCAAGGATTGCTGAGAATCCGTTTGAATAAAGGTTAAGGACAAGGAATCCGTTTTCCGGATCCAGAATCCTGCCGACCGTCCTCATCATATCGAAGAGGCATTCGTCAAGTTTCCACTTCTCTCCGTCAGGTCCGTGTCCATAGGCCGGAGGGTCGAGGATGATGCCTTGATAGACATTCCCGCGCCTTGCCTCGCGCCCCGCGAACTTCATAGCGTCCTCGACAACCCAGCGGATGTCCTGAAGACCGCTGCGATCCTGGTTGCCGTGTGCCCAGGTGACCACCTGGCGGACAGAGTCGAGATGGGTGACATCCGCGCCGGCGCACTTGGCGGCGAGAGAGGCCGCTCCGGTGTAGGCGAACAGGTTAAGAACCTTCGGGCGGGAACCTGTCTTCTCGGCTATATCAGAAGTCTGTCTGAATATGTAGTCCCAGTTGGCCGCCTGCTCCGGAAACACGCCTACGTGCTTGAAGGACGTGAGTCCCAGCCTGAGGCTGAACTTCGGCCCTCCGGTATAGCGTATCCACCATTGGTCAGGCATATCCCTGAGTCTTTCCCAAGTGCCGCTGTCCTCTTTCCCGGCCTTGCCGAATCCGGCTCCCGGAGCGAAGCGGGTGTGGGCGAGCCTGTTCCACTCGGAATCGCTAAGGCTCTTGTCCCACAGAGCCTTGGGCTCCGGGCGGGCAAGAACATATTCGCCGAACCTTTCGAGCTTCGCGCCTCTTCCGGAGTCCAAAAGCTCGTAGTCCTTCCAGTTCTGTGGATTAAACTCGATTGTCATTTCTTTGCAAAGATAGGAAAAGATAAACGATTTTAAGAAGCTGTTTAAAATTTCTTTGAAAAGTTCCTTGAGCTTTAAATCCGTCATTCTCTTCCGGCTTTCCCCTCAGACAGCATCGCTGTCTTCCTCGAGAATCCGTCGGGACCGCCTGAATCTGTTCCCTCAAAGTTTCAGATAAAGAAATTTAATCGGCTTCCAAGCGTTTCCGGCCGGATTTAATCGTTATAGTCCCGGGCGGCGATGCCCAATCCGCTTGAATTTTACTATATTTGCGACTGAAAACGATTAAAATTTATTTTAAATACCAACGTTATGCAACAGCACATCGACACTTACGATTTCAAAGGTAAGAAAGCCATTGTCAGAGTGGATTTCAACGTTCCGCTCGATGAGAATTTCAACATTACGGACGACACCCGCATCCGCGCGGCTCTTCCTACCCTCAAGAAAGTGCTTGCAGAGGGCGGTTCCCTCATTCTGATGTCCCACCTCGGACGTCCGAAGGGAGTGGACGCCAAGTTCTCGCTCAAGCATATTCTCGCACACGTTTCAGAGTGCCTCGGGGTTCCGGTACAGTTTGCCGAGGACTGCCAGAAGGCTGACGGGCAGGCTGCCTCCCTCAAGCCGGGTGAGGTCCTGATGCTTGAGAACCTTCGTTTCTACGCCGAGGAGGAAGGCAAGCCGAGAGGTTTGGCCTCGGACGCTTCCGACGAAGAGAAAGCGGCTGCCAAGAAGGCCGTGAAGGCAAGCCAGAAGGATTTCGTCAAGAAACTCGCCTCCTACGCCGACTGCTACATCAACGATGCTTTCGGAACGGCTCACAGGGCGCACGCCTCGACAGCTCTTATCGCGGCTTACTTCCCGGAGGACAAGATGTTCGGCTACCTGATGGAGAAGGAGGTGAAGGCCATCGAAAACGTTCTCCAGAACGCACAACGTCCTTTCACCGCCATCATCGGAGGTTCCAAGGTGTCCAGCAAGCTCGGTGTCATCAAGAACCTTCTCGACAAGGTTGACAACCTGATCATCGGCGGCGGAATGGGCTACACCTTCATCAAGGCCCAGGGCGGCCACATCGGGAAGTCTCTCCACGAGGATGAGCTTATGCCTGATGCTATCGAGATTATGGCACAGGCCAAGGAGAAGGGCGTAAACCTCTCACTTTCAGTGGCTACTGTGTCAGGGCAGGAGTTCAGCAATGACACTCCGCGAAAAGTGTTCGACATATTCGACATCCCGGATGACTGGGAGGGTATGGACGCTTCCGAGGCTTCTCTTGAGATCTGGAAGAAGATCATCCTCGATTCCAAGACCATCCTTTGGAACGGCCCTGTCGGAGTGTTCGAGCTTCCAAACTTCGCCCACGGGACCGAGAAGATCGCCGAGTACGTGGCCGAGGCGACCCAGAACGGAGCCTACTCTCTGGTAGGAGGCGGTGACTCCGTCGCGGCTGTCACAAAGCTTGGCTTCGCCGACAAGGTAAGCTATGTCTCAACCGGTGGCGGCGCCATGCTTGAGGCCATCGAGGGCAAGGATCTTCCAGGCATAGCCGCCATCCGCGACTAAACGCCTCGGATAATCCGAAAAATCGCTATATTTGTACGAAAAGTGATTAGATGATATGGAATCCCTGTTCGTACATTGGAATATGAATCCGGAGATATTCAGGATCGGATCGTTCGCCGTAAGGTGGTATGGTCTCCTGTTTATTTCCGGTTTCATTCTTGGTTACTGGATGTTCGCGAAGTTCTTCAAGAGGGAAAAAGTCAACGAAGCCCTTCTTGACCCGCTTCTCTACACTCTTCTGTTGGGAACCCTTGTGGGGTCACGCCTCGGGCATTGCATATTCTACCAGCCGGACTATTATTTCGGCTCCTGGAAAGGCTTCCTGGAGATATTCGCGGTCTGGCACGGCGGCCTCGCAAGCCACGGAGGGGCTTTGATGCTTCTTCTGTGTATGTGGTGGTTCGCCCGCAGGTACGGCCCTAAGAATCACATAGACCTGCTGTGGATTCTGGATCACCTTGCCATAGCCGTGGCTTTCGCGGCAACCTTTATCAGACTTGGAAATCTGTGTAACTCTGAGATTTACGGTGACGTTACGAATCTGCCTTGGGGATTTGTCTTCGAGCGCAGGGGCGAGACCGAGCCAAAGCATCCGACCCAGATCTACGAGGCTCTGAGCTATCTGATCCTTGGCGTAGGCCTTCTGTGGCTTTATGTCAAGAGGCTGGGCAAGATGTACCGCGGGTCGTTCATCGGCATATTCTTCATCGTGTGCTTCGGGATGCGTTTCCTTATTGAGTTCATCAAGGAGCCTCAGGTCGAGTTCGAGAATACGATGCTTCTTGATATGGGACAGATTCTGAGTATCCCCTTCGTGCTTCTCGGCATAGGGCTTCTGGTATATTCCTATAAAAAGAAGGTTCCGGCCTCGGCGGACGTTCCTGACGCAAGACCTAAGAAGTCCGAACCTACACACTACGCCAAGAGCCTGAACAAGTGATTTCCGAAAGCTGATTTATTGCCCCACCTGCGATGATTAAGGCGATCTTTTTCGACATTGACGGCACTCTGGTGAGTTTCAAGACCCACCGGATGAGCGAGAACCTCAAGGACAACCTTCATAAGCTTCAGGCCAACGGCGTGAAGCTTTTCATTTCCAGTGGCCGCGCGCGGCTTGTGATGGACAATCTTGACGATTTCCCGTTTGACGGTTATGTCTCGATGAACGGGGCGGAGACGCTCCTTGGGGGAGAAGTGATTGACAGCCATCCTCTTTCTTTGGAAACGTCTCTCCGGATCGCCGAAATCGCGGAACGTGAGAATGTGTCCTGTTGGGTGTTCGCTGACAGCGTGACCGGCATCAATCACGCCAGCCCTCGCGCCTTGGAGGTCGCGGAGATGATCAATATGTATCCTCCCTGTCTCCTGAACCTGTCCCAAGTGGCGAAGGAGCACACTGCCTATCAATACACCATATTCTTTGACGAGGAACAGGAGCGCCGCCTGCTTCATCCGTTTCTGAAGAATGTCTCCTATACCCGCTGGCATCCATATTTTCTGGACATCCTGCCGGAGGGACTGTCAAAATCCTACGGGGCTGCCCGGATTCTTGAGCGCATCGGCGTTTCCCGGGAGGAATGCATGGCGTTCGGGGACGGAGGCAATGACATACCTATCATCGAATATGCCGGGACGGGTGTCGCGATGGGCAATGCCACACCAGATGTCAAGGCTGCCGCGGACTATGTCACTGACACCGTCGATGACGACGGGATTGTCACCGCTCTCAGACATTTCGGCGTACTGTAGGAAACTTGAAAAATTTTCAAGTTTTTCGGTGTATCGTTTTATCTTGTTGGAAGGGAATTGTATATGCTTTTCGCCGGGTGTCGCCCGTGGGATTTCTTTTCGTTTCAACCCTGAAAACCGCTCTGATTTGCACAGAATTTGCTGAATGTTCCTCTCCGTTGCGAAAGAAGGGTGATTCCGTGGTACAACAGCTTGTGCCGACGGTTTTCGACTGACTTTCCCGAGTGATTATGTATTATGGCGGAATTGACAAAAAAGACGATAATGCTGACATCGAACAGGCTCTTCTCCCAAGACGGAGTCCGCGAGGTGTCGATTGACGATATATGCCGGAAGCTTTGCATCTCAAAGAAGACATTCTATCAGTTCTACGCAACCAAAGAGGATCTGGTGGGCGATGTCGTGACCTATAACATCGAGAAAAGGAAGGCTGAGTTCGAGAGACTTGTCGAAGGCAAGACCACCATCCGGATCTTGAAGGCGCTGTTCTCCCTTGTGAGCAGAAAGAAGACGCTGGACCGTGACAAGAGAATGGCCAAGGACATAATGAAATACTATCCCGAAACCTTCACAAAGCGCAGTGAGGAGCGTGTGAAGGCGATGAATAACTTTATCACCGACTGCCTTGCCGGTGGGATGGCCGAGGGGGTGGTCCGTTCGGATATGAATATGGACGCATCCTTGTTTTTTGTCTTCGTCATGCACGAGGGAATGGCTCATTACCTTGACGGGGACTGTTGTTTCAAATGTTCCAAGATGCCGTTCAAATCCCTTTCGGCCGCTTTTGAGGACATGGTCATAAGGTCTCTCCTTACCCGTAAGGGCTTGGAGGAGTACAAGTCATTGGATAATGATAAAAACAGTTAGTATAGTATGAAAGACAAATTAAAGTATTTGATTCTGACCCTGACGGCTCTGCCGGTGGCTCTGTCCGCACAGGCTCAGTACAGGAATGACACCATTCCGGAGGAGGCTCCGAAGGACACGTCCGCGGTGGTTCTCACCTTGAACGACGCATTGCGGATAGCCCTCAGCGAGAATGTGGCTGTCAAAGTCGCCGATCGGGAGATCCAACGCACTGAATATGCCAAGAAAGGGACATATTCCTCCTTGTTTCCGCAGATAAACGCTTCCGGAGCCTACCAGAGAACCATCAAGAAGCAGGTGATGTATATGGACTCTGACAGTGATTCGGAAAGCGGCGGAGGATTCGGGATGCTAAGCTCCCTTGCCCCTTATTTTATGAGAATCAACGAGTTGTCCGAAAAGGCCGGGATGGCTCCGATCGTGCCTGATGATAGCGGAAGCAGCTCGAGCAACAGCGGGTTCTCTGTAGGCAGGTGGAACACCTACAACTATGGTGTCTCCGCGTCGATGCCTATCGTCAACGCCCAGCTTTGGGAAAGCCTGAAAATCTCAGGACAAGGGGTTGATCTCGCCGTTGAGAAGGCTCGGTCGTCAAGGCTGGACATGGTGACCCAGGTGAAGCAGGCCTATTACGCGGTGCTTCTCGCCAAGGAGGCTTTCAATGTCTACAAGGACGTTTACGAGAACGCCGTTGACAATTTCGGCCAGACCGAGAAGCGATACAATGCGCAGAAAGCATCGGAACTTGAATATACGAGGGCTAAGTCCACAGTCGCCGCCGCCATCCCTAACGTCTACAACGCCGAGAGTTCCGTGATTCTCGCCCTTTGGCAGCTCAAGGCCGTGATGGGAGTGGATCTGGACAGGAACATAGATGTGTCAGGCTCTCTGGAGGACTTCTCCAAGGAGATGTTCAGGGACATCAACGAGAGCGAGGACGCTTCGCTGGACTACAACACCACGATGCGGCAGCTGGCAATTCAGGCTGAGCAGCTTGCGTCGACGGTGAGGATGCAGAGGGCGGCGTATTATCCGACATTGGCGGCGAGCTTCTCCTACAGCATGATCGCGATGACGAATGACTTCAAGTTCAGCGAGTACCAGTGGTCTCCATATTCCTATGTTGGAGTCAGCCTCTCCATTCCTATCTTTACCGGCGGCAAGCGCCATTACGACATCCGTCAGACGAAGGTGCAGGCTTCCCAGCTTGATTTGCAGAGGGTGGAGACAGAAAGACAGCTCAAGATTGCCCTCCGCCAGTATCTCAACACGATGGAGACGAATATGAACAGCTTCAATTCCGCGACAGAAGCCGTGGCGTTGGCTCAGAAAGCCTACGACATCGCTGCCAAGTCCTACAAGGTCGGGAAGAGTACAATTACAGAGCTTAATGACGCCCGGCTGACCCTTACCCAGGCGACTCTGGCCCAGTCTCAGGCGGTCTATAACTTTGTCGTGGCCAAATCCAATCTGGAAAAGACGCTCGGCTACGATTTCATAGACGATAACGGAAGCGTCGATCTTGACAATATGTAAAAAAAAAGATAAAACAATAAGAATATGAACAAGATTATCAGAACTATGGCTTTCGTTTCCGCCGCCGCTTTCATGGCCTCTTGCGGAAACGGGAAGAAGGCTGAGAGCGCGGATGTCTCCGCTCAGGCGCAGGAAAGGGCGACACTGATCGCCACAGCTACAGCCGAAAGGATGGAGGTGCCTCAGACGGACATATATTCATCGACTGTCCAGGCCTTCGCCGTGAACAACATCGCTCCTCAGACAGGAGGCAGAATCAAGACAATCAAGGTTGATGTGGGAAGTTTTGTCGAGAAGAACCAGCTGCTTGCCGAGATGGACGCCTCTCAGCTTGACCAGGCGAGGCTCAAGCTTGTGAATGATTCCACGGAGCTGAGCCGTCTCAGAAGCCTTTACGAGGAGGGCGGTGTGTCCAAGTCCGATTTCGACGCCGCGGAGATGGCATGGAAGGTCAGCCGCCGGTCTTACAACAACCTTCTTGAGAACACCTGGCTCAGGTCTCCTATCAGTGGAGTCGTGACGGCGAGGAACTACGATCAGGGAGACCTCTATTCCGGGCAGCCAATCTTTGTCGTCCAGCAGATCACTCCGGTGAAGATTCTCGTCGGAATCTCCGAGTCGGACTACACTAAGGTCAAGAAAGGCGACCGTGTGGAGGTCACGGCGGACGCCATCCCGGAAAGAACGTTCACAGGAAAGGTCGGCAAGGTATATCCGACGATTGATCCTACGAGCCACACGTTCACGACCGAGATACTTGTCGGCAACACTGACAGGACTCTGCGCCCTGGAATGTTCACAAGGGTGAAGGTTGAGTTCGGAGTCAACAACAGCATCGTCGTTCCTGACGAGGCGGTTGTCAAGATGCAGGGCTCCGGACAGAGAAACGTCTTCGTCGTCGGCTCGGACAACACCGTACGCAGCGTGATTGTCAAGGTAGGCCGTCATTTCGACAGATACTATGAAATCCTCGAAGGTCTGAATGAAGGAGACATCGTGGCCACAAAGGGAAGCACAAGCCTTAAGGATGGAAGCAAGGTTGAGATCTCCAAGAACAATTAAAGTGATTAGACTATGAGCATTTACAGATCGGCGGTGAAGAAGCCCGTGACGACTGCGTTGATATTCATCGCTTTCATCGTCTTCGGAGTCTTCTCACTGATGAACACCTCGCTGGCGAACTACCCGGAATTCGACGCCAATGTCGTGATGGTGATGTCGTCGTATCCGGGTGCGAGTGCCTCTGACATTGAGAACAACCTGACCAAGGTGCTTGAGAACACCTTGAACGGCGTTGAGAACCTTAAGGATCTCACGTCCCGGTCAAAGGAGAATATCTCGGTGGTGGTTCTTGAGTTTGAATACGGTACGGACATCGACGAGGCTTGTAACGACATACGAGACAAGTTGGATCTTGTCAACTCATCCCTGCCTGACGGAGCGTCGGTCCCGGTGCTTTTCAAGTTCGGCGCGGATGATATGCCTGTGCTGATTCTGTCGGCGAAGGCAAACCAGAGCCTTATGGGCCTGAACAAGATTCTGGACGACAAGATGGTCACACCTCTCGGCCGTGTCAAGGGTGTCGGCACCGTCAGCGTATCAGGCGCCCCTGAAAGGGAAATCCATGTCTATTGCGACCCTAACAAGCTGGAGTCCTATGGCCTGAGTGTCTCCGGGATATCCCAGATTATAGCTGCTGAGAACCGTAACGTGCCTTCCGGAAGCATAGATATCGGTGCTGAGTCCTTCACTCTCCGCGTCGAGAAGGAATTCAAGGACCCGTCCGAGCTTCTTGACATTGTAGTCAGCACGCGAAACGGCCATACCGTCTATCTGAAGGATGTCGCCACTGTTCTGGACGAGTCCGAGGAGAAGTCGCAGGAATCTTTCACAAACGGAGAGAGGTCCGCGATGATCGCCATCCAGAAGCAATCCGGCGCCAACACCGTCAACGTCATCAGGAGTGTCAAGGAAAAGCTCAAGACCATTGAGCCGACTCTCCCGTCCGACGTGGAGATAAGCGTTGTCGTGGATAGCTCCACTAACATCCTCAACACCCTTAATTCATTGAAAGAGACGATTATCATCACCCTTCTCGTGGTAATGCTCGTCGTCTATGTCTTCCTCGGAAGATGGAGGGCGACTTTCATCATCGTGCTCTCTATCCCTATCGCCTTGCTGGGTTCCCTGATATACCTTTTCGCCACCGGCAATACGTTGAACATCATTTCGATGTCAGCCTTGTCCATAGCGATCGGTATGGTTGTGGACGATGCCATCGTGGTGCTGGAGAACGTCTCCACGCACTTGGAAAGAGGTGAGAAGCCTACCGAGGCCGCCGTGCATGGAACATCCGAGGTGGGTATTTCCGTCATCGCGTCCACCTTGACGATGCTCTGCGTGTTCCTGCCTCTTACGATGGTTTCCGGAATGGCCGGCATTATGTTCAAGCAGCTCGGATGGATTGTCTCCATCATTATGATTATTTCCACCGCCGCCGCATTGACCCTTGTGCCTATGCTTTGTTCTAAGATACTGAGCAACAAGCCGAAGAACGGCAAGCTTCACAGAGCGATCTTTGACAATGTGGAAAAGTTCCTGGACAAGATTTCCGATGTTTACGCCAATATCATCGGCTGGTCGATGGGACACAGGAAGTCTGTGATATTCGGTGCGCTTGCGATTTTTGTCATCGTTCTTGTCGTTCTCGGCCCTGGAGTGAAGACAGAGTATTTCCCTCATTCGGATGAGGGCCGTCTGTCTGTCTCCATCGAGCTGCCGGTAGGGACCGAGCAGTCTGTCACCGGAGAGTTCGCCAAGAATTTCGCGGACAGACTTCAGTCCGAGATTCCTGAGATTCAGGTGCTTCAGTACCGTTTTGGACAGGCCAGCACTGACAATGTGTTCGGAAGCATCCAGTCCAACGGCTCCTACATCATCTCGATGAACGTCAACCTTGGCTCCATGGAGGACCGAGAGCGTTCTTCCTCCGAGATCGCGGACATCATCAGAAAGGCTCTCAGGGAATATCCTGAAGTCAAGAAGGGAACCGTGTCCGAGGGAATGGGCGGTGTAGGCGGAGCCGCCTCTATAACGCTTGAGATCTTCGGCTATGAATTCGACGAGACCGACCGCGTGGCCAAAGAGATTCAGGGGAAGATGCTCGATAACGAAAACTTCTCGCAGGTCGTGCTTAGCCGCGAGGATTATACCCCTGAGTATCAAGTGGATTTCGACAGGACAAAACTGGCGCTCAACGGACTCAACTCCACAACCGCGGCAGCGGCCTTCAGTGCGGCGATGAACGGCTCTATAAGCTCTTTCTACCGCGAGGAAGGCGAGGAGTACAACATCCGCGTCATCTATGACAAGCGCTTCCGCTCAAGCGTGGAGGACATCGAGAACATCATTGTCTACACTCCTGCCGGCAAGTCTGTCCGCATCAAGGATCTTGGCACGGTTGTCGAGTCCAAGGTGCCCCCGACAATCGAAAGAAAGAACAGGGAGAGGTACATCACCGTGACAGGTATTGTCTCCAACGGACATGCCCTCAGCGAGGCTGTGGCCGCCACCAACGCCATACTCACGACCACTGACATCCCGAATAACATCACGACCGAGATTTCCGGTGACTTCGAGGACCAGCAGTCTATGTTCTTCGACCTTATCGTCCTTATCGTTCTGATCGTCATACTCGTCTATATGGTTATGGCTTCCCAGTTCGAATCCTTTATGAGTCCGTTCGTGATTATGTTCTCCGTGCCGTTCGCTCTCACCGGTGTTATTCTCGGCCTCTGGGCAACCAACACCGCGCTCGGCGTTATGGCGATGATCGGTATCATCATCCTTCTTGGCATCGTTGTCAAGAACGGTATCGTTCTGATTGACTACACGATTCTTATGCGCGAAAGGGGAATGAGCGTCATCGACGCGTCCGTGACCGCCGCCAGAAGCCGTCTCCGTCCTATCCTTATGACCACCCTCACGACGGTGTTGGGTATGGTTCCTTTGGCCGTCGGGCAGGGAGAAGGCTCCGAGATGTGGCGCTCTCTTGGTATGACGGTATGCTGGGGTCTGACAATCTCCACGCTTGTCACCCTCGTCCTGATTCCTACGCTCTACTGTTCTTTCGCAACCGCGCAGGAACGTCGTAAGGCCAAGAAAATGAAACAGATTAAAGGTTAATGAATATGAAAGCTCTTTTTATAGCATACAATCAGGCCTACGGCAACGAGATTGTCGAACTGCTTGAGGAGTCCGGCCAGAGGGGGTTCACCCAGTGGCTTGACATTCAGGGCAGAGGTGGTATCGACGGCACCCCTCATTACGGTGACCACGCCTGGCCGGAGCAGAACTACGCCATTCTGACAATCGTCCCGGACGATAAGGTGGATCCTGTTATGGAAGCGCTCCGCCGGAAAGACAAAGACTTCAGGGAACTTGGTCTGCGGGCATTTGTCTGGAACATCGAACAGGCTCTGTAATTCATTTTTGCTGAAGCCGCCGAATTTGTTATCTTTGTGTCTGGAACGGTAATTGTGTTGACCGTTCCGGACATTTTAATTTTCATTGATTATGGAGAAAATAGCGACAAACGAAAATTTTGCGGAGATCATCTCCGACACCAGACCGGTTCTGGTCGATTTCTGGGCGACCTGGTGCGGCCCTTGCCGAATGTTGGCTCCGACGGTCGAGACCATAGCCTCCGAATATGACGGTAAAGCCGTAGTTGTGAAATGCAATGTGGATGACTGCGAGGACATCGCGGAAAAGTACGGAATCAGGAATATCCCCACCATCCTGTTTTTCAAAGGAGGGGAGGTCGTTGACAAGCTCGTCGGCAATGTCCCTAAGGCCGACATCGCGGCCAGGATTGATTCATTGATATAGCCTTGCGCCCATGAGAAAGTCAATGATTGTGGCTGCCTTCGTGGCTGCCTTCGTTTTTTGCGCGGATGCGGCCGCGCAAAGGTATAATTCCGCCAGGGTGGGACTGTTGGGTGGTTTCACTTCCTCGTCCACATCAATCAAGAAAGTTGACAACAAATCAGTCTCGCTTTATCACATCGGTCTTACCGCCGAGATTCCTGTCTTCGGAGGATTCGCCGTCCAGCCATCCGTGCTCTATCAGGTAAAGGGACTCTCGGCTGACAAGTGGGGTGACTTTGGCTTCTCCGAGACGATCGGCGCTTTCGAGACAAAGGTCGGCTACCTTGAGGTGCCGGTCCAGCTCCAATGGGGGACGGATCTTCTGGCATTCCGTCCTTATGGCTTTGTGGAGCCTTTTGTGGGGTATCGCCTTGGCCAGAGTACGAACGGTGAGTATGCCGACAAACTCAAGGACCGTCTCAAAAAGTTGGAGTACGGTCTCGGAGTCGGGGCCGGAATCGATGTCTGGAGGCTTCAGCTTTCCGTCAAGTATTTCTGGAATTTCGGAAATGTCTATGACAAGGACGGCAATGTCGGAGCGGTGGGGGAGGCTGTAAAGGACGTTTTGAAAGACGCTGTCAACAACGGCAGCAACTTCAATGGAATAATGGCGTCAGTGGCCATATTCTTTTAACCATTTGTCGGATGGAAGACGGACGGAAGATTGTCATTTACTGTTCTGCCAGTTATGACATCGATCAAAAGTACAACCAAGCTGCGCGGGAAGTGACCCGCGCGGCTTGTTCGCTTGGTTACACCATTGTCTCGGGCGGTGCTGTAAAGGGCACGATGGGTGCGGTCGGAGATGAGGCGGCCCGTTGTGGAGGCCGTCACATCGGTGTCCTGCCTCGCTTTATGGAACAGTACAAGTTCCCGGGACTCGACCGGATAATCTGGACGGACACTATGGACGAGCGTAAGGAGAGACTCCGAGAGGGCGCCTGTGCGGCTGTCGCCTTGCCGGGCGGAATAGGTACTTTGGACGAGCTTATCGGAACGCTGACGCTCGCCAAACTGGAGAAATATCCGGGAAAGATTTTCGCATTGAACCTTGACGGCTTCTACGAGCCGTTGAAGTCCTTGCTGGACCATTATGTTGAGACCGGGATGCTTGACTCCCGTTCCAGGGAACTGATAGAGTTCCCTGACACAGTGGCCGAGCTTGTGGGACACCTGGACTAAAGACTTGATACTGATGACTCTGGATGAGGTAAGAATATTCTTGGGGAAAGATTGGGAGGACACGGATGAGCTGATACGTTCTTCCTTGAAAAGCGACATTGAGCTTCTGAACTCCACCAATGAGGCGATTCTTTCCCACAGCGGAAAGCGGCTCCGTCCGATGATCGCGCTCCTGGTGGCGAGGGCGTGTTCCGGAGGGTACGCCAATTCTGACACTGTCCGTTTCGCGGCCGCCTCAGAGCTTCTTCACAACGCCACCCTGCTTCACGATGATGTGGCTGACGGCAGTTCGGAAAGGCGGGGAGTTCCGACTGTGATGTCTTTGTTGGGCAGTTCAGCCTCTGTGCTGATAGGGGACTATTGGCTGGTGATGGCTATGGAGAACATACTCGCTGCGTCGTCCGGCGGTGAGAATGTGATAAGAATCTTCTCAAAGACACTCAGCAGCCTTGCGGAGGGTGAGATGCTCCAGCTTCAGAAGGCATCCAGCGGAGACACGGACGAAAGTGACTATCTCAGGATAATCTATAGCAAGACAGCGTCTCTGTTCGAGGCGACGGCCGTTTCAGCGGCAATTTCGGTGAACGCCGGAAAAGATTGGATTGAGTCCGTCCGGAACTATGCGGTCAGTCTGGGGATCGCGTTCCAGATCAAGGATGACATATTCGATTATTCAGACGGCCAGGGCATCGGGAAGCCGGTGGGCATCGATCTGGAAGAGCAGAAAATCACTTTGCCTCTCTTGGGTGCGCTGAGGTCTGTGTCTGCAGAGGAGGCGGAGAGGATAAGAAAGAAAGTGGCCGGCATCCACGAGCATCCTGAAAACAAGGAAGAGATAGCGGCGTTTGTCCGGAGCAACGGTGGTGTGGAATATGCCGTTTCGGTGCTTGATGAGTATGTGGCCAAGGCTGTGGCCGCCCTTTCTGTCCTTCCTGAGTCGAAAGAGAAAGAATATCTGGCAGGAATAGCCGGTTTTACCGCTTATAGGCAGAGTTGATGGAGCTGGACGGAATCATAGGCAATCAGGATGCTGTCAAGGCACTGAAAGGGATGGCCGAAAGCGGCCGTGTCCCTCACGCCATGATGCTTTACGAGAACGACGGCTGTGGAGCGATGGCGCTTGTCCTCGCGTTCCTTGGCCGGATTATGGGAGACGGGCGCAAGGTCTCCGGTATGATTCATCCGGATGTCCATTATGTCTATCCGGTCGCCAATGGCTCTAAAGTCACTGACAAGGTCGAGAATCTCAGGGCTGAGAGGTTTGTCGAATATTGGCGCGCGTTGATGACATCCAACCCTTATGCTCTTGAAGAGGAGGTCAGCGAGGCGTTCGGAATTGAGGGGAAGCAGGCTGTGATTAATAATGCCGAGGCGAAAGAAGTTCTTGAGACTGTGTGGCTTACCTCGGTTGAGGGAGGATGGAAGGCCGTGGTCGTGTACTTGCCTGAGAAGATGAATGCGGCTTCGGCCAACAGGCTTCTGAAGGCCGTTGAGGAGCCGCCGGAGAAAACGGTCTTCATAATGATAACTCACGCTCCGGAGAAAGTTATGCAGACTATTTCCTCGAGATGCCAGGCCATAAGAATCCTGCCGCATTCAAAGCAGGAGATTGTTCAGGTTCTGACCTCCCGTTTCGGGAAGGATGCCTCGGAGGCTTCCCAGGCGGCGCTGGTCGCAGGCGGAAGTGTCGGGGCGGCCTTGCGCTACCTTTCCGGGAAGGAGGACTATCTCCACCGTATGGAGATGTTCAAGGGCCTTGTTGACTCGCTTGTCTCAAAGGATCTCTGCTCGGCTTTGGGATGGGCTGACGCGATGGCCGCGCTTCCGTCGCGTGAAAACCAGAAAGCTTTTTGTAAATTCGCGGGTGAAAGCCTTCGGAAAGTCTTTCTGATTCAGCAGGGATTGTCTCAGATTGCGGGTGTTTCGGAGGAAGAGAAAGACTTTTTTGTCCGTCTGGCCTCGAATTGCGCCAAGAGTTTTCCGAGAAAGGCGGTCGCTTGTCTTGACAGGGCGGTGACGCTTATCGACAGGAATGTCAACCAGAAGATTCTTTTCACTGACCTTGTGGGGCGGATGTATTTGAGTTTCTGACAAGTATAATGGAGAATATATGGAAAATATTGATAAGGAGACCATAAGGTTTGACTGCAACCGCGGTTGCACGATCACGCAGGATCCGGAGACCGGCGAATATGATTGCAGTTACCGTCAGGGTTGCTGCAAGCTGAAAGACTACGACTGGCTTCATGGCATCCGTCAGGAGCAGTACAAGGATCTTTTTGAAGTGCGTTTCAAAAACACCAGAAAAGGGATTTACATCAACGCTTCAGGGCAGGGGGTAAAGACCGGGGATTTGGTCATAGTTGAGGCGACGAACGGCCATGACCTTGGAATTGTGACCTTGGAGGGTCCGGTGGTTGGTCGCCAGATGATGTGTAAGGGTGTCGATCCCGAGGTGGCTCCGCTGAAGAAGATCTATCGCAGGGCAAAACCGTTTGACATAGCCAAATGGCAGGAGGCGATAGCGAGGGAGCAGGACACTATGATACAGGCTCGCAGGATAGCCGCGGAGCTTGGACTGGATATGAAAATCGGTGACGTGGAGTTCCAGGGGGACGGCACGAAAGCAATATTCTACTACATCGCCGACGGGCGTGTGGATTTCCGCCAGCTCATCAAGGTCTATGCGGAGGAGTTCCGTATCAGAATCGAGATGAAACAGATAGGCGCGCGTCAGGAGGCAGGGCTGATTGGAGGTCTCGGAATATGTGGACGGGAGCTTTGCTGCGCCAATTTCATAACGAATTTCCAATCCATCTCCACATCGGCGGCGCGCGCGCAGGATCTGTCTCTGAATCCGCAGAAGCTGGCAGGGCAGTGCGGCAAGCTGAAATGTTGCCTGAACTATGAGGTCGCCAACTATCTGGATGCGCAGACACGTATCCCTAAGGTGACGGAACCGCTTGAGTTCCAGGATGGCTTTGCCTATCTGGCCAAGACGGACATTCTTCAGGAGACGATGTATTTCACCTACGAGAAAGGCTCACTTTCGAACCTTTACCCGTTGCCGGCCTCGGAGGTCGCCCAGATCATTATGATGAACCGTAACGGGCAGAAGCCAGAGTCACTGAAGAGTGACCCGGAGCCGTCCGGCCCTCAGTTTGTCTCTGCCGTGGGTGACGACAGCATCACAAGGTTCGACAAGCCGAGAAAAAACAGGAACAGGAACCGGGGAAAGTCCAGGATGAAGTCCGGTGAGGAGTCTTCGGCACGCTCCGCGGTTCCTTCGGCTAATCAGGAGGCCCCTGCCGGCTCAAGGCAGGAAGGCTATGGCCCGTCGAGAGGCCGCGGAAACGGTGGCTCTCGCAGAAACGGCCGTCCTCAACAGCGTCCGAAGGGTGACAGAAAGCCTGAACAGAAGCCGAAGACAGATGCGTAGCCCTTTCCTGACGCTGGTTCTCCTGGTGGCCGTGGCATCCTGCTCCCGGCCTTCTTCCTATGAACCGTTTGTCGTAAGGGAGGACGCCGAATATGGCGACACTTACATCTTCAACCTCGACCTTTCGGATTCGACGGTGTCCTATTCCTTGGATTTCTACACAAGAATCGAACGCCCGGCTTTCGGGACTTTCCCTCCTGACAGCGTGTCGCTTGGCCTGAGGTGGATTTCTCCTTCGGATTCAGTGATTCTTGCTGACACGACATTCATCAGCGTCGGTCAGGCGGTTGACTCGTCGTACTATTCCAAGGACTACATCGTTTGCTACAAGGAGGTGCTGGATTTGCCGGAGAATGGCCGTTGGCGGCTGAAAGCCAGGGTGTTGAATGATTCTGAGGCGGTCAGGGGAGTCGGGGTGGTATTCACAAGAAAGTAATGGGACACGATAAGCTTAGAAAATTCGCCGAAAACGAGACTTTCGCCTGCCTTCTGCAGCCGGAAGCCTCTTCTGTGCTTGACAAGCCGGAGACCGGCAACAGCCTTAGACTCAAGGAGCATCCGGTCAAAGGTCATTGGAATGAAAGGATGTTTGACGCGGCGCGGCCGATTGTGCTTGAGCTTGGATGCGGAAAGGGCGAGTACACGATTGACCTTTCCCTCAGAGAGCCGTCGCTCAACTATATAGGAGTTGACATCAAGGGGGCGCGTCTTTGGAAAGGAGCCAAGTTCGCCACTGAGAACAAACTTCCGAATGTGGCGTTCCTGCGGACCAGAATCGAGTTCATCGAGGCTTTTTTCGCTCCGGGTGAGGTTTCGGAGATCTGGCTTACATTCTCCGATCCTCAGATGAAAAGCGAGAATTGCCGCCTCACGAGTCCGCTCTTCCTTGACCGCTACCGTAAATTCCTTAAAAAAGGCGGGATAGTACATCTGAAGACCGACAGCCGCTTCCTTTATGAATATTCAAAAGCGGTCGCCGAGCAGAACAATCTTAAGATTCTGGCCGCGACCGATGACCTCTATGGCTCCGGAAGGCAGGGGATTCTCGAGAGTCCTTTGACGTCGGTGGTGGGCAAGTCCGCCGTCGAGGCTTTGTTCGAGGTCCGGACTTTCTACGAGAGGATGTTTATGGCGCAGGGGTACAGGATTACTTACCTCAGCTTTGTCATCGACAAGGACACTCCTTATGTCCATCCTGAATTCGACTCTGACTACTGGCGTTCGGTAGAAGGGCCGCGCAAGTTCACCCACCAACCCGAAAAGGGAGTCTGAGGGTACGGCGCGGGTCTTTCCAAAGGGACTCAGGCCTCTCTCCAGATGTAGATTTTGTCTCCCCGGCGTATTTTCCTTCCTCCGGGAGTTCTGATGTCGTCCGGGAATACAATCGGAATCGAGCATAGGACCCCTTTCCGAGCTTCTTCGGTTGGCTTGAGTTCGACCCTTATCTCGCTTACATTCTGGTCGATGACCCCTGTTGTCTCTCCGATGACGAGTATGTTGTCACCCTTGCGGAGACTCTCTGACTCTATCAGAACCTCGGCCACGGAGATTCTGTCGAACCAGTTGGTGACCTTCCCGCAATAGATTTTTTTACGTGTGGCGTGACTGCCGTAGACATCGCTCCATTCCCCGAGTCTGGCGCCCTGATAATAACCGTCCCAGAACCCTCTGTTGAAGACTTCAGAAAGCTCTTCCTTCAGCGAGGCGGCCAGTTCCGGCGTGTAACGCCCCTCGCAGACAGCGTCAGCCGCCCGCCGGTAGCACTCGGCTGTATTTTTGACATATTCGGCACTTCTTGCCCGACCCTCAATCTTGAACACCTTTACTCCAGCGTCTATGATTTTGTCCATAAACTCGATTGTACAGAGATCCTTGGGCGACATTATGTACTTGTTGTCGATGCTCAGTTTCGTGCCGGTCTCCAGATCTGTGACCTCGTAGCCCCTGCGGCAAAGCTGGTAGCAGGCCCCTCGGTTGGCGGAGGCCCCGTAGGTTTGCAGACTAAGGTAGCATTTCCCTGACACCGCCATGCACAGCGCTCCATGGGCGAACATCTCGATCCTGACAGGATTGCCTGACGGGCCTTTGATTCCCTCTTCTCTGATAGCTCTGTGTATTTCCTTGACCTGCCTGAGGTTGAGTTCTCTTGCCAGCACAATCACGTCTGCGAATTGTGCGTAGAACCGCAGAGCCTCGGAATTCGACACGTTCAGCTGTGTGGAGATGTGAACCTCAATCCCGATTTTCCGGCAATAGGTTATCGCCGCCATGTCAGATGCGATGACCGCATCCACGCCGGCCTCTTTTGCGGCATCCAATGCTTCTCTCATAGGCGCCAGATCCTCTCCGTACAGCACGATGTTAAGGGTCATATAGGTCTTGACTCCGTGTTCCCGGCATATCTCCGTGATCCGCGGCAGGTCTTCCGGAGTGAAGTTGTTGGCTGAGTGCGAGCGCATATTCAGATTCCCGATTCCAAAATAAACCGAGTCCGCTCCGCCTTGTATCGCCGCATACAGGCACTCAAAATTGCCCGCCGGCGCCATTATCTCAAGTTCCCTCTTGTCCATAGCTTCTTAATATTCCTCAAAATTAACTCATAAAATCGCCAATCCCAAATTTTTGGCAAGCGCAAAAATGCTCTTGACAGGAACTGTGATTTTTTTTCCGGAAATCCGGATATTTTTACTAATATTACGGATTACGGCGGACAGATTCCGCCGCTGAATGACATTATGCGACTTGAGGTTTCACTTGAATATTTCACTTCTCCCGGAGAGGGGCTTTTTATGATACTGTCTGACGGAAAGGCGGTTGCGATGTGCGGTTGCGCCGACGGGCGATGGGCGGCTTCCTTGGATGTGCCTTCTACGGTGAAGACGCTGGATTATTCCTTTGAACTTCATCGTGACGGGCGTCGCGTCCGCGCGGAATGGGCAGGCAGGCGGATTCCGCTCCAGGAATATTCCTCCGGGAATGTGGCCGCATCGGGCGGTCTTGCCAATGGAGGGGTTGTCCCGCCAGGTCGAGAGGCCGGTGAAACGGCTTCCGGTACGGTTCAGAGGCTGGAAATCCGTGACCGATGGCAGGAGCGTCCGGAAGATTCGCCGTTTTGGACCAAAGCGTTCACGCAGGTCATTTTCAAAAGACGGCGGATGGCTTCCGGCGGGCGCGGCAACGTGACATTCTCTGTCCCTTGCGCCTTTGTCCGCAACGAATATGCTTTGGCCATCACGGGAAGCGGCGTCCTGTTCGATGAATGGAAGCGGTTTGTTCCGATGTGCGCCGATGGATTCCCATTTTGGAATGTGTCTCTGGACGTATGCGGGCCATTTGAGTTCAAGTTCGTGATCCTTGATCTGAATACAGGAAAGCCGGTGGTCTGGGAAGCCGGCCCTAATCACTTTTTCGCCGGAACTCTTTCTCAAGAATGCCGGTCTGTAATAAGGGATGTCGTTCCGGAGTTTGAGACCGCTCCGTGGCGCGGGGCCGGTACGGCAGTCCCGGTCTTTTCGCTCCGGAGTGAGAGCGGTTTCGGAGTGGGTGAGTTCAGGGACATCCGGAAACTTGCCGACTGGGCGGCTCTTACCGGACAGAGCGTAATCCAGATTCTGCCGGTCAATGACACCACAATGACCGGAGGCAGGACGGATTCCTACCCTTACAACGCCAACTCCACCTTCGCCCTTCATCCTCAATTCATTCATCTGCCGGATGCCGGAGTAAGGCCGGACGAAAAGTACAAGGCGCTCCAAAATGAACTCAACGCTCTTCCTTTCGTTGATTACGAGAGAGTAAACCGTGAGAAGACACGTCTCCTTAAAAAAGCTTTCTCCTCTGTAGGTGAGGAAGTTATGTCAGGTGAAGAGTACAAGTCGTTCTATTCCTCAAACAAGGATTGGCTTGTCCCCTATGCCGTGTTCTGTGTACTGCGGGACATCAACGGGACCCCTGATTTCAGGAAATGGAAGTCCCTTTCTGAATATTCTGATTCCAAGGCCAAGGCATTCTTCCGCAGGCACAAGGCAGAGACGGAGTTTTATTGTTACGTTCAATTCTGTCTTGACGCACAACTCAAGGATGCGGTCGGTTATGCCCATTCCAAGGGTGTAGTGATCAAAGGCGACCTTCCGATCGGCATAAGCAGGACAAGCGTGGACGCCTGGATGTTCCCGCGCCTGTTCAACCTTGACTCGCAGGCCGGCGCTCCGCCTGACGCTTTTTCGTCAGATGGGCAGAACTGGGGCTTTCCGACTTACAACTGGGAGGAGATGGCAAAAGACGGCTACGCCTGGTGGAAAGCCAGGCTTAGGAAGATGAGTGAATATTTCGACGCTTTCAGAATCGACCATATTCTTGGATTCTTCCGCATCTGGGAGATTCCGACCGGAGCAGGGACAGGTCTGGACGGACATTTCAACCCTGCCTTGCCGTATTCCGCTGATGAGTTGAGGGACAGGGGATTGAATCCGGAATCCCGGCTTTTCGTACAGGATCCGCATCGCCCTGGATGGTATCATCCATTCATAGCCTCCCGCGGCACTGAGGACCTCCGGGCTTTGGACGACCGCCTGAAAAGCGTTTATGAAGAGCTTTACGATGATTTCTTCTACCGTCGCCATAATGATTTCTGGAAAGAGTCGGCTATGAGGAAGTTGCCTGCGCTTTTGGATTCCACGGAGATGCTTGCCTGCGGTGAGGATCTCGGAATGATACCTGCCTGCGTGCCGGAAGTGATGAGAAAGCTGCGGATTCTGTCTCTTGAAATCCAGAGGATGCCGAAGTCTCCGGGCAGGACGTTTGGCGACCCGGCTTCCTATCCGTACCTGTCTGTCTGCGCCACTGGCACGCACGACACTTCCACGCTCCGTGGCTGGTGGGAGGAAAACCGCGAAATGTCCGAAAGGTTTTTCCACGAGGTTCTCCGCTGTGAGGGAGCCGCCCCATATTCCTGTGAGCCTTGGATTTGTAAAATGATTGTCAGGCGGCATCTTGAGTCGCCTTCGATGCTTTGTGTCCTGCCGCTTCAGGACTGGATGTCAGTCGATGGCGGGGTCCGCCATCAGGGCGGCCCGGAGGACGAGAGAATCAATATTCCGGCTGTCCGGAATCATTATTGGCGCTGGAGGATGCACATTTCCGTTGATGATCTTCTCGGGCGTTCCGCATTCAACAGCGTGCTGAAGACGATGATCTCCGCTTCCGGACGAGGTTAGCCCCGCACATCATTCCGGTCATTCCGAGCGCCCCGCGCCGCCGTTGCGCTGCCGCCGGTCCGTGCCGAAGCGCCTCTTATAGATTCTCGTAAGAAGTGCCGTACTCCTCATCATATTCCCGTTTGTATTGCGAGATGAAGGACTGATAGCAGACCCTCGCCTCGTCTTCTCGGCCCATAAGGCGATATGCCAGGACTTTGCTTTTGAGAGCGTCTTCGTCCAGACAGTCAATGTGGAAGATGATGTCGGCGCAGAGTACCGCGTTGGCATATTCTTTCATTTCCAGCCTGCGTCTCATTTCGCTTTGTATGACGGGCAATATCTGTTGTTCGGTGTCCTCTTTCATCTTGTCAAGCAGCGGGTCTGACTCACCAAGAAGAAACTTGCCCCTTGACAAAAGCCTTACGAGTGTGTTCATGTCCGGGCGTTCATCCTTCAGAATGGCCCGGAACAGGAAATAGTCACAACTGAACGGCTCTTGGCCGCAAAGCATAAAGTAGCCGTCCTCATATTTGACGGACACACCCTCCATGCCTGAAAGAGCTTTCCGCAGCTTGTTCATAGTCACTCCGCGCAGATTCTTTGCGTGCTCATTGTCTTTGTCCGGCCAAAGAAGCGCGCGGATGCGTTTGGAGCTTACGCCCTTTTCCCCTCCCTGTAGAATCAGAAGCAGCAGATGGCGTATCTTTTCCGGAAATTCCGTGGTGATCTCGTTGCCGTTGGCATCATAGGCGGCAAAGCCTCCGAACAGGAATATTGAGCTTGGCGTAGGCTTGAATGGCTCAAGTGCGGCGGCGGGGATGCTTCCCCTGAGCTTGCGCTTCCGGGCTTTTCCGCGGGCCTGAAGGAAAGCGGCGACGCTCAGGAGCAGGAACGCGCACAGCATTGTCACCGATAATTGTATCCTCCGTTTGATGACGGTCGAGACGCCTCGTTTGAGCGGTGGGAATGACAGGGTGTAGACCGTCACCTTTGAATCGATGTCGTTGGAAGACTCTTCAATGACCGCCACTAATTTCTGGAGCGCCTTGTCGTAATACAGATTGGCGTTCGTGAGGATTCGGTCGGAATTCATCGGTATGGCGTCGGCATACGTCCGCACCTCCCCGTCCAGGAGCGAGAAGCGGTAAAGCCTGAGTTCGGTCTCCGTGTTGCTTTCAGGGTACATCAGCGTGTAGAAGCACTGGTCTCCGGGAAGGACCATATTCCTTACAGGGACTTTGTTGGGCGACTGCTTTGGCAATGTCCATAACATCCTGGCCTCGAAAGTGACAGGGTCGATGGCGAATAAATCATACATATACTGCCGGCCCAGAACGAGGTCTCCGCTCTCGTTGCCCATTCCTCCGAAGAGATAGATTCTGTCTGTGGCAGGATCCCATCCGGCGGAAGCGAAATACCGAGGCCAGACCTCGTCTCCCGACAGTTCCGGGGTCGGTCTCCAGACGTTGTCCGCATCCAGACGGTAAAACCTTCCGTTGTTCAGCCGGTTGCCGAAGCCGCCATAGAGGTAGTGGCAGTTACGGAGCGTGTCGGTGATGAGGTTATGGTGATGTAGCTGGGTGGGGAAGCGGTGGTATGAAAGGTTCGTCCAGTGCCCGTCCCGGCTCAGGAACGCCATGGTCGGCGTGTCATGCGCGACCTCCTCGTCGTAGTAGGCCTCATAGCAGAAGTAGCCGCTGTCGGAAGGGAAGCTGGAGCCGAGGAATGTGTGGAGAGGGTTAATGTCCCGCGTCTTTTGGGCGGAAACCCTTCCCTTGCCTACCGGGAAACGTATGAGCGAGTCCCGAGATATCATATACACTTCATGCATCGTGGTATCGTAACCGCAGGTCAAGAAGTGCGAGCTGTGTTGCGTGTGAAGTTTTTTCCAGTGCAGGCGGTCTTGGTTAAGCCATTCCGGGTTGCTGACTTTAGCCCTGATCAAAGGCTGGGAACTGGAGGCTATATTCCCGGAGTCCTCTTCCAGCGGGAACGTGACCACATCCTGGTTCCGGGTTATGGACAGGTTGCGCAAATCGAAGCCGGGGACATCTATCCTATATTCGTTTTTTCCGAGACAGAGAAATGACCTGAACTGGCCTTCTAACACAAGCCCGCCTGCGGCGGAATGAGGGCCGATGCTCAGGAACACGCTGTCTTTGAGCGGATCCAACTTGAACACTACGGGAAGCCATTCTCCGTCCTTCAAGTCGGATTTGGGGAATGACAGGGAGGATATACAACGGTCTCCTTCAAGGATGACCTGAAACTGATAGTCCTGTCCCATGCTGTCCATGAAGAGACAGATGCCTCCGGCGTTGTTCTCTTCAAAGGCGGATCCGATTCTGAAAATAAATCCGGCGTCCTTTTCTTCTGTCGGAGAAAAGTCGAAGCGCAGCACCATCGAATCAGTCATGGCTTTCCTCGTGTGGATGATCATACTGCTCCTGTCCTTGATAGGATGGCTTGATCCGCGGAAGTGGAGACCTTGGCTGTAAATAGCGGCGCAGTGTAGTATAAGAAAGAAAAGGATGATTCCCCGTTTCATTATGCGTGTTCTTTGGGGACAAATATATATTTTTTGCCCGGTTAACCCAAATTAATTATCAGATAAGGGTTAATTAACCCATTTTTTAATATATCGGGCTTTTCTTTGCCATTGAAAAACACGCAAAACTAATGTCCGTCTTCAATCTTATTACCGCACTTGCGCTGATGACCTCTCTGATGTCATCAGGTTGCCGCCCTCGGGATGATGAGGGTGTCGGAGTTCCGCCCTCCGCGGAGGATGCGGCCGTGTACGAGGACATTCACGATTCCCTCGGGGACGCCGGACAGTTCTATATGCCGGAATCCGCAAGAATTCCGCGGTTGTACTGGAATTGTGTTGATATGAAACGGAACGGACTGCCATACCAGCTTTTGTGCGAGTCTTTGGCGGGTATCGTCAACGGGGCTTTTCAGGAGAACCGTTCGGATGTTGCCGTTTGGCTGGATATCGATTCGGAGTCGTATGCGAAAACCAAGTCGTCCTTGGGGTGCGAGATCGGCCGCCAGACAGCCTATGAGCTGGCTCTGAATACTTACGGTCCGGTGGACGGTATGAAGGTTCAGGTCAGTGACCTCATACAAGGATACGTCCTGACCGATGTGGAGAGGAATCCGGAAAGTGCCGTTGTGGCGTCTGTGGCGGCGCACGTGTACCAGTCTGTCATAGTCGATGTCTCGCTGCGGGAACGTTTCGCGAAGCTTCCTATGACTTATGACGCAAGGGAGAAGACAACCAGGGACGCCTGGAATGAATTCAGGGACAAATGTTCCAACCGCTCATTGGTGGTTATGCCTGTCGGCACGGCAGAACTGAGGAATTATGCCATTTGCAATCATCTCTTTACCTTTAACCTCAACAAAAGGCAGGGGACTTCGTCAGAAGGTATGAACAGCAGGCTTTTTGACGAAATACTGGACTGGCTGGCTCCGGACTCTCCGGTTTTGGGATGGGAAAGCGGAGAATTCGGAGAGGATGAGTTTGTCGGCAAGGTTTCCCTCCATGGGCATCTGATGCTTGCCGCTGACTGGAGCTATAATCATCCTTTGACATCCGCCGGTTCCCGTGGACGCCAACCATCGGTTCTGGCTCCGGTAATGAATCCAAGAAACATAGATTACGCGGAGCGGAAGAATTT
The DNA here is from genome assembly GCA_964391955.1 of uncultured Muribaculaceae bacterium. GTDB lineage: Bacteria > Bacteroidota > Bacteroidia > Bacteroidales > UBA932 > Cryptobacteroides. Next base: position 66,782 of record CAYMOB010000002.1, on the reverse strand, counting down.
CGTTTCTTTCTTCCTGAGTGACGGAGACAACTACCAATGGATAATGGGGGATGGTTTCGTGAATGACTTTTACGCGCAGAAAGAGCGTCTCAAGACACGTATGAGCTATGGTATTGCGGCACAGGCAGTCTCGGAGCTGGCTCCTGACCGGTATTCACAGCTGCTGAGCCTGTGCGGAAAGGAGAACACGCTTATCGAGACATTTGGCGGAGGCTACTTCTATGCGGACACATATGCCCTCAATACAGGCCGTCGCGGGGCCGGCCTTGCCACCATAGCCTCCCGTACGTCCGCCCATATGCGCCAGCACAGGCTTAAGATATTGCAGCTTACTTCCTGGAGGGCTTTCAGCCCGGACGCTATGGAGGCCTATCAGGCTTTTGTGGATGCCAACGACCAGCTTGAAGGGATTGTTGTCATCCAGTACTCTCCTTATACCGGAGGAAAGGGCGAAATCAGATGGTGCACCAACAAGCAAGGTTATGACATTCCGGTCGTGAGCGTCAGATACACCTTATGGAACGGGCTGCCAACGGCTGACGGCGGTGGCAATCCCCGTCAGGTCGCACGGACGATGACCTCTTGGGAGCCGGGCAGGGAATCCTCATTCTCGCTGTGCTGTGTACATGCCTGGAGCTCTTTTGACGGGCTTCGTTCGGCGGCTGCGGCACAGGCCTGCGTCGACCAGTTGCCGGAGCGTTTCAAGGCGGTGTCGACCCAGGAACTCATCTGGCGTATCCGGATGGCCTACCGACCGGAGCAAACAATGGAATATCTGTCAACAATACAATAAACCAATTCTTAATCAACCAAAACAATGATGAAATCCAAATCCAAAGCCATCGCTCTGGCGGCGCTTATGCTTGCCAGTGTTACGATGCTGTCCTCCTGCAGCGAGAAAGAGGCTGCGGAGGAAGACTGGGGCACGGGAAACATCTCCGGTGTCGTGACCGATACCGGCGGTGACCGTATCGCATCCGTGACCGTCACCGTGGACGGGACTGATCAGTCCACTTCCACCTCTTCTGACGGTACCTATTCGCTGGATGTCACCATCCGCAAGACCGTTGTGGTCAAGTTCCAGAAGAGCGGTTATGCCCTCGTGGGTATGACTGTCCCTTACAAGAACTTCGAGGACGGTAAGGTGACTCTGAATCCTGTTCTCGAAGTGGCGGACGCTTCCATCACAGGCCGTGTGCTGGATGCCAGCCATGGTAATGTTCCTTTTGCGGGTGTAACGGCCTCCATCGGTTCCAAGACAGTTACGACAGGGGCTGACGGAGTGTTCACTTTCACCGATCTTACCATTCAGGACTACACTCTTACGCTCCGCAAGACCGGCGCTATGACCATTACCCGCCAGCTTAAGAAAGACGATTTCGTAGACCATAAGATTGACATCGGCGACATCGGAATGGGCGGCAAGGAACTCTTCCGCGGCAAGACCCTCGATGACATCCGGCAGCAGGCTCCTTACCTGTATATGGATGATTACCGCGGCGGCTGGGGCGGCGGCGGCCTGACCGACTGGTCCTGCACCTTTATGTCCGCGCAGTTCAAGCAGGAAGGCAACATCGAGAACCAGGGAGAAGGTATGACCTTGCGTATCAGGAATGAAGCGGAGGATCAGGCCAACAACCCCGCGGACCGCGAGTACCACGACACTTACATCTATGGTGTCAAGGACATCACCGCTACCAACAAGTGCCTTACCGTGAACATCCGTACCCATCAGGGACCGGCTCACTTATCAGTGGTTGTCGTGGATATGACCGCTGCGGATCCGGAGGCCGTGCGCCTGCCAGAAACCGACTATAAGGAATATTCCGAGGGCTTCTCCAGCGGCGATTATCTTAACTTCCGTTATGACCTCTCCGCCTTTGTGGGCAAGCGTATCGCCATCGCCATCGGCGTGCATCGCTGGGAAGCGGGCGACTATTGGGTGCAGGCTCCTCTGAAGCACATCACATTCGCTCCTGAATATGTGGACGGAGACGGCTATCTTACCGGAACCGAGATACCGGGGCTTCCGGGATGGCATCTTACCGTAGAGCAGCTCAGCTCGATGATGTCCAACGCCAACAAGCACTTCACGGCTTACACTCCTGACGGTGTGCAGGTATGGGGACGCGACAACTGGGGCCCTCAGTACAAGGCCTGGCAGTATGAGTGCGAGAACCACATCGCCGCCCAGTGGGGCTTCATTTATGTTAACAAGGACACCGAGCCGTTTGTAGGCGAAGGCTTCACCATCAAGACCCGCGGGGACGTTGATGCGAACTATGAGCTGCCAGAGTCCTTCTGGTACTCCAAGTTCTCCATCACCGACGCCAACGACCATATGGCTTTCCGCGTCCGCAACTTCTCATCCACCGATCCGACCGTGTTCCGCGTGACAGCGATCACGACAGACGGAACAGCCAAGGCCATCGCTCCTTATGAGAACGACGCACAGTTCGCCGAGGCTGCGGAGAACGGCTGCTGGAAGTTCATACACGAGGACGGATCCAAGGACTCGCCGGACAAATATGCGACCTTCCGCTACGACTTCAGTGAGTTCTCCGGCAAGGATGTCGTCATCTGCATCAGCGTCCACAAGGGAGAAACCCGCGGTGGTGAGCAGAAGCTCGTCTTCTATGATATTACACTTGATTAACAAAGCGTTTTGATGAAAAGAGTCATTGGATTAGTCTTGATTATGATGGCCATCGCTGCCTGTGGAATCCTGCCTTCCTGCGGAAAGCAGAATTCCCCGGAAGGCGGTGGGGATGTACCCGGAACGGACGTAAGCCCGACACCGACGGCGGCCAGAAACCTTGAACGCGCCATCGCGCTTACTGATGCCGGTGTCAGGAATTACTTCAACGAGGCGGAAGGCTTCGCTATGTTCCGGTATTACAACCCTTACAACAAGACCCATCAGAACAACGAAATAGGCAGTGTCTGGATGTACACCAGTTCCATTGAGGCCGTGAACGCGATTCTCAAGGCGCTCGAAGCCGACAAGGCAAAGGGCAACACGGAACTCTACAACGCCAATCACGACAGGTACGTCCAGCTGTTGGACAAACTGATCAACCGTCTTGAATATTACGCCGGTACATTTTCCCTTACTTCCTTCACCCAGACACGCAACTGGACAGTGTACGGAGTGAACCGCGGCAAGACTCCGGGCGCCGCGTCCGTTTCCGGCAAGGACAATGTGTATGACGACCAGCAGTGGCTTATCAGGGAACTTCTGGAAGCCTGGCATCTGACCGGAAACAGCAGCTATCTTCAAAAGGCAGAATATCTTACGGAATATGTGCTGGATGGTTGGGACTGCACTGTGAAGGATGGCAAGGAACGCGGCGGTATCCCTTGGGGACCGGGCTATTATTCCAAGCACTCATGCAGCAACGGCCCGATGGTCAGTCCGTTGGTATGGCTGTACGAGGCCTATAAGGGTAAAGCCGACAAGACCACACACCGCTATATCGACCTTTCTGACGGACGTACCCGTCGGACGGAAGAGATGGCCAAGGCCGACTATTATCTGATGTTCGCCAGGAAAGTCTATGCTTTCCAGCGAGACAAGCTGATGATGAGAGACGGCTCCAGGGTCTATGCCGACAACCTGAACGGCCCGAATATCGGAGCGGACATCCAGTATGAGGTCATTGACGGTGAGCGCTACCGCAAGGCGGCTGACCTGAATGATTTCAACGGCCCGGCGCTGTCCTACAACAGCGGGACAATGCTGTCCGGCGCTGCCGATCTGTACCGGGTGACTCAGGACAATGCCTATCTGAAAGATCTGCAAGCCCTTGACGTGGACAGTTTCAAGGCTTTCGCCAAGCTGGGGCAGCAAAAGGACGGCTATTATTCCTATGCCATCGACGGATTCAACAACTGGTTCAACGGCGTGCTTTTCCGTGGTTATGTGGACGCCTGCCCTTATGACGGAGCCGCGTCGGCCGCGATTGATTCTTTTCAGAAGAACCTGGACTATGCCTGGGACAATTTCCTCTATGAGGGGATGCTGCCTTCCAGCCTCCTTGTAGGTTGGAACCAGGACAGGAGCCGCAACAATGTGGAAGGAATGTTCACTTTCGCCTTCGCCGCGGAGTATGCCGTATTGTCCCGATACTTGAACAAGTAACTATATAACAAACCATACTTATTTATGCACACTAATTGTAACTTGATTTCGCGTTTCGCAAAAGCCTGTCTCGTAGGACTCCTCGCGCCGGCTCTTGCTTTCGCGCAGACAAATGTCACGGTTACCGGAACGGTGCTTGACGACTCCAACGAGCCTGTCATCGGCGCCAGTGTCCTGGTGGCAGGCACCTCTACCGGTGTCCCCACCGACGTGGATGGTCACTATTCCATAACCGTTCCTTCTGACGCGTCCCTTGAATTCTCTTCCGTAGGTCTGCTGACCGTGGTGGAGAAAGTTAACGGACGTTCGGTGATCAATGTTGTCCTTTCTACGGACAATACTTTCCTTGAGAGTGTGATTGTTGTGGGTTACGGTACCCAGAAGAAAGGCTCCATCACCGGCTCCATCGCCGGCATAGGCTCCGAGAAACTGGTCAAGACCAAAACCGAGAATCCACAGAATATGCTTACCGGACGTGTTCCAGGTCTCCGCGTGTGGCAGAAAACATCCGAGCCGGGAGCCTATTCTTCCAACATCGATATCCGTGGTTTCGGAGAAGCCCTGGTGGTCATTGACGGCGTTCCGCGCGGCATAGACGACTTCAACCGTCTCAATGCGGCTGACATCGAGAACGTGTCCGTCCTGAAGGATGCCGCCGCGGCGATCTACGGTGTCCGTGGTGGTAGCGGCGTCATTCTCGTGACCACAAAGAAAGGCGGCGAAGGAAAGGCCAAGGTGAACTATAACGGTTCATACACTTTCCAGACTCCTGCCGGACTGCCGGAGCTGGCCAGTCTCACTGATGCTATGATGATTCGCAACGAAATGAACTACAACAACATCAACGGTGGCTCGGCGATGTTCTCTGACGAGTTCATTCAGGAATATATCGACGGCACCCGCACAGCTACGGACTGGAACGACCTTGTGATCCAGCGTGTCGCTCCACAGACCCAGCACGACCTTTCCATCTCAGGTGGTACGGAAAAGTACAAATACTATGTCTCGATGGGCTACATCTATCAGGAGGGCTTCTTCAAGAGCCGCGATCTGAATTATGACAAGTATAATGTACGTGCCAACATTGACGCCGAGGTGGTGAACGGACTCAACCTTAATGTGAGTCTGGCCGGTACCGTTGACCAGCAGAACAAGCCTCAGTCCGACTCCGACAGGATTATCCGTAACTGGTGGCGGCAGGGCGCCCTCTATCCGGCCTATGCCGATCCGGAAGGCACGATGCTCAGCTACACCGGTATGGATCTGGACGAAAACACCATCGCCGAGATGACGGCGGATGTTTCCGGCTACCGCACCTACAACAAGAAGCAGCTCCAGAGCTCGGCTTCGCTCACCTATGATTTCGGCACTTTGACCGATGTGCTGAAGGGGTTGAGCGCCAAGGTTCTGTACAGCTACGACGTGCGTTTCGACACCAACACCAACTACCGTAAGGAGTACAACCTCTATGCGGCCAATGGAGATGGGACCTACAGTATGAAGGTTTACAGCGGCTCCACTCCGTCTTACCTTGCCAAAGAGCATTACCAGAGCAATCAGAACCTCTTCCAGGCCACTGCCAATTATGAGCGTCAGTTCAATAAGCACAATGTCGGAGTTCTTCTTGGTTATGAAGACCAGTTGTACAAGAGCGAGCAGACCAACGCTTCCGGTAACCTGCTTTTCAGCAATCCGTATTTCACATCCATTTCCGGAGACAAGGATTCCTATGGAATCGGAGGCCGGTACAGCGATATTGAGCACAGGGCCTTCTTCGGCAGACTCAACTACAATTTTGATGAGCGTTACATCATCGAGGCGCAGATCCGTCGTGACGGTTCGTCCTACTTTGCCCCTGGCCATCAGTGGGGTTGGTTCCCTTCTGTAAGTGCCGGCTGGCGTATTTCGCAGGAGCCTTGGTTCAAGAGCGTCAGCGCGTTTGACTTCATCAACCAGCTGAAGGTCCGCGCGAGCTACGGTGTGATGGGCGATGACCGCGGCCCGAGCGATTACGCTTGGATGACCGGTTACACATATCGCGGAGGTGAGACAAGTGATGTCGGCTGGTACAACGGCTATGTCCCTGGCTACCTTTTCAACGGCCAGTTCATTTATACGGTTGACCCTCAGCCGCTTCCTAACGAGGATTATTCCTGGTACAAGATCAACACATTCAATATCGGTGTTGATTTCGAGGCTTGGAGAGGTCTGTTGGGTGTCAGCTTTGATTATTTCCACAGGCATCGCAGCGGACTTCTTACCCAGAACACCAATGATATGCCTACCGTAGTGGGAGCCGGCGCACCTGTGGTGAACGGAGAGTCTGACTACAATATGGGTCTTGAATTGCAGGTCACCCATCGCAACAAGATAGGCGAAGTGAACTACGGTCTCACCGGAATGCTCACCATCACCCGTCAGAAATATGGAGTGTCACTGCGCAACGGAGGCTATGGCAACTCTTATGAGAAATGGCGTAACGACAACCTGAATAACCGTTATCAGGGTGTTCAGTTCGGCTACGAGGGTGACGGCCGACTCACTTCCTGGGAGGACATCTGGGATTACGGCCAGACTGTCTATACAGAGCGTGACGCCCTGCCTGGTGACTATAAGTATCTGGACTGGAACGGAGACGGTGAAATCAACGGACTCGATGAGCATCCTTATGCTTTTGACCAGACCCCTTGGATGAACTACTCGTTCTCCATCGACGCTTCCTGGCGTAATTTTGACCTGTCTATCCTATTCCAGGGTTCCGCTCTTGGCTCTATGGAATATGTGGAGCCTCTGCACGAGGTCTGGGGTGTTCCTCAGAGCGGCGGCGGTGTGCTCAACCAGTTCCTCGACCGCTGGCATCCTGCAGACGAAGGCTGGTCTGATCCTTACGACCAGAACCTGACCTGGACTTCAGGTTACTATGCGCTTTCCGGACGCTGGGCCCGCAGCAATTCGTCTTTCAACAGGGTCAGCACCGACTTCCTGCGTCTGAAGAGCATCGAGCTGGGCTATACCCTCAAGGTGAAATCCCTTGAGAACACGTCCTTCCGCGTGTATGCCAACGCATACAATCCTCTCACTTTCACCAAACTGAAGTTTGTGGATCCGGAGCATCCGGCCGATTCCTACGGACGTATGTATCCGTTGAACAAGACTTACACCTTGGGTGTGAATATCATCTTCTAAATTGTATTTGATTATGAAAAAGTCATTTATATTTGCCGTTCTGGCCATAGTGCTTGCGTCCTGTGGAGATATGTACCGTCCCACCAAGGACAAGGTGAGTGACGACGATTTGTTCTCGTCGGCCTCCTCTGCCCAGGTGTATATGGCCCGTATGTACAGCAACCTCCCTATCGAGGACTTCAAGTACCAGGCTGCTTGGGGTGTCACCTTCAACTCCTGGCTTGGATCATTCGGTCTGGCCGGAAGCGGTGAGGCCGTGAGCCGTGAGGGGCTGTCCCGCTCTTTCACCTATGAGGATAATCCGTATTGGGGAGCAGGCTATACGCTCATCCATGACGCCAACCACCTCATCGAGGCCGCTCCTGAATATGAAGGGACATTGGGAGCCGCGGTCACAGGCGAGCTTGTCGGCCAGGGCTATTTTGTCCGCGCCTTCACACTCTACGCCCTTGCTCGCAGGTACGGCGGTGTTCCGCTTCCTACAAGCACAATCCAGTATAATGTTGTGGAAGAGGATGCGATGGAACTTCCGCGCGCATCCGAGAAGGACACTTGGAATCAGATCTGCGCTGATTTTGACAAGGCGATCGAGTATCTGCCGACAGAGGCTTCCGCCAAGGGATACGCCACCAAGTATACGGCTCTCGCCGCCAAGGCGGAGGCGATGCTTTATGCCGGTTCCGTCGCCAAGTACAATGAGAATGTGCAGGGCCGTCTTACCGGCATCGGTGAGAAATCAGGCAACCGCGTGATGGGCTTCGAGGCATCCGAGGCCGCGTCTTTGTCAAAGAAATACTTCGAGGAAGCCTTCAAGGCCGGAATGGCCATCGTCAAGAGCGGCAAATTCTCCCTTTACCGCAAGAACAACGACAAGTTCCAGAATATGGTGGATATGTGGCGTGACGACAGCTCTGTGGAGAACATCTGGGTGCGCTACTATCAGTATCCTAACGTGACCCACGGTATCGACGCCTACAGCTCTCCTTGCCTGTGGCACAGCCCTCTCTCCGGAGGAACCTGCCCTACGCTGGATCTGGTCGAGCTTTATGACGGCCTGCCTCGCTATGCCAACGGCCAGCTCCGCGTTACGGACGGAGAGACCTATGCCGACGGCAACTATATTCTCTACGACAGCCCATACGACATCTTCGCTAATGCGGAGCCTCGTCTCCGCGCCTACGTGATCCTGCCTAACGACTATTTCAAAAACCGTCTGATAGAGGTACGTCACGGAATCTACAAGGGGGCGGAGACCACCATCAAGCCTATCGCCCATTACGATTATGGCCGCGCCGCGGAGACGTACAGCTCTCTTGGCATCGCAGGTCTTGAACTCGGTAACTCCCGTACGGAGAATGCGGTGGATGAGGAAACCGGAATGACCCTCAGCGGCAGCTGCGGTCCTTTCGCGAATGACAACGAGGCCACCATCACCGGATTCCATCTCCGCAAGTGGCTGAATCCTGATATGGCGGACGATGAGATCGGCGAGGGCAAGTCTGAATCTCCTTTCATCCTGTACCGTTACGCCGACGCCCTTCTGGCCGTGGCCGAAGCCGGTGTGGAGCTTGCGTTGGCAGGTGAGACGACCTGTGACGGCGAGAACGTCCTCGCCCAGGCCACAGCCGCCATCAAGGACATCCGCGACCGCGCCGGAGCCGATGCCCTCACTTCAGACCTTGCCGCCACCGAGGAGAGCCGTAACATCGTGCGCAGGGAGCGCCGTAAGGAACTCGCCTTCGAACACAAGTCAAAGTGGGATGTGCGTCGCTGGAGGGTGATTGACGAGGACAACCGTGATGGCTTCTGGGGTGAGACCCGTGACGCGTCCCTGTACTCGAACGGTCCTCAGTTCCGTTTCCGCGGCCTGTATCCGTTCTATTCCACCTCTACCGGCAAGTACTTCCTGGACGAACATTTCCAGTGCTTGTCAGACAAGCAGTACAGTTATCAACCGATAGACTACTATTTCTCAATCCCAAGCGGAGAAGTATCCAAGAGTAAGTTTATCGACCAGCAGCCTAACAGATAATTCGGTATGAAAAAGATATCTACTATCGCACTAATGGCAGCGGCAGCCCTCAGCCTGGCTTCCTGCTCCTTGTTTGAACTTGACAACTACAACGCTCCCGCGGAGACGCTATATGGTAAGGTGACCGACGCCGACGGCAATCCTGTTCTTACCGACCAGGGTTCCGAAGGCATCCGCGTTCGCCTCACCGAGACTTCCTGGGAAGGAAACGTGACTCCGCAGGATTTCTACTGCCGTCCTGACGGCACGTTCACCAACACAAAACTCTTCGAGGCGGACTATAACATCCGCATCGACGGGCCGTTCATCCCGCTGGTACGTTCCACCGCGGACGGTATTCTTCTGGCGGACGAGTCTGTGAACAAGCACATAAAGGGAAATACAGAGGTCAACTTCGTTGTCCAGCCTTTCCTGAATGTGGAACTGGTTGATATTCCGCAGGTCGCCGGCGGTAAGATCACCGCCAAGGTAAAGGTCACCAGAAATGTGTCCAAGGAAGACTTCAAGACCAAGATTGAACCTATGGGTGGTTACAGTGACGATTTTGTGAATGTTACTGACATCCAGCTCTTCGTGAGCTATTCGTCATCAGTCGGATACCGCGCGAGGGACGACCGTTGGTCTTCTTCCATAGAGTATCCGGGCGCTTCCTTTGAGGAACTTCTCGGAACCCAGGTTTCAATATCTTCCAACGGCGCCATCCCTTCCGGACGCAAAGTATATGTGCGGGCGGCCGCCCGCATCAACTATGCGACCGAGAACGTCCGTCGCTGGAATTATTCCGAGCCTATCGAGGTTTATGTCCCATAGTGGGTAATTCACAAAGATAATAATGGTTGGAGGAGGGTGGATGAAGTTGTAGGATTTCATCCACCCTTTTATTACTTTTGCAATGATGCATCAACGACTCATATTCATAGCAAGTGTCTTGGCTGTGGTCTCCTGTTCCCCGAGGGTTGGATCCCACTCCATAGATAAAACTACTTTCCAGACTTCCAGAGCCTGGAGTGAGCATATTGACAACCGGGCCGACGCCGTAATGGTTTATGGCGTGGGCGGCAATCCTTCCGACAAAGGCGTGCGCAAGCTCTCCTTGGAAGACCGGCTTGCATCCTGGAAAGAGCGCGGCTACACCACGCAGTTTATGACCGGTATCGCCTGGGGGGAATATCAGGACTACTTTACCGGAGAATGGGATGGAAAACAGCATCTGGACGAAGGCCAGGTGCAGATGAACGGGGACACCATCTGGCACGGAAGGATGGTCCCATATATTGTTCCCACGAAGAACTATCTTTCATATTTCAAGGAGCGTCATATCGCGCGTGTCATAGACGCCGGAGTCGACGCCATATTCCTTGAAGAACCGGAATTCTGGGCTCGAAGCGGCTACAGTGACGCTTTCAAGCGTGAATGGAAAGAATATTACGGTACGGAATGGCGTCCTCAGGACGAGTCTCCGGAAGCTACATATATGTCCTCCAAACTGAAGTATCATCTCTATTACAGGGCTTTGGAGGATGCTTTTACCTTTGCCAAGGAATATGGCAAATCCCTGGGACGTGACATCAAATGTTATGTGCCTACCCACTCGCTGCTGAATTACGCGCAGTGGCAGATTGTGTCCCCGGAGGCTTCTTTGGCCTCTTTGCCTTGCGTTGACGGCTATATCGCGCAGGTGTGGACCGGAACCTCCCGCGAGCCGGACTATTTCGACGGGGTCTATAAAGAGCGCGTCTTTGAGACCGCTTATCTGGAATATGGCTGTATGGCGTCTATGACAGCTCCGACAGGCCGCCGGGTCTGGTTTCTTACCGATCCCATAGAGGACTGGCCGAGGGATTGGGCTGACTACAAGCGTAACTATCAGGCTACTTTCACAGCCCAGCTACTGTATCCGCAGATCGCCGACTTTGAGATTATGCCTTGGCCTGAGCGCATATACCGCGGTTTCTACCGTACAAGCGCGGATTCCGAGGAACGAACACGTATCCCTAAGGATTACTCCTCGATGATGCAGGTGATGATCAACGCCGCGCATGATGTGCCCGTGAGCGAGAACCGCCTGAGCGGAAGCCGCGGCATTTCTGTGCTGATGGGAAATTCGCTGATGTTCCAACGCTTCCCGCTGCACGATGGGTATGACGATCCGCAGCTGTCGAATTTCTATGGTATGGCTATGCCGCTTGTGAAAAGAGGCGTTCCGGTGGAAATCACCCACATTGAGAATCTTGGTTATCCGGCAGCCTTGAAAGACGTGAGGGTGCTGCTGATGACTTACTCGAATATGAAGCCTCTGGAGCCGCAGGCCCACGATTATCTGGCCGCATGGGTGAAGAAAGGAGGCTGCCTTGTCTATTGCTCCACTGATTCGGATCCTTTCCAAAACGTAAGCGAGTGGTGGAATACGGGAGGCAATGATTATGCCGCTCCGGCTGACCATCTTTTCGAGAGAATGGGGATCAAGGCCGGTGCCGGTGAGGGAGTCTATCGCTTCGGCAAGGGGACTGTGCATATTCTCCGTCACGACCCGAAGGAATTTGTCCTGGAGAAGGGTGGGGACTCGTTGCTTATGGAAGCGGTCACCGCAGCGTACGGGCCTCTCGAACTGAAGAACCATTTCACTCTTGACCGCGGCCCTTATAAGCTTGTCGCCGTCGTGGATGAGGGTGTTAGCGACGAACCTTATACCGTTGAAGGAAAGTTTGTTGACCTTTACGATCCGTCGTTGGGTGTGTATGACAGGCTTGATGTCGCCCCTGGCACCCAGCGTTTCCTCTACGATGTGTCCAAAGCCCCCAAGGCTCCTTGCATTCTTGCCGCCGCCAGCCGGGCCTACGACATTTCCAAAACCGCCCGTAGCTTCTCGTATGTGTGCAAAAGCCCGCTTGAGACTGTGAACGTGACGCGCGTGCTGCTTTCTTCCAAGCCGGTTCAGGTGCTTGTCAACGGTGACCCGGCGGATTATGAATGGGACGAAGACTCGCATACCTGCCTGTTCAGGCATGATAACAACCCTGACGGCGTAACTGTGGTAATAAATTGGTAAGTATATGAAAACTAAGCTTTTATTAAGTATGGCACTTGCGATGTCGCTTGTCTCCTGTCAGGAGAAGCCCGCTGATCGCAACGCCTTGAGGGCTCCTGCCTATCCACTGGTCTCCATCGATCCGTATACCAGTGCGTGGAGTATGTATGACCATCTGTATGACGGCCCGGTCAAGCACTGGACCGGCGCCGAGTTCCCTCTGATCGGAGCGCTGAAAGTGGACGGTACCGTTTACCGTTTTCTCGGAAAGGAGGAAGTGGAGCTATCCGCCCTCGCTCCTCTGGCCGCCGAAAGCGCCTGGAATGGCGTTTACACTTTCGCCGAGCCTAAGGGAGAATGGTATGCGGAGGACTACAATGCGGTCGGCTGGAAGGAAGGCCCGGCCGCTTTCGGAACTCCGGGCTATCTTACTTCCACTACCGCCTGGCAGACAGAGAAGGTCTGGGTGCGCAGAGAAGTGGAAGTGTCAGAGAATCTGGATGGAAAGTGCGTGTATCTGGCTTACAGCAATGACGATGACGCTGTGTTCTATATCAACGGTGTCGAGGTGCTGAACACCGGCCATGAGTGCCATACCAATGCCTTCGCGCCTATCCCGGACGGCGTGGTGCGCAAGGGAAAGAACCTTATCGCCGCATATTGCATGGACACCGGAGGTCTGGCATATCTGGATATGGGGCTGATGTTGCAGAATGAGCCTCATACGGCTCTGGAGACACCGGCGGAGCAGCTTTATGCCGATGTCCAGGCGACGCAGACCCATTATGGTTTCCGTTGCGGCCCTGTGGAACTGGAGCTTACTTTCACGGCGCCTTTGCTTCTGGAAGACCTTGAGCTGATGTCCCGTCCTGTGAACTACATCAGCTATAAGGCGGTTGCGAAGGATGGCGGGAAGCACGATCTGGAACTGTATCTTGAGGCGGCTCCGCGCTGGGCTGTGGATCAGGCCGGACAGCCTTCCGTCTCAGAGGCTTACGAGGATGCAAATGGCGTATGGCTGAAGTGTGGCAGCAAGTCACAGAACATTCTCGCCAAGAGAGGGGACGATCTCCGCATCGACTGGGGCTACTTCTACCTTAACGCCGAAAGCGGCAAGGTGGGGACAGGAACTGGGCTTGCCTTGCGTGAGGCTTTCCTTACCGGAGCTGACTTCCCAGCGTCTTGCGGAGAAAACCTTGCAGGCCGTATGGCGCTTGTGAGAAAGGTTGAGGCCGGAAAAGCGGATCACGTGCTCATCGGCTACGATGACATTTATTCCATCCAGTACTTCGGCGAGAACCTGCGTCCTTATTGGAACCGTAACGGTGACAAGACCATCGCCCGGATGTTCGAGGCGGCGGAAAAGGATTATCCGTCCATTATGAAACGCTGTGCGGCGTTCGACCGGAGCCTTATGGCGGAATGCGAGGCCGCCGGAGGACGGAAATATGCCGAGCTTTGCGCCTTGGCCTACCGTCAGTGCCTGCACGCCCATAAACTTGTGCAGGCTCCGGACGGAGATCTCCTGTGGTTCTCGAAAGAGAATAATTCCAACGGCTCCATCGGAACTGTAGACATCACATATCCGTCAGTCCCGATTTTCCTCCGTTACAATCCTAAGTTCGCGGAATACCTTATGAATCATATCTATTATTATTCCGAGAGCGGCAAATGGACCAAACCTTTCCCGGCGCACGATGTGGGGACCTATCCGCAGGCAAACGGCCAGACTTATGGCGGGGATATGCCGGTTGAGGAGTCCGGAAATATGATTATAGCCACCGCCGCCGTATGCAAGTACGAAGGTACCGCTGACTATGCGGCGAAGCATTGGGAGACGCTCACTGTCTGGGCGGATTATCTGCGTCAGTTCGGTCTGGATCCGGAGAACCAGCTTTGCACCGATGATTTCGCCGGGCATTTCGCCCATAACGCCAACCTCTCCATCAAGGCTATTCTCGGAGTTGCCTCTTACGGCTATATGGCCGGCCTGCTTGGCAAGGACGATGTGGCTGAGGAATATACTGCCGCGGCCAGGGAGATGGCGGCCGAATGGGTGAGGATGGCGGATGACGGAGACCACTACCGGCTTACTTTCGACAAGCCTGGCTCCTGGAGCCAGAAATACAATTTGGTTTGGGACAAACTGCTGGGCTTGAATATATTCCCGGACAGTGTCGCCAAGAAGGAAATCGCGTATTACCCTTCCCGCTTCAACGAATATGGCTTGCCGCTCGACAACCGCGAGACCTACACCAAACTGGACTGGATTGTCTGGACGGCGACTATGGCTGAGGACAAGGCTGTTTTCGAGTCTTTCATAGAGCCGATATGGCGTTTTGAGAACGAAACTGTCGACCGTATTCCTATGTCTGACTGGGTGTATACGGACAAGCCTAATTTCCGCGGTTTCCGCGCCCGTAGTGTTGTCGGTGCTTATTTCATTAAACTCTTGGATAAATGAGAACGAACCTTAGATTATTGATTCTCGTCACTTTGCTCGCGACAGCGTGCGGCTGCCCCGATGTCGGGAAAACCGATCCGGTGGATTACGTGAATCCTTTGATGGGCACTGCCTCATCCTATGAGATTTCCACCGGCAACACCTATCCTGCCGTGGCTGTGCCTTGGGGGATGAACTTCTGGACTCCTCAGACCGGGCGGGACGGTGACGGCTGGACTTATCGCTACGGAGCCACTCATATTCGCGGACTCAAGCAGACGCACCAGCCGAGTCCGTGGATAAACGACTACGGATGCTTTTCCCTTATGCCTGTGACGGCAGGGCCGTATCTGGATGAAAACAAGCGTGCCAGCTGGTTCTCTCACAAGGCGGAACGCAGCACACCTTATTATTACAGTGTCTATCTGGCTGATCACGATGTCTTGGCGGAAATGACTCCTACAAGCCGCGGCGCGGCCTTCCGGCTTACCTATCCGGAGTGCGGGATGAGCTATCTGGTCGTTGATGGTTTCCCTGGAGGATCCACCCTGCAAGTCGAAGGCAACCGTGTCTATGGCACAAGCCACCACAACCACGGTGGAGTGACCGATGATTATCACAACTACTTTGTCGTGGAATCCGATACGCCTTTCACCGTTGTTGAGGAACAGGCGGGTGATCACGCACAGATACTTCTCGGCTTTCCCACAAAGAGAGGCCAGGTGGTGAGTCTTCGCACAGCATCCTCTTTCATCTCACGGGAACAAGCCGTGGAGAATCTTGCGGAAGTAGGTGATTTCGAGACGGTCAAAGCAGATGCGAGGCAGGCCTGGAATGATGCTCTCGGACGTATTGAGGTTCAGGACGGCAATCTGGATAATCTACGTACTTTCTACAGCTGTCTGTACAGAACCCTTCTTTTCCCCCGCGATCTTTCAGAGATTACGGCAGAAGGGGAGCGAGTGCACCGCAGCCCTCATAACGGAAAAGTGGAAAAAGGCTATTTCTTCACCGACACAGGTTTCTGGGACACGTTCCGCAGTCTCTTCCCGTTGATGAACCTTGTCTACCCGGAACAGAGCGCGAAAGTTCAGGAGGGTCTGGTTAACGATTATCAGGAAAGCGGTTTCCTGCCGGAGTGGGCTTCTCCTGGCCACAGAGGCTGTATGGTGGGCAACAACAGCGCCTCTGTCGTGGCTGACGCCTGGCTCAAGGGAATCCGCGGCTATGATGTCGAGACGCTATGGAAGGCTGTCACCAAAGACGCGCACTCAGTGCATCCTCAGGTGTCTTCTTCCGGACGTTTAGGCTGGCAGTATTATGACTCGCTTGGATATGTTCCTTGTGATGTGGGTATAAACGAGAGCGCCGCGCGTACGCTTGAGTATTCATACGATGACTGGTGTATCTGGCAGCTGGGTCTTTCACTCGGCAAGAGCGAAGAGGAACTGGCTCCCTACAAAGCCGCCGCACTTAATTACAAGAATCTATATGACGCTGACTATAGGCTGATGAACGGTCGAAACCAGGACGGTTCTTTCCGTCGTCCTTTCAGCCCGCTCAAGTGGGGCGGAGACTTCACTGAAGGTAACTCTCTTCACTACACATGGAGTGTGTTCCACGATGTGGACGGGCTTGTCAATCTTATGGGCGGCCCGGAGGCCTTTGCCGCTCAGCTCGATACGGTTTTTGTGATGCCGCCGAAGTATGACGACAGCTATTATGGCTTCCCTATCCACGAGATTGTCGAGATGACCGTGATGGGGATGGGCAACTATGCCCATGGCAACCAACCGATCCAGCATATGCTGTACTTGTACAACTGGTGCGGTCAGCCTTGGAAGGCTCAGGCGCGTATCCGCGAGGTGATGAATAAGTTTTACACGCCTCTTTCCGACGGCTACTGCGGTGATGAGGACAACGGCCAGACATCGGCTTGGTATGTTTTCTCGGCCTTGGGCTTCTATCCGGTGTGTCCGGCAAGCGATGAATATGTCTTGGGTACGCCTCTCTTTGAGAAAACCACACTCCATCTTCCTGGAGGCGACGTTGTGATCGAGGCTGATGACGCCCGTTTCAGCTATGTGAGAAATCTGAAACTCAATGGCCGTGATTACTCGCACAATTATCTTAGGCACAGTGATTTGGTAAATGGCGCAAGTCTCAGCTTCTCGATGTCCTCCGAGCCGTCCTACACAAGGGGAGTCTCGCCGGAAGACCGTCCGTATTCGTTAAGCCGATAACTTGTATATGAAATGCTTAGGGAGGCTGACTTCAGCCTCCCTTTCTTTTATTCTACCCCAGCCACTTAGTGACAGCCTTATCGGCCATTTTACCTTCACCTCCAAGAAATCAAATACAACCGATAGGCAAGAATAGTCATTTTGGCGGCTGTCTTCCTCGAAACTCCGTCGAGACCGCCTGAATACATTCCCTCAAAGTTCCAGATAAAGAGATTTAAACTTCTTCTTAGTCAGGATTTTGTCGTCATTGACGAGCTTGTTATAAACTTGTTCTACTGTAAGTTTCATATTGTCATAATTATATGGTTATTGTTTCAAGCAGTCTTTCGGCCACGGCCTTGATAACCGGGACAACGACTGTATTGCCCAATAAATCAAAACCATCTTTTTCGTTAACATTAAATTTAATTTCATCCGGGTATCCACATAATCTCAGTCCCTCACGCAATGTAAGCCTTCGAAGACCACCGTTGTCTCCAACATACAGTTTCTGCATGTCCATTGCTACAAGTGTCGGAGATATTTCATCCGGAGACATAACTTTGTTTATCTCAAAACTCAGTTTGCCTGCAACAATATTATAACCTTTGGGTTTAGCCGTATCATATTCACGACGTGTTGTTGTCACTCCGTTATCGCTCTTTTCACGAATCAATTTCTTTGGATGTTCAAATTTCAGATAACCTTTGTCCGTCAGGTCTTCCAACATATCTTCAAGCTCCGGATCATCATAAAATGTACGGATTTGCCCAAGTGTCAAAGGCATACCGTCCATCCAGTCGATTCCGATGATTTCGGCCCATTTCTTCTTCCTGCGCTCTGTGAGAATTGTATCAAGAAGTTTCTTCTGCTTTGCCGAAACGGGGCCTTTGATTTCCAGGTCCCAACTATGTATGTTAGTGTCTCCACCTCTTTTGTCTTTGATTGACTTTCCGTAAAGTTGCTCTACGGAAAAATGCTTGAGTAATGTTCTGATAAAAGGTGTGTCCTCGGTCGGAATGCCGGATTCAAGAATCTCTCCCAACTTTGCTTCTTTGACAGGAAAATCATCGAGATTCGGTTTGCGGTCAAGACTACCTACGATATAGATTCTTTTCCTTTCCTGAGGTACTCCAAAGTATTTTGAGTTGAGCACCTGGAAATCAAAGTTATATTTCAATGCGCGGAGTCTGTCGATAATGACCTGGAGTGTTTTGCCGCCATCGTGATTTACAAGGCCTTCAACATTCTCAAGAATGAATCCCTTAGGTTTCTTGTCGCGCAATATACGTTCAACCTCGAAGAACAATGTCCCGCGAGTGTCTGCAAAGCCCTGACGTTTTCCTGCCGAGCTGAATGCCTGGCAAGGAAACCCGGCACAAAGGATATCGAAGTCCGGGATATTTTTAGTTTCAACTTTTGTAATGTCTCCTGTAATAGTCTCAGTAGGATGGTTTTCTTTCAAAACGCTTACAGCGTAGGGCTTTATCTCTGATGTCATGACGCAAACAGGATTCAGTCCTTTTTCTCTGGCAGCTTGTTCGAGACCGCAGCGGATACCGCCGATACCGGCAAATAGGTCTATAAAGCGTAAAACATTCTCTTGTTTGACTTCAGCAATAACTGGACTAACCTTAGTGTTGTCAACCATATTTGAGATATCCTTGCCTTTTAGGATGACAGGCGAAAATGGGACATTTATGTTGTCTGGCGGTAACGCCTTCAATATCAATTTTTGGATATCAAGTGGTTCAGACAGCAACTCTTCTCCCAATGAATATACCACATAGCTGCCATCCGGATCAGGATATCCAAGAGCTTCCATATCGCTTTGTTCCTTGATAGATGAACTTATACAAGGGAAAAGGTGATATCCGTCCTGTGGGTTTTGTGTGTTATATATAAGGACATAGTCCGGCAGCGATTCCGAAATGGCTCCTCCTCTCCGCTGGGAAAACAGGTCTTTATTAAACCGGATATTGTAAAGCTTCTCGTACCTATGCGGCTGCTTCCCAAGAATCCATTCCAAATGAGGTTTTTCCCCTCGATATGCTCCGAAGAGAAAAGTCCTGTCCTGATTGTCTATATATCTAAAATATTCTTTCATCAACTATATCATTGAATCAACATTACAGTCTGTTTTGTCACAGTCAGCCTCATTAATTAGGTCTTTAGTACTGACAGATAGGACTTTTGCAACTATTACCAATCGCTACAAAGATTGTTGAGCATTTTGGTCACCCTCACTTTCGCTACAGTTTCTTATATTCAGTGTTAGCCGGGGTTAGCCGGGGTTAGCCGGGCGGCCTACTTGAATATCTCGTTGAGCAAGGCGGCGAGACGGTGTCCTCCTTTTGCGATCAGACTCAATGCGAGGTGTGAATGGTCAAACATAAAGTAATTCCCGAGGTCTTCCCCGTTCTTTATGCCCCACACGCCGCAGGAAGTCTTCGCCGCATCGGAACCCCAATCATAGACAGTCCCTTTCGTCCATCCGCGGATCTGCCTCTTGTCGGCCACGTCGGCAAGATATGCCAAATCCTCGAATCCTCCGGCGAACGTCTCTCCTGTCACCATCGAATCCCACACTTTGTGGTAGGTGAATGTCTGGCCGCGGTAGACCACATCGAACTTGCCGATGCCTCGGTCTCTTTTGTCGGCATAGATAACATGCCCGGGACAGTGCATATCTCCTGTCAGATGGATTATGTTGAGCAGGCATTGGAGGCGGGTTGAGTCATCATACTCCTCCCTATGCTTGAGTTTCTCGACACTTTCGGCGATTACCGTGATACAGCTGCGCTCCGGATTCGGATATGCGTTCAATGAGGAGTCCACGTGGAAAGTATGCGGAATCGTGCGTACCATCTTGCCTTTCTGAGGCTTGGAGAGCCTAAGCAACATTTCCGGTTTGTAATAGTCGAGCCAGGATGCATAGGAAGTGATTCTCTGTCCGTCGAGAATCTCCGAAATCCCTTTGGCCGCCTTTTTGGAAAGATTCTGTTCCGCGATGTAGGCGATGGCGGCATGCTCTCTTTTCCCCCATCCGGAGGCCTTGGACGAGAATAGGCAAAGCAGCGTAAGGGAAGCTGCGACAATCAACACTGTTTTTTTCATGATATCTGTCTTTAACTAATTATTTGTCTAAGAATCTGTTTTACATTTCTTTAAAAATTTCTTTGAGCTTTAAATCCGTCATTTTTTCCCGGGGGCTTTCTCGTCAGACAGCACCGCTGTCTTCCTCTAAACTCCGTCGAGACCGCCTGAATATAGTCCCTCAAAGTCTCAGATAAAGAAATTTAAACAGCTTCTAAATCTTTTTCGCACTCTTTACATATTTGCGGATAAGGAGCCTGCGCAGAGGAATGTCATAGAAGCGCAATGACACCCAGGCGAGCAGGACACTCCCCGCCACCACTGCCAGAACTTCCGGGATGCAATCCAGAGGAGTATAGATCTCATTCTTGATAAGCCAGTGGTAGAAGAGATAGAACAGCGGGTAGTGGACTATGTACACAGGATAGGAAATGTCTCCGATGAACCTGCACAATGCAGAGCCGCGCTTACCCTCCGTCTTGCCTGAAGCTCCGAGCCAAAGCAGAACCGGGAATATGACGATGATGGTGACGGCCTCAAACAATCCGTTAAGTGAGACGGCTCCTTCGCTTGGGATATACGGGACGGCAAAAAGTAGAGCCAGCGCCACCGACACCGTCCCGAATGCCCCGCGTACCCGTCCCGGCTTCACGCAGCGTGACATCAGCATTCCGAGGGTGTACGGGAAGAGCATCCTTACGAGCCCTCCTACGAAGTTGGCGTTGTCAAGGGTCCAGCCTATGCCGAACATGTCCGCACCTGTCAGGTCTCCCGCGGTCATCCAGACCAGGATACCTCCGAGAACTACCGTAAGCCCGGCCAGGACTTTGGTCGAAAACCTCCTGATGAACAGGGCGTAGAGAATATTCCCGATATATTCGAAAAAAAGTGACCAGGCGGGTCCGTTAAGAGGAAACATTTCGCCGTTGCCTCTGACTTCGTATGGAGAGCCGGGCCGGGCGGGAATCATAAACATCGCCGCGAGGAGGGCCAGCATCGCCAGAGACACCGGTACGGGTGTGCCGTCCCAATTGGCGGAGCCTTGGAGCAGGAAAGTGATCAGTCCGATGACGGCCGCAAGGACGACCATCGGGTGCAGGCGGATGAGTCTCCTTTTGAAGAAATCCTTTATGGTGAACCCGTTCTGCCAGCGATCGTCGTAGGCGTAGCCGATGACGAATCCTGACAGGAGGAAGAAGAAATCCACGGCAAGGTAACCATGGTTCAGCCATCGGATTATTCCGTCGCCAACACCGTTTACCGATTCGGCGAAGGCGAAACCTTCCCCGACGTGATGTATGATCACAAGCAGGGCGGCGACTCCTCTTAGGCCGTCAAGAAGCTCATAATGAGGTTTTGTGTCATAAAAGCTGGAATCGGATCGTTCTTTCCTCTGGATTCCGGATAGTTGCGAAGCGTTCATATTGCGTTGACTATTCGATTGTGCGTTGATTATGCTGTTATTGCCAAAGCCGCTGGCTTAACCTTTCTGTCCGTCAGCATCCGACTATCCATCGGCTTCCCGGAATGAGCGAAACCAGTTTTGTCACGATTATCGTGGAGACATACGTCAGCGCCGCTATGCAAGGGATGGCGATGGCTACGTGGATTATCGGATTGGCCGGGTCGCCCTGAATGAAGAGGGCGGCGAAATGCGGCAGGAAAAACATATGCATCAGATACATCCCGAAACTCAGTTTTGATATTTCCGTTATTATTGCCGGCGCGCGCCTAACCTCGATGCAAGTGAAAAGGAGGAAGGCTCCGAAAGTGGCGAGGACTACATTCGGTGCGGTCATTTTCCAGCCCCATTCCAGTACCGGGGTCTCGATTGACACGCCCGGCTCTCCCTTCAGCCAGAATGACCAGAAGGTGAACGCGGCCCCTATAAGAAAGCATGCTGAACCGACAATGAGTCTGCGGGTGCGGCTCCAGTCAAGATGGAATCTGATGTAGTGCGCCAGTACAAGGTATCCTATGAAGCCGGAAAAGTACCACAATGCGTGGAACTCGTTCCAGAAGCACTCTCCCCAGACCTCTGGAGCTATGAACTGATGTATCCAAGGAATGAATGTCGAGACAGCGAAGATGCCTATAAACACAAGCTCCTCTTTTGCTGAAGCGCTTCTCAGCCAAGGGGATATCACCGGAATCACCAGGTACAGCCCGAACAGCGGATACATAAACCACAGGTGGCCTGCCATAGACGGGAAGTTGAGCGGCAGCATTCGGAAATCGTTCATCGACTGCTCCCACGTCATTCCTCCCCAAAGCAGGGGCAGGAATGTGTACAGCGCCATAAAGACGAGCGTCGGTGGGATTATACGCCCGAAGCGATGCCGGTAGAACTGTCCCATAGTCTGTTCTTTTCTCATCGGTACCAGCAGATAGGCTGACACTATCATGAACAGAGGCACGCACGTCCGGCTGATTCCTCCATCCCAGAAAGCAGCCCAGAAGCGGTTGGATTCATTTGCGAGAAACGAGATATTCCCGGCAAGCCCGGAAGGATTGTATGAGTAGAAATTCTCGGCGGCGTGTACCAGCATCACCATGAAAATGGCTATGACGCGTACGTAATCAAGGAACGGGATCCGTTCGCCGGCGGGCGGGAGAGATGCTGATCTCATAATATGACTGTAATTAAAGTTAATATTAAAACTGAATTGTCCGTTTATCTTCCAAAGATACGATTTTTCGGCCGATTTTCCCCTTTCAGGATGCCGATTGCCTTTGAAAAACCGAATATGCTTTCCGGCGGGAATCGGGTTTTTCTGACGTCAGGCCAAATCATAACCTCCCCGGAGTGGCTGGAAATCCCCCGAATAATTCTATTATTGCTGTCTGAAACCATGCCTGAAGGCTGAAGTGTGACTGATATCATTAATATGGAAAGTAAATGGACAGACTGCGACGGATCATTGCGGCGACGGTGTCCGCCTATGGACTCTTGCTTTGCGGAGCTGCCGCCACGGCTCAGAGGAGCCCGGCGTTTGACGCAAAGTTCGGGATTGCTGAAGGTGCTGATTTAAGGATACTTGATGATAATATCTGGGATTACGGACTGGACACCGTTCCGCCAAGGTGGAAAGAAATCGGTGAAGATCCGCGCGATGTCGTCCGGGCGCCTCAGTCCGCCCGTCTCGTGAGTGACTACCTGCCGGACATATTCGCTTTTCAGGAGTATTCCTTGCATATGCACAAAGAGTTTTACCCTTTGGCCCGGGAGAGAGGTTATGTCATCGCTTGGGAACCCAAGGAAGACTGGAACAACACTCCTGTCTTCTACAATAGCGGGACTCTCGAGCCGTTGTATGTCAACTATAACAGATTTACCCCGGAACAGTGGTGCAACAACGGTTACAAGTCGTTTACTTCCACAGTGATGAGAAGAAAGGCTGACGGCAAGGTGTTCGCTCTTATCAGCACCCATCTGTGGTGGAAGAGCGAGAAGGCCCAGCCTGGAAGCACTATGGCGAGAGCTTCTCAGATCCGTCTGATTATGGCGGAGGCCGATGTCATAAGGGCCGGATTCGGGAATATTCCTGTGTTCCTGGTCGGGGATATGAACTGCGAGGAGGAGACCGTGCCGATCCGTCAGCTTGTCGAAGAAGGCTATGTGCCTTGCTACAAGGCCGCCACAGTCTATGGCGACACGCATAACGGACATCATGTCTGCAGCCCCAAGGATGGATATTCGGCCAAAAGCCGCAGACGCGGCCCGGACAGGATGTCCGGGGCCATCGACCATTGCCTGATTTATGATCCTGACGGTGGTGTGGAGGTCAGGGTCTTCGACTGCATAATGGAGGAATATACGCTCAGGTTGACTGACCATTATCCGAACCTGATTGACGTGAGGCTGTAGCTTTGTACGGGAACGGAAAGGCAAATTATTCAAAACAGAACCTTCCAATCCTTGCGGCGACGAGATAGATTTTGTATCTTTGCAATCCGTTATGAAGAACGGATTCGACAACGAGAAGTATCTGCGGATACAATCAGAACACATCAAGGAACGTATCGCCCAATTCGGCGACAAGCTTTATCTCGAGCTTGGAGGCAAACTGTTTGACGATTATCATGCCAGCAGGGTATTGCCCGGTTTCCAGCCTGACAGCAAGCTCAGGATGCTCCAGCAGCTCAGCGACTGTGCGGAGATTGTAATCGTCATCAGCGCCAACGACATTGAAAAGAACAAGGTGCGCGCGGACTACGGCATCACATACGATATGGATGTCCTGCGGCTGCGCACGGAGTTCCAGAACAGGGGTTTCCTTGTCAGCAGCGTGGTGATCACACATTTCAACGGGCAGGCCAGCGCCAAGGCCTACAAGGCCAAACTGAAGAAGATGGGCATAAAGGCATGCTATCACTACACAATCGAGGGCTACCCGAACAATGTGGCTCTTATCGATTCGGAGGAGGGCTATGGAAAGAACGACTATGTGCAGACCACCCGTCCTCTGGTCATTGTGACGGCTCCCGGACCCGGAAGCGGAAAGATGGCCGTCTGCCTGAGCCAGCTCTATCACGAACACAAGAAGGGTATCGCCGCGGGTTATGCCAAATTCGAGACTTTCCCTGTCTGGAACCTTCCGCTGAAGCATCCGGTCAACATTGCCTACGAGGCCGCCACGGCGGATCTCAATGATGTGAATATGATCGATCCGTTCCATCTTGAGGCCTACGGCAAGACCGCCATCAACTACAACCGCGACATCGAGATATTCCCTGTCCTGAACGCTCTCTTCGAGGGAATCTACGGGGAAAACCCGTACAAGTCCCCGACTGATATGGGTGTGAATATGTTGGGCAACTGCATCTGTGACGATGATGTCTGCTGCAAGGCCGCCAACGATGAAATCATCCGCCGTTACTATTCGGCTCTCGACCAGATGGCCGATGGAGAGGACAACGAGAGCGAGGTGGGAAAAATAGCCCTGCTCCTCAAACAGGCGAAAATCACGACCGATTACCGCCGGGTCACCGTAGCCGCCAAGCAGCGCGAGATTACGGCAGGCAATCCATCGGCGGCGATCGAGCTTTGTGACGGGACGATTCTCAGCGCCGAGACTTCCGACCTTCTCGGTCCTTGTGCGGCGCTTCTGCTCAAGGCCACAAAGCATCTGGCCGGAATCGACCACAGTGTCAAGCTGATTCCGGGCAGGCTCATCGAGCCCATACAGAAAACCAAAGTCACTTATCTTCACGGCAAAAACCCGCGTCTCCACACGGACGAGGTGCTTATCGCTCTTTCTGTCCTGAGTCCGGACGACGAGAACTGCCGCAAGGCTCTCGACACACTTCCTCTGCTGAAAGGCAGTCAGGTTCATTCCACCGTACTTCTGAGCGAGATCGACAAGAAAGTCTTCAGGAAACTCGGTGTGGACCTCACCTGCGAGCCGGTCCACGAGATTCATTAGCCTGAATCAGAGGGGGAACCTCACCCGCCGCCGACAGCGTTTCTGGCGCATATCGCTCCTGTCAAGGTCAGTTAAGGCCATGGCAGGGGTGTAGTCATTAATGCCGCGCCACTGGCAACTTGTTTTGAGAAGATATGGAATAGCATTCATAATATTCCTGGGAGAATGTTTTCGCCTCCAATCTTGCATATTAATGATTTTCTTAATTTGCCACTGTTTATCAGTAAGGTTGGTTGATTATTGAGTCATAGCCTTAATTGATTGGTACTTATAAAGTCTGCGATTCTTCTGCTGATATTCAATATATTATTGACTTGTATAACATTGTCTTTCAATATAATTTAATCGGCTTCATAACAACAGCTATGAAAAAGAGGATATCTATGCTCTCGGTACTGACGGCAGCGGCGCTGGGAGCTTTTGCACTCGGCGGGTGTTCCAAGCAAGGAGCGGACAAAGGCACGCTGAACGTCAAGGCGTGGAGTCCGGAAGGAAATGTCATCGTCTCGGTTTACCCCTACGTAGAAGGCTACAACAAACTGTCTCCGGTGACTTCGTCTATTCTGACTTCATCCAACAAAACGGTCTCGTTCGAGCTTAACGCAGGAAATTACATAGTCGCAGGCTCAAGGGCCGGAGCGATTGGAGTCCAGATCCAGGCAGGGGAGGAAGTCAATCTGGAGATAAAGAACTCAGGGTTTATAAGACCTTGTAAGACCTTGACAGTCTTTTCCCGGAGAAGGTATCTGTGTTGTATGACAGAAAAGGCGGGAGAGGAAAGAGGTCTCCTCTCCCTCTTGAGCGTAAAAAGATATTCTCAAGGGCGTAGGCTTTTTCGTAAATAATGATTATCTTTATCGGATGACAAGTCGGGACAGATGCCCGGACTTGAATAACAACCGTCGCTAATTTATACGAGAAATGAACTATTGCCCTAATTGCGGGTCGCCGGTCCGGCCGGACGACACTTTTTGTCAGAATTGCGGAAAGCCTCTCCAGCCTCAATCCGCCCGACAGAATCCCGATGATTGTCAGATCCGGAAGGAGAAAGAAGACAGATGGCTGATTGCGCTTGTTCTCTGTATTGTCCTTGGAGGCTTTGGTGTCCACAGGTTCTATACGGGCAACACCGCGACAGGTGTCCTTATGCTGCTTACTCTCGGCGGATGCGGAATATGGACCATCATCGACATCATTATGATCGCCTGCAATTCCTATTCGGACGGCAACGGACAGCATTTGAAGTAGGCTTTGACATATCAGGCCATTATCGGAAGCTGTTTATATTCATGCTCTCATTGACAAATTTGAACCAATCTCATTGACTGACAAAACTGACTGATTATGAATTATTGCCCTAAATGCGGAAACGTAGTTACGGACGGAGCGTCTTTCTGCCCGCAATGCGGAACCAACATTCCAAACACTGCCACTGCCTTGTCTCAGAGCGGCTTGGGGACTCCTCCACCGTCCTGCCCTCCTACCTATCTGGCTCTGTCTATCATAGTGACCGTGCTTTGCTGCCTTCCTTTTGGAATTGTCGGAATCATCAAATCAGGCAATGTCTCCAAGGAATATGCGGCCGGCAACTACTCCGGCGCGCAGGAAGCCAGCAGGCAGGCGAAGAAGTGGAGCATCATCGGAATATGCTGCGGCTTGTTCTGGGTGATCATCTACGTCATCCTGATGGCCTGCGGGGTGCTGGCCAATCTGGCGTCCTTCTAAGAAGCTGTTTAAAATTTCTTTAAAAAGTTCTTTGAGTTTTAAATTCGTCATTTTCTTCCGGCTTTCCCGTCAGACAGCACCGCTGCCTTCCTCGAGAATCCGTCGAAACCGCCTGAATTCATTCCCTCAAAGTTTCAGATAAGGAAATTTAAACAGCTTCTAAAAAGGAGCCGGGGAAACCGCTGGGTCTGTGCCATATCGGCTCGTTCCGGGAATGGTCAAATGCCTGAAGAAGGACAAAGCGATCCTGTACATTCTGCTTGCGGCGGTGTGTACCGGTTTGGTCTTGACATATTTCCGTTTCAGCCCCGAAGACAGTGCATGGTTCCCCAAGTGCATTTTCCTTCAGCTGACCGGCCTCAAGTGCCCCGGATGCGGCAGCCAGCGAGTGTTGCACAGTCTCCTGCATCTGGATTTGCGTCACGCTTGGGAGGCGAACGCGTTTTTGGTCCTGTGCCTGCCCTATATGGCAGCCCTTCTCGCCTCCATAGCCCTTAAGCCACGCTTCCCTCGCCTCTACGCCGCTCTCAACAGTCCGCCTGTCATCATTGCGATCGGCGTTATCGTCATACTTTGGTGGGTTCTTCGCAACATATTCGGCTGGTAGCCCGGCGGTTGACACGCTCAGGCCGCATGGGAGGACAAGGACGCCGCCTGAACGGAAGGCCAAAAGCTTATGCCGCCACCGGACAATGTATCCAAGATATTTCGTATATTTGATTCTGAATCTGTTTGAAAATATGTCTATACATCATTTCCGCCGTCTGTTCGGCCATTCCCCTCTGCCGTCTTGCGTAAGGGCAAGAGTCCTTGATCCTATGACAAATGAACGCCCGGATGCAGAAGTCGGGTATATTTTGATTCGAATCAAAAGAATGTTTCTGGCCGTCCTGATGGCGGTTTTCCCGGGACTCGTGAACGGAGTCGGCGCTGTTCCTTTCTCGGACGGGAGGCTTTTGGACAAGACCTTGAGGATGGACTACATCTTCACTGGAACCGACAAGGACTGCGACATCGCTGTGGCCGAGATGCTCAGCCTTGAAGGGTGGCACGGAAGAAGGACAAACCTGAAAGAGACGCCGCTTAGGGGGAACGGGCAGCTCACTATGACTGACAAGGCTTCTCGCGACACTCTGTACAGGATGTCATTCTGCACCCTGTTCCAGGAATGGCAGGCCACGGAGGAGGCTACAAGGATACGTAAGAGTTTTGAGAATGTGTTCCTTGTCCCGATGCCGTCGGCCGAGGCTGAAATAACTGTTCAACTGTTTGACTTTCATGGTAATGTGGCCGCAAGCCTTACCCATCCCGTCAATCCGGATGACATCTTGATCAGACCGGTCGGCGGCAGGGTCCGGACAAAATCCCTTCTTTGCAGCGGCGATCCAAAGGAAAAGATTGATGTGGCGGTTCTTGCGGAAGGCTACACTGAGGGGGAAATGGACTTATTCTTTAAGGATGCGGCGGACGCTGTCGGGAATCTTCTTCGGCACGAGCCGTTCAAGTCGATGAAGGACAGGTTCAACATTGTGGCCGTGGCTTCTCCGTCGCAGGACAGCGGAGTCAGCGTGCCGCGTGATGGAGTCTGGAGGAAAACCGCTGTCGACTCGCACTTCGACACATTCTATTCGGATCGCTATCTGACGACGCTCCACTTGTTCAAAATGCATGACGCTTTGGCCGGTGTCCCTTACGAACACATCATAATCCTTGCGAACACAGATACTTACGGCGGCGGAGGCATCTACAATTCCTACACGCTCACCACCGCCCGTCACAAACTGTTCGGCCCGGTGGTGGTACACGAGTTCGGACACAGCTTCGGAGGGTTGGCTGACGAGTACGCCTATGATGACCAGTATGTCGAGTATTACTATCCAGACGTTGAGCCGTGGGAACAGAATATAACCACCAAGGCTGATTTCGGAGCCAAGTGGAAAGACCTTTACGATCAGGGAGTCGTGGATCTGATTGAGGGTGCGGGCTACCAGTCCAAAGGAGTCTGGAGATCCCGGGAGGATTGCAGGATGAGGACAAACTCGGCCCCTGACTTCTGCCCGGTTTGCCGTCGGGCCATCGAGAGAATGATCCGTTTCTATACGGAGGAAGCGCGGTAGGCGTTACTGTTCGTCCGGTTCGATACTGTCGTTGTCCCTGTCGGGAAACCACTCGCACAGTCTGCTCTTCGCCCTGGCCTTGACCTCGGGTGTAAGGTGGCTTTTGATGTAGGCATAGACGGCTGTCAATGCGGCGAGATCGTCTGTGAAACCGAGGACTGGGATTACGTCCGGAATCAGGTCCACCGGAAGGATAAAGTAGCCTAACGCCCCGATAATCACGGCTTTCTCCTTTGGCGAAACATTCTCGTCGGTCAACTCGTAGTATAGAATCAGGGCTACATAAATGACTTTTTTCCCGGCTTTCCCGGCGACTTTCTTCACTTTGTCCCAGAATCCGCTCTCGGAGTAGTTTCCTTGGTATTTCTCAATGTTGTCCGGTGTTTTCATCTGTCAACTGATTTGGATTGTAAAGTTATAAAAAAAAATCAACGAATATCTCCGTTCTGTCCCGCTGTTGTGAGCGGCGCTGAAATCTGTCGCAAAAGCGGTGATAATCGGGAAATGTAATATATCTTTGCAGCCTTTGCGCGATTAAATACATTCATCAGTGGGTAAGCTAAGTAAAAACGCCATCATAGGCTACCCGGCCGGGATAATCACCGGAATAGCTTATGGTCTCAACCCTTTGTTCGCCATGCCGTTGATAAACAAAGGCGCGGCGGTCGAGTCAATCCTTTTTTTCCGCTATGCGTTCGCGGTGCTGATTCTGGGAATATTCCTGTGGGCCGGACGGCAGAGTTTCAGAATATCCCTAAAACAAGCGGGAGTGCTGATCGTCCTTGGCCTGCTTTACGCCGCAAGCAGCTTGTTTCTTTTTGAATCATATAATTACATAGCCTCAGGACTTGCCACCACACTCGTGTTCCTGTATCCCGTTCTTGTGGCTGTCATTATGGTTTTCCTCGGTGTAGTCCCTTCGTGGCCGGTCTGGCTTGCGATCACGGCGACTTTCGGAGGTGTCATCATTATGACGCAGGGCGGTGGAGGAGAGCATGTCGATCCGGTCGGAGTTGTCCTGTCGTTATGCTCTGCGTCGGTTTATGCCATTTTCATAGTTGTCATCAACCGGAGCAAGGCCATCGCCGACATATCCAATTCTCTTCTCACATTCTACGCCTTGATGGTCGGTACGCTTGTCTTTCTCGGCAAGATGGCTTTCTCGGACGCTGCCGTCACCGCTGGGCTTGAGGACGCGATCTCGTGGCTCAACATAGTAGGGCTGGCCATAATGTCCACGATAGTCTCGACGGCCACCCTCGCAATCGCCACCCGCAACATCGGAGCCACTAAGGCGTCTGTGTTGGGAGTGTTCGAGCCGGTTACCGCGATACTCATCGGCACTCTGGTGTTCGGAGAGCCGCTCACGGCCAACATAGTTGTCGGCATAGGAACAGCCATTGCCGCCGTCACGTTTATGATTATCGTGACAAAACGGTAGACTGGACAGGCTTCCCCTTGAAATCCACATCTCTCTCGAACGGAGACAGCAGGGTGTCGATGGCATGCGCCGCCTGAAGTCGTGTCAATCCCTCATCCGTCAGCCCGAGGCCTGTCTCTTTCGCTACTTCATCGGCGGATTTGCCTGAAATTCCGGAAAGCAGGCCGATAAACTCGGCTTTGCTGACTTCTTTTACGGAAGGGTTGCGCGGCAGTCCATAATATTCGTCGAGGAACAGGTCGTTCCAGACAAGCGTGTCTTCCACCCGCATCCATGACTGGTTGGACCAGTTCACGGTCTTCCCATCGGCTCGGAGTATTCCTGTGCATCCTATCCTCTGAAGCATCTTGAAATCCGGGTCGTCGGTCTTCAGGTCAAGATACGGCTGAAGATAAGCCCCGGATTCGAGGAGGGCGCGCTGCACGTCCCTGACCTTCACGTCGCGGACATCGTGTCCTCCTTTCACCGCCAATGCCGCCAATGTCCCGGCTGCCTGGCCTATTTCGCAGACCACAGGCTGAAGACGGGTGGCGCCGTTGACAAGGTTCGAGACGCTCACTGATTTCTCGGCCACGATCAGATCCTCGACCTCAAGTGGCACGAGAGTTCCGAGAGGCAGGGAGAAGGACGGAATCTTCGCGAACCAAAGATGTGAATATTTCCGCCATTCAGGACAAGCGAAATGATGATGGTCGACCGGATAGTCTCCCACGGCGATGCCTGTCCGGTAGCCTGTGAAAGCATAGCGGTCAGTGGCTTCGTCCATCGTGAAGAGGTATTCGCCCTCAATGCGCCGGCTCTCGCGGTGGTACGGAAAGAACGGCAGGGCGTCGGATGTGGGATATTCGTCATCGGCAAGACCGAGATTCTTGTATCCGAGTCTTGTCTGAAGGAAGTACAGGAAGCCAAGCGCATGGAGTTTCGCCTTGCTGACGACAGAGTCCCTCTGCTCTCTGCCCATCTCTATGATGTTGGCATAGAAATCGTTGGCTTCCACGGGCCAATTGATCATATACTTTCCGTTCTGAAGCCGTCCGTAAGAAACCATCATCTCCGGAGACCACAGCGTCTGCCCCTTCCCGAAATCAGTGTTGTACGGATTCACGCAGCAGTTGACATATTCGCTTTCATCGTATCCGTCCGGTTCGTCGATTGTCATATCCGCGTCAGGGCCGTAATCCTTCAATGTCATCACCATCGTGAGATCCTGGACAATGTCGTTGCCTTCCTCAAAGGCCATGGCCTCGCCGGTGTAGGATTTGGGGTCGAAACCGACATGGTATTTGACCCCGCAGGCTTTCGCGACATCGCCGAGTTCTGTCCCGTCGATCAGTATCCGAGCCTTCACCACTTCCCTGCCTTCCGGAGTCGAGAACGTAACCTTCCATCCCCTGCCTGTCTTGGAAGCCTTCTCGAAGCGGTGCCTTTTGCGGAGAGTCAGGTTCGGCTCGGCGGCCACCTTGTCTTCGAGAATGGATTCGCCTACGGAAGGCTCGAACAGTACGTTGCTCACCCACCCGGTCTTAAGGGCTTCATAGTCACCGTAATGTTGAGCGAGGGCGTCTGTGAATTCCCCGAACAGACCGCCTCGGAGGTTGTAGTTGCCGTCGATGGCGGAAACTCCTGCGGATGTCAGCATGCCTCCGATCCAGACCGTTTCTTCGGCGATTATGGTTTCGCAGCCCATACGCGCCGCCTGGATGCCTGCTGTGGTTCCGGAAGCTCCTCCTCCCACAATCAGGATGTCACACCGCCCGTTCCCGCATGATGTGGATGCGGCGGCGGTGATTGAGATGATTCCTGCCTTGATGATGAATATGCAGGCGTCCGACAAGGATTTGATACATCTGCCCATGATAGAATTCCTGAAATCGCTGGTTTATGTACGCGAATCTACGCATTTCCATCGGAATGTCCATAGGGTGGCCTTTCTGTAGGCAGCTGGGGTGGTTCTGAAAAAAAATGCCTCCCGGACATCCCGAGGGGGCATTTATTGTGGAGATGGGCGGAGTCGAACCGCCGTCCAAACAACGTACCAAACAGCTTTCTACACGCTTAGTCGTCCTTTGGTTGTCGGCCGCGGCCTGCCGGAAGACGGGCTAACCGAAGCTTATCCTTTGGGGCTTGGCCGGATTTAAAGGAGTCCTCCGGTGCGTCCTTCTTGAATGATACCCCGAACTCGGAACTGAGAAGGCGTAAAGTCCGCGGGATACTCGTCGGAACCGCATCCTTGGCGGTTCGGATTAAGCTAATGCGACTTGGTCGATTAGGCAGCGAGTGCGTAGTTGTTATCAGCAACTAATTTTTGGAGAACCAGTTTGGCGGGCCGGCCCTCCAGGAGCCCGACGTGCTTACCGCCCGGAATCATTGCTGTCAAAACCAGAACATCCCCAAGCGATTGTTGCAAAGATACGATGATTATCCCGGATTTGTTTCACATTCCGATAAATTTTCTTTGCCTATAACCCGTCTGATATTCGGGAAATGACTAAATTTGTGGATTATGTCAAAGAACACGATTGAGAAAGCGATATTCAGCAGGACGGAACTGCTTTTAGGCGATGACGTGATGAACGCGCTGTCGGCGGCGAAGGTAATCATCTTCGGTGTCGGAGGAGTCGGAAGCTGGTGCGCTGAGGGGTTGGTCAGAAGCGGTGTGGTGAAGCTCACGATTGTGGATTCGGACAGGATCTGCATAACGAACGTGAACCGTCAGCTGATGGCGACCACAAAGACTGTGGGACAGGTGAAGGTCGATGCGCTGAAGGAGCGTCTGCTTGATATAAATCCCAAGGCGGAAATCACCGCCGCTCAGCGGATCTATTGCGAGGAAACGGCGGACGAGTTCAATCTTGATGAATATGACTACGTGATAGACGCCATTGATTCTCTGAAAGATAAGGTGTGCCTTATTCTCAAGGCCACGTCTTCCGGAGCCCGGTTCTACTGCTCTCTCGGAGCCGCGCTTAAAGTGGATCCGCTCAGAGTCAGGGTGGATGAGTTCTGGAATGTCAGGGGATGTCCGCTGGGCGCGGCCCTGAGGAAGAAGATGAAAAGGGCGAAGACTCTTCCGGCCACGAAGTTTCTTTGTGTCTATGATGACGAGGTCCTGCCGAACAGAGGCGTTTCCCAGAGCCCGGGGACGGAGAAGTGTGCGTGTCCCGAGGCTAAGGACGGACCGGGCGATCCGGAGCTTTTGAATCACGATTGGTCTTCTTCCAAGGCTCGGATCAACGGTACGGCCGCGCACGTCACGGCCATATTCGGAATGACACTTTCCGGGCTTGTGGTCGATGACATTTACCGCAGGACGCTGAAAGCTGCGGGTGGAGTTGAGTGAACATATTCATAATCAAGTATTATGGAGCGGCAGAAGGTTTGGGATCCATTGAGGAGGAAAGAGGTTGCGCTGACACCGGAGGAAAAAGTGCGCCAGTGGTTCATCGGGGTGCTGAAGGACAGGCTCAATGTCCCGGAACACATGATGATGAGCGAGGTGGCCATGAAGTTCGGAGGGAAGGATTTCCGGGCCGACATCCTTGTCTATGGCAGGGACACTTCGCCGTTGATGGTGGTGGAGTGCAAGAGGGAGGATGTGCCGATGGACAGGGAAGTCCTGGAGCAGGCTCTGAGGTACAATCTGGTGCTGGGTGTCAGGTTTGTGGTGATAACCAACGGGTTGAGGACATTCGGCTTCGAGAGGGCAGGGGAGAGTTTCTCTCAGATGAAATCATTCCCGGATTGGGAGACTATGCAGGGACAGCGGGCGGACGCCGCCTGCGAAAGTTGAGAATCGAGATTTATTATGGGCGCTACAATAACACAGGGATTTCTTGACCGGCCGATCTTCGCAATCGTGTCGGCGGCTGCCGAGGAACTGGGAGTCAGGGCTTTCGTAATCGGAGGTTACGTCCGTGACTGCTTCCTCGGAAGACCGAACGATGACATCGACATAGTTGTCGAGGGAAGCGGCATAGGTCTGGCCGAGGCCGTTGCGGCGAAAATCGAGGCGAAGGACGGGCGGCGCTGCAATGTGTCCGTGTTCAAGACCTTCGGCACCGCTATGCTGAGATACCGCGGGGCGGAGGTCGAGTTTGTGGGAGCCAGGAAAGAGTCCTACAGGCACGATTCCAGAAAGCCTATCGTGGAGGACGGGACGCTTGAAGAGGATCAGGAGCGCAGGGACTTTACCATCAACGCAATGGCTTTCAGCCTTCAAAAGGAAAACTACGGGGTCCTTGTGGATCCTTTCGGAGGAATTCGCGACCTTGCCGCCGGAATAATCCGTACCCCTCTTGAGCCGGAGAGAACCTACAGCGACGACCCTTTGAGGATGCTCCGCGCCATCCGCTTCGCCACGAAGCTAAGTACCCCGGAGGCGCGGTTCACCATCGTTCCGGAGTCGCTTAAGGCGATGAGGAATATGCGTGAGCGTATGACGATCCTTTCCCAGGAGCGCATTGTCGAGGAACTGAACAAGATTCTTGTGACGCCGCGTCCTTCGATGGGTTTCAAACTGATGGACGAGACCGGACTTCTTGAATATATCCTACCGGACCTTTTGAAACTTAAAGGAGTGGAATCCGTTGATGGAAAAGGACATAAGGAGATTTTCTCGCACACTCTCCAGGTGGTTGACAATGTCGCCGCGTCCGAGGTCGAGGGCATCGCCACCGGGACTTTGAAGGATTTCGCCCCGGATGAGGGCGGGGACGGCTTCGTCGAGTCAGTCCGTACTCGGCCTAATGTCTGGTTGCGTTGGGCGGCTCTGCTGCATGACATCGGAAAACCTGCGAGCAAGCGTTTCGACCAGGCTGTCGGCTGGACATTCCATGGCCACGAGGTTGTCGGCTCGAAGATGGTGCCGAAGATATTCAAGGCCCTGAAGATGCCGCTCAACGAGAAGATGAAGTACGTCCAGAAACTCGTAAGCCTGCATCACCGTCCTATTGCCCTTGTGGATGAGGGGGTTACCGATTCGGCTGTGCGCCGTCTCCTGTTTGACGCCGGCAACGAGATTGATGACCTTATGCTGCTTTGCAACGCTGACATCACTTCCAAGAATCCTGTGAAGGTGGCGAGAATCCGCCGGAATTTCGAGCTTGTCAAGCACAAGCTGGTCGAGGTTGAGGCCAAGGACGCGATTCGCAACTTCAAGAACCCGATTACCGGTGAATATGTGATGGAAGTCTACGGGCTGTCCCCATGCAAGGAGATAGGCATCCTTAAGGAATATGTGAAAGAGTCTATTCTGGACGGGCGAATCGGCAATAATTTCGAGGAAGCCGATGCCATTATGCGTCTGAAAGCCAGGGAGATGGGGCTTGTTGAACAACCGGCGGACAACCATCTCGCCTGAATCACCGCATAGACGGCCCCGGAAGTCTGGCTCGTTACTCTGCTTAAATTATTTTGCGGATTACGTGATTTTTGATTATTTTTGCTGACTGTATTATGGTCGTGGAGCTCCAGAAGTTCCGTTCAGTAACGGACGCTTGCGGCTGAAACTTAAAATAGTTTTGTTTTTTATGTACGCAATTGTTGACATTGCAGGACAGCAGTTCAAGGTTGAGGCTGGAAAAGAGATCTTTGTAAACCGTCTTCCGGCGGCAAAGGATTCTTCAGTCGAGTTCGACAAGGTGCTGCTGGTTGACTCCGAAGGGCAGATCAAGCTCGGTAATCCTTATGTTAAGGGCGTTGTTGTCAAGGCCACCGTTCTCGATGATTCGGTAAAGGCTGACAAGGTGCTCGTGTTCAAGAAGATCCGTCGCAAAGGATTCCAGAAGCTCAACGGCCACCGCCAGAAGCTTTCCAAAATCCGTATCGATGAAATCGCTTAATTTCTAAATGAGTTACAATTATGGCACACAAGAAAGGACAATCAAGTTCAAAGAACGGTCGTGAGTCTCATTCCAAACGGCTTGGACTCAAGAAATTCGGCGGTGAGGTCGTAAAGGCCGGAAACATCATCGTAAGGCAGAGGGGAACTGTCCACAACCCTGACAAGAATGTCGGTATGGGTAAGGATCACACTCTTTACGCCCTTGTTGACGGAACAGTCAAGTTCACAAAGAAGAGAGAGGACAAATCCTACGTCTCGGTTATCCCTTTTGAGAACTAAGACTCGGAGGATTAATAGATTAAGGAGGGCTGGCTTCGAGTTATTCGCGCCTGTCCTCTTTTTTTATCCCGATATGGGCGGGCAATCGCCTTCGGGCGTGATTGTTATCACGGCGGGAAACTGCCGGCTTTCGGGAGTTCGGTTGTTAATTAACCATTCGTTATAATATGCTTACACTTAAAACGCTTCGTGACGATCCACAGCATGTGATCGAGAAGCTTGCCGTAAAGAATTTCGATGCTAAGGCCATCGTGGAAAAAGTCCTCGAACTTGACGCTAACAGAAGGTCTCTTCAGACGAAGAGCGACTCCATTGTAGCGAGGCAGAACCAGCTTGCCAAGCAGATCGGAGGATTGATGAGGGAAGGCAGGAAAGCCGAGGCCGAGGAGGTCAAGAAGGAGGTGGCTGAATTGAAGTCCGAGTCTTCCGAACTTCTCGCAAAGGCCGAGGAAAATAACAAGGAGCTTGAGGCTCAGCTCGTTCTGCTTCCGAATATGCCTTGCGACCTTGTGATTCCCGGAAAGGGGGCTGAAGACAATCAGGTCGTAAGGATGGGCGGCCCGGAGGTGATGCTTCCTGAGAACGCCCTGCCTCACTGGGAACTCGCCAAGAAATACGACATAATAGACTTTGATCTCGGGGTCAAGCTCACGGGAGCCGGTTTTCCGGTCTATAAGGGGAAGGGCGCCAGGCTCCAGAGAGCTTTGATCAACTTCTTCCTCGACATCAACACCGCCGCGGGCTATAAAGAGGTCGAACCGCCGATTATGGTCAACTCCGCTTCCGGTTTCGGCACCGGGCAGCTTCCTGACAAGGAGGCTCAGATGTACTATGTTGGGCTTGACGACTTCTATCTCATCCCTACGGCCGAGGTCCCTGTCACCAACATATTCAGGGATGTGATTCTCGCGAACGATGACTTCCCGCAGAAGATGACAGCCTACACTCCGTGCTTCCGCCGCGAGGCCGGTTCCTACGGCAAGGATGTGAGAGGACTGAACCGTCTGCACCAGTTCGACAAGGTTGAGATTGTGCGCGTCGAGAAGCCAGAGAATTCCTATGCGGTTTTGGATGAGATGGTCGCCCACGTTGAGGGCATCGTGAGCAAGTTGGGGCTGAAGTACAGGATTCTTCGTCTGTGCGGAGGCGACCTGAGCTTCACATCGGCCATCACGTATGATTTCGAGCTTTGGTCGGCGGCCCAGGGACGTTGGCTTGAGATTTCTTCCGTATCCAACTTCGAGACCTATCAGGCTAACCGTCTGCATCTGCGCTATCGTGACCAGGATGGTAAGATCCGGCTCTGCCACACCCTGAACGGAAGCTCTTTGGCTCTTCCGCGCGTCGTGGCCGCCCTGCTTGAAGACAACCAGAAGGAGGACAGGATCGTCATCCCTGAGGTTCTCAGACCTTACACAGGATTTGACTGCATTGACTAAGTCAACAATCATAGGAATCGACCCCGGAACCAACCTTCTTGGCTTCGGGGTCATTGATGTCATCGGCGGAAAGCCTGTTTTCGTCGATATGGGGGTGCTGGATCTGAGGAAGGAGACCGATGCATATTCAAAACTCCGCCGGATCTATGACACCGTCACCGAGGTCTGCAAGACCTATCACGGCACAGAGATGGCGCTGGAGTCGCCTTTCTACGGGAAAAACGCACAGGTTATACTGAAACTCGGACGCGCGCAGGGAGCCGCGATGCTCGCCGCTCTTGAGTATGGTATTGACTCTATTTCCGAATATGCGCCCCGGGAGGCCAAGCAGGCGATTACAGGCAACGGGGCTGCGTCCAAGGAGCAGGTTAGTGTGATGCTCCGCAAGACTTTGGGTGTGGATTTCCAGCCGGACCACCTGGACGCCACAGACGCTCTTGCCATCGCCCTCTGCCATTATTATAATATTACCAGCCCTATCGCTAAGGTCAAGGGTTCCTCCGGATGGGAAAAGTTTGTCAAGGATCACCCGGAGCGGGTAAGATGACGTTTTTTGACCTTCGGATTAAACCGCCGCTTATGATTTCTGTCAAACAGAATGTTAGGTTGATCAGTTAGTTGAGTATTCCTTATGAACTTAAAGAAATTCATCACTTTCATCGCCGGCGTTATGTCGGCTTTTTCTTTGGCTTGGGCACAGGGCGGAGGCACTCTGACCTTGTCCCTTGCGGATTCATCCACAGGCGAGGCTGTCGGTTTTGCCACAGTCTCCATCACAAAACCCGGCGCTCAGAAGCCCGCCAAGTATGCCTTGAGTGACGACAAGGGGAAGACCGTGATCGATAAGGTGGCTGCCGGAAAGTATGTCCTTAAGGCTGAGCTTCTTGGCTACAAGTCTCTCTCCAAGGACATTGAGATCAAAGGCAAGCTGGATCTCGGGGTGCTGAAGATGGAGCCGGACACTCGGATGCTTGATGCGGCAAGTGTCTCGGCCACCGGCAACCCGATTGTGATCAAGAAGGACACGATCGAGTACAACGCCTCATCGTTCAAGACCACCGAGAACGATGTGCTTGAGGATCTTCTGAAGAAACTTCCCGGAGTGGAGGTTTCCGAGGACGGGACTGTCACCGCCAATGGCCAGACAATCTCCAAGATTACCATTGACGGCAAGACTTTCTTCCTTGACGATCCGCAGCTTGCGTCCAAGAATATTCCCGCCAAAATCATCGACAAGGTGAAAGTTGTCGAGAAAAAATCCGAACAGGCCGAGTTTACCGGCATTGACGACGGCAACGAGGAGACGGTCATCGACCTGTCCATCCAGAAGGGAATGATGAACGGTCTTTTCGGCAATGTGATGGCCGGTGCCGGACACGATGTCCGCAAGAAGGTCTCCGGCTCCGAGCTTTCCTCAGGTGACGGTGACTGGCGCTATCAGGGCGCCGGATTCATCGGCCGCTTCACGGACAAGAACCAGCTCAGTGTCATTCTCAACGGCAACAATACGAACAACAGAGGTTTCAACGACCTTTCCGGAGGAATGATGCAGGGAATGCGCGGAGGCGGTGGCGGAATGGGCCGCGGCAGCCGTGGCTGGGGACCCGGCAACGGAATCACGACATCCTGGATGGGAGGACTGAACGGCAACACAAGACTTTTCGACGACAAGATGGATCTCGGAGGCAACTACCTCTACAACAATAATGAGACCTATGTTGAGGAGGAGAGCCGTAGAGTCACTTATCTGGACGACCACAATCTCATCTACAACAATAACGGCTACAGTCTCACCAACTCCGATGGCCATCGCTTCGGCGTGAGGCTGGAGCATAAGTTCTCCGAGAACACTTCCATCCTTTTCCAGCCGCAGGTAAGTTTCGGCAACGGTAGCTTCAGTGAGTTCTCAGACTTCTCGACCCTTACGGAGAAGAACGCCGTCATCGACACCACAAACAAAGGTTTCACCAACAGTACCGGATCCAACAACAACTGGAGGACCAACGGATTCTTCCTCTTCCGACAGAGACTCGGCAAGGCCGGAAGAACCCTTTCCTTCAATGCATCCTACAGTTTCAGCGGCAATGAGACAAACGGTTTCAACCAGTCGTTGACGAGTACGTTCGATGAATATGACGCGCAGGTCGACTCCATCATCAACCAGCGTTATGACCAGATTCAGGACACCAAGTCCTTGAGCGGTCGCCTCACCTACACCGAGCCTTTGGGCAAGGGATTCTTCGTCGAGGCCAATTATGAGGCTTCCTGGAACAGGACTTCATCAAGAAAGAACACGTTCGACAGCGGTGACGCGGCGGGCTTCAGTGGCTCCAACCTGATTTACAATCCTATGGGAGAGGTGGCAAACGAGGTATATTCCAGCGAGATCGTCAACAGCTATGTCAATCAGAGAATCGGAGCCAATTTCGTCTATCAGAAGGACAAGCTGCGCGCGCAGGTCGGAGCGAGCGCCAATCCTACCGACACCCACAACGAGACGACCGGCTTCGACACATACGAGAGCCACGTCCTCAACTGGGCTCCTCAGGCTATGATTTGGTATGACATAGACGACAACACCAACCTTCGCGGATTCTATTTCGGACGCTCGCAGCAACCTTCGGTGAATCAGTTGATGAGAGTGCCGGAC
This sequence comes from uncultured Muribaculaceae bacterium, assembly GCA_964391955.1. Taxonomy (GTDB): domain Bacteria; phylum Bacteroidota; class Bacteroidia; order Bacteroidales; family UBA932; genus Cryptobacteroides. The sequence continues at coordinate 25,715 of CAYMOB010000002.1, read as the reverse complement.
AACACCAATCCTCTGAATGTGTCGTTCGGTAATATGTATCTGGAGCCTTACTTCAGCCACAGCCTCAGGAGTGATTTCCGTCACACCAACAAGCAGACTTTCCTGTCTGTCAATGCCGGAATCGACGGAGGTGTCGTCAAGAATCCTATTGTCAACGCGCAGTGGTACGGTACGAACGGTGTCCAGTATTCCATACCTGTCAATGGCAACGATTCCTACAACGGCAGCTTCCGCATCATGCTTAACACGCCTGTCGCCAAGTCGAACTTCAGCATATTCAATATGTTGAGGGCAAGCTATTCCAAGTCATCGTCTTATGTGGGCTCATCCAATTTCGATATGAGCAAGTACTACGAAGGTGACGGTTACAACGCCGAGGATTTCCTTGCCGACAAGTTCCTCGAGGATTTCGACAATCTTGATTTCACTCTCAATAAGCTCCGGACTGTCAGCTTGATGGAAAGGCTTCGCATTACTTATCGCAATGATATTGTCGAACTTACCGCCGGCGGACGCACAAGAATGTCCAAATCCTGGTACACAATCGCCAACCAGTCCACAAATATGACGTGGAGCAATCAGGTCACCGCTTCGATGAACTGGACTGTTCCGGGAGGATTCGGTATCGTTGCGGACGGCAACTACAACTGGTACAACGGCTACACCACTGACCAAGGCTCTCAGCTGATTCTTAACGCAAAGATCACGAAACTCCTTTTCAAGGACAAGTTCACCCTCGCCCTGAATGCGTACGACATTCTTGATCAGGCCAAGAACCTTTCGATTTCCGATTCGTCCAACTATCACACGGAGACTTTGAACAACACTCTCGGACGTTATATCGTGGTGTCTCTGACCTATCGTTTCGGCAACTTCGGCGGCAGGAACGGCGGTGGCCCGATGGGACATCGCGGCGGTCCGATGGGTCCTCCTCGCAGGTAGTTCCCGGACATTAGGACACACATGGATAAGGGTGACTGAAAATGCCGTATTCAGTCACCCTACTTTTTTTATAAGGCTGTGTCAATTACCCCGGCGGAGCATCCTAAGCGTCTACAACCCTGTTCATCAGCGGTTTGGTGATTCGGCGAGCGATAGACTCAGGCATCCCCGTCGTCTTTCATTCCGACGGCGTTCACGTAGTTTCTCCATTTGGAGACCATGGACTCCATATCCTCCGGAATCCGTGAATCGAACTGAATCCATTTGCCGGTGCCGGGGTGCACAAATCCGAGTGTCTTTGCGTGGAGCGCCTGACGGGGACAAAGCTCGAAGCAATTCTGAATGAACTGGCGGTATTTGGAATAGATTGTGCCTTTTCGGATTTCAGAGCCGCCGTAGCGCTCATCGTTGAACAGCGGATGCCCTATGTGGCTCATATGCACCCTGATCTGGTGTGTCCTTCCGGTTTCCAGCCTGCATTCCACAACTGTGACATACCCGAACCTCTCCAGCACTTTGTAGTGTGTCACAGCACGTTTGCCCCTGTCATCCTCACTCGGATAGACCTTGAACCGAAGCCTGTCGTTAGGGTCGCGGCCGATGTTTCCGTCGATAGTCCCCTCGTCCTCCTTGATGTTGCCCCAGACAACAGCCACGTAGCGCCTTTCGATCGTATGCTCGAAGAACTGTCTCGCAAGATCAAGCTGAGTCTCATCGTTTTTGGCGACTACAAGAAGACCGGAGGTGTCTTTGTCGATCCTGTGCACGAGAATGCCCATCCTCTCGTCGGCGGCGTCCGGACCCTGTGATATCCCAAGATGATAGGAAAGGGCGTTGATCAGCGTACCCTCGAAGTGGCCGTGGCCCGGATGAACCACCATACCGGCCTGCTTGTTTACAATAAGGAGGTCGTTATCCTCGTGTACGATGTCGAGAGGAATGTCCTGCGGGAGAATCTCCAGCCCTCTGCGCCGGTAAGGCATCACGAAGCGGATTACATCTCCCGGACGGATTATCAGATTGGCCTTTGCAACCTTTTCGTTAACGCGTACGTATCCTTCCTTTATCGCACATTGGACCCTGTGTCGGGACGTGTCCTCAAGATGCGTGGCCATATACTTGTCCACACGCATCGGTGTCTGACCGACATCTACATTGAGCCTGAAATGCTCGAACATACCCTGTTCCTCGTCCTCGACGGTCTCCTCGGGGGCGTTGTAAAGTCTCTCCTCGTCCACTTTTAGTTCTCTTTCTTGTCCAATGATAGATAGATTGTCACGTCAGAACCCATTAGAATAGGGTTGTCCGAAGCCTCCGGATTCTGTCTCGTGACTGAGGCGCTCAGGGAATCGGAGTAGGTCTTGACCGTCTTGTCGAACACTATTCTGTCGATGTTCAACGAGTTGTCGTGGACGGCATCCACGGCTCTGAGGTATTTCAGACCTTTTAGATTCGGGACATAGGTCTGGTTGTCCTCAGGGTTTAGCCCGACCTCCAGATCAATCTCCGAACCGGTCTCGATAAGTATTCCAGGCTTGATCTCGCGGTTTCTGTAAATCTGTCTCAAGACGTTGTTCGTGGCTATGTCATTGACGTAAATCAGTTTTCCGAGCGTGAGCCCGCGGGAATTCAGCTCGGCCTTGGCCTGACGCATGGAGTAGCCTACAAGATTCGGCATGCCGACTTTCTTGGCGTTCTTCGCATTGATTGTCAGCAGGATTCTCCTTCCTGTCTTGACCCTTGCGCCCGCTTTCGGATTCTGGCTGTAAACGGCTCCCTTCTCCATCTTTCTGACAAAGATGGAATCTATGACCTCAACCCTTAGCCTTTCCTTTGCGGCCTCGTGTCTGGCCTCGTCAGCGCTCATGTTCGTGAAATCCGGCACTTCTATGGTCTCCCCGTGGTTGGTGATGGTGTTCAGCAGGATTGTGCTGACGATTATCAAACCGGCGAAGAACAGCACCGCAAGGATGATGTTCCTCACAATCCAGTTCCCGAAGAAACCTTTTCTGGCATTCTTTTCTTCCATTTCCATAAATTACTTTCCGCCCGCGAAGAACAAGGTGAACGCTCCGTCTCCGATCAGGGCAAGTCCTATAATGATGATTATTATCCCGGCTATCCTATTGAGCCATATTATTTTCCGCATATTGAAAACCTTCCTCCAGTTGCTGAAGAACCATGAGAAGAAGAACCAGTAGGTAATCGAGCCTGACGCCACGGCAAGGATGATAGGGTAGATTCTGAAGCCCTTGTCCGAAAGATCGACCTGGAAGAACGCAAACAGGGCGAACATCACCAGCACCGCTCCTGGATTGGAAACCGTCGTCGCCACCGCCTGGAGAAAATCCTTGACCGAAGCGCCGTGCGTGGCCGTCTCCCCCGGCTCCATCTTCCTGAACGGATTCTTGAATGCCATTGAATATCCCAGGACTGCAATCACCGGGCCGCCTATCAGGAATATAATGGGTTCGTAGGTGTTTATGAAATGCTGTGCGAAGGCCAAGGCGAAAATCGAGATGATCGCATAGGCTGTGTCAACAACCGAGGCTCCAAGACCGGTCGTGAATCCGGCCCTGTGTCCGTAGCAAAGAGATTTCTGAAGCACAAGAATCGCAACCGGCCCGAGAGGAGCCGACGCGCAGATTCCAATTATGAACGCTTTCAGAATCTCAAGCAGCATAGGCGGCGGTGTTACGGCTATTTAGCCCTCATGAAGATCTGCACCGGACATCCCTGGAGGTCAAAGTGTTCCCTTAGCTTGTTCTCAAGGAATCTCTTGTATGGCTCCTTGACGTACTGAGGAAGATTACAGAAGAAAGCGAACGCCGGAAATCTCGTAGGCAACTGGGTCACGTACTTGATTTTTACATATTTGCCCTTCCATGCAGGCGGAGGGCATTCCTCTATCTCCGGCAAAAGAATCTCGTTGAGCCTTGCCGTGGAGAGTTTTCTGGAGTAGTTGTCGTAAACGTGTTCGGCGGCGTCAAGCACATCCATAATCCTCTGCTTCTTGACCACTGACGTGAAGATGATCGGAACATCGTCGAAAGGAGCGATACGGCGGCGCAGCGAGGCTTCATATTCCTTCATCGTGTTGCTGTCCTTTAGGAAGAGGTCCCATTTGTTGACAACCAGAACGCATGCTTTCCGGTTGCGGACGATGAGGTTGAATATGCTCATATCCTGGGCCTCCATTCCGCAGTTCGCGTCAATCATCAGGATGCAGACATCCGAATGCTCGATAGACCGGATGGAACGCATGACGGAGTAGAACTCAAGGTCTTCATTGACTTTCGTCTTCTTGCGCATCCCGGCTGTGTCAACGAGCATGAACTCGTGTCCGAATTTGTTGTAAAGAGTTGAGATTGAGTCTCTTGTTGTTCCTGCAACCGGGGTCACGATGTTCCTCTCCTCACCGAGAAGGGCGTTTGTCAGGGATGATTTTCCGACATTAGGCTTCCCGATGATGGCGATATGCGGCAGATCCGGACGGTCATCCTCCTGTTCCGGCTTCTCTTCGGGAAGGATTCTCAGGATTTCGTCCAGAAGATCTCCCGTTCCGCTTCCGTTGGCGGCGGAAGTGGCCCAGATCTCTCCGAGTCCCAGCGAGTAGAACTGGTAGGCGTCGAACATCTTTTCCCCGGAGTCGACCTTGTTGACACACAGCACCACCGGTTTCTTGCTCCGGCGCAGGATGTCGGCGATCTCGGCGTCGTAGTCTGTGATTCCGGCGGCGGCCTCGACCATGAATATGATGGCGTCGGCTTCTTCTATCGCTATCACAACCTGCTTGCGGATGGCCTCCTCGAACACATCGTCCGAATTGGTCGTCCAGCCTCCTGTGTCAACGACGGAAAACTCTTTCCCGCACCACTCGCATTTGCCGTAGTGCCGGTCTCTTGTCACACCGGCGGTCTCGTCAACAATGGCCTGGCGCATTCCGACAAGCCTGTTGAAGAGCGTCGATTTGCCGACATTCGGTCGGCCCACTATAGCTACTAACCCCATAAGACTCCTTTGTTTCTTGACAATTAAATACTGACCGCGATTCTACTTTTGTGGTTTACTGTTTCCGAACTCATATTCGTAGAGACCGCATCCCGCGCAGGCATCGCTGTAGGAACCGGTGCAGGAGGCGCTTTTCCGGACATTTTTATTCTTCGATAAAAGTTCCCTTTCCTCTTCCCCCATACACTTGATTCCCATCTTGCGCATATTCTCGTTGCGGCTGATATCGGTCTCGGGAAACTTTCCGTTTTTCCGGAATATGATGTTGAAGCACATTCCGAAGACTCCTATCCCAAGGAGGATTATCGCGGCGAGAATGGTTTTCATAATATACGAATATCCCTAAAAAATGAATTCCGTGCTGATTGGCTCGTAGTTGTAGACCTTGCGGATGATCGCGGCGAAGGTCTCGGTCATCGAGACAACCTTGATTTTACTCGTGTCCGCGTCCTTGGCAAGAGGAATCGTGTCGGTCACGAACACCTCGGACAGGCAGGAATTGTTGATTCTGTCGTATGCCGGCCCGGAGAGAACCGGGTGGGTCGCGCAGGCTCTGACGCTTGCCGCTCCCTTGTCCATCAGCACCTCGGCCGCCTTGACAAGTGTTCCGGCAGTGTCGATGAGGTCGTCCACGATCACGATGTTCTTGCCTACGACATCACCGATGGCTGTGATCGAGGCCACCACATTGGCCCTTTCGCGCGATTTGTGGCAGATGATCACAGGGCAGGCCAGTTCCTTGGCGTAGGCGTTGGCCCTCTTCGCACCGCCCATGTCCGGTGCGGCGATGGCGAGATTCTCGATGTTCAGGGACCTCAGGTACGGGATGAAGACCTTGCTGGCGTAAACGTGATCCACCGGCAGGTCGAAGAATCCCTGGATCTGGTCAGCGTGCAGGTCACAGGTCATTATCCTGTCCACACCGGCGGCTGTCAGCAGGTTTGCCACCAGCTTGGCGCCGATCGAAACGCGCGGCTTGTCCTTGCGGTCCTGCCTGGCCCATCCGAAGTACGGCATGACGGCGATAACCTTGTCGGCGGAGGCTCTTTTGGCGGCGTCGATGGTCAGAAGAAGCTCCATAAGGTTCTCGGTCGGAGGGAAGGTGGATTGCACTACGAACACGGTGGCGCCTCTGACGCTGTCCGTGAATGAAGGCACAAATTCCCCGTCGCTGAACCGGGTCACTTCGGAAGCGCCGAGGTGGTACTTCTCTCCGGCTTTCTCACCGATTAGGTTCAGTTCATCGACAACCTTGCTGGCAAAGTCCTTTGAGGCCCTGCAGGCAAACAATTCCATTCTGTGTTCCATTTGCATTATAATATGCTATAAATTAATATATTGTTGGATATAGTCAAGTATTTCCTCCCTGCCCGCTCCGGTCTCGGAGCTGGAGGTGAGCATCGGCGGCATCTCCTCCCACTCCTCTGACAGGATTCTCTTGTTCCTCTCGACCTGCGCCTTCAGCGCATTCGGCCCGAGCTTGTCGCCTTTTGTGAATATGATGGCGAACGGGATGCGGTTCTCCCCAAGGCCTGCGAGGAACTCCCTGTCAATCCGGGTGATGTCGTGTCTGGAGTCTATCAGAACGAAAAGGAGGATCATCTCGTCGGACTTCCCGATGTAGTCGTTGATCATCTTGCGAAGCTCCTCCCTGGCATCTTTGGAAATCTTGGCGAAACCGTAGCCCGGAAGATCCACCAGATACCAGCTGTCGTTGATGATGAAATGGTTGATGAGCCTGGTCTTGCCCGGGGTGGAAGATGTCTTTGCGAGCTTGTTGTTGCCGCACAGCATATTGATCAGCGATGACTTGCCGACATTCGAGCGTCCTATGAACGCGAATTCCGGCAGTCTGCGGGCCGGCTTTTGGCTGGCTCTGGTGCAGCTGCCCGCGAATTTTGCTTCAGTTATGGTCATCCTTTTTCAATCTATGGGATAGTTTTACAAAGATAGTGGATTTTTATTAATTTTGTAAGAGGTATGGCCGCTATTATGGAAAAGAAGTACATAGACTTGTTTACCCTTCAGGCACGTCTTAAGGCTGTCGTGGAGGGGGTGTTTCCCCAGAAACTCTGGGTGAAGGCGGAGGTCGCCAGCCTCAGCCGCAAACAGAACGGACACTGTTATCTGGAACTTTCTCAGAGCGAGAACGGAGGAGTGACGGCAAAGACCAGAGCCACGGTCTGGGCGTTCCGGTGGAACATCATTGACCGGCGTTTCCGAAGCGTGACCGGGGCCTCGCTTGAGGCCGGAATGGAAATCCTTGCCTGTGTGCAGGTCACTTACCATCCGCTCTATGGCTTCTCATTGAACATCGATGACATCGACCCGGATTTCACTCTCGGAGCGAACGAGCGTCGGAGGCAGGAGACCATAGAAAGGCTTGGAAGAGAGGGGCTTCTGGATTTGCAGAAACGTCTGCGGCTGCCTGTGCTGCCATATTCGTTGGCTGTCATTTCCGCTCCGGGGGCGGCAGGGTTCGGCGACTTCCGCAACCACTTGACTAACAATGAATATGGCTTCGTCTTCAACGTGCGTCTTTTCGAGGCTCTGATGCAGGGTGAGGGAGCTCCGCCGTCGATCATCGGAGCTATCGGGGAGATTCTTGCCTCTCCTGTCCGCTACGACGCCGTGCTGATTCTGCGCGGGGGAGGGTCGGATTTGGATTTGTCCTGCTTTGACGACTATGACCTTGCGGCCGCCATCGCCCGTTGTCCGGTCCCGGTCTTCACGGCGATCGGACACGACAAGGATCACCATGTCGCCGATATGGCGGCTAACACTTCCGTCAAGACTCCGACGGCCTTGGCTGACCTGTTTTTAGATTGCTACATCGCTGAGGATCAGCGGTTGGGCGTGTTGGAGTCAAGACTTATGATGACGTTCGGCAACCGGCTGTCGGCGATGTCGTCGAGGATTGACCTGTTGGAGGCGAGGATCGGGCGGCAGGCTGGGGCAAGGGTCTCGGACGCTGTCCACAGGGTCGAGCTTTTAGAGTCTGGCCTGATGAAGGCGGCTCTCGGCAGGGTGGTCGGGCAGGAACACTGCTTGGACAGGTTGGCCGACAGGGTCTCCCACGGGACGGACAGAAGCCTTTACAAGGCCGGTTCGGCTTTGGACAGGGTGGAACAGAAGATCCGCGGACGGGTCGGGGTAGTCCTTTCCGGGGCCTTGTCCCACCTGCTGATGATGGAGACCAAGATCGCCGCCAATGATCCGAGAAGCATTCTGCGCAAAGGCTTTGTGCTGGCCTTGGACAAGAATGGAGTGAAGATGGATTCCGCCACGGCTACCCACATCGGTGACAGGGTAAGGATGATGTTCGCCGACGGAACAGTCAAGTGCGGTGTGGTGGAGATTGACCTGAAGGGCAATGCGCCGGGGAACGAAGATGCCGACCTCGATTCGATAAGCGAAGTAGTGGGTTGATAATGAATAAAATATATTAATATGTCAGAGATGGGATTTGACTACACCAAGGCGGTCGCCGAACTGGATGAGATTGCCGCCAAGGTAGAGGATCCGGCCACAAGCCTGGATGACATCGGAGCGCTTGTCAAACGCTCCAAGGAACTAATCGAGGCTTGCCGGAAGTATCTGCGTACCGTACGAGAGTCGATAGAGGAGGCCGGGGAGTAGTAGTAGAACCCTGCTTTTTGAGGAGGTGACTAAAAATATCATTTTTAGTCTGTTTTTTCCTGATTTAGGTTGACTCGGGTTAGCTCCTGGTGGCACGGGGAAGGGATTCCCCGAAACCCCTTCGGTAGCGAGGCGACGAATCAGGTCGTTTTCGGTCACCCTTCTGAATATGCCGCTTCGGCGGATTCAGCGGACATCACCGCAGGCCTTCAAGCCGGCCGTCAGTCAATTCTGAACGCCTCGATTTCCTTGTTGAGCCCGTCAAGAATCTCCAGTTTGGCTTTCAGAAGGTCGTCCGAGATGTCAACCTTATAGTAGTGCGGGTTGATGAGCCTTCTTTCCGATGGACTGAAATGCGAGAGGACGTTGTTGTAGAACGCCTTCTTCTCCGTCAGCGTGTGTGCCGGGGCGCACCTTTCGCCGTCCTTGACGACCTGATGCTGAAGCGTTCTCCAGGAATATTCACCGCTCTCGAACGTCTTGTACTTGTAGCGATCCTGCTCGTCGTAGATTGTGAACCTTTCACCGGACTCGATTTTCCGCGCGAGCGTGTCCCCTCTCATGCAGGTCACATCGGCCTTGTAGATCTCGCCGAGGTCCGGATCCTTCTTTGTGATCCTGTACGTGATTTGGAATCCAGGGTTGATCAGCTTGATCCTGTCCTCTGAACGCTTCAGAACCGGCTGGCCGTCAATCTGAACCAGTTTATAGACGTTGCCGAAGCACGGCGCCGCCTTGCTGGTGGCTATCGCGTCGCCGACCCCGTAGGAGTCGATGCAGGCCCCCTGGCGCTCGAGGTCCGAGATGAGATATTCATCAAGAGAGTTGGTCGCGAAGATCTTGCATCCCGTGAGTCCGTGGTTGTCCAGGATTCTGCGCGCCTTGACGGAGAGGTAGGCGAGGTCTCCGCTGTCGAGGCGGATGCCGTAGCCGAACGGGTAGCCGTTGTCGATTCCGCATTCCTTGAAGGAACGTATCGCATTGAGTATGCCGCATTTGAGCGTGTCGTATGTGTCGATGAGTAGGATGAGGTTCTCGCCCTTGTGTGTGTTGATGTAGTCGACGAAGGCCTTGTGCTCTCCCTCCACGGTGCTGCCGTATGACGTCACGTAGCTGTGCGCCATCGTACCGGTAGAAGGAACGCCGTTGAGCACTCCGGTAAGGATGTTGGACGTGCCGGCGCATCCTGCGATGATGGCGGCTTTCGCGCCGTAGGTCGCCGCCCACGGCCCGTGCGCCCTTCTGGATCCGAACTCGCTGACGGGACGGTTGGTGGCCCTGCACACCCTTGATGCCTTGGTGGCCACCGCCATCTGGTGGTTCATTATGCAGAGCAGTGGAGTCTCAAGGATCTGGGCCTCGATCAGAGGAGCCTCCACCGTGATGATCGGCTGGTTTGGAAAGACAATCTCCCCCTCCCGCATGGCGTAGACGTTGCCGGTGAACCTCAGCGTGGAGAGGTAATCGCGGAATCCGGCATATTCATCACCGGGAAGAAATTTCCCGTAGAACTCCGGCGCGGCCTTGCCGAGGTTCCTTATGCATTCGATGACTTCCTCCGTGCCGCTCACCACAGCCCAGTTGTTGTTCTCCGGGGCTTTCCTGTAGAACATGTTGAAGACGGCGATGGCGTCCTTCCTTCCTGTCTCGTAGAAGGATTTGCCCATCGTGTACTGGTATTTGTCTGAGCAGTAGGCGAAGTCCTTGACTTCGATTCCGTTGTTTGATTCCATATCTGATGTTTGTTACAGCCTGAGCGGCTTGTTCTATTGTTTGTCGTGATTGATTCCGTCCTCTTCAAGAATGATGCTGAGGATCCGTTTCGCCGAGGTGTCGTCGCCGGAGGTAACCAGTTCGATGTCAGGGCTTGTTCTGTCGGTGGCTGAGCTTGTCCAAGCCCCTTTCTCCTCCGGATGCGTTACGGTGGCTTCGACAGGCTCGGCCGCCAGTCCTTCCTCCCGCATCACTTCGAGCAGATGCCTCGCCACCGCCGGCGCAGGGTCAATGATCGTCACGTCCGGCCCGGCGACCCTCTGGATTACCTTCCGCAGGAACGGATAGTGCGTGCATCCCAGCACGATCCTGTCGGCCCCTGCCTCAAGAAGCGGTCTCAGGCTCTTCCGCACGGTCTCCTCGGCCACCGGCCCGTCCAGAATCCCGTTCTCCACAAGCTCCACGAACCCCTGTCCAACGTGCTCCACGATCTTGACATCCTCCTCGTAGATCCCTTTGGCAGTCAGGTATTTCGACCCTTTCAGAGTCCTTGCCGTGGCCAGCACACCGATCACCCCGGTCTTCGAGCTGAGCGCCGCCGGCTTCACCGCCGGCTCCATCCCGATGAAACGGACAGGATATTCATTCCTCAGGGTCGAGATCGCCGCCGCCGTCGCCGTGTTGCAGGCCACCACGATGATCTCCGCTCCGCGCGAGAGAAGATATTCAGTGATCGCCCTGCCGCGGCCGCGGATGAATTCGGGAGTCTTTTCCCCGTAGGGGCAGTTGGCGTTGTCGGCGTAGTAGATGTACCTCTCCCAAGGCAGAACCCGAAGGATCTCCCGCAGCACGGACAGCCCGCCCGACCCGGAATCGAATATGCCGATCATCGCTCGCTTTGACTAATAATAACAAAGATACAACAAAGAAACGAAAGGCGGAGACGCAGACTGCAAATTAAGTGCGATTTCCCGTCAAAGTCTCGTGTGGCAATGACTGGAACGTGAGTTTCATAACGTGACAGAGGGTTTTCGTACATTCGTTTTGAGAATTGTCAAGTCATTGTGTTTTCTTTTACTAAATTAGCAGTGTGAAACCTCTATGAAGCATGATAAGACAAAAAAACAGACTGCTGGAGATCGGCAACCAGAATGAGGTTTATTACCTCCAGCCGGAGAGCATTCTCTTCGTTCAGGCGGACGGGAATTATTGTGACATCCATCTTGTGGATGGCGATGTCCTTAAGACCGTCAGCTGCAAGAGGGCGGAGATAGCCAGAAAAATAGACTTGCAGCTTGCCGGTGACCTCGCGAGGATGTTTTCACTGGTCGGCAAGCCTTACCTTGTCAACATCTGCCACATAATGCACATCGCTCCCATGAAACGTCTTCTTACTTTCGACACTAATCACCCCGGAACTTGCATGAAAAAGACGATAGACGCCTCAAGCGAGGCGCTGCGCAGCCTCCGCTCGGCTCTTGATGACCATGGGCTTGGGAAAGCATCCGTCAAGATGGAACGCCTTGTGCCCGGCATCAATGGCGGTTTTTCGGATTATGTGGCCTCGACGTTGAGAGAGGAGGCAAGGAATTACGACATCGGTGATGACGAGATAATGATGCTTGGCCTATGAAACCTGACTTTTTGGGCGCTATGACATTTCAGTCGGTCAATAATGGCCCGCTGCGGCTTGCCGTTGAGAGTCTGCCTTCAATTAATTATGCATTGGTACTCAACGGAGGGGTGTCTTTCAGCAAATTCGAGCTGGCCAACGGCGGTGTGGAAAGGATTGACAATGTCAGGATTGTCCTGTCCGGGGATATGATCGAGGAATGCCACCTGACGCTTGACAGCATTGACGCCGGCTCGGTCGTGGATTTCGACAATGCAAGGCTGATGCCGGTATCTTCAAGACTGATGGCGCTGACAGAGGCGGTGAGGACAACTTACAGGATAGACATTTATGTTGACGGGCAGAATGTGCTCGGCGAGGTTGTCCCTCTGACTCTTCTTGCCTTTGACCAGTGGAACGGCCTGCATTTCCGCCCGGAACTCCTGGCGGCCTTTGTCACCCCGAACAATCCTTGCATCCCGAAAATATGCAGGAGAGCCTCTGAGATTCTCAAGCAGAGAACGGGTACCGGTGACCTTGACCAGTACTTTTCATACAGCGCTGACAGGATAGTCAGTCAAGCCGCGAGTGTCTATGAGGCGATTCTTGAAAACGATATAGCATTCGCTTCCACCCCGCTCGGACTGGAAACGGAAGGACAGCGTGTCCGTCTTGCCGACAAGGTGGTCGAGGACCGGCTCGGAGATTGTCTGGATCTTTCTCTGCTTGTCTGCGGATGCCTTGAGAGCATCGGTATAAAGACATCGGTTCTCCTGTACCATACCCACGCCGTGGCCGGCGTGTGGCTGAACCCTTCGTGTCAGGTGCCTGTGACAGAGACCAATCCGGAAGAGATCCTGAGCATTGTCCGCGACAACCGGGAGAATTTTCTTATGCTTGAGGCGACTTCTCTGACCCGCGGGGAACCTTTTGAACAGGCGGTGACAGCGGCCAAGGAATGGTTTGAGAACAGGCGTCAGGAACTGGAATGCTTCGTGGACATCAGCGAGGCCAGGAAATGCCGTGTCAGGCCTTTGCCCCACACTGTCCGGACAAGTACCGGCTGGGTGGTCAAGGATATGCCTGACTACGACATATTGTTCGATGAGCTGACGAAGAGGAACGCCTACGACATCAAGGGAATCTCTACTGCCGAAAGGCTTATTAGCAAACAGATGGTCTGGGAGAGGAAACTGCTTGACCTGACCTTGAGGAACTCTCTTCTGAATATGAGACCGGGGAAGAGCGTCATTCCTGTGGCAGATCTCACCCCGGAGACGGCTTTGGCGATTCTTAAGACCGGCGACCTTTCGGAGTCCGCGCTCGGAAAGGACAATGCGGAGGCCCTGAAAGCGTTGTACAGGGCTTCGAGAACCGCATTGGAGGAAAGCGGTGCGAATTCGCTGTTCCTTTCACTCGGGACAATTCGCTGGTACGAGACCGACGGGAACAAGCCTTACTTCGCGCCGGTGGTCCTGATTCCTGTGGAACTCGTCCGGCATGGAGCCAAGAAATATGTCCTTCGCGGCAGGGACGAGGAGCCGATGGTCAATATGACATTGGTGGAGATGATGCGTCAGACTTTCGGGCTGGAAATCCCGCAGCTGTACCCGATGCTGATGGACGATAATGATTCTCCGGACTACAACAGGGTGTTCGATATCTTGCGCACGGCGTTCGCCGAGATAAATGAGAAGCGTCCCAGGCAGTCTCGGTGGATCGTTGTGGAGGAATGCGTTCTCGGCTTGTTCTCTTTCACGAAATTCGTGATGTGGAATGACATACACACCAACAGAGAGGTGATTGCCGGGCATCCGCTTCTAAAGAGTATGGTCGAGGGGCGTCTGCTGCTGGATCAGGAAGACAATGAGGAGACGGCAAGGGGGCTGGACCGTTCGTTGAGGCCGGCTGACATCTGCCTCCCGATAGATGTGGACTCGGCGCAGCTGGAGGCCATCGCGGCATCGGATAAGGGAAAGAGCTTCATACTTTACGGGCCTCCGGGCACAGGGAAGTCCCAGACCATCACCAATATGATAGCCAATGCCCTGTACAAGGGCAAGCGGGTTCTTTTCGTGTCCGAGAAAAAAGCCGCCTTGGAAGTGGTGCAGGAAAGACTTGGCAAAATCGGTCTGTCTCCGTTCTGCCTTGAGCTTCACTCCAACAAAGTGTACAAGAAATCCTTCCTGGACCAGATGAAGGAGGCTCTGAACGTCATTTCGGACGAACCGTCGGCTTCATATTACAAAGACAGGTCGGATGCCTTGTTCGAGAGCCGGGAGTCGCTGAATGAGTATATGGACGCTTTGCACCGGAAACGCCCCGGTGGGCTTTCTTTGTATGAATATATCAACGGGTATCTTTCGGTCGATGGCGTTACCGATGACTTGTGGTCGCCTTCGCTGTGTTCGCTGAAACTTGAGTTTATTCAGGATTATTGCGACAGGCTCAGACATCTGGACACGGTGGAAAGAATTGTCGGCTGCCATCCGGGCAGCCATCCGTTGCGTGGACTGTATCCTAAGACCAACACCCGGCAAAACCAGTCAGCCGTGGAGACGCTTCTTGAGAGTCTGCCCGAGGCGGTGCGGCAGGCGCGGAGAAAGGAGTCCTGCATCATCAACCGGCTGTTTCTCAAGCGTTCCGAAATAGAGATTCTGCGAAGAGGTGATGTCTGGAAAAAGCTTATGGAAGTGGCCGATGTGGACGATGGGATTGCTGATGACGCGGACGCCGTCCTTTCGGCGGGCGAGTCTTGGATGTCGGCGAAAGGCAGGCTGAGGGACTGGTATCATTTCAGCTTGGCCTGGCGCGGGCTTGGACGGAATGATGTCGGGAATGTAAAGGCGTACTATATTTCCGGGCATTCGGGGGCCGCCTCGGCGGACGCTCTGCTTAAGGGATATTACAAGTCTATGATAACGAGTATCGTGGATTCCGAAGCATGTCTTCGCGGCTTCAACAAGACGCTCTTTGACGAAAGCGTGGAGATGTACCGGCGGAAGGCGTCGTCATTCCAGAAACTCTCAAGGCTTAATCTGACCCAGTCCTTGTCGATGAGGTCGCCTTCCGTCTCCGAGCTGGACGATAAGGAAAAAACCGAGCTTGCCTCCCTTAAAAGACGCATATCGTCCCGCGGCAGGGGGATGACGATCCGTCAGATGATCGAGGACATTCCGAATATTATCGCAAGGCTGTGTCCTTGTATGCTAATGAGTCCGCTGTCCGTCGCCCAATATCTTCAGATGATTCCGGGGCAGTTCGACCTTGTGATTTTCGACGAGGCCAGCCAGATGCCGACAAGCGAGGCCGTCGGAGCCATAGCCAGAGGCAAGGCTACCGTTATCGCCGGAGACCCTATGCAGATGCCTCCGACAAGTTTCTTTATGACGAGGGCCGTTGTCGAGGACGACATTGACCTTGATGACCTTGACTCTGTCCTTGATGACAGCATAGCGCTCGGAGTTCCAGGAAAATACCTGTCGCTCCATTACCGAAGCCGTCACGAGAGTCTGATCGCATTCAACAACACGCATTTCTATGATGACAAGCTTGTGACCTTCCCTTCCAGCAACGACTTGGAGGCCAAGGTCACTCTTCAGCGGGTTGACGGCTGCTATGATTCCGGTAAGGGACGTTGCAACAAGGCGGAGGCAAAGGCGATTGTGGAGGAGACGATGTCATTGCTCCGCAAACGGTTGGAAGATGTGGACGGCAAATGGAGCAGGGCGAACGGCAAAAGCATCGGGATCATTGCGTTCAGTATCGCGCAGTCCTCGTTGATAGAGGATATGCTGATGGACGCTTTGTCGAAGAATCCTGAACTGGAACAGATGGCGTTGAAGGGTGACGAGCCGGTATTTGTCAAGAATCTTGAGAATGTGCAGGGCGATGAAAGGGACATTATCCTTTTCTCCGTGGGCTACGGCCCTGACAAGAAGGGCAGGGTGAGTATGAATTTCGGGCCGCTTAACCAAAGCGGAGGGGAGAGGAGGCTGAATGTGGCGATATCAAGGGCGCGTTACAGTATGAAGGTTTTCTCTACTATGGGCTCCTCCATGATTGACCTTCAGCGCACAGGCGCGAACGGGGTTCTGGCATTGAAGCGTTTCCTTGAATATGCTGAGACAGGTGTCCTGCCGAGGAGGGCGAGCCTCGAAAAGTCATTGGAGGTGAGTGAGATGTGCCGCGCGGTGTGTGCGAGAATCCGGGAGAAAGGCTTTGATGTCCGTTCCAACGTAGGGCGTTCAAGCTTCAAGTTGGATATGGCTGTCGTTGACAAGTCCGATCCGAGTACGTATTGTCTCGGAATACTGGTTGACGGGGAGAGCCAGTACGCCGTGCCTACCGCCAGGGATCGAGAGATAGTCCGCCCGTCCGTCCTTTCTAATTTAGGCTGGAGAATCATCCGCCTGTCCACGCAGGACTGGGTCGAGAACGGCTCCGCCCGGCTGGACAAGATTCTGGATGAACTGGAAGCCTCTGATAATGAGATGGTCAGCCAGGGGTGGAGAGAGCGGGATTCTGCATTGTATAACAATTAAAACAAAAGTTTATGGGATTATTTAAAAGTGTTTTCGGCAGGCGGTCCGGGTCTGATGAGACGGCAGAGGAACGAAACTGTAGAAGTGAAGAACTTCGCAGGAAAATTGAATGCGACGGAGCGTACATCCAGAATCTCCGTCTTGGCCGCAGCTGGGTACTTCCTCAGTTTATTGACCAGGCCTTCAATAAATTCGGACGCTTTTCAAAGGAAAAGTACCTCGAAAGCGTGAAAAACCTTGGCTTGGATAGAGTCTGGCGTCTTATGCTTAGGAACTACAAAGAGTTGTGCGCCCATCCTGATGCGGAGCGTTCACTCTGGTGGACAAAGGAAGTCGCG
This sequence comes from uncultured Muribaculaceae bacterium, assembly GCA_964391955.1. GTDB lineage: Bacteria > Bacteroidota > Bacteroidia > Bacteroidales > UBA932 > Cryptobacteroides. The sequence continues at coordinate 8,916 of CAYMOB010000002.1, read as the reverse complement.
CTCAAGATGGTTGTTTATGATTATGCCGGTATGGAAAGGTTCATCGAATCTATGTTGCGGTCTCCGCTACGGAAATGCTCGGGCGGTTATTACATACATCTGCGGGAAGGTATGTTTTTCGTTGACGATCCGGATCCGAAGAGCAAATGGAACAAATCCAACAGCACCACTGTGGAAATGCTGAAGGCGAGGATGCGTGGACTTGTCAGTCTGGTGAAGTCGGCCTCATCGCCAAAGGATTTGTATGACGCTCTTGTGGAATATGACAGAAACAGAATCTCCTTTGAACCGGAATTGTTCGGCTTGGAATGGCCGGAGGAATTCGTGAACGCATACATAGGGGACGGAGCCTACTGTTCGATGATGACGATGGTGAAATATTTGGGGCTGTGCTTCAAAGATGATTCCGGAAAGACTTTCACAAGAGATGAGTGCATCGATATGATCCTTAGAAAAGCGGCAAGGAGCACAGGTATGGAGCTGCTGGATTTCTGCGCTGAGAATTTCTTCGCCGGCCGAGCCGCCGTGTTTGATTATTTCAAGTATAAGAAAGGCGGTTACGTATCATGAACCGTTGAGTATAGAGATAGCCCGGGCAGGCTTTGCCAATCTGATTGGTGTCACTGAATAAATCTCACCGGTATTCACCGGTGTGATTTATATGTAACCGAGTAAAGAGATGCCCCGAACCAATGAGATTGGCTTTTTTTATCTATGGTCGGCAATAACCTTCGGACAAGAGAAGGAGTTTTTGAACTGGCAATTGTCTGCTTTGAAAAGTGGAGTTATGGAAGACAGGATTCTCGAATCAATATTCCTGGATGACAGCCTGTGGGCGGAAGTCATTGACCGAGGGGCTGACAAAGGCATCCCCGGTGATGTCCTTCAGTATTTTCAAGATCCCCATGGAAGGGCTGAATTGTGCGGACGTGTCGCTTCGGGGGAATATTCCATCCGCCCTCCGCACACAGGCTACCGCCCGAAAGATGATGGCGGAGAAAGGGTCTTTCTTGCGAACGAACCAATGGACAGGGTCTTTCTCGCGGCGGTCTATAAATGGCTTGTTCGGAATATGGGAGACGCGGTACATCCCTCCTGCACGTCCTATACGGAGGGTATCGGCACCGGAGCGGCTGTGAGAAGACTGTCCGGAGAGATCGTGAGACTCGGTCTTGGACGCAAGACCGGTGTGGTCGGCAGGAAACTGGACATCCACCACTATTTCGACTCGGTGGCGAAGCGCGACATCCACAGGGAGTTCGACAAGGTGGAAAAGCGTTTCGGACGTTCCTCGGTTATTGATGTCCTTAGAAAGTACTATGACTCGGACATTTACTATGACAGCAGGCTTAAAGCGTACGTTGAGGGCCCGATGGGTGTCAAGCAGGGTTGTGCTGTCTCCGCATGGCTTGCCAATGTCCTGCTCTATTCTCTTGACAAGAGAATATCCGGTATAGAGGGGTGCTATATGCGCTATTCGGATGACATAATCTATGTCGGAGAGCATTACGGGAAAGTGACTGGGTTGATCCGGCGGCATCTTCGGAAAATGGGCTTGAGCCTAAATGACAGCAAGGCCGAGGACATCTATCCCGACAGGTTTGTCCGCTTCCTCGGCTACGACATCAGAGGAGGTGAGATAACTCTGTCCCGGAAATGGGTGAAGAATTTCCAGCGTAATGTTGACAGCAGGACTATTTTAGACAAGAGATTGATTGACAGCGTCCGGCGGATCCGGAGAAAAGGAGGCCCGGGGATGGAGGAAAAACTGGAGGCAGTGCTTGTAAGGGCGCAGAAATCGTTGACACGTTTCCTGTATTACGGCAACGGGGAATATTCCTGGGCCTCTATCGTCCTTTCTGTGATAAACCGTCAAGAGGACATTTCCGAATTGAACAAGTACTGTCTGGATGCGTTACGGGCGGTCTATACCGGCAAGACCTCAATCGGATCACTCGGAAAGTCCAAGTCTGGAGGCATTCAGCGCGGCACTGGAAGGAATGTGTCATCAAACAGAAAGGCGACGGAAAGGATGCCCTCAAACGGATGTCCCCCCGGCTGGCTCTCTGGCTTCCTGTCCATCGAGGCTATGCGCAGGTCTATAACGAACAGAATGCTGTACCGCACATTGGCGCAGAATCTTCTTGAGAATGACAGCCATCCTCTCTATGGCGGCGACGCTTTGCCGGAGACCGGCCGTGACATGACTGTCGCCGGACTGGAGCGAAGTTACGACGGTTATCTGAACAGCAGACCGGACGGGCGGAAACACTCCCGTTTCTATGCCAAGAGCCTGGAACAGATGACAGTGGCGGATCTTATCTCCGGTATGGACAGGAAAACGGCAGGCTATGAGCTTGAATGCTATCTTGCCGATTGTGTCCGTGAGGATGATCTTTTTCCCGACGAGGCGTCGTGGTACTGGCAGAGCGACATTCACCCTCAACTTGTTCTTCTCCGATCCTGGTTCCGCGGTCATCCAACGGGAAAAGAAGCGGCGGCGAGCGACTAAGAAGCTTCTAAAATGCCATAGTCCGTCGCTCTACGGCCGAAGGGACTCGGGAAATCCTGTCCCAGTCTTCCAAGGGGCTGTCATGCGTCGCTTTTGAAGCCGGAATCAGTGGACGTTCGGAATGCCGGTCTTGACGAGGATTCCTTTCGGAGCGCCGTGGTCAAGAGGCGAGAGCCGGATAGTCCGTGAATATGGGTTCTGCGGTGACGCGGCTTTCGGATATGCCTTGCCGGCGGCCTGAAGGGCCGCGCGGAGCATCGTCTCGTTCTCATCGCCCAGCTGGTACCCGTCCAACGGATTGTCCTCGGCCGCGATGTCGACCGGAATTCCGTCCGGAATCGAGGCGTTGTTGCCGTCGCGGTCGGCGAACTTGCTTATCATCACGTACATTCCCCAGTCCTTGATCAGTGTGTAGTCATTCTTTTTGTTGTACATATCTTCCGGAGCGAGCAGAATCCCGGCACAGTATTTTCCGTAGGTCTGCCGGCCGACAAGAACGATGTCCATATATGGTGTCATCCCGACGATCAGTCCCTCCGAAGCCGAAGCGGAGCCGTCCGTCACGATGGCGTAGAGCCTGGATATTCCCGGATTGGCGTCGGAGACATCTATGGCCTCGCTTTCATCGTCAAACTGATGATTTGTCGAGAAGTAGGTATCCGTGTCTTGACCGAGGTCTGCCCAGACTTCCGTCAGAATGGAATTATAGACCTCTGTCTGGAACACATCCCCGGCCTGCACATTCGCCGGAGGGGCGATCATGGATGCCAGCAGGCACTCAGTGAACGCATAGCCTCCTCCGTTGTATCTCAGGTCTATGATGAGTTCGTCTATGCCCTCGGACTTGAAGCCGCGGAACACATCCGGAAGCGTCTGAGAGGATTTCAGGTCGAAACCATTGTAAACAAGATATCCGATTTTCTTTCCTGCGACATCGTACGTCGATGTCAGCAAGACCGGATCCTCGTACATATCCACAGCCGTCAGGCTGACGTTCCTGACATCGCCGCTGATGTAACCGCCTGCCAGGCCGGTGACACCGAGGACTATCGAGCGGGTGTTGAAGGCATCGTACACATTGTCCTTGGTTATGGCTTTCCCGTCAAGGGTGAGGATGATGTCTCCGCGCTTCAACCCTGCCTTCGAGGCCGGGCTGTCCTTGCTGACGTAGCAGACGACAAGGAAATATTCTCCGTCTCTGTCGCTGATTCTTCCCAACTGAAGGTTATACCCGTAGGTCACGCCAAGCCCTTGGATGGAGTTGCTGACCGATTCCAGATCTTCGGTCAGGACTGTCCATTTGTCAATCTCTTTGCCGTCAGCGTGGTAACGGATGGCCCTGACTACCTCTGCCGGATTCCGGCAGGTGTCCGGGTCAAGTCTTGCGAAGTCTTTCTCGATTTCATCGTTCCAGAGATAGTATGTTCTGAGCACATCAATCGCAAACTGGTCCGCCTGGGACTCCTTCGGGGTCGGGCCGACCTTGACAACATCCGTTTTTGCCCTTTCGCAGGACGCTATCCCGAACAAAACCGCAGCCAGAAGAGCGGCGCGGGCGCATGGATTCCTAAACTTCATACTACTTGCATTTCTTGTTTATGCCGCCAGACCTGTCCGCGCCTGTCTGTGTTGAGGCCACCGGCAATCAGCATAACATCCTTATACCCCTTGGTCTGATGATCCGGACACTGACGCATTTCACAAATATATTCATTATCTCGGAAATATTGAATAACTTTGCATAGGTATAATTTAAAATGGAGAGCGATGATATTAAAGGATCAGATAGAGGCTCTGCATCAGCGGTTGGAGACGTTGGGGAGGTGTCTTTGACATCCCCGGGAAACGCGGGCAGGTAGCCGCTTTGCAGAAGAAGACGGAGTCCCCGGACTTTTGGAACGACCCGAAGGCCGCTGAGACGTTCATGAAGAATCTCAATGGCGTAAAGTCTTGGGTGACAGGGTTTGACAAGGCTTCCACCGAGGTGGATGACCTTGATGTCCTGTACGATTTCGCCAAGGAGAGCCTCGGCGGAAGTACGGACGAGACGGTCATGACGGACGAGACCAAGGAGCTTGAGCAGGCATATTCACTGGCCGTCGAAAGTATTGAGGCGCTGGAACTTAGGAATATGCTTGGTGCAGAGGGAGACAACCTCGGAGCGGTGCTGACGATTAATTCTGGCGCGGGCGGCACCGAGGCCAACGACTGGAGTTCGATGCTGATGAGGATGTACCTTCGATGGGGGGAGAGAAACGGTTACAAAGTGACAGTCACAGACTTGCTTGAAGGTGACGAGGCCGGAATCAAGTCCGCCACGGTTCAGGTCGAGGGTGATTACGCCTATGGCTACCTCAAGGCCGAGAACGGGGTTCACAGGCTCGTGCGTCTCTCGCCGTTCAATGCGCAGGGCAAGCGCCAGACCACCTTCTCTTCCGTTTTTGTCTATCCTTTGGTGGATGACACGATCAACATAGAGATAAACCCTTCCGATCTGGAATGGGACACGTTCCGTTCCGGCGGTCACGGCGGCCAGAACGTAAACAAGGTCGAGACCGGCGTACGCGTGCGGCATATTCCTTCGGGAATTGTCGTGGAGAACACCGAGTCACGCTTCCAGCAGGACAACAGACAGAACGCCCTGCGTATTCTCCGGTCAAGGCTTTACGACCTTGAGCTGAAGAAGCGTCAGGAGAAGCAGGCGGAGATTGAGGGCACTAAGAAGAAGATCGAGTGGGGCTCGCAAATCCGTTCCTATGTCCTGCATCCGTACAAGATGGTCAAGGACTTGAGGACCGGCTATTCGACCGCCGACACGCAAGGGGTCCTTGACGGCGACCTCAACGAGTTTATGAAGCGATACCTGATGCAGGAAGGCTCCGGCGGAGCGGATGTTCCTGTCGAAGACATTGACTGATAATCACTAATAATATTTCATTAATATGGCAGAATTCAAATATGCTCCGATGTTCCAGCTGGGACCGGACACAACTGAGTACTACAAGCTGACAGACGAAGGCGTGTCTCTCGGCGAGTTCGAGGGTCATCCTATTCTAAAGGTGGCTCCAGAGGCTTTGACAATGCTTGCCAACGCTGCTTTCAGGGATGTGAACTTCCTGCTTAGGCCGGCCCACAATCAGCAGGTGGCCAAGATCCTGAGCGATCCCGAGGCGTCCGACAACGACAAGTACGTGGCTCTGCGCTTCCTGCGCAACGCCGAAGTGGCCGCGAAAGGCAAACTGCCTTTCTGCCAGGACACCGGAACAGCCATCATCCACGGAGAGAAGGGACAGCAGGTCTGGACAGGATTCGATGACGCCGAAGCTCTTTCAAAAGGTGTCTACAAGACCTACACCGAGGAGAATCTTCGCTACAGCCAGAACGCTCCACTCGACATGTACAAGGAAGTCAACACGAAGTGCAACCTTCCGGCACAGATCGACATCGAGGCCGAGGAGGGGATGGAGTACAAGTTCCTCTGCGTTGTGAAGGGTGGCGGCTCTGCCAACAAGACTTACCTTTACCAGATGACAAAGGCTGTGCTCAATCCGGGGACACTTGTGCCTTTCCTTGTAGAGAAGATGAAGACTCTCGGGACGGCCGCATGTCCTCCTTATCACATCGCGTTTGTTATCGGCGGCACATCTGCCGAGAAGAACCTCCTTACAGTCAAGCTGGCCTCCACCCACTACTATGACGCGTTGCCTACCACCGGTGACGAGACCGGGCGCGCCTTCCGTGACGTGGAACTTGAGAAACAGGTTCTTGAGGAGGCCTGCAAGATAGGCCTCGGAGCCCAGTTCGGCGGCAAGTATTTCGCCCACGACATCCGTATCGTCCGTCTGCCCCGCCACGGTGCGAGCTGCCCTATCGGACTCGGTGTCAGCTGCTCGGCCGATCGTAACATCAAGGCCAAGATCAACAAGGACGGAGTGTGGATAGAGAAACTGGACGACAATCCTACCCGTTGGATTCCTGAGTCCCTGCGTCAGGCGGGTGAAGGAGAGGGCATTGTCGTGGATCTTGACAAACCTATGTCCGAGATCTGCGGACTTCTCAGCCAGTATCCTGTGTCCACCCGTCTCAGCCTTAACGGAACCATCATAGTGGCCCGTGACATCGCTCATGCCCGTCTGAAGGAAAGGCTTGACCGCGGCGAGGAACTTCCTCAGTATTTCAAGGACCATCCGGTCTTCTATGCCGGCCCTGCCAAGACTCCGGAAGGAATGGCCTGCGGCTCCATGGGCCCGACCACGGCCAACCGTATGGATCCTTATGTGGATCTTTTCCAGGATCACGGCGGCAGTATGATAATGATCGCCAAGGGTAACCGTACCCAGGAAGTCACCGATGCCTGCAAGAAGCACGGCGGTTTCTATCTCGGTTCTATCGGAGGTCCCGCGGCTGTCCTTTCCTACGAAAGCATCAAGAGCATCGAGTGCGTCGAGTACCCTGACCTCGGAATGGAGGCTGTCTGGAAGATCCGGGTTGAGAATTTCCCTGCTTTCATCCTCGTCGATGACAAAGGCAATGATTTCTTCAAACAGCTTGGACTGTAACCGGATTTGTCGGATTATATGAAGTGTTTTTCGGGGGCGGAATCCTTTTTTCTTCGGAGAACATCTTCTTAATGAATGAGTTGAGATGAGGAATATTCTTACCTTGACGATAGCGGTTGCGCTGCCTTTCCTTATGGCCGCGCAGCCGCGATCTTCTTTTGGCATTGGCTGGGCCTCCACCGGTTCGCATTGTGTGGAAGGCCTCGGTCTTTCTTTGTCGCCGCAGAAGCAGGCCTTCATGTTTTCCGCCTGGAGAGGCGAGAAGGTCTTTGCACAGGCCTATGTCTCCTCGGATTCCGGACTTGAAGGAGTCTCGGTCTCTGTCAGTGATCTCAGATGCGGCAAGTCGTTGATTCCTTCCGGATGTGTGCGGCCTCGGTTCGTCGGCTTCGTGACCTCCGACCTTCTGGATTCGACAAGGTTCGGCCAGTGCGGTGAGCGCCTTGACAAGGCCAGGTGGGGTGAGGTCCAAGTGGCTGATGTTCTGGAACTGAATATGTCAATGGACATTCCGTCCGGCAAGGTGCAGCCGATCTGGCTTACTGTTGACGTGCCTTCGGATGCCAAACCGGGAAAGTACCGCGGCAAGGTAACCGTGTCGGCTGATAACGCTCCCGCCCGCAGCCTTCCGTTAGAGCTTGTGGTCGCCGATCACGTCCTGCCTCCGGCGAGTGAGTGGACTTTCCATCTGGATTTGTGGCAGAATCCATATTCGGTGGCCCGTTATGAGAATGTCCCTTTGTGGAGCGATGCTCATTTCGAAGCGATGCGACCGGTGATGAAGATGCTGGCCGACGCCGGGCAGAAATCGGTCACGGCCACGATTCTCAACCGTCCGTGGAACGGCCAGACCGAGGATGCCTTCGGTTCGATGGTCACCAAAATCCGTCGCATAGACGGCACCTGGCTCTATGACTACACCGTCTTCGACCGTTGGGTGGAGTTTATGCACTCGGTGGGCATCGACCGGCAGATCAACTGCTATTCGCTGATTCCGTGGGCAATGGAGTTCGACTATTTCGACCAGGCCACGGGAACGGTGTCTGTCCTGAAAGCCGCGGCCGGCAGTCCGGAGTACAACGACTACTGGGGCAGTTTCATAGCTGATTTCGCCCGTCATCTGCGCACCAAGGGCTGGTTCGACAAGACTATGATCGCAATGGACGAACGCCCTTTGGAGGCGATGAAAGCCGTGCTTTCACTTGTCCGCAAGATCGAGCCCGAATTCAAGGTTTCCCTTGCGGGAAGCTACCATGAGCCTGTGATCTATGACCTTGCCGATTTCAGCGAGACGTTTTCCGGCAAGGAAGAGTTTCCTGAGGAAGTCAAGCGCGGCAGGAAGGATCTGGGCTTGACCACCACCTTCTACACCTGCTGCTCCGAGGCCTATCCGAACACCTACCTGATTTCCAATCCGGACGAGGCGGCATGGCTTGGATGGTTCGCCCTGGCCGACGGCTATGACGGCTACCTCCGCTGGGCCTACAACAGCTGGACTATCGACCCTCTGAAAGACGCCCGTTTCCGTACATGGGCGGCCGGTGATTGCTATATGGTCTATCCCGGAGGCCGTGGCAGCATCCGTTTCTCCAAACTGACCGAAGGCATCCAGGACTTCGAGAAAGCCCGGATCCTCCGCCGTCAGTGGCAGGACTCCGGCTCGGCCTCTGATGAGACCAAGCTTCGCCGCCTCTCCGAACTTCTCGAGGCGTTCACCTTTGAGTCCATCCGGTCAGAAGGCCCCGCTCCTGCCCTTTCCGCCGCCAAGGCATTCCTCAGCCGGCAATAGTATTAGGAATATGCTTTGAGAGTCAAAACCTTTGATGATATTGCCATATGAACAAA
>CAYMOB010000001.1:0-177851 GCA_964391955.1 uncultured Muribaculaceae bacterium | reverse complement strand
GTTTAAACTCAAAGAACTTTTTAAGGAACTGCTCAATGTATTTATTGGGAACTATTTAGGGGTTGACCACGTTTTCTTTTGGAACACCATTCCTTGCCAGAGGCCTTTGGAATGCACTTTCCTGTGGCCGATTCGCTTGTGTCATCAAGGTCTTGGTTTGCCTCCCTGTGAGGGAGGCGGTGGAGGGAGCCGCTCCCTCGGGAGCTGCCGCTCATCGGCTGAGGGGTTATATGGATTGTCTATCCGTTATGGCTATGCCCATAACGGATAGGCCGCCGCTTTCCCCAAAGCGACGGCCTGTTGTATATAAAACGAACTTAACAAATAGACAACAAAAAGAACTTTTGTCTGTCCAAGGGCAAAGGTATCAAGATTTATTTAATCTACAAAGCTTTTTCTTAATTTTTTAAAACGATTTTTGCATCAAACCTTCACAATACCCTGCCGATTTGCTTACAGATTAATGTAAATCACTCATTTCTATACTCGCTGGGCGTCATTCCCGTGTGTGCCTTGAAAAACTTGTAGAACACTGACGGGTTAGGGAAGTGCAGCTTGTAGACAATCTCTTTGATGCTTTCATCGGTGTACTTGAGCATAGTCTTCGCCTCAAGGATGACGAATGCGTCGATCCAGTCAGGAGCCGAACGTCCGCTGACCTGCTTGATCAGCTTTGACAGGTATTTGGGAGTCAGTCCAAGGCGGCTTGCATAGAATGCCATGTTGCGCTCAGATGTATGGTGTTCCCTGACAAGTGACATAAACTGCTCGAAAATCAGCTTCACCCTTGTGTTGCCGTTCGCCTTCGGGGTTTCGGAAGTCGTCCTCTCGGCTCTTTTCTCCATCAGGCCGCCAAACAGGTAGAACAGCGAGGCAATCAGAGCGCCGACAGCCTCCTTTTTGTTCGGAATGTCCGAGGACAGAATCTCTCCTATCAGGCTCAGGTATCTGGAACAGAATGCTTTGCTTCTGGTGTCAAGCTCGATGCAAGGTTCGGTCAGAATCTTCAGGGAATCATCGAAAATCTTCTCGAAGTCGAAACTTATGCTTGAAAGATATTCCTTTGAAATCGCTACGACGATAAAATCGAAACTGTTGTTATCCTCTATCTCCAGATTGCTTATTCTGAAGATATTGCCAGGCGTTCCCACGAGCAAGGTCCCTGGCTTCACCGGGAATGGCCTCAGGTTTACCTCCACGTCCATGCTGCCGGATTTGCAGAAAAAGGCGAGGTAGGAGTTGCTCCGGCAAGGGTACTTCAGCAATTGGAGTCTGTCGCTGTACTTCACTTCCATAATGAAGAAATCGTCTCCGAGATGGACTTCGTTCTGTTCCGAAGCGAATTTGCGGATCTGCCTGAGTCCGATATTAAGGAAAGAATCTGACATATTCAATGATAATTATGTTGCGGATGCAAAAATATAAATTATTTGCTCATTCGCAAAATTTCGCAATATTCGACCTTTTGATACTCTTTATATCCGATTATGCCACTCAACGTCGAAATTTGGCAAATGATTTGCGGAATGGAACTCGTCTGGAAAATAATTGGAAACAAGAATTTGTGAATATGAACAAGTACAATGTTGTAAGAATCTCACTGTTGGTGGCCCTGGCTTTTATGCCGGCGGTGACTGACGCCCGGCGGACACTGACGCTGGAGCAATGCCGCGAGATGGCGGTCGAGAACAACAAGGCCTTGAAGCAGGCCGAGACCAAGATTGAAATGGCGGGCTACGACCGTAAGATAGCCTTTGCGAATTATCTGCCGAACATTTCCGCCACGGGGGCATACATCTACAATGCTGATGACATAGCTCTCGTCAGCGACGCCACTTCCGGTAAACTTAGGAATATGGGGACACTTGTCCACACTCAGGCCCAGGGATTCACCGAAAGCCTGATGGCAGCGATCAAGTCCAATCCCGCCGCCGCTGTGGAATATATGAACAGCCCGATGTGGCAGACCGTTCTGGGAGCCTTGTCTCAGACGGATATGTCTCAGGCAATCAATGCTTTGGGGCAAGAAATTGATGATGCGTTCCATCCGGATATTCAGAATGTGTTCGCCGGAGCGGTCACTCTCCGGCAGCCTGTTTTCATGGGAGGGAAGATCGTGGCTGCCAATCGGATTGCCAAATTGGCGGAGGAACTGTCAGAGACTCAGTATGACCAGAGGTATCAGCAGGTCATTGTGGATGTTGACCAGGCATATTGGCAGATTGTATCGATTGCCAATAAGAAGAAGCTGGCCGACGCATACGCCGACCTTCTTCATAAGATGGAAAACGACGTGGCCATTTCGGTCCGCGAAGGTGTCGCCACGGAGTCCGACGCCCTTCAGATAAAGGTCAAAGCCAACGAGGCGGATATGCTCAAGACAAAGTCCGACAATGGCTTGACGCTTGCCAAGATGCTTCTGTGCAAGCAGATAGGGCTGGATCTGGGTTCGGACATCGTCCTTGCCGACGAGGAACTCGCCGACATTCCTGTGCCGAATCTCTCGGCCGCGAAGGATCTTGACAGAATCTACGCTGACAGACCAGAGACGAGAAGCCTGGAGATCGCCTCCAGAATCTATGACGGGAAGGTAAGTGTGGCCAGGGCCGATATGTTGCCTAAAGTCGCTCTGATGGCCGGATATTCTGTCACCAATCCTAACCTTAAGAACGGATTCCAGAAGGATTGGGGCGGATTCTTCAACGCCGGAGTAATGGTCAACATCCCTATATTCCATGGCTTCGAGGCTTTGAGCAAGACTCGCAAGGCTAAGGCTGAGGCTACCCTTTACAGGACTCAGCTCGAAGATGCCAAAAACCTTATCAACCTCCAGGTGACGCAGCTCCGCAAGCAGGAGGGTGAGGCTGTGGAGAAGCTGACTATGGCAAGGAACAACCTTTCCAGCGCTGAGGAGAATCTCCGTACCGCGACTGTCGGCTTCGAAGAGGGGGTGATTGAGGCCAACACCGCCCTCGCCGCCCAGACCGCCTGGCTGAGGGCGCATTCTGAATATATCGACGCGGGAATCGAGCTTCAGATTCTTGCCGCCAACCTTGACAAGGCGGAGGGCAACAACCGTGTTCGGGAAAAGTAATGGCTTGAGGAAGAATATAAAAACGGAAATATTATGGAAAAGGAAAGGAAAAGCTACAATCTTGTGATTGGTATTGTGGCGCTTATCGCGATTATCCTGTTAATCGCCGTCATCGGTTATGTTGTCTCGAAACCTAAGCCTTTGGTAATCCAGGGAGAGGCCGAGGCCAGTGAGTACAGGGTCTCAGGCAAGGTTCCGGGCAGAATCGAGGAGCTTTACGTGAAGGAAGGCCAGATGGTTCGCAAGGGCGACACCGTGGCGTTCATCGACTCTCCGGAAGTGCGCGCGAAACTTGCCCAGGCCAATGCCGCCAGAGCTGCCGCCGGGGCTCAGAGCCTGAAGGCTCGTAACGGTGCGCGCAAGGAGCAGATTGCCGGAGCCTATGAGCTTTATCGTCAGGCTCTTGTGCAGGAGGATGTGATGAGGAAATCATTCGAGAGGATCCAAAGGCTGTATGACCAGAAGGTCATCGCCGCCCAGAAGTATGATGAGGTAAAAGCCAAGTACGATGCCGCCGTCGCCCAGACGAAGGCCGCCAAGAGCCAGTATGATATGGCTGTCAACGGTGCCAGGGAGGAGGACAAGGCTGCCGCGCAGGCTCTTGTGGCCCAGGCCGACGGAGCCTTGATGGAGGTGGAGTCCTATCTCGGGGAACTGTACCTGACCTCTCCTTCCGACGGAATCATATCGGCGCTTTTCCCTAAGGTCGGCGAGCTTGTCGGTCAGGGGGCTCCTGTGGCAAGTGTCACGGATCTGAATGACGTATGGTTCACGTTCAATGTCCGGGAGGACTATCTTCACGGAATGAAGCAGGGCGACAAGATTACTGTGATTATCCCTGCCCTTGACGGCAAGGAGGTTCCGGCCACGGTCAACTACATCGCCGTTCGTGAGTCCTACGCCACCTGGAAAGCCACGAAAGAGACCGGAATGTACGATGCCAAGACCTTCGAGGTCAGGGCGGTGCCTGATGTCAGGGTTGAGGGCATACGCCCGGGAATGTCGGCCATTGTAAAATAGCCGGACGGAAAACCCTGGACATCGGACAATGTTTAACGGCAGGCAATCCAAAGCTTGCTAAAGTTTAGTAATCTGAATATTCGTTATGACTAATTGGCAGAGAATAATAGCGGTGGCCCGCCGGGAACTCAGAATCATCAGGCAACGCCCGATCTACCTTCTGGGTTCGGTCGGCGTGATAGCTTTCTGCGCCATATTCTTCCTGACGTTTCTGAAGGACGGTCTGCCAAGTGACATTTCCGTAGGCTTGGTGGACTACGACTATTCCTCCACCTCCAGAAACTTCGGCCGGCAGCTTGACGCGACCCAGCTGGGCAAGGTCATCCACTATGACTCCTTCGCTGCCGCCAGGGAGGATATGAACAGAGGCAGAATCGCCGCCGTGTGTGTGATCCCGGCCGGAATGAACGATGACATCCAGGCGAACCGTCAGCCTAAGATGACCTTCTACGTCAACGGCCTTTACTTCGTGAGCGGGGCGTTGGCGTGGAAAGACCTTCTCACGATGGTGAACCTGACGAACGGCGCCGTTCAGAGAGAGGCATTGAGGGCCAGGGGCTACGGCGACAGCCAGATAATGGGACTGATCCAGCCGGTGAATGTGGATGTGCACCAAATCGGTAATGTCACGACAAACTACGGCTATTACCTTACCAGTATCCTGCTGCCCGGAGTGCTTGAGATGATAGTGATAATCGTCCTGATATATTCATTGGGAGCGGAACTCAAGTTCGGGACTTCCCGTCACTTGCTCAAGACTTCGGGGAACTCCATCGTGACCGCCCTTACGGGAAAGCTCATTGTCTGGACGCTGACTTTTTCGGCGTTGGGACTGATCATCATCATGCTGCTGTACCATTGGCTGCACTTCCCTATAGCGGGGTCGATATGGAATATGTTCTTTGGAATATTCCTGTTGGTCTTCGCGTCCGAGGCGATAGCGGTTTTCATCATCGAGATGCTGCCGGTGCCGCGGCTTGCGCTCAGCATCGGCGCGCTGTACAGTGTACTTGGATTCTCACTCTCCGGATTCACGCTTCCGATTGAGGCTATGCCTCCTTATATTCAAGGACTTGCGGCGGCGTTCCCGCTCAGGCACTACTACCAGTTCTACACCCAGGAGGTTTACTTCGGCTCGGGATTTCCGGGATGGTGGAGGCAGGTTGTCTATCTGTTGACATTCATTATGATTCCTCTTGTCGGGCTGGCGCGCCTGAAGAAAGCTTACATCAATCAGAATTTCCCTAAAGACTAAGAGATATGAAGACATCATACGCAAAGACTTGGATAAGAGACTTCCGGGGCATATTCTGCCACGAGTTCCGTCAGATTTTCTCGGACAGCGGAGTGCTCCTGATTTTCCTGGTCGCCGGGCTTGCCTATCCGTTGCTGTACAACGTTGTGTATCTCAACGGCATTCTTTCCGACACTCCGGTCGCTGTCGTGGACAACTGTGACAGTCCTGACAGCCGCCGCTTCATCAGGGAAATCGATGCCACCAGGGAGGTGGAAGTAGCTGCGAATTGTGTGAATATGGCCGAGGCTGAAAAGATGATGCAGGAACGTAAGGTCAACGGTATCATTTATTTCCCGTCAGATTTCAGTGAGAAGCTCGCCAGATGCGAGACATCCACGTTCTCCGTCTATGCGGATATGAGCAGTTTCCTTTACTACAAGAACGCTCTGATGGCCACCAACTTCGTGATGCTTCACGAGGTAGGGCAGATTCAGATGGAGAGATACTCGATGTCGGGAATGACCGAACAGTCCGCCTATCAGTCGGCCAAGCCTCTCGGCTACGAGGAGAGCAACCCATATAACAGGGCTTTCAATTATAGCTTCTTCCTGATTTCGGCCATCCTGATGATCATTATCCAGCAGACTCTGTTCTATGGTATGTCATTGCTGGCGGGAACCGCAAGGGAGAGAAACCATAGTTTCGCCACGCTGCCGGACAGACTTGAGGGACACGGGGTCGGACGTGTGGTTATGGGACGAGGTGGCGCCTATTGGCTGTTGTACCTCGCTGTGGGAATGTACATAGCGTTTATTGTCCCTGCCATATTCGGGATTCCTCAGAGAGGACAGTTCCCCGAGGTTCTGTCAATGCTGGTCTTTTTCATCACTGACTGTGTCTTTTTCAGTATGTTCTGGAGCACGTTCATCACAAGAAGGGAGTCCGTGTTCATCCTCTTCCTCGCGATGTCGCCGGTGGCCTTGTTCCTGACAGGCTGCTCCTGGCCGACCGAAGCCTTCCCGGGATTCTGGAAAATGTTCTCCTACATCTTCCCGTCCACTTTCGGCGCGCAAGGATTCATCAATCTCAGCACTGCCGGCGGAGATATGTCCTCGGCCGATGTACAGATGAAGGCGATGATTATTCAGTCCATCGTCTACTTCTTCCTTGCATGTGCGGCCGTCTATGTCGAGAATTGGATTCTCCGCCATAAGGAGGAGCTTCTTGAAAGACGCGAGCGCCTCGCGCAGAAAGTTGGCATAGACAGCGCTGAAGACGCAAGAATCATCGCCGGTGAATAGGATTGGTCCGCCGGGGCCGGAAGCCGGGTCGTCTTGGACTGTCGCCGTATCAGGCAAAATGAAGGAAGCCGAACGCCCTGTTCCAGTTGCGGAAGCCAAGATCGGACTCGCTTATGAGGACGTTGAGGCTTCCGCATCCGTTGAAGCTCATCTCAATCTCCTTGTCGTCACTTAGTTGAAGAAGGCTGACGCTGTCGGGAAACCCGTCCCTGACTTCCCCGAAGCGAGGATGGCCGAGAAGTCTTATGCCGTCACTCCCGTCCCCGCACTCGAAGAAATCAATCGCCATCGCAGGCTCGGCCAGTTCCTGCTCTTCGTCATCCACGAGGATGCACGAATTGAAGGTCTCCATGTTAATCTGCCTGGCGTACTTGACCTTTACGGCTTTCTTCGGCCACTTCCCGGACGGGAAACGCTCCGGAGACTCATAGCCGATGAAGTCATCTATGGCGGCGAAGAAATAGAGCATCCCTTCGCGCGGCAGAAGCCCTTCCTTGTCAAACGGAGCTATGTCCTCGCAATCGATCTGGCAGATGAACGTGAGCGGGTATTCGGCCTCGCTTCCGTCTTCTTCCGTTATCGTCATCATCGGATACTCCGCCTGGGGTGGAAGATCCGGGTTGCCCCACCATTTGCTGCAGCAGAACAGGTTGGAGTCGGTCTTTCTTGGTTTCAAGCCTATTGCCATACTCTCCGAATTCTAATCCTTAGGCAGTTTGATGATAAAGTCGGCTGTCACAGGATAGTGGTCTGAAATGTACCTGATCCCGTACTTCCTCTCGTCAACGACATTGAACGATTCCGCCTCGGCGTTTCTGAAAAAGATGTGGTCGATACTGCCCGTATTATTTCCTTTACGTCCGAAATCGTTGAAAGATGAGGCCTTGTCGGCTTTTCTCACTGTCTTGGACGCTTCCTTGAAGAATGTCGTCAAAGGTCTGATGGTCTTGTCCGAGCTTGTGGCGTTGAGGTCTCCGCTGAGGATGACCACAGCGTCATCACCGGCTATCTCCTTGATTTTCGCGACAATGAGGGACGAGCTTTCCTGACGTGACCTGGTCCCGGTGTTGTCAAGATGTGTGTTGAAATAGAAGATGATCTGTCCGGATTTCCTGAACCTGAGCTTGACCCAGTTGGCGCTTCTGACATATTCGGCGTCCCAGCCTTTCCTGCCTTGCGCCTGATTCTCGTTAAGCCAGAGTGTGCCGTAGTCCAGAAGCTCGAACTTGTCCGTGCGGAAAAGAATAGGGTTGAATCCGGATTCGGACTCGTTGTTGACCGTGCCTGGCTTTGTGCTTCCATCAATTATTGTGTGTTTTGGCAATCCCCTCATAATGAAGGATTTCTGCTCGGTGGTCGCTTCCTGTAGCCCAAGGATGTCCGGGTCGTGCCTCCTGATGGCCTTGACACATCCTTCCTTACGGCTCTCCCAATTGTACTCTCCGGTGTCGGCGGAAATCTGGATTCTGATGTTGAACGACATCAGGCTGGCTTTCTCTTTCTTGGCATAGGCGCTTGTCCCGCACAAAGCCAGGGCGGAGAGCAAAAGCGCTGACAGCAAAACAAATTTTCTCATAAACCTTAAAAACTTAACCGGATGCCGCTTGTCGTATCGCATCCATTCGGCATATACTGAATCCGATGTGTAAAGATAGCAATTCTTCCTCAGATTCTGTTTAAATTTTCTTAATGGCGCAAAGTATGACTTGAAATATGAGATTCTGTCTAAAAAATTCTTTGAGTTTTAAATCCGTCATTTTATTCCGGCTTTCTCGTCAGACAGCGCCGCAATCTTCCTCGAGAATCCGTCGAGGCCGCCTGAATCAATCCCTCAAAGTATCAGATAAAGAAATTTAAACAGCTTCTGACTTCCGGGAATATGTTTGACGATATTTTTGATATATTTGCATTCGGAGAAACCATTAAACGCCAAATACAATGAAGTTCAGAAATCTGTTAGCTGTCCTGTCGCTCGCCGTAGCGGTGTCCTGCGGCACTTCCGACGGACTCAAAGTCATCAAGGTCGGGACACCGGCCCGTCCGGCCGGCCAGGAGAATGCCATTGCCCTGACCGTTCCGGCCATGGACACCGTCCGTGTCGGTTTCGTGGGAATCGGAATGCGCGGCTCCAGCGCGGTGGAGCGTTACACCTATATCCCCGGAGTCAAGATCAACGCCCTTTGCGATGTTGAGTCCGACCGTGTGGAAAAGGCTCAGAAAGCATTGGAGGGCAGGGGATTTCCCAAGGCGGCGGAATATTCCGGAAGCACCGAGTCCTACAAGGAGCTGTGCGGGCGTGACGACATAGACCTCGTGTACATCTGCACGGACTGGAAGCACCACGTTCCGATCGCTTTATACGCTATGGAGCACGGCAAGAACGTCGCGGTCGAGGTTCCTGCCGCCGCGTCTCTGGAGGAAATCTGGGCACTTGTGAATATGTCGGAAAAGACACGCAAGCATTGCATCATGCTTGAGAATTGCTGCTATGACTTCTTTGAGCTGACCACCCTTACCATGGCTCAGAAGGGACTTCTTGGTGAGGTCATCCACGGGGAAGGTTCCTATCACCATAATCTCGACCCGTTCTGGAACGCCTACTGGAACAACTGGAGGCTTGACTTCAACCAGGCTGTCAAAGGGGATGTCTATCCTACCCACGGTCTCGGCCCTGTCTGTCAGGTGATGGACATTCACAGAGGCGACCGTTTCAAGACTCTCGTCGCGATGGAGACCAAGGCTGTCAACGGCCCTAAGCACGTGGAGGCCAAGACCGGTGCGAAATGTGAGGATTTCCAGAACGGGGATCTGACTATGACGATGATTACCACCGAGAAAGGCAAGACCATCCTTGTGGAGCATGACGTGATGACCCCGCGGCCTTACAGCCGTATGTACCAGATTGTCGGAAGCGAAGGATATGTCGGGAAATACCCGGTGCGGCAGGTGTGCCTCCGCGAGAATGCGTCGGAGGGTGTGTCAACAGATTTCCAGAACCTCGGACGTGAGGTCGTCTATTCCGGCGACAGGCTCACAGAGCTTATGGAAGAGTACCGAAGCCCGATTCTTACCCCTGAGCTTGAGGCTCTCGCGAAAGAAGTCGGAGGCCACGGCGGTATGGATTTCATTATGGACTACCGTCTGGTCTATTGCCTCAGGAACGGCCTCCCTCTCGACATCGATGTCTATGATATGGCCGAATGGTGCTGCCTCACCGAGCTTGGAAGAATCTCGATTGAAAACGGCAACGCCCCGGTCGAAGTCCCTGACTTCACCCGCGGGGCATGGAACCAGCTGCAAGGCTTCTCCTACGCTTTCGCCGAGTAAGAAGCTGTTTAAAACCTATCTGTAGTCCTCGTATTCGGGCATACCGAGACCGGAAAGGAAGTCCTTTACTCTTTTGTCATCCTTCGGACAGATCAGAAGCACATCATCGGTGTCGATGATGGCATAGTCTTTCAGTCCTTTGACCGCATAGAGTTTCTTCTTGTCCTTGCAGACAAGGATGTCGCCCTCATTGCCCTCCGAGAGGACTTTGCCGGCGTAGGCTACATTTCCGTTCCTGTCTTTCCGGTCTATGCTTTTGGAGAGAGAGTCCCAGCTGTCAATGTCGGACCAGCCGAAGTCTCCGCAAAAGAGCCAGGCCTTGTCCGTCTTCTCCATCACTCCGTAGTCGATTGAAAGCTTAGGGCAGTCCGAATAGACTTTCTCGATGAATGTCCGCTCTTCCGCGCTTCCGATAGCCTCCTCCCATCCGCCGAAGGCGGACGTGACATCAGGAATATAC
Source organism: uncultured Muribaculaceae bacterium (assembly GCA_964391955.1). Taxonomy (GTDB): domain Bacteria; phylum Bacteroidota; class Bacteroidia; order Bacteroidales; family UBA932; genus Cryptobacteroides. Next base: position 167,412 of record CAYMOB010000001.1, on the reverse strand, counting down.
TTCTCCATCTCCTCCTTTATCACCGAGGCTTTCCAGGCGAATATTCCTGAGTTCCAATAGAATTCACCGGTCTTGCAGAACACTTCGGCCAAAGCCTTGTCCGGTTTTTCGGTAAAGGTCTTGACTTTCAGCGGGATGTTATTCTCTGTCTCACCTTTCCCTCCGGGTGCCTGGATGTAGCCGTAGCTGGTGTCCGGCCCGGTCGGGTGGATTCCTATGGTCATCAGGGCGGAGTTGTTCGCGGCGTAGTCCATTGTCTTCAGTATGGCGGACTTGAACTTGTCCTCGTCCTCGATTGTATGGTCGGCCGGAGTGGCGACGATTATCGCGTCCGGGTCGCGCTTGAGAATGTTGTAGGTGGCGAAGGCGATGCAGGGAGCCGTGTTCCTGGCGTAAGGCTCGAGAAGAAGATTGCCCTCCGCAAGCTCCGGAATCTGCTCGCGGATCAGCCCGGAGAATCTTGCCAGAGTCACCACAATGATGTTCCGGGCGGGGACTATCTTGGAGAAACGTTCGTAAGTTGTTCTGATGAAGGACTTTCCCGAATTGGTTATGTCCAGGAACTGCTTCGGTTTTGATTCTCTGCTAACGGGCCAGAAGTGGTTGGCTGTTCCTCCGGCCATTATCACGCAGTATCGGTTATTATCTTTCATTATATCTTAGTGCTTTGTGTTATGTTCATTTTTCTTCCGGCTGTCAGCGGACCTGCCTAAGCGGATGCCGCCTGACCTCGCCGGCTGTCGTCCCGCCTTCGGGAGTGTCCGCGCGGACTACAGGTACATCGGGTAAAACGCGTCAGGGAACCATTCGACAATAGCCCTTCCTCCGTCAAAGGTCACGGCCACAACATCGAAGCTGACTTCCATGTCTCCGGAAATCCTCTTGTCCTTGCACGTGTTCAGGTACCTTAGAGCCGCATCGGCCACTTTCCTCTGCTTGGAGATCGTCACATTCTCCTCGGGGGAGACGGCGACCGGAGCGACACGGCTTTTAACCTCCACAAAATGCACACCATTCCTGTCCAAAGTGATGATGTCTATCTCAAGATGACCGGTTCTGTAATTCCTGTGCAGGATGGTATGCCCTTTCCCTGCCAGAAACTCACAGGCCGCGTCCTCGCCCCTCTGCCCCAGTTCCATCCGCGCTGTCATCTGATTCTCTTTTTTTCGTGGTTTTGTCCTCCGGCCTCTTTATCCCAAGGTCACGACAGTCACTCCGGAACCTCCGAACTGAATCTGCTCGTCCCGGACTGATGTGACACCTGGTATCGTCCTGAGGTACCTCTGAAGCTCGTCCCTAAGGGCTCCGGTACCTTTTCCGTGTATGATGCGCACTGAGCCGATGTTCAGCATAATGGCATCGTCGATGTAGTGTATGACGATGTCCAGGGCATCGGAAACCCGTTCGCCGCGCACGTCCAGTTCAGGAGAAAAAGCAAGCCTGCGTTCCCTGAGTCCGGAATCGTCCTGTGAAGGACGAGGCTTGACAGTCTTCTTCATCGCGGCCTTGAATTCATTGGAAGAGATACGCTCCACCCTGTCGAGAGGCATCTTGCTGGTGATGTTGCCAATCGCGACCGTCACAGCCTTGTTTGACACCCGGATGATTTCCCCCGCCATCCCGTTGTCCTTGATCCGTACCTTCTCGCCGACTTTCAGCACTCCGCCCCTGAACTGCGCGGAAGCGTCGTCCTTTCCGCCCTCTTGTGGTTTGCCGTTGCGGGCGTTGCGGCGCATCTTTCTGTCTTCTAACTGCTTGAGCTTTTTCTCTATGTAGTCGTCGTGATTCTTCCTCTCGTTTTCCTTCCTTATCTGGAGTGACTCGACAAAGCTCCTCAGCTCCTTTCTGGCATCGGAGGTCTTCTCCTTGTCCGCCTGGGATTCCTTGATTGTGCGGATGGTGTTCTCGACCGTCTTGTTGGCTCCCTGGACGATTTCCTGAGCCTCTTTCTTGGCTTGGTCCAGAATCTCTTTCTTGGTCTGCCTTATGCCTTCAAGCTCTTTCTGGTAGCGTTCGGTTATGTTCTCGAGAGTCTTGTCCGTGTTCTTGATTCTTTGGAGTTTCTCGTCCAGGGCGCGGCGGTTGCGCACGATTCTGCGCAGGTTCCGCTCCATTCCCACGAACTCCTCTCCGGCCCTGTTCTCGGCGTCCTTGACGATGTTTTCCGGAAGCCCCATCTTACGCGCCAGCTCGAAGGCGAACGAGTTGCCAGGCATTCCGATGTCCAGTTTGAACAGCGGACGGATATTCGCCGAGTCAAACTGCATCGCTCCGTTGACCACGCCCGTGTCGGAGCCGGAGGCGTAAAGCTTGAGGTTCGTGTAGTGCGTGGTGATGACTCCGTAGACTCCTCTCTTGTCCATTTCGCTGAGTATGGACTCGGCGATGGCCCCGCCGGCTGTAGGCTCTGTGCCCGAGCCGAACTCGTCGATAAGTATCAAGGTCTTCTCGTCGGCTTTTCCGAGCATGGTCTTCATGTCGTCAAGAAACGAGCTGTAGGTGCTGAGGTCGTTCTCGATGTTCTGATCATCTCCGATGCTGACCATAATCCTGTCGAAGACAGGAAGCTCCGATGTCTCCGAAGTCGGGACCGGCATTCCCCACTGGAACATATACTGAAGCAGTCCGGCGGTCTTCAGGCAGACAGACTTGCCGCCGGCGTTGGGACCGGAGATCAAAAGAATATGTTTGGCCGGGTTCAGCCGGATGGAAACAGGAACGATCTCTTTCTTTTCCTTGTGCAAAGCCCTTTCCAGAAGCGGATGCCTTGCCTTGCGCAGGTTCATCTCCCCGTTGTCAGAGATGATGGGCATCCCGGCCTTGAAGTCGAGCGCCACCTGGGCCTTGGCCACAAGGAAGTCAATCTCGCCGACATATTCCGCCGAGATGATCAGATCCGGCACATATGGCCTTACGAAATCGCTGAACGCCGCCAGGATCCGTTGGATTTCCTGTGCCTCGTCGGCCCGGAGAGAGACGATTTCGTTCTCTATCTCGATGATTTCCGCCGGTTCGATGAAGGCTGTCTTTCCTGTGGCGGATGTGTCATAGACGAATCCCGGCAGCTTTTTCTTGCTGGAGCTGTTGACGGGAATCAGAAGCTTGCCGTCCCGGACTGAAAGCCCGGCGTCCTCGTCGGCGAGTCCGTCCGCCTGGGCCTGCTTGAGGATCGCGTTGGCCCTCTTGGAGATAGCCCCCTCTTTCGCCTTGATGGACCTCCTGATTTCCAACAGTCTGTCCGAGGCAGTGTCCTTAACGTCCCCGAACTTGTCCAGTATGATGTCGATCCTTCTCTGGACTTCCGGGAAGCTCATCACAGGAGCGCTCATCCTTTGGAGGTTAGGGTAGACTCCGTCCTTGATGGACGCAAAGAAGCCGGTCAGCCTCCGGACGGTCTCGACCATTGTCCTAAGCTTTCCGAGCGAGAGTATGTCGATTGTGTAGCCGGTGTTCTCCAGCGGCTTCAGAAACTCGATGCAGTCGATGTAGCCGTTGGTCGGGAAGTTCTCCTCGAACATCACGATCAGCCTCATCTCGTCCGTGAGAGCCAGCCTTGACTCTATGACTTTCGCGTCGTTGCTGAATGTTTCCTCCGTCACTCTGGCGACGGCGTATTCTGTGGAACATCTGTCGGCCACAAAGGTTCTGACCCTGTCAAATCCCAACTTGCCCTCCAGTCTGCTGTCTATCTCTGTTCCGTGTTCCTGCATATTCGTTGATGATTACTGCCTTTCCTCCTTGGGCCGCTTTTCCTCCGATGTCCCCTCCCCGGCCCCAAGCAGGAGTTTGAGTTCGTTGATGTTGTTGATTCCCTTGATGTTCCCGCCGCGGACGAATGAAATCTCCCCGGTTTCCTCGGAGACGACCACCACATCGGCGTCTGTCTCCTCCGAGATTCCGATCGCGGCCTTGTGCCTCATTCCGTAGCGGGCCGGGATGTCGGAGCGTCCGGTGATCGGGAGGGTGCATCTGGCGGCGACGATTCTGTCTTCGGCGATGATCATGGCGCCGTCGTGCAGAGGGGAGTTCTTGAAGAATATGTTCATTATGAGCCTTCTGGTGACCTTCGCGTCCACCATGTCACCGGTCTCGACGATGTAGTCCAGCAAATCTTTGCGGGGAAACACGATCAGCGCGCCCGTCTTGGAGGCCGACATGGCCCTGCAGGCCTCGGCGATCTCGTTGACGGTCCCGCCGGTCATCTTCTGCTCCTGCACCCCCATCAGTTTGTTGAAGAAGTCCCGTCCCTTGCCGGCCATTCCGTAGCGGGAGCCAAGCTTCATCAGGAAATGCCGCACCTCCGGCTGGAATATCACGATGAGAGCTATCACTCCGACATCGATGAAAGTGCCCAGCAAGGCGTTCATCAGCTTCATATTGAAAGCCGCCACCACCACCCTGAGGACGAACAGCAGAATGACGGCAACGAAGATATTCATCGCTGCCGAGCCTCTTATCCATCTGAAAGCCAAATAGATGAATATGGCGACCGCCACTATGTCAAGGATGTCCGCAAACGAGATGTTGAGGAATCCGAAGATATTCAAAAGCATCTTGATTCTGTTTCGTAATGCAAAGATAACGATTTCTCTGATTATTAGGGAGTAGGGTGCGGAAAACTTTGTAAATTGGAAAAAAATCGCTACCTTTGCAGTCCGCAAAATAGTGCGGATTAACGTAAAGTATTTATTTATAATTAATTAATCAACCAATGCCTGGATTAATTGGAAAGAAAATCGGAATGACTTCCGTTTTCGGTGCTGATGGAAAGAATATTCCATGCACCGTTGTCGAGGCTGGTCCGTGTGTTGTCACGCAACTGCGTACAGTAGAAAAGGATGGATATGCCGCTGTACAGCTTGCCTATGACGAAATCAAAGAGATACACGCCAGCGCGCCTCTTATGGGCCATTTCAAAAAGGCAGGAACCACCCCTAAGCGCAAGCTTGTCGAATTTCCGGCAGACTTCAAGGGTGAGCTCAAGCTTGGAGACACCATCTCCGTGACAGACGTCGTGACTGAGGATGTCAAGTTCGTGGATGTTGTCGGTACTTCTAAAGGCCGCGGCTTCCAGGGTGTTGTTCACCGTCATCATTTCGCCGGAGTGGGCGGAGCGACGCACGGTCAGCACAACAGACTGCGTAAGCCTGGTTCTCTCGGAGCGTCATCCTGGCCTTCACGCGTGTTCCCTGGAATGCGTATGGGCGGCCATATGGGCAACGAAAGGGTCAAGGTCTTCAACCTCGAGATTGTCAAGGTCATCCCTGAAAACAATCTTCTCGTCATTAAGGGTTCCGTTCCGGGAGCCAAGGGTTCTTATCTTGCATTAGAGTTTTAGTTATGGAATTGCCAGTATTGAAAATTGACGGATCAGAATCCGGAAAGAAGGTTGTTCTTGACGAGAAGGTGTTCGGCGTAGAGCCGAATGACCACGCTATCTATCTTGATGTCCTTCAGTACCTCGCCAACCAGCGTCAGGGTACCTCCAAGACAAAGGATCGCAGCGAGAACGCTCACTCCACCAAGAAGCTCGGTCGTCAGAAGGGCGGCGGTGGCGCGCGTCACGGTAGCTTGAAGTCCAACATATTCGTAGGCGGAGGCCGTGTCTTCGGCCCTAAGCCTCGCCTCTACAGGTTCAAGCTCAACAAGAAGCTGAAATCACTCGCCCGCTGCTCGGCTCTTACCTACAAAGCGCAGGAGAATGCTATTGTCCTCGTTGAGCCGTTCGCTATGGAAGCTCCTAAGACAAAGGAATTTATGCGTATCCTTGAGGCTCTCAAGGCTGGGCAGAGAAAGGTTCTCGTAGTGCTTCCAGAGAATTCAAAGAACATTTTCCTTTCATCACGTAACCTCCCTGAGGTAAAGGTTATCACTGTTGACGAAATCAACACCTACACCATTATGAATTCCAATTCGATGGTGATTGTTGACGGCGTTCAGGACATCCTTTCGGCCAGGGTCAACCGTTAAAAGCGCAAAGAGATGGGAATTTTAATCAAGCCAATAGTAACCGAGAAGCTCACGGCTCAGACTGAGAAGTACAACCGTTATGGCTTCATCGTTGACAGAGAAGCCAACAAGCTTCAGATAAAGGCGGCGGTAGAGCAGTTCTACAATGTGACTGTGCTGGATGTCAACACCGTGAACTATCACGGAAAGAGAAAGTCCCGCTACAGCAAGTCAGGAATGCTCCGCGGACGCGCAAATCACTACAAGAAGGCATACGTTACCCTTGCTGGTGAGGACAAGATCGATTTCTACAGTAATATTTAAGGAGGGACAAGGCAATGGCAATCAGAAAATTCAAGCCGATTACCCCTGGTACCAGGAACAAGGCTATCAGTGCATTCGATGAAATCACTGCCAAGAGGCCGTACAAGGCTTTGTTGGAACCTCTTAAGAGCAAAGGCGGTAGAAACAACACGGGTCAGATGACCGTTCGTTACCGTGGCGGCGGACACAAGAGAATGTATCGTATCATCGACTTCTTCCGCACCAAGGACAACATCAAGGCTACTGTAAAGACCATAGAGTACGATCCGAACCGTAGCGCGCGCATCGCCCTCGTAGAGTACGAGGATGGCGTTAAGAAGTACATCATCGCTCCTGCCGGAATCAAGGTGGGACAGATCATAGAGTCTGGTTCTGGAGTCGCTCCTGAACTCGGAAACTGCCTCCCTCTCGCGGAGATTCCTGTAGGTACGCTCGTCCACAACATCGAGCTTCGTCCTGGCCAGGGAGCCGCTATGGCACGTTCCGCCGGAACATTCGCACAGCTTGCCGCCCGTGAGGGCAAGTACGCCATCCTCCGTCTGCCTTCAGGCGAGACCAGAATGGTGCTCGTGTCCTGCCGCGCGACTGTCGGGACCGTTTCCAACTCCGACCATAATCTCGAGTCTTCCGGAAAGGCCGGACGCAGCCGCTGGCTCGGTCGCAGGCCTCACAACCGTGGTGTCGTAATGAACCCTGTCGATCACCCGATGGGTGGTGGTGAAGGTCGCGCCTCCGGAGGTCACCCGCGTTCACGCAAGGGACTTCCTGCAAAGGGTTACAAGACACGTAATCCTAAGGCTACTTCCAACAAGTTCATCATCGAGAGAAGAAAGAAGAAGTAATAAACGGAATTAAACTTTAAGATTATGAGTCGTTCATTAAGAAAAGGTCCATACATCCAGGAAGCACTGGAGAAGAGAATTCTTGCTATGAATGATGGTAGCAAGAAGAAGGAGGTCGTAAAGACCTGGTCCAGAGCCAGTATGATCTCCCCTGACTTTGTAGGCCATACTGTTGCCGTTCATAATGGAAACAAGTTCATTCCTGTTTACATTACTGAGAATATGGTAGGTCACAAGCTTGGCGAATTCGCGCCGACCAGAACATTTAAAGGCCATTCGGGCAACAATAAGAAGTAATTATCAAAGGAGAATTCATTATGGGAGTCCGTAAAAGATTAATGGCTGAGAAGTTCAAAGAAGCCAAAAAGAATACAGCAATTGCTAAGTTGAATGATGTCCCTACATCCCCTCGCAAGATGCGTCTCGTCGCAGACACCGTGAGAGGTGTGGAAGTGAATCGCGCGATTGACCTTCTTCATTTTTCGAAGAGGCAGCCGTCAATCCGTCTTGAGAAGCTTCTCCGCAGCGCCATCGCCAACTGGGAAGCCAAGAATCCGGATCAGAGCAAGGAGCTTGACAATGGCAATGTCTATGTCAAGACGATTATGGTCGGTGAAGGCCGTACGCTCAAGAGAATCCGTCCTTGTCCTCAGGGCCGCGCCGGTAGAATCCGCAAGCGTTCGAATCACGTCACCGTCATTCTCGACGTTAAGAAACCAACAACAGTAGAGGAGAATAAGTAATATGGGACAGAAGACAAATCCTATTTCTAACAGAATCGGTATCACCCGTGGTTGGGACTCTAACTGGTGTGGTGGTAACTATGCTGAGAAGATTGCTGAGGATTATGAGATCCGCAAGTATCTGACCAACCGTCTTGCCAAGGCCAGCCTCTCCAAGATTGTCATCGAAAGAACCCTTAAGTTCATCACCGTGACCATTCACGCCGCAAGGCCTGGATTCATCATCGGTAAGGGCGGGGCCGAGGTTGACAAACTTAAGGAAGAGCTTAAGAAGGTCACCAAGAAGGATGTCCAGATCAACATCTTCGAGGTAAAGAGGCCTGAGGTTGACGCCCACATCGTCGCTGACAGCATAGCTCGTCAGATTGAGGGTCGTGTTTCCTACAGAAGGGCCATCAAGATGGCTATCGCCTCGACTATGAGAGTCGGCGCCGAAGGTATCAAGATTCAGATCAGCGGCCGTGTAGGCGGAGCTGAAATGGCCAGAAGCGAAATGTTCAAGGAAGGCCGTACCCCTCTCCACACATTCCGCGCCGACATCGACTACGCTCTTGCGGTTGCAAGCACCAAGGTCGGAGCGCTCGGAATCAAGGTGTGGATCTGCAACGGCGAGCGTTACGGCAAGCAGGATCTTACTCCTAACACCGCGGCGGCAGCCAACGCACAGGGCGGTTCACGTCCTTCACGCGGTGACCGCAGAGGTGGCGACCGCGGCGACCGCAGAGGCAATCGCGGTGGACGCGGACGTCGCAATGACCGTCAGTCTGAATAAGGGATATTATTATATCTGAATAGAAAAGCGAGGCGGAGGCAAAAGCGATTTTGCCCCCGCCTTTCCATCTTTCCGGTATGCTCATTAAACCTAAGACGCTGTTTAAAATTTCATTAAAAAGTTCTTTGAGTTTCAAATTCGTCATTTTCTTCCGGCTTTCTCGTCAGACAGCACCGCTGTCTTCCTCGAAAGTCCGTCGAAATTGCCTGAATTCATTCCCTTAAAGTTTCAGATAAAGCAATTCAACGGTTTCTAAACACTTTCTAAAAATATTCATTTAAGAAAATAGAATAACTATCTTTGTCACCTGAACCATTCACCCGTATCTTGGGCCGGGTTTATTGATGCAGGTTATCAGAATGACAGAAATAGAACAGGTCAGACGGATCCGACAGGGAGACAGGAAGGCGTTTGACTTCCTTTGCAGGGAGTACTATGCCGCGTTTATCTCCTATGCGCGGATGCTTTTGCCTACGGATGGCGCCGAGGATGTCGTCCAGGATGTTCTTCTGAATGTCTGGAACAGACGCGAGAGTCTCGTAGAAGACCGTTCGCTTCAGGGATATATCCTGCGCTCGATTTACAACCGGGCTATGAACAAACTTTCCAAGGACAGGTCTGCCGCCGACTACCAGCGATGGTACAGGCTGTCAATTGCTTCGCTCACAAGCTTTTATTGCGACCCTGAGAACAACGATTCCATACGTCGGCTCTATTCGAAGGATTTGAGGGACAGAATCAATGACGCTGTCGGTGCATTGCCTCCCAAATGCCGCGAGGTTTTCAGGCTAAGCTATATGGAGCATAAGTCCACCAAGGAGATTGCTTCAGTCCTGGGTGTCTCCACCAGCACGGTCTCCAATCATATTCATAATGCTTTGGTTTTGTTGAGGGAATCATTGGGCGTCTTATTGCTTCTTCTGCTCCTTGACAGATTCAATTAAAATATTCCCAACTTTTTTAGGCAGTTTCGGGGAGTCATCTGTAATATTATTGTACAGTAGAATCTGTTTAAAGTTTCTTTAAAAGTTCTTTGAGTTTTAAATTCGTCAATTTCTTCCGGTTTTCTTGTCAGACAGCGCCGCTGTCTTCCTGGGAAATCCGTCGAAACCGCCTGAATTTATTTCCTCAGAGTTCCAGATAAAGAAATTCAAACAGATTCAAAATTATTCCCGAAGATGAAAGAAGTACCTTACGATCTTTTAAAAAGATACTCCGATGGCCTGACGGACGCTTCCGAGAACCGTCGGCTGATGGAATGGCTGCTTGAGGACAAGGAGAACGAGCGTGTCTTTGCGGACATCATTTCGGTAACCAAAGCGGCAGAGGTTGTGTGCGATGGGCGGTTCGAGTCAAATCGTCAAGCATTTATGGAACGCCTGTCAAGGGATATTGACAGACAGAAGGCAGAGGTCTCCAAAAGAAGGCTTGGAAGGGCTGCCGTTGCTTTCGCCGCCGGAATCGCCGCCGTATTGGCGGGGTTGTCCGTCTTTATTTTCCGGTCGTCGGACGACGGGAGTATTTCCCGTGTTCCGCGGAGTTATGTGTCATATTCAAACACAAAGAATGATTCGGACATAATCACCCTGCCGGACGGTTCTACGGTATGGATGATGAAGGATGCGACGGTGAGATATTCGGAAACGGGCTCTAAAGGAATCGGGCGGCGTGATGTGCAGCTTGAGGGAGAAGCCTTTTTTGATGTCGCGAAAGACACATTGCGTCCGTTCGTGGTCAGGACATCGGATTTGTCCGTGGTTGCTGTCGGCACCCGTTTCAATGTTCGTGTCAAGGAGGAAGAGAACACTGAGGTGATGCTTGAGGAGGGAAGCGTGAGGTTATGCAACCCTCAGGGTGTGAACTTGATGCGTCTTCTTCCGAATCAGGCTGCCACCCTCGACCTGGCCAGTGGTGACATCTTCATAGAGCAACGCTATGTCCAGTCGGAGGTCAGGCTTAAGTATAATGTCATAGCCCTTACTGACGCCACTGTCGGAGAAATCGTGGAGAACATTGAAAAGTCCTACGGGGTCCGGATAAAGGTCAAAGGTGTGTCCGACGCGGGCAAACGTTACAATTTCTGCTGCCTGAAAAGCCGGGGTGTCGAGGAGGCTCTTGCTGTGCTGTCAAGCTTGACAGGATCGGAATGTGTGGCTGACAAATGATAACGCGGAACATTCAACAAAGTCATAAAACTAAGTTTAACCAATTAAAGAATCACTTATGAGATTAGAGTTTTTCAAGTGGGCTTTCCTATGCGCGCTGCTGCCGTGGCTGCTTATAAGCTACTCCGCCTCCGCTGCGTTGAATGCCCAGAAAACGTACGATGTCGGCATCTCCGAAAGGAACGCAACGGTGAAGGGAATCGCGGATGCTCTCACAAGGCAGACGGGAGTTCTGTTCTCTTATGATGCTGATATGGCGGGAATGTCTCTGGGAGATGTTGCCGTCAGTCGTAAAAACACAAGTCTGGACGCCATTCTTGACGAGATATTCGTCAACAGGGGCGTCAAGTATTCCATTGTCGGAGAAACAGTTGTGCTTAGTCAGGCAAAGCTTTCACAAAGTGGCGGGCGAACCCTATCCGGTCAGGTGAACGATACCTCCGGGCTGCCGATCCCCGGAGCGGCTGTGATGGTTGTGGGCAAGTCCGGCGGAACTGTTACTGACGGTTCAGGCAAATTTACTATGACCGTTCCGGAGGGGAATGTGACCCTGACGGTACAGTGTCTTGGCTATGTTGATAAGACTCAGGCCGTTTCAGGTACGGCGGACAATGTGGCCGTCGTTCTGGAGGAGAGTTCCCTTTCGATTGAAGAGACGGTGGTCGTCGGTTACGGTGTCCAGAAGAAAGTCAATCTGACCGGAGCCATCTCAACGGTCTCTTCCGGCAATCTTGAGAATAGGACATCCCCGACCTTGACGCATATGCTTCAAGGCTCTGTGCCTGGTCTCAATGTCACCACGAGCTCAGGCCGTCCGGGCAATTCGGCCAGTATCAACATCCGCGGTGTCAATTCCATCAACGGTGGCAGCCCGTTGGTTCTGATAGACGGTGCCGAAGGGGACTTGTCAAGGGTGAACCCGTCTGATGTGGAATCTGTCTCAGTCATCAAGGACGCTTCCGCCGCCGCGATTTACGGAGCCAGGGCGTCTTTCGGAGTGATACTCGTGACAACGAAGAACGGAGCCGAGGCGGATGGAATGGCGACTGTAAGGGTGAACAGCCGCTTTGGCTGGCAGGAGCCTACAACATCGACTGAATACGAGACACGAGGATATTATTCGGTCTATCTGAATGACTTGTTCTATCGGGCCGCCAACGGAACGAACTACACGTTCTACACCCAGTCCGATATGCAGGAGCTTTGGGCGAGGGTTAACGACAAGTCGGAGAACCCTGAGCGCCCTTGGGTTATGATTGACCAGCGTGACGGAAAGGACACTTATCTTTACTACGCCAACACGGACTGGTATCACGAATTGTTCCGCGACCGTCGTCCTAACCAGCAGCACAGCGTGTCACTGAGCGGAGGTAACAGCCACGTAAAGTATTTTTTGTCAGGATCCTACAATAAGGAAGAGGGTATATTCCGCCGCAACACGGACAAGCTTGACAGGTTTAATTTCCGTTCAAAGATATCCTTTGACATCAATAAGTGGCTGAACCTCAGCAATAACACGAGCTATTACAAGTACCGTTACCGCTATCCCGGACCGAGCGATGTCAACACTGCGTTCTCTCTGATGACTGTCCACGCTCTGGCCAGCTATCCGGCTCACAACCCTGACGGGACCAGCATCGGATACACTTCATTCGCCAACAACAATTATGTGATGGACGGAATGCTTACGATACTGGACAACCCGAACTACAGGAACGAGGACAACAATGATAATCTGTCCACCACTACCGAGTTGACCATAAAGCCGTCCGCATCGCTGGAAATCCGGGCTAACTTCACATACGCCTTAAACCAGTACCGCTATATGAACCGTGCCACCAACACTGAGTACTCGCGCTATCCTGGCGAGACGGTTCTTGTCACCAATTCCCGCTCGATAGACAACCTGAAGGAGAAATTCGAGACCCAGCACTACTATGCGACCAACGTCTATGCAACTTGGACAAAGAGTTTGGCAGAGAAGCATAATCTCAAGGTGATGGCTGGCTTCAACTGGGAGACCAAGCATTACAAGGATGTCTCCGCGAGGGGCTACTATCTTATGAGCGAATCGCTTAATGACCTTAATCTTGTAGGCTCTGACGCTGACGGCAACACCAGGATGGAAACCTCCGGCGGGCAGAATGAATATGCTCTTTGCGGTTTCTTCGGCCGTTTTAACTATGACTACAAGGGACGCTATCTTTTCGAGGCGAGCGGACGCTATGACGGCACATCCCGATTCGCTTCAAGCCATCGTTGGGGCTTCTTCCCTTCCATGTCCCTCGGTTGGAGAATATCCGAGGAGGAGTTCTTCGCTCCGTTAAAGGACTCGATGAATAACCTCAAGCTCAGGTATTCATACGGAAGCCTTGGAAACCAGTTGGTCGGCTATTACGATTATATTCGTAAGATATCCGTCGGTACCGGTTCCTACACGTTCGGTACGGGAGCCAAGCCGACAGTGGCGACAATCGGTGCTCCGGTGGCGTCGGATCTGACTTGGGAGAAAACCCTTCAGCACGACCTTGGATTCGATGTGTCTTTCCTTGATGACCGCCTTGTCTTCACGGCTGACGCTTATGTCCGTGACACCAAGGATATGTTGACTGCGGGAGTCGCCCTGCCTGCCGTTTACGGAGCGTCCTCGCCTAAGATGAACGCCGCCGATCTGCGCACCAGGGGCTACGAGCTTCAACTCGTATGGAGAGACGGGTTCAACCTTTTCGGAAAGCCGTTCAACTATTCGGCGACCGTCAGCTTCAGTGACTATTACACCGAAATCACCAAATTTGACAATCCGGAGCGCTCGTTCGCCAAGTCTTACTATGTCGGAATGCGGATGGGTGAGATCTGGGGTTATCACACCGACGGCCTTTTCCGGTCAGACGCTGAGGCCGCCGCCTATGAGATTGACCAGACTTTTGTGAACCAGGCCATTATCTCGGCGGCGGGTGACGAGCGCGGACTCCACGGAGGAGACGTCAAGTTTTTGGATCTGAACGGTGACGGCGTTGTCAACCAAGGCAAGAACACCGTGGACGACCCTGGCGACCGTACAGTCATCGGAAACAACCAGCCGCGCTGCAACTATGGCCTGAACCTCAGCTTCCAGTACCTTGGCTTTGATTTCGGAATATTCTTTCAGGGAATAGGCAAGATGGATTGGGCGCCCGCCACCAACAATGTCCTGTTCTACGGCCCTTACGCGCGTCCTTACGCCACTCTGATTCCTCGTGACTTCCATAAGATGATCTGGAGCGAGGACAATCCGGACGCCTATCTGCCTCGTCCGAGAGGATACGTCGGATTGGGATCCAACCGCGAGCTTACGGTGCCGAGCGACCGTTATCTTCAGGACATCAGCTATTGCCGCCTGAAGAATGTCACATTCGGATACACAGTGCCGAAGTCCGTTACGGACAAGATCGGAACAGGCCCTGTCCGATTCTATTTCTCAGGAGAAAACCTTCATTACTGGTCTCCGTTCAAGAAGCACTCGAAATACATCGATCCCGAGATGGCGAAGACCAACTCTACCAACAGGATCTATCCTTGGCAGAGGTCGTTTATGTTCGGTATTGATCTAACTTTCTAATCTTTGGAGGAATACGATATGAAAAAAAGTATATTGTTGATGGCGGCCGCCTCTCTCCTCGCCGTGTCCTGTGACTTGGACAAACAGCCTTTGGCCAACTTGTCGCCGGACAGCTTTTTCTCTACGAGAAGCGAGCTTGACGCATTCGCCAATGGTTTCTACTCAAACTTTCCGGGCACATCCGTCTATGAGGAAGAGTCCGATCTGATTATCAGGAACAATCGTTCTGACTGGATGCGTGACGGTCGTTCCGTTCCCGGTTCCGGCGGTGGCTGGACTTGGACGGCGCTGAGGGATTTCAACACCCTTGTCGAGCTGTCAGCCAACTGCAAGGATGAGAATGTGCGCAATGAATACATCGGAGTGGCCCGCTTCTTCAGAGCGTGGTTCTATTTCGAGAAGGTCAAGCGTTTCGGCGACGTGCCTTGGTACGATCATCAGCTCGGCTCTTCCGACGATGCTCTCTATAAGCCGCGGGACTCCCGGGAACTGGTCATGTCCAACGTTGTCGAGGATCTGGATTTCGCCATCGCTCATCTGCCGGCCGGACGTTCTGTCTATAAAGTGACGAAGTGGACAGCGCTTGCGCTCAAGAGCAGAGCCTGCCTCTTCGAAGGTACGTTCCGTAAATATCACGGCATCAAGTTGGACGGACATACCGCCGAGTGGTATCTTGAGCAGGCCGCGGCGGCAGGGGAGGAATTCATCTCAACCAGCGGCTATTCGGTCTATACCGGAGGCGGTGTCGAGAACAGCTACCGCGACCTTTTCGCAAGCGCCGACGCCATCGGAAACGAAGTGATCCTGGCCCGCGACTATGACCGGAACCTTTCGGTAAAGCATAACGGAACTTATTATACCCTCGGTAATTACGGCAATCCCGGAATGACCCGCAAGATGTTCTGCTCCTACCTGATGAAAGACGGGACGAGGTTTACCGACAAGAAAGGATGGCAGACGATGACATTCGTCGAGGAGACAAAGGACCGGGACCCGCGGCTTGCGCAGTCCATCAGGACCCCTGGCTACAAGCGAATAGGCTCGGACAAGGTAGAGGCTCCTGATTTCGGACACACCGAGACCGGATATATGCTTACAAAGTATATGCAGGGAGTCGATCAGGATGTGGATCTCTTCGGAGCGTCATTCAATGACCTGCCTCTTTTCAGAAGCGCCGAGGTCTATCTCAATTTTGCCGAGGCTAAGGCTGAGCTTGGCACATTGACTCAGTCCGATCTGGACAAATCCATCAAGATTCTCCGCGGTCGTGTGGGGATGCCGAACATAGACCTTGCGGCCGCCAACGCCTCTCCGGACCCGTATCTGTCCGCCGCTGAGACAGGCTATCCGAATGTCACCGGAGAAAATGCGGGGGTGATACTCGAAATACGCCGCGAGAGGACGGTCGAGCTGTTTGACGAGAATTTCCGCTTCTATGACCTTGTGCGCTGGAAGAACGGTCAGGCCATAACACACAAGTTTCTCGGGATGTATTTCCCTGCTCCGGGAACATACGACCTTGACGGCAACGGAACTTATGATGTGTGCTTCTACACGGACGAGGCTCCTTCCGGATTGCCTGCCGGAGTGGTCAAATGCAAGATTGGTGAGAGAGTGTTCTTCACAGAAGGCGACCACGGCTATGTGGATGTGACTCCGAACCTTCCGGGTGTGTGGAACGAGGAACGGGATTACTTCTATCCGATTCCGACGGATGAGCTTACCCTGAATAAGAATCTTGAACAAAACCCGGGGTGGACCAAGTAGAGATCAGGATTATGAACAAGCATATCAACGAAATTATTCTGGCGTTGTCGCTGGTGTCGTCATCTCTGGCCCTTGTTTCCTGTGGAGAGGACAAGGGTGCGGAAGATGACCCTTCCAACGAGCCTTGGGGCTGGAACAAAGGCGACGGGGGAAGTGAAGACGACGGGTCGGACGGCAAGACGTATTACCCGAAGGCTTCAGGCAGTTTCCGGATAATGTCCTACAACATCGGCAGCTTCAGCAAATACATCACGTCAGTGACCGACAATGTCGGGATGGTGGCGGCAATGATTCGGGAAGTTGAGGCTGATGTTGTGACGCTTAACGAGTTGGATAGCGTCAACACGAGGCATAACGTCAATCAGGCCGCGCTTCTTGCCGATGCGCTGGGAGGATGGCAGTGGCATTTCGGACGGGCGATGGCCTTCCGCAACGGAGCCTATGGCAACGGATGCGTTGTGCCTAAGACGGCTAAGATCGTGGATCGGTACACGATCGTTCTTCCCAAGGGAGCCGGAGCCGAGCGGCGAAGCATCGCCGTTGTCGAGACCGATGAATATGTTGTCGGAGCCGCCCATCTGGATCACACTTCGCCGGACGCGCGGCTGGCTCAGGTGGCTGTCGTGAACGGCTGGGCGCGGGAACGCTATTCCAAATCCTCGAAACCTGTGTTCTTCTGCGGGGATATGAACGCCACTCCGGAGTCCGAGACGATCGAGGCTCTGAAGGAATCATGGAATATGCTGTCATCCACCGAGAACTCTTTCCCCTCAAATGTAGGCAAGTCTTGCATTGACTACATATTCCATTACAAGGATTCCGCTCCGGTGAAGTTGGTCGGAGCGCACACTATGACCAGGTTTTATAATGGAGATGTGACAAGGGCTTCCGACCATCTCCCTGTTTATGCGGATGTACAGTTTTAAAAGATAATAATTCAATGAAAACAAATAAGTTAATATTAGCGGCTTTGTGTACGGCCATTCTGGCAGTCTCCTGTGACAAGGAATATGACTATGAGAAGAAAGAGCGGCTTTCCACTCCTGCCGGGCTGTCGCTCAACGTTCTGGATCTTGAGGACACTGTCGCCTTGATGTCGCCTAAGACAAAGTCCTATACCGTCAATGTGACCGCTTCGTCCGTCGCCGACGAGATGCTGTCCCTAACCATAGCCGCGGACCCCTCCCGTGTCGCCGCTTTCAACAAGGAACACGGAACCTCGCTTGAGGCTGTTCCCGGAGATGCCTTTGAGCTGTCGTCCGGCACCCTTATGCTTCCTCGCTACAATACCGTGTCAACCACGGTGCAGTTGACGCTGAAAAGCTCGGCTATGCCGGAGGACGGGTCCTTGCGCGTCCTTGCGCTTTCTGTCAGCAAGATTGAGGGTTCGGACAACATCGCTATGGAGTCTTCCGACAGCACGGTGTTCATACTTTTCCGCCGCAAGGCTCTTCCTGCTTCCGGATTCGAGTTTGGGACAGGAACGGAATCCGATCCGTACATCATCCGCAACCAGCTGGAACTGATAAGCATGGTCAAAGGTATGAAGAGCGGAAAGACATATTTCAAGATGGAGGCGGACGTGGATATGTCTGATTATGAGGACTGGGTGCCGCTCAACGCCGTGTCTCCTTACGACAACGCCGTGGATTTTGACGGGTGCGGCCATACTATTACCGGATTCAACTGCTCTTCCGAATCGTATCCGAGTATGTTCGGAGTGCTTGTCGGCTCGTTCCGCAATGTGACGTTCGAGAATCCTGTCATTACTTCAAGCGGCTTCCCGGCAGGTCTTCTGGGCTCTCAGTGCGGTTTCGCTGACGTTCCTGCCGAAATCAGCAATGTAACAGTCAACAATCTGACTATCAATATGAACGGAACCTCCGAGGGAGTGGGAGGACTGGCCGGAAAGGCTGTGGCTGCGTCGTTCGCCGACATTAATCTGTCAGCCTGCATCGTTGACGCCGACAATGACGGCAAGGTCCCGTCCTCCGTGGGAGGAATCGTCGGGGTGGCTTCAGAAGTGCCGTCCACGTTCAGGAATGTTCATACCACCGGTTCGGTGACAGGCAACCAGCGTGTGGCTGGACTTGTCGGCTACATTGTGAAAGGGAATGAGAATGTCATCATCGAGAAATCATCTTCTGCGATGAGTGTCAATGCCTTAGGACATAACGCCGGCGGCCTGGTCGGTTTTGCGGAGGGTGAATATGTCACCCTGACCGACAGCCATTCTTCCGGTGATGTGGTCAACAACGGAAACTATGCCGGCGGTCTTGCCGGCTCCCTTGCCGGTCATTCGACAATCCGGAGATGCTACGTCACGGGTAATGTGCTCGCCAAGAAAGGTAACCACATCGGCGGTCTGGTCGGCAATGCCTCGAGGACTGACGGAGGAACCACAATAGAGGACTGCTATGCCGCCGGAAATGTCACACTGACTGCTTCCAACGGGCGTATCTGCGGTGGTCTGGTCGGTTGCATAGAGAACAAGACAGATGTCGCCATCCGCAGATGCTATGCCTCGGGAGACGTGTCCTCGCTGGCTTCTGTCGTAGGCGGTCTGGTCGGATTCGCGAAATCATCCGATCTGACCGATGACATCAACTTCAGGATGGAGTATTGCATAGCCTGGAACAAAACTCTGTCGAACAAGGTCGGAAACACCTGGAGTTCGGGCGGTATAATAGCAGTCTCCAATACTGTCAACAGATTGACTGCCAACTATCGCAGACCTGATATGGTTTTGGATGACACGGATGGCAAGACTCTGTTTGACTGTGCCGATTCGTCCCCGGATTCTCCGATTCCTTATGCCGATGCGGCTAAATACTACTATCCGTATCACGGAACCGCCGCTCCTTCAGGTTCCACCATATCCTCGGTGGCCAGGACAATCGGATGGCCGGAGTCTGTATGGGATCTGTCTGGTGGCGAGCCCAAGCTGAAATAGCCGGGGCTGCGATGGTGACAAAAGCAGGCGATGCCCGGATGTGCCTTACTGAAAGGGATCGCCTGCTTGTCAAAGATAAGCATAAGTGGTATATTCGCAGAATATGAGACGAATATTGACGTTAGCCGCAGTCTTGACGTTTGTCATCGCTTCCTGTGGGGGGAACACGGTGTCCAAGGAGGATCCGGACAACCCTTACGAGTGGGGCGGCGGCAAGGACGAGGACGGCGGTTCAGGTAGCGAGGGAAAGACGTACTATCCCAAGCCTGAAGGTGCGTTCCGGATAATGACCTACAACGTGGGTGCATTCTGCAAATACATTTCCGTGATGAGCCAGAACATCGATCTTGTCGCCGGAATCATCAAGGAGGTGGAGGCTGACGCTGTAGGGCTTAACGAGCTTGACAGTATGAACACCAGGCACAACGCCGACCAGCTGGCTCTCCTCGCCGGGGAACTTGGTGGATGGCAATGGCATTTCGGCAAAGGAATAGACTATCGCGGAGGCTCTTACGGCAACGGGGTCGTGGTGCCGAAGGGAGTTGTTGTGGTGGACAGGTACACTGTGCCCCTCCCCAACACCACGGGCTTTGAG
This sequence comes from uncultured Muribaculaceae bacterium, assembly GCA_964391955.1. Lineage (GTDB taxonomy): Bacteria > Bacteroidota > Bacteroidia > Bacteroidales > UBA932 > Cryptobacteroides. Next base: position 147,704 of record CAYMOB010000001.1, on the reverse strand, counting down.
TCTCGGAGCATCGCTGTCGTGGAGACTGACAGGTATGTGCTTGCGGCCTCCCATCTCGACCATTCTTCCGAGGAGTACATCCAGAGCCAGATTGCCGCTGTGAACTCCTGGGCGCGGTCCCGCTATCTTGACTATGCGAAGCCGGTGTTCTTTCTCGGGGATATGAATGCGGTTCCCGCGTCTGACGCGCTTAAGTCGCTGAAGGCCGGCTGGGATGTGATTTCGAGCCAGGAGAATACCGCAGGCGGGACAGCCCCTGCTACAAAGTGCATCGACTACATCTTCCATTACAGAAAATCCGCTCCGGTGAAGGTTCTCGGAAGCCATACGATAGCCAGAACCTACCGCGGAGATGTTTCGAAGGCTTCGGATCATCTCCCTGTTTATGTTGATGTTACATTCTGAAACCATTAACAAAAAGATTATGAGGCATATTCATTCAATTATTATTGCCGCCTTGCTGCTCTCAGGCTGCGGGCAGGGCAGGCAGGCGCGTCCGTCCACCAGTGAGGCTTATCCTAAGGCCGATGGTGTGACCCGTCTTGTACAGTACAATGTGGGCGCTTTTTCAAAGGAGATTGACAACAGCATCCCTATGGTGGCCGCCATGATGAGGGAACTCGGCGCCGATGCGGTGTCTGTCAATGAGTTGGACAGCTGCAACACACGTCACTCCAATTATCAGCTCGCTGATTTCGCCGATGCCTTGGGCGGATGGGATTTCCATTACAGCAGGGCGATGGCTTACCGTGACGGGGCCTATGGGATCGGAGTCGCCGTTCCTGAACAAATCGTGGACAGTTTCACGGTTTCTCTCCCGAAAGGTGAGGGGACTGAGCCAAGGGCATGCTGCGTGGTCGAGACGAAGGACTATGTGTTCGCCTCCACCCATCTGGATTTCCGTTCGATGCCGACGATGGTTCTTCAGGCGGGCATTATCAATTCCGCGCTTAAGGAAAGGTACGGGTCGACGGATAAGCCTGTGTTCCTTTGCGGGGATATGAATTCGATTCCGGAAAGCGAGGTGCTTGCGGAGCTTGCCAAGGAATGGGAGGTGCTGTCAGTCGCCAGACCGACCTATTCCGCCAAGAATCCTGAAATCTGCATAGACTATATCCTTGCATTGAAAAACGGGGCGAAGTACGAGGTCGTCGGCTCTGAAGTGCCGACCGTGTTCAATGATGGCGATGTGGCCGTGGCCTCCGACCATCTTCCGCTGTTTGTGGATGTCCGGCTGTAAGACCTTGAAGGAGCCGCTTCCGTGAGAATTGTTCAGAAGGATGCGTTTCGGAAGCCGGGACTGGCTTCCGCATCCTTTTGGACAATTTTTGCGAAAATACGCACTGGGTGACATGTTGTAAGAGAAAATTAATGTAAATTTACATTTTGGAAAAGAATTAATCACTATAGCACTATGGGTGAATCCAGAAGAAGTTTTTTGAAAAAATCGGCGGCAGGACTGGCTTTGTTCACGATTCTGCCACGTAATGTGTTCGGCGCTATGGGCGGAGACAAGAAATATGTCGCCCCAAGCGACCAGCTGACACGGGGAATCATCGGAACCGGCGGCATCGGAATGAGCAGTCTGCATTTCACAAGTGACGAGCGCTGCCGTCTGGTCTCTGTCTGTGACGTGGACAAGAACCATCTTGACAACGCATTGAAGAGGGGAGTGGAGAAGTTCGAGACCAAGCTCCAGGCCTACACTGACTGGAGGGATCTGGTACACGATCCGAATGTTGACATCGTCCACATCGCCACTCCGTCCCATTGGCACGGAATAATGGCAGTGGAGGCTTGCAGGGCCGGAAAGGACATTTTCTGCGAGAAGCCTATGACAAGAACCATCGGGGAAGGACAGAAGGTTGTCGAGGCGGTGAACAAGTACGGAAGGATTTTCCGTCTGGACACCTGGTTCCGTTTCAAGGACACGTTCTACGGACTCGGCACGACAGTCGAGCCTCTCAAGAAGCTTGTTCAGAGCGGACTTCTCGGCTGGCCTCTGACCGTAAGGATCTCCGGTGCGACGGGCTTCACCTGGAAGTTCTTCTGGACCGGCAAGGAAAACCTTGAGCCTCAGCCTGTCCCTGCCGGACTTGACTACGATATGTGGCTTGGCCCGGCGCCATACAAGCCGTACCACCCTCACCGTGTGCACCAGACTTTCCGAGGTTACTGGGACTATGAGTCCGGCGGTCTCGGAGATATGGGACAGCACTACATCGACCCTGTCCAGTACATCCTCGGCAAGGACGACACCTTCCCTGTAAAGGTCGAGGTGGACGCTCCTCAGCAGCATCCTGACGCTGTGGGAATATGGCGGAGCGTCACCTACACCTATGCTGACGGCTGCAAGATCATCCTTGAGGGCGAGGGTTTCGAGAGCAAGGGCAAGGTGCCTTACATAGAAGGCCCTAACGGCAAGGTCTATAAAGGATTCGAGTGCACGATTCCTAACGTGATGGATGTCATCAACTCCCTTCCTGACCCTGAGCCTCGCCACACAGACTTCCTTGAATGCGTGAAGACACGTCAGAAATTCGCTTTGGCGGAGGACAACGGCCATCACAGCTGTACCATCGTCAACATCGGAGCGTGCGCCCTGCGTCTCGGCAGAACGCTGAACTTCGACCCTGAGAAGCAGCTCTTCATAAACGATGATGCCGCAAACCAGCTTATCAACCAGCCGATGCGCGCCCCTTGGGGATCAATGATTCTTTAATATATTCCTGAATATGAAGAAATTACTTTTTTCGATACTATTCCTTGCGGCTGCGCTGGTGACCAATGCCCAGGACGCAAGGCAGAGAACGGTTGAAACCGTTGTGGCTGACGTGCTCGCGGCTATGCCCGCCAACAACGCCGCTGACTTCAACGCTCAGATAGCCGACCTTGCGTCTGCCGCTCCGGCCTCGGTGGTCGAGACCGCGAAGATGATGAGACCGGCTGCCAAGGGTGTCAGAAACAATCTTTATGAATATGCCCTCAACGGACTTGCAAGCTACGCTTCGGCCAACCCTCAGTGTGTTGACAAGGTGCGCGAGGGTTTCTCACAGGCCATAAAGGCGACAACGGACAGCGACAATAAGGCATTCTTGCTTAACCTGCTCCGTCAGATCGCCAAGCCAGCCGACGCTTCTTTGTTCAAGGAATATGTCAGCGTTCCCGCTCTGGCTTCCACGGCTGTGGGCGCTCTCGTTGACATCCCCGGAACAGAAGATCTGATTCTTGGCCTCGTCAAGGAGGGTACGGCTGACCGTGCCTTGCTTGCCACCGCCGCCGCCGAGAAAGGAATTGCCGCCGCCGAGCCATATATCCGGGAATGGATAGTTCCGGCTTCAGGCGCTTCCCCGAAGAGCGGCAACGCTTTGTTTTCCGCTCTTGCCGCGATCGGTTCAGAGGCTTCCCTGAATATTCTTAAAGAGAATTCCACCCCTGATTTCGCCTCGTTGGCCGTGAGACTCGCCGACGGTTCCAAGAGCAAGGCTGTCGCAAAGGCCGCCAAGGAACTTATGGCTTCTCCGGTGTCCGCCTATAAGTCGGCCGGAGCGTTGGCCAGGATGAAGAACGATCCTGCCAAGGCTTTGAAAGTTGTGGCGAGTGTCCTCAAGAGCGATGACATCAAGTACAGGAACTCCGTGATTGGCAACGCCACCTCTATTCTTGGAGCCGGAAATCTTGTTCCTCTGTTCACGAAGAATTTCGCCAAACAGCCGGGAGATGTGAAGATCGATCTGCTCAACTGGTTTGGCAACAATAAGATAGGTTCAGTCTCTGACATTGTCATCGGTTCATTCTCCGAGGGAGGAGACGTGGCTTCCGCAGCCATCGCCGCCGCCGGAAAGATTGGTGGTGACAAGGCGGTCAAGGCTCTCGTGGGACAGCTTGGCGGGGAGAATGGAGAGGCCGCCCTTGCCGCATTGAAATCATTCAAGGGCGACTATCAGGATGAGCTTCTCGCCGCTCTTGACAACGCCAAGGACGAAAAGGCTTTGGCCAACATTCTCAGCCTTGTCGCGGAGAGGGGGATTTCGGCTGCCGCTCCGAAGGTATATTCATTGATTGAATCAGGCGATGAGACCGTCGCAGGCATTGCCACGATCGCTTTGGGAGGCATTGTGGGTGTCCAGGACATCGACAAGGTCGGAGCGCTTCTGGATAACGCGAAGGATGATGCCGATGCCACCGTTCTGTCCGAGGCTCTGATTTCCTCGGCGCACACTCTCGCTCCGGCTGAACAGTACGCCAAGGTCAGCTCTCTGATGAAGAAATCCAAGAACGCCGCCGCATATTACCGCGCCCTTGCATCGACCGGCACAGACGAAGCTGTGAACGACCTCGGCTCCGCTTACGAGTCCGGAAACAAGGCCGCTTTTGCCTCGCTGCTTGACATCGACAATTTCAAGGCCGCTCCGGTACTTATAAAAATAGCCGGGACTGACGCAAGTCTGGCTGATCAGGCGGTGAAGAGATATGCTTCACTTGTCTCACGCTATGAGACTAATGTTGACAAGAAACGTATGGATTTCGCCAAGGCGCTTGAACTCGCCAAAGCCCCTGCGGTCAAGAGAACCATCCTCAAGTCCCTGTCCTCTGTTCCGACGATGAAGTCTTTCCTTCTTGCCGGTAAATATTTGGATGACAGCGACAAGAATGTAAGGCACTCCGCGGCTGAGTGCGTCAGGACAATCGCTTCAAAGACCACAGAGGAGATCAATTACGCCGACCTCAAGGCCAATCTTGACAAGGCGGTCGCAATCTTCAAGGCTGCCGGCGGAGCGGATGACGGCTATGCGGTTGACGAGATTGGCAAGATTCTCGGCGAGGCCGAGCCGTCACCTGTCTCCCGGCTTACCGAGGAGGAGAAGGCTCAGGGATTCGAGATGCTGTTCGACGGCACCAATCTCGACAAATGGCAGGGCGACCTTGAGGGTTACACTCCTGTTAACGGAACTATCTATGTATCAGCTAACTATGGAAGTACCGGCAACCTCTATACCAAGAAGGAGTACCGCAACTTCGTCTACCGTTTCGAGTTCTGCTTCCTGCGCGAGGGTGTGAACAACGGCGTGGGTGTGAGGACTCCGATGGGAGTTGATGCCGCCTACGATGCGATGTGCGAGGTTCAGATTCTTGACCACGACGCCCCGATGTACGCCAACCTGCGTGAGTATCAGGTGCATGGCTCCGTCTATGGCGTGATTCCTGCCAAGAGGATTGTCCACAAGCCGCTCGGTGAGTGGAACACTGAGGAAATCCGTGTCGAGGGCGATAATATCAAAGTGATTCTCAACGGTGAGGTCATCCTTGACGGCAATGTCCGCAAGGCTTGCAAGGGCCACAACGTCGCTCCTGACGGAAGCAAGAAGAACCCTTACACGGTTGACCACAAGAATCATCCGGGAATGTTCAACCGCAAGGGCTACATCTCCTTCTGCGGCCACGGCGAAGGCCTGAAGATCCGCAACGTCCGTGTCCTTGACCTTGGAGACAAGAGGTAACAACTTGTAAATAAACCAGAAGTAGGCTGAATGACAATCCCTTACTCATTCAGCCTACTTTTCTGTTATCTTCCGTCATCCTACTCCAACCTCCGGCGGAGCAGAGCGGTACAACCGTCGCGGCTGGTTTGCTGTTGTTCCCAAACTCTTCATCCCCTTCATTGTCGTTTTCTGGAGTATTCTCCGAGACTATGCTATCGTTTGTTTATGGTGCTCATTAGTGTCCGGGAAAAAAATCATAAAAGTTCTTTGAAAATATTGACAGTTAGGTAATTGTAAGGATTTTACAACCGCGCCGATTTGAAATTATCCTTGCCAGACTAATGTAGAATGGCACATGCATAATGGAAAATACGTGTTCTCACAGCTTTTAGATTTCATCGATAAGGATGTATTCCTCAGGATTGCAAACAAATACAGGGGCAATCGTTATGTCAAACAGTTCACCTGCTATAACCAGCTCGCCGTGCTCATGTTTGGACAATTGTCCAATCGTGAAAGCCTGCGAGATGTTGTCCTGGCAACACAAGCTCATTCCAAGAAAGCATTTCACCTCGGCTTCGGGAAACATGCTTCCAGAAGCACCCTGTCGGACGCCAATTCGAAGCGTGATTACCGCATCTTCGAAGAGTTCGCATACAAGGTCGTGGCCGAGGCGAGAGCGTGCAGAGCGGATGATATCTTCAAACTCGGAGGCGACGTATATGCCTTTGATTCAACGACCATCGAACTTTGTCTCGAAACTTTCAAGTGGACATTATACAGGAAGAATCAACGGAAAGGTGGCATAAAAGTGCATACCCTATATGACATTGAAACTTCGATTCCGACCTTCTTCCGTATCACCGAAGCCAGGGGTCACGACATGAACGCGATGGATGTGATTCCCTACGAAGAGAGCTCGTTCTACATTTTCGACCGTGGTTACAATGACTTCAAGCGACTCCATAACATAGAAAGCATCGGAGCATACTTCGTGGTCAGAGGAAAGAAGAACAACGACTTCCGTCCAACTAAATGGACGAGGCGTTTTCCTCCCGGTTCCGGCATACTGTCCGATGCCGTCGGCTATATGGACGGGCAGCTTACAATGGCAAAGTACCCGGCAAAATCAGGAGAATCAAATACTGGGACGAAGAGAACAAACGGGAGTTTGCATTCTTTACCAACGCATTGGATATCAGCCCGATGGTTGTCGCCGAACTCTATCGTCAAAGGGGGCGGATTGAACTCTTTTTCAAGTGGCTCAGGCAGCGTCTCAAGATTAAAAAGTTCTGGGGCAACTCTGAAAACGCCGTCAGGATACAGATCTACTCCGCTATAATCAGCTATTGCATGATGGCGATTGCGCAAAAGAAGATGCGTATCGAGAGGTCAATCTACGAGATGCCCCGCAGATTGCAAGTATCTCACTTACAGACACTACGCCTCTCGGAGACTTGTTTGGAAAACCTAACTGCAATATTGCCAATGAACTTGATGGTTCTACCGAACCAACTTTATTTGATTGTTAAACTTTATTTAAACCGTCCGGTTTTTTACCGGACACACATGGTCGTAGTAAACATTTATACCATAGGTGTCATCCGAAGATGTGCTTGCTTTGCTCATCGGCTCTTGATCTACCACGGCATCGAAGTCACCGTTAAGTTTCAATGATACCGTGATTTCCTCACATTTGGTGTCTGATGGTTCAGCCTTGTTACAACTGATACCTATCACACCTATTGCCAATAAATAAGGAATAGTATGTCTCATAATTAGTTAATCATTTTGAAATTAAGAGGCCGTTTTGAATTGTTTGAGTAAAGGTGATAGCCATTATTGTCCACTCTCAACAGCAAATAATCAAAACGATTTTTCATCGTCGGATTTCCTTGCGGATATTTTATTAGTCCAGATTTTCCACTCTACGGATTAGGTCTTGAATATGCTTCAGTTCTTCCGCTTCCTGATCTGTTAATTTGAGGTCTTGACCGTTAGTGTATTTTAGAATTTTTAACTAGAGGCTACGCCTCGATTCCACGATCAACTTGATTGGATCTTGATCACACATAATTGTTGCTTTTTTTGCCCTGACTCCGGACAGGCGGTTAAGTAAATGACAAAAGTGTGGAGCCAACCTTCGCCTATCTTGTGGAAGGTTTTGCAGAACCTTGAAAGAAATAAACTACTGATAATACTCCACACTTGGATTGATATGGAGTATCTGTCCCCAGAAAGGGACATACAGCATAATCAATGCACGAGCTAAAAAGAATATCCGTAATCATTCTTTCATAAAAAACTGCAAATTTTCCACAAAGGGCCCGAAAAACTCTCGCTGATATGTACGTCATACACAAGCGCACTTGGGTACGATGCTGAAATATACTCATTTACTTCGTAAAACGATAATATTCACGCTTTTTTGTATTCAATTTTGACCTCACCTTTGTGGGAGTTTATTACTTCGTTAACAGGAAATACACTACCTCAGCCACGCATAAGTGCTCCAGGCAAGCCTACACGTATGTCACGTGTGGCCGACCCTGCCTCGCAGTGATAGGGTCGGCCACGCATAGATGCTCCACAGGCTTTCTATGGCACATCCGTGTGGCCGTGGTCTTTAGAAATATATAATCAGACCGTAAGACGACAGCTTGAAATCAATCAAGTGGCACTTAAATGGCATATAATGAAGGTCTTAAGCCTTGTCCTGGTGGCGTATTTAAGCCTAGGATAAGTCGTTTCGTGTTGATAGATAAGGTGTTATCTGCCACGAGAATTCGGCCGCCAATTTCAAGTGTTTTGCTACGGCTGTCACAAAGGGAGCAGCAAGATATTATTCTTTAATTTTGTTAGGGTTTAGTTAGGGCATTAACACTTTTCCCTAAAATTCACCATTGCAAAACGACACTTTTCCATCAAATATGTCAGGGCAAATCTACACTTTTCTGTTTTTCGGTGTTTGCCGTGACTGCAACAAGCGCGTTTTGCCTTGATAACGCGCTTCTCACGGGCCTTAAGGCCGCTGACAAGAGCATTTTGCTGCGGAATCGCGCTTGTTGGGAGCGCTGGGGGATGCGACCGACGAGTGCGTTTAGTTTCGAAATCGCGCTTGTTTGGAGCCTTAAAGCCCCCGACGAGAGCATTTTCGGGCTTTTGCGCTCTTGTCGGGGGAGGGGGATTTTGCAGTCGATGAGTTGGTCTTGCCGAGTCTGGCTCAGGGTGAGGGCGGGGTCAAAAAATCAGTCCGTCTTCGGGGATGGCGTCGGCGTTGAGAAACATCACGGCATACACTGGCCAATATGCGACTTTCCCCTCAACACGGATTTCACGGGCATTTGACAGGACAAGCCCCGAGGCGATTCCATAATTCTTGATCTTCAGCAGATTGTCAAGGGCGCTGTGTATTGTGTAGTCTTTGCCGGACTTCACTTCAATCGGGAGAATGCTTGTGTGTAGATAGTCATCAATCAGGAAGTCAACCTCGCCTTTCTGCTTGTTGTCGTAGTAAAACAGCTTGTAGCCGTGCGCCTTGAGTTCTTGTGCCACGACACTCTCATATACGGCTCCGAGATTCACGCTGTTCATATCCGTGAGAACCGGCCTAATATTGTTCTTGTACAGTTGCGATGTAAGAATACCAACGTCGTTCAGATAGAGTTTGAGAAGATTCTTGTGCGCTGACTCTGACAACGGGAATTTTGGATTGGATATTGAGTTGACACTTAAGGCTATGCCTGATGACACGAGATATTCGAACTCTTCCGTGTAGTTGTTGTAGCGGTCGCCCTTTTTCCCTTGGATGTCTTTAGCTATCACTCTCTTCTTCTTGTTCTCCATCTGTGAAGGAATCATACTGTATATTCTTTTCACAAGCAGGGTTTTGTTGCTGTCTTTTTCATACTTGGCGGCGTCCGCTTCGTAAAGGCGATGGATTGATTCCTGAACATCCCTGACTTTTACGATGTTATGTGAGTTGAGATATTCATTGACAGCATCTGGCAGTCCACCGACGAGCAGATAGCGCCGGAACAGATTCAAAATGTAGTTGTGCAATGGCTCGTCCAGGCTGACACCGGCCTCAATTTTCTTCCGTACGGCCTCCAATGCTTCCTTCCCGAATCCTGAGGCGATCATAAATTCTTCAAAATCGAGTTGGTACATCTCTTTTCTGATGACGCTTCCGACAGGAATGGATGTCGTCTCACGTAAGGCAAGTCCTAAGAGGCTTCCGCTTGTTATGAACCGGTAGCGATGGTCTGCCCTAAAGAATTTCAATAATGTGAGAAACTGTGGGTAATGCTGGATCTCGTCAAGGAAAATTATGGTATTTTCGTAACTGTCAAGAATCTCTCCATATTTCGAACTTAGTATGAAGTAGAAATCCTCAGTGCCCCGGATCTCCCGGAACAGTCCGTCCCCTTCGTCATCTTTTACAAAGTTTAACTCTATGTAATTCTTATAAAGCCTATTGCAAACTTCGCGGATTATGAACGATTTCCCGATCTGGCGCGCTCCCTCCAATATCAATATTCTGTCGTCATCTGATTTCAGATGAGCCTCAATATACGATTCTATTTTGCGGTACAGCATAAGTTTGACACTTTTCTATGGATTTTGATGTCGTAAATCTACACTTTTCCATCAAATTTGGCAAGCAAAATCTACACTTTTCCGTTCTCGACATTTTTTAGGAGGTGCGTTTTACCTCGAAAACGTGCTTCTTGCGGGCTTCAAGGCCGCTGACAAGAGCATTTTGCTACGAAATCGCAGCTGTTGGAAGCCTTAAAGCCCCCGGCGAGAGCGTTTTCGGGCTTATGCGCTCTTGTCGGGGGTGATGTTGCTTTGGAGATAGGTGTTAAACTCGGAAGGGAACGACTAATTGCTGTTCTGGGCGAGGAGGGCCAGGGCGGCGTCGTAGTCAGCCGCGTTGACCTTGACTTCGATCGGATCCACATAGTTCAGGGAGACGTAGGAGGAGTTCTCTCCGAACACGGCGGCGGGAATTCCGTTGTCGTTGAGCATCCCGGCGGTGATGTGGGCGCTCATTGCGTCGCTGAATTTGGCGACAGTCTTGAAATCTTCTGCCATAATCTTTGAATATTAAAGGGTCTTTCCACTACTCTTCGTCGAGGGTGCGGAACTTGTATTCCAGGCCTCCGACTATGCGCACAACTTCTTTGGTGAGGCCTTCCACCTCGAAGCCGCCGAGCTCGCGGGTCATCGTGATCCTGTCCTCGAACATCTTGAAGAGGGCGCTGAACTTAGAGCGGAGGCGGAACGTCAGGTTCTCGCCGTCCTCGCTTTCAAGGCGGTAGCCGCGCGCTTCCATATATTCAATAATCCCGCCACGGATGTCGGAATATTCACCTTTTATCATCGCCGACCTTTTGATGAAGCCGAATCTTGGGTAGAACGCCGCCACGAAGGCGAACAGCAAGGCTATCTGCCACAGGGACTTGTAGCCGTCACGGAACATATCGCTGATGTCGTTATTGACGGCACCGATGAAGACGAGGACGGCCATAATGACCGCGAAGAGGATGGTGAAATAGAAAAAGTATTTGACCGCTCTGATGAAATATTTCATAATAGTCCGATTTTTGTTAGGGAACAAAGTTTTGTTTGCGAGAAGCCTTAAAACGGCCTCTTCGTAAACAAAGATATGAAATAGTTTTGTTATTTTTGTGTCATTAATCATTAAATCGAAAGACTATGGCAGAAATAGATCCTATCCAGGAGCGCCGTGAGCGCGAGGAGCAAGAGAGGAAAAACGAGAGCCTCAAGAAGGCAATGTGGGCTCTTGTGGCTGTGGCTGTGTTGCTTGCCGCAGGGCTTGCGTACATTTGGTTCTCGAAGTCCAGCCTTGTAAAGGACCTTAACGCTGAGAAGGAAGACCTTACCCAGCAGATGATTGCCCTGAAGGGTGACTACGACAGCCTTTCATCCGACTATGCGTCAATCAACAGCCAGCTGGACTCATCCAAGGAAGAGGTGAACCAGCTTATAGAGAGAATCCAGAAAACCGAGGCCACGAACCGCCGCAAGATGCGCCAGTATGAGAAGGAACTGGGTACCCTGCGAAGCATTATGAAGAACTACATCGTGCAGATTGATTCTCTTAACACGTTGAATCACAAATTGACAGCGGATGCCGCCGCCGCCCGTAGGGAGGCTGCCGCAAGCCGTGCCGAGAACGAGGACCTCAAGGGGCAGGTCGAAAACCTTTCCGGGCAGGTCGCCGCCGGTTCGGTAATCAAGTCCAGAGGACTGAGCGTCGCGGCCTACAACGGTTCGGACAAGGTGACAGACAGAAGCAGCAGGGTCGTAAGGTTGCTTGCCTCGCTCAGCCTTGTGGAGAACGAACTGGCTCCGAGAGGCCCGGTAAGGGTCTATCTGAGGGTTAAGGATCCGGATGGGATTCTGCTCACGAACAGCAACCAGACTTCATTCACCTTCAACGGCCAGACGATGGTCGCATCCGCCTCGCGTCAGGTGGACTATGAGGGCAAGGAGGTAGACCTCAGCATCTATCTGAACGACATTCCATCCTATCAGCCTGGAATCTACACGGTTGAGGCCTACACCGCTCAGGCTTTCCTCGGCAAGACCGAGCTTCTGCTCAGGTAGCCCGTGATTTACATCCACGTCCCTTTCTGCGGCAGTTTCTGCACCTACTGCGATTTCTATTCTGAAATCTGCCGGAGCGCTCGTGCGTTCGATGAATATGCCGACGCAGTCATCGCTGAGGCTCTTGACCGCAAGGAGGAATTGTTGATGAATATGTCCGCCCCGTCAGCGGTCAACACCCTTTATGTCGGAGGAGGCACCCCATCGGTGCTTCCTCTGAGTGTTTTACGTCGTATCGTCGAGGCGGTGCGTCCTATGATAGCCGGACCTGTCGAAGCGAGCGGCCCGTGTGCCGGAAAAGTCGCATTGGCCGGCTCTGCGAACGGAGCGGGTTTTATGGCGGGAAATGGTGCGGTAACTGAGTCCGGATCTTTTTCGGAGTTCACCGTGGAGGTGAATCCTGAGGACATAGTGGAAAAAGGAAGTGAATATGTCGGCGAGCTTATTGCACTGGGTGTCAACCGGATAAGTATGGGTATCCAGTCGTTTGATGACGGGATTCTCCACTGGATGAACCGAAGGCACGATGCTCGGGGTGCTGTGGAGGCGTACCATATCCTCAGACGGTGCGGAGTCCGGAACATAAGCATTGATCTGATTTTCGGCTTGTCCCAGCTGACTGACGAGCTTTGGGAAAGCACAATCGAAATGGCGCTTGAGCTGTCTCCGGAACACGTTTCAGCCTACCAGCTGTCAATCGAGGAGGGAAGCGTCCTCGCCAGGATGGCGGCCGACGGACGTTACACGGAGGCTTCGGACGAACAATGCCGCCGGCAGTATGACATTCTGTGCCGGTGTCTTGGACATGCGGGTTATCGTCATTACGAGATATCGAACTTTGCCAGACCGGGCTTCGAGTCCGTCCACAACAGCGCATACTGGCGTAGGGTTCCGTATGTCGGCCTCGGTCCGGGTGCGCATTCCCTGAGAGGTGATGTGCGCTGTTGGAACACACAGGAACTTCCTCATAGTACTCCGGACGGTGGTTTTGCGACATATTCACAAATCAGCGAGGAACTTTCGGAGGAGGACATCCGCATAGAAAGGATTATGCTTTCTCTACGCACTGATGACGGCTTGGATTATAAGGAGTTATGCTCGTTGGCGGCTCCCTCTGCGGTTGACTCTCTATTGGGTGTGGGCGCTTTGGCCGGAGTCGACGGCCGGATCCGCATCCCTGAGAATCGCTTTTTCACTTCCGATGAGATTGTCAGGGAACTGCTTTAGAAGTACCTGCGGTGCTTCCGACGGCATCGTCCGGTGGTAAGAAGCTGTTTAAAATTCATTAAAAAGTTCTTTGAGTTTTAAATTCGTCATTTTCTTCCGGCTTTCCCGTCAGACAGCGCCGCTGTCTTACTCGAGAGTCCGTCGAAATTGCCTGAATTAATTCCCTCAAAGTTTCATATAAAGAAATTTATACAGCTTCTAAGAGCGGAGGTAAGTTCTCATATTATTTCTGTTTTTTATAATCCGTGTAGGTTTCTTTTCGCTTTTCACGATTATTACGCATAATATTGCGGCTTGAACAGTTTAATATTTAAGTCTATGCCAATTTCTGATTGTAAACGTGAAAAACTAACCCCGTTTGTTGACTTGCGTAGCGCCGCCGGTTTCAAGGACGCACTGGCCGGCAGGGCCGACAAGGACATCCGCGTCGGTGTCCTTAACGAGATTCTTCCTCCGGAGGCGGAGGCCGATGACATCGTTGAATATTCCGACCGTTTCATCTCCGGGTGGCGTTTCATCCAAAAGCGGACGGGAGGGATTGTGGGTCAGACAATTAGAGTTATCTTTGTGGAAATGGCGTTTTCGCCAAGGGTTCCGAGGCGTGCGTGACCGAGTCTGACAGGCTGTTCTACATATTCATGGACGGAGACGGTTCCGAGCGTGTGGCTGAAGTTGCCAAAACTATGCTGCAAGGCGGTATCCCGATGGGTCAGATTTCCCGCTTCACCGCTATGACCAATGAATAGATTCAGGCCTTGCCATGGGTGTGATACTGCTTTAACCAATTGACCATTATAAATAAACAGTCCCGGAAATCCAGTATTGCTGATTTCGGGAACGATTGTAAGCGGTTTCTAATAATCCGTTCTGGGGAGAATGTGACAGATTCCATAGTCACATTCTCCCTTCTCCCTTCTCCCTTCTGTCATTGAATCCCAGCCACTGTGTGACGGCCTTTGGAGGCACCGGGAAACAATTCCATGGGTTTCTTTCTGTTTGAATGTACCGTTTGCAATCGACTGGAACGGTAATGTGTGCCACAGGACGTTATGGTGCTTGTTGGCGACGCCGGACGTGTAACGAGAAACAAAAATTAAATATATTGTATGTGGTTCTTGTTTTAGAAGGAAAATTCGTATATTTGCAGTCCGTTTCCGCTTTTGTGAAGTGAGGGCGGGGGAATGGTTCCGTAGCTCAGCTGGATAGAGCAACAGATTTCTAATCTGTGGGTCTAGGGTTCGAATCCCTACGGAATCACTCTTTATGAGTGAGGGAAGCGAGTGAAAATGAAATTTTCACTCGCTTCCCTTTTTATCTGCCGCTTCATTCCAACCATCGGGGGTGCGGGGAAAGGATTTCACGACCCCCCGGGAACCTCGCTGCGGCGCTTTTGGTCCCCTTCCCTGACAAGAGATGGATTCTTAGGCTCCCCGGACGAAGGGTCAGGCGTCGGCTTTTTTGTGGCCGATCCATTCGAGGCCGATTACAAGAAGCGCGCCGGCAAGCATCCAGATGACGGCTGTGAAAGTCTGCGGATTGATTATCGAAGAAAGATCCGTGCCGAGTCCGACGAGAGCCTCCACCCCTATTTTCGCCTGCTCGGCGGTCTGCCCCTCACGCATCAGCTGAGCCGTCATCACACTGACCTTGTCGCTCCACGGCCACACTTTGACC
Source organism: uncultured Muribaculaceae bacterium (assembly GCA_964391955.1). GTDB lineage: Bacteria > Bacteroidota > Bacteroidia > Bacteroidales > UBA932 > Cryptobacteroides. Next base: position 132,684 of record CAYMOB010000001.1, on the reverse strand, counting down.
AGCGAACCCAGTGTGAAGCCGATCAAAGTAATCAGTGTCGGTCTTTCGTAATGCGCTATCAACCAGTGAAGGAATTTTGAGAAAGCCGCCAGGCCAAGGACGCAGCCTATTCCGAAAATGATTAGAACCGGCCAGTTAAGCTCGCTGATGGCTGACATGATGTACTCATACTTCCCAAGAAGGACCAGAATGAAGCTGCCGGAGATTCCCGGAAGAATCATAGTGCAGATTGCGATTGCGCCGCAGAGCAGGATGAACCACGTGGCGTCCGTTGTCTGAGTGGGCGACAGAAGGCAGATCACGGCTCCGAGGAAAATACCGAAAACCAGCCAGACGCAATCGGTGACCTTCCACTTCTTGATGTCGTAAAGCATATAGATTCCGGACACAACAATCAGCCCGAAGAAAAATGCCCAAGTCTGTATAGGATGATACTGAAGAACATACTCCATCAGCCTTGCAAGCGAGAACACGCTCACAATCACGCCGGCGCCCAGGCAAAGCAGGAACGTTCCGTGAATATGCTCCCAAAACTCCTTGACCTTGCCTTTTAGAAGTATCCCCCACGAAGACACCGAAAGAAGGGCGTTGAGAGCCTCGATCAGCTCGTTGAATATTCCGGTGAGCAAGGCGATTGTACCGCCGGACACGCCTGGTATGACATTGGCGGCTCCCATCGCAAATCCTTTCAGTGCGACAAGTGCGTTGTTCAGATAGTTTGCCATATATGAATATTATTGGATTTTGGTAAGATAGCTCTTTATTACGGAAAAACAGTCCTTTTGTGGAACCTCTTTCCCGGCAGGGTCACTGATGACGAGGTCGAATATGTCCCCGTCAATCTGGGCGCGTCCGATCTTGAAACGGGCCTTGGAGGTCCGCGCCATATATTCAATGGCGAAATCAGGATTCTTGACCAGGGATATGAAGAGATCCGGCGCCTGCTCCTCAAGAACGTTCATCTTGCAGCGTGAAGGCCTGCCTATCCAGTCCAGATCCTTTTTGGTGATGGTGGTCTGTATGCTGGTGAAAAGGCGGTCTTCACTGCCTATCTTCCTGAAATCCTGAAAGAAAACGCAGCCTTTGATGTCGTTTGCCCTGAAAAAGTTCATTATGGCTGTCTTGCACGTGTCGAAAGACTGCTCCTCGACATCGATGATCGCCACATAGGAATGGATTTTCCCAAGCGGCAGAATCTCGGTGGGAACAGTGCTGGAATGCTTGCGCAGACTTCTTTTTCTGAAAAATGCCTTTATGAAATCAAACATAATCCTACTTGTTGTTTACTGAAGCCATCAGCTCACGGATCTCACGTTTGGCATCCTTCCATCTCGGGACATCAATCTTGGTGCCGATGACCTCGACGACCTTTGCAGCAATTATTGAGCCGATTTCGCCGCAGACCTTCAGCGGCATTCCGAGAGAGTGCGCGTAGAGGAATCCCGCCGCATAGGTGTCGCCCGCGCCGGTCGCGTCTATTGTCGCCGCCGGCCAGGCCTCTATGTAGTGGTATTCATCGCCTTGCTTGACCATTGACCCGTCCTTCCCGACTTTCACGACGGCGATTTCACATTGGCCTGCCAAGGTGTCCAGGGCCTCGCGCGGCTCCTGCTTGGTGAACGCCCTTGCCTCGCTCTCGTTGGCGAATACTATGTCCACATAGCGATCGACCAGATTGTGGAAGAATGCCTCGTTGGATTCGACCACATTGTAGGAGGCCATGTCGATGGAAATCTTGCACCCGGCGGCTTTGGCCATCTGTACGGCCTTGCTGATAAGGTCTTGATTCTGCACGAGATAGCCCTCGATGTGAAAGTAGTCATATCCGTCGAAATATTCCGGTTTCAAATCTTCCGGAACAAGTTCGAGAGCGGCTCCCATATAGTCGGCGAAAGTCCTTTCTGAGTTGGCTCCGGTGATGAAGCACATGGCGCGCCCCGAGCCTTTGGTCCCGGTCAGCAGGGTCGTGTTGACTCCGAACTGCTCCAATGTGCTTTTGTACAGATGTCCCAGTTCGTCGTTGCCTATCTTTCCGATGAATCCGGAAGGCATGCCGAAGATGGAAGTGCATGTTATGGTGTTGGCGGCCGATCCGCCGGGAACGTATTTAACCCCGACTTCCTTCAGCTTGGACCAGATGCGGTCTCCGGTCTCCAGATCCACATGCTGCATACTTCCCGGAGGCAGGTGGTACTCCCGGAGCATCGTCTCGTCTGGGAATACTGCCAGGATGTCCGTCAGGGCGTTTCCGATTCCTAATATTGATTTCATATACAAATGTTTGTTATTATTATATTCATTAGGCGGGTCAAATTACAAAGTTAACGATTATTTGATTAAATTTGTAGCTATGAAGAAGAAGGTCGGGAATATTCTTAAGTACGGCGTTTCCATCCTGCTTGCCGCACTTTTGCTGTACTGTTCTTTCAAGGGAGTGAACTGGAACGACTTCCTTGAAGGACTGGGTGCCTGCAGTTGGGAATATGTCTTGTTGTCGATGCTGTTCGGGCTGCTGGCTTTTTTCCTCCGCGCCCTTCGTTGGAGGGAACTTCTCCTTCCGATAGACCCGGCGACTTCCCGCCTTACCTGCTTCAATGCGGTAAACATCAGCTATTTGGTAAACATCGCGCTTCCTCGTGTCGGAGAGTTTGTGCGTTGCGGCTATATTACAGCCCATTCCGCCGGAAATCCTGATCCGAAGGAGTCTGACCGCCGCCTTGCCTCTTACGACAAGGTGCTCGGGACAGCGGCTCTGGAGCGTTCGGTTGACCTTCTTGCCATGTTCTTCGTTCTGATGGTATTCCTGCTTTTCACCTGGAATCGCTTCGGAGGTTTTTTTACCGAAAGGATTCTTGGGGCGGCTTCCGGAGCGGTGACGGTCGGCAAGGTCGCGGTTCTGCTCGCCGTACTCATATTATTTATTGTCGCAGTTTCGTGCGCAATCCTTTTCGCAGACAGATGGACGCCTCTTGCCAAGGTCAGGGATTTCTTCAAGGGAGTGTGGGCCGGTTTCGTGAGTTGCCTCAGGATGAAAGGTGGCTGGAAGTTCCTTCTTCTTACGGCAGGGATATGGTTCTGTTACTGGATGATGAGCGCGACAATCCTCTGGGCTCTTCAGGGGATATCCCCGGATTCCGTAGGCCCGGAGCTGGCGTCCGCACTGGAAACCCTCCGGAGTCTGAACCTTACGGACGCTCTGTTCCTGATGATTGCGGGAAGCCTCTCGTCCATCGTGCCTGTTCCCGGCGGATTCGGCGCCTTCCACTTCGTGGTTTCCTCGGCTATCGCCTATGTCTATGGCATCCCGCCTCGGTTCGGGATGATTTTCGCGACACTTTCCCACGAGTCACAGGCAGTGAACCAGATTCTGTGGGGAGGCATTTCCTGGGTAAGCGAGTCTTTACGCAAGAAAAAATAACCAATAAATCAAAAAGTTATGAGGGTCAAAAACCTATTTCTGATTGCGGTTGGCATCCTGATGCTGTCCACCGCATCCGCCGTCGCCAAGAAACTCCCCAAAGAGGTCACGATGTCCAAGGAGGTTCTTAAGGACAAAATCAAGGGCGGCTGGGCCGGCAAGACCATAGGCTGCTCTTATGGTGGACCGACCGAGTTCAAGTTCGCAGGCTTCATCAATGACGAGGTCGAGATTCCTTGGAATGACCATATGATCAAGTGGTGGTTCGACAGGTTCCCCGGGCTGTACGATGATGTCTATATGGATCTCACTTTCGTGGAAGTTTTCCAGAAAGAGGGTCTTGACGCTCCGATTGAGTCTTTCGCAAAAGCTTTCGCCAACGCCCCTTACCCTCTCTGGCACGCCAACCAGCTCGGACGCTACAACATCCTGAACGGGGTGATGCCGCCGGAGTCCGGCCACTGGCACAACAACCCTCACGCCGATGACATCGACTTCCAGATTGAGGCGGACTACGCCGGACTGATGTCTCCGGGAATGGTCAATGCCTCCTCTTTCTATTGCGATGAGATCGGGCATATGATGAACTACGGCGACGGTTGGTACGGCGGAGTGTATGTGGCGGCCATGTTCTCCCTCGCTTTCGTCAGCGATGATATGAACTTTGTCGTCAATGAGGCTCTTAAGGCTATCCCGGAACAAAGCAACTACTACAGGGCCATGTCTGATGTGATAAAGTGGCACAGGCAGTACCCGAAGGACTGGCACATCACATGGGCGCTCTTCAACGAGCGCTACGGCTACGACATCGGGTGTCCGGACGGGGTGGACAGACAGTTCAACATAGACGCTGTCATCAACAGCGGCTACATCCTCATCGGTCTCCTCTACGGCGAGAAAAACTTCTACAGAACCATAGACATCTCCACCCGCTGCGGTCAGGACTCGGACTGCAACCCGTCCTCGGCAGCCGGAATCCTTGGTACAATGATAGGGTACAGCAATATCCCCGAATATTGGAGAAGGCCGTGCGAAGAGGTGGAGGACATTCCTTTCGTCTATACCGACATATCCATCAACAAGGCCACGGAATATTCGTTCAGCCAGGCGCTTCAGGTAATCGGCCGCAACGGAGGCTCAACCGACGGTGACAACGTTACCATCAAGGTTCAGAAGCCTGAGTCCGTCCGCTACGAGAAGTCTTTCGAAGGACACTATCCTCAGACCAGGGTCGAGGTCAAGAAGACCGTGACAAATGTCGGCCAGATCAGGTTCAACGGCAACGGAATCGTTGTCAAGAGCCATTACTACAAAGGCTCCGGCTACGATGACAGCACCGGTTACGTCGGCGAGGTGGAGATTTATCTTGACGGCAAGCTCTCCGCCGTGGCAAAGAATCCTATCAAGGGCAACGGTGCCGCTCCTGACCTTTATTGGAAGTATGGCCTTCCTGAGGGAGAACACACTCTGACATTCAAGTTCCTCAACAAGCAGGACAACATGAACATAGTCATAGACAACTATCTGGTGTATTCGGGGAAGCGTAAGGTGGTCTCACACGTCGATGAGTGATGGATATGAGAATTCGAGGATTTCTGGCGGCTGCGGCCGTCGCCTTATTGTCTTTGGCCGCATTGCCGGCCGTGTCTTCCGCGAAGACCACATCCAAGGATCTTTTCAGACAGTTTCAGAATCCGGACAGCCGCTACCGTCCGTTCGTGCGCTGGTGGTGGAATGGAGATCGTGTGGAGGCCGAGGAGCTTGTACGCGAGCTTCACGTGCTTAAGGATGCCGGTGTAGGAGGAGTGGAAATCAATCCGATATCATTCCCTTACGGGGCCGGAGAGATGGACACGAAGCCTTTGAAGTGGCTGAGCGACGAATGGATCGATATGCTCAAGGTCGTGTTCGACGAGGCTGAGCGTATTGGGATGACCTGTGATCTGATTGTCGGATCAGGCTGGCCTTTCGGCGCGGAGACCCTGTCCCGAGGCGAGCGCGCTTCGGTGATGCTGACCTATGCCCAGAAGGTAAAGGGCGGTGAAAGGCTGGAGATGTCCAAATTCCACATATTCAAGAGCCTTGATCCAGGGGTGACAAAGGTCAATCCTGGCCGTACTCCGGAGCTTGTGTCGCTATTTCTTGCTCCGGATCCCATCAATGACCTCAGTGAGGCCATCGACCTGTCCGGCGACATAGAGGGGGACGTGATCACGGTGGATGTGCCGGAAGGGGACTGGCAGTTCTACGCTATGGTGAGATACGATTCTTTCGCCAGCGTGATCAACGGCGCTCCCGGCGCGGCCGGCTCGATTCTGAACCACATGGACTCGGCCGCTGTGCGCCGCTATCTGGACAATATGGCCGACAAGATCGAGGCGAGGCTCGGGCCGCTCTCGAAACACTTGAGGGCGTTCTTTGTCGACAGTATGGAGCTTGAGGGCTGCAACTGGACGAATGATTTTGCCGAGGAATTCAAGGCGAGGAGGGGCTATGACCTGATGCCTTGGCTTCCGTTCACGATGTTCAAGGTGGGCCGCCTCGGCAATGTGGACAGCTTTGACTACGGCTCAAAGAAGGGAGACCGGTTCCAGGATCAGGTGAACCGGGTGCGTTTTGACTTCGAGCTTACAAAGGCCGAGCTTCTCAATGAGCGCTACGGCGGCACATTCCTTTCATGGTGCCGTGAGAAAGGCGTGAAATCCCGCGCCCAGGCCTATGGCAACGGTTTCTTCATCGAGGAGTCCTCTCTTGGCTATGACATTCCCGAAGGCGAGTCCTGGACCACCAACTGGCTCAAGCACAAGGTGGGAGAGGAGATGGGGGACGAGGATTACCGACGCGGCCGCGCCTACACGATGATTGACAAATATGTCTCGTCGGCCGCCCACCTGACCGGGAAGCGTCTTGTCAGCGCCGAGGAGATGACCAACACCTACAAGGTGTTCACGACCTCGCTTGAGTTTCTTAAGGTCGGCTCGGACATGAGCGCGCTCTCAGGCGTCACCCATTCTGTATGGCACGGATTCAACTATTCCCCTCTTGAGGCGGAGTTCCCGGGCTGGGTACAGTACGGGACATTCCATAACGAGAGAAACACCTGGTGGCCTTACGTCAACAATCTGAACGACTATCGCGCAAGGCTTTCCAGCCAGCTCCAGAACGCCGATATGCATACCGACATAGCCATCCTTCCCGCAAACTACGATATGTGGACGACGATGGGGGTGCAGACGGAACCGTTTCCTGTGGCATTGAATGTCCCTTATACATCCCTCATCTGGGAGGCGATACACAAGAACGGCGGCGGAGCGGACTATGTCAGCGAGATTATTCTCAGGGATGCCACCGTCCGACGCGGGAAACTTTGTTACGGGCCTAAGGAATATGGCGTCTTGTTCATGGTGGAGGTGTCCGGGACCACACCTGAGACCCTGGCCAAGCTCGAGGAGTTCGTGAACGGCGGCGGAAGGGTGTTCTGCATAGGCAAGTATCCGGAGAAATCGCTTGGTCTCAAGGACTTCGAGACACGCGACAAGCAAATCGCGGAAGCCGTGGAACGTCTTAAGGGACACAAGGACAACTTTATCCTCCTTGAGAAGCCGACAGATGGCAAGTACCTCGAATGGTACGCTGAAGTGATGCGCGCGTACAATCTCCCTCATACTCTGACAATCTCTAATCCTGACAGATTCCTGCTTCAGAACAGGTATGTCACCGATGACGGCGGCGATATGTTCCTGTTTATGAACGCCAACATAAATGAAGCCCGGGAGACGGAGATAATATTCCCGAAATCGGTGACCGCCGGAAGGCGCGCATGGCTGTATGACCCGGCGACCGGCAAGAGGTTCGTCCTCCCGGTAGGCAAGGACGGCAAGCTGCGTTTCCGCTTCGGCCCTTCGGAGACTTATCTTTTTGTGTTCAACAAATCGGGAGGAAGCGCCCCTGTTTGGAAGCCGCTTCCGCTTGAAGGTCCTGAAGAAATCCTGCTGGACGGATCATGGGATCTCAGGATGCACCATTCCTGGCCGGATTCCACCTGGACAGCGAAGCTGGATTCGCTTCAGGATTTCAAGGATATGTCTGACACCGCGTTCAGGAACTTTATGGGTGATGTCACCTACACCAAGACGGTAACTCTGTCCGGGAGTCTCCCTGAGTACTTGAATCTCGGCAAGGTTGCCGATGTATGCGAGGTGACTGTGAATGGCCGTCCGGCCGGAGTGAAGTGGTTCGGCGAGCGTGTCTATGATGTCGGCTCTCTTCTTTGTCCCGGGGAGAACGTCATCGAGGTTAAGGTGACTACCCTGATGGGCAATTATATGCAGACCCTTAAGGACAACAAGGTGGCGCAGCGTTTCGTTCTGAGACGTAAGCAACCTTATGTCAGCGCAGGCTTGATAGGACCGGTGAAATTATATTAATAAACAATTATAGATGAAGACTTTATTTAGAATAGCCGCCGCTGTGCTGCTTATGACAGGCACAGCTTTGCAGGTCGGGGCCACAGACTTTTTCGCCCGTGATTTCGGTGCGAGGCCGGATGGTGTCACTCTGAACACCGCCAGCATACAGGCCGCGATTGATTTCGCTTCCTCCAGAGGCGGAGGCCGAGTGGTGCTTGACCATGGTGAATATGTCTCAGGCTCTATCTACCTGAAGAGCGATGTGACCCTTCACATCGAGAAGGACGCTGTCCTTCTCGGTTCTCTCAATCCTTATGACTACATCAAGGATCCCGACGCTAAGTGGACGGCCTTGGTGCTTGCGGTGAAGGCTGACAACATCGGTGTCACAGGTGAGGGTATGATTAACGGACGCGGTTTCGAGATCGGGACCCGGTTTGTGGACTTTGTGCATCTCGGACTTATCGAAGACAGGCTTGGAAATGATCGCGTCAGCGAGGCCCTCAGACCGGAGAATATTCATTTCTACAGGTGTAACAACGTCACGGTCAAGGACATCACCCTTAAAGACCCGGCCTGTTGGACACAGCAGTATGACAAGTGCCGCAACCTCTTGATTGAACGGATAACGGTAGACGCCAAGTGCTATTGGAACAATGACGGTCTGGACGTGGTTGACTGCGTAGATGTCATAGTGCGAGACTGCTACATCGATTCTTCTGATGACGCTTATTGCTTCAAGAGCCACAGCAACGACGGATTGAGCGAGAATATTCTTGTCGAGAACTGCGTGGGCCGCAGCAGCGCTAACGGAATCAAGTTCGGAACCTACACCCTTGGTAAGTTCAAGCATTTCAGGTTCAAGAATATGACGATTTTTGACACTTACCGCAGCGCTGTAACGATCGCGACTGTGGACGGTGCCCAGATCGAGGATGTCGAGATTGACAGCCTCCGCAGCATACACACCGGCAACCCGATATTCCTGCGCACAGGCACAAGACGGGTCAACCCGAAGCAGCCTGCATACCTGAAGGACATAGTGATAAAGAATATGTATGCGGAGGTTCCGCTTGACAAGCCTGACGCCGGTTACGGCTATGAAGGCCCTGTGGAGGATCTTCCCCGCAATGTCTGTCCGAGCATCATCGCCGGTCTTCCGGGTCTTCGCATAGAGAATGTCCGCCTGGAGAACATCGAGATTGTCTATCCGGGACATGCCGACCCTGAATATGCCTATGCGGGCGTCTCTGACGAGGAGTTGGACGCTATCGAGGAGCAGGAGACCCGTTATCCTGAGTATTCCAACTGGAAGGAGCTTCCCGCATGGGGCTTCTACATCCGTCACGCCGATGGTGTCACATTCGAGAACGTCAAGATCTCCGCGGCAGGAGAGGATTACCGTCCGGCGCTTGTGGCCGATGATGTCAACGGCTTGAGAATGAATGGTCTTCAGATTAATCAGGATACCGCTCCAAAGGGCAAGAAGCAGATAATCACGAAGGATACAAAGATTACCAAAAACAGCAAGAGAAAGAAATGAGAAAGATACTGTTGTTGGCGGCGGCGATTCTGCTGCTCGCTTTTCAGGGCTTTGCCCAGAACACCGTTTACAAGGCATCTAACTTTGGTATCAAGAGCGATGGTGTTCACGACAACACCACAAGCATCCAGGGTGCGATAGACTTTATCTCCTCCAAAGGTGGCGGGACTCTTGAGTTCAGTGTCGGACGTTACATCACCGGCGCCGTCCGGCTTAAGTCGGGTGTTGACATCAGACTCCGCGAGGGGGCGGTGATTGTCGGCTCGACAAACATCTACTCGTACAAGGGGCATAAGGCCATCTTCTGGGGCGAGGGAGTCGAGAACGTGTCAATTTCCGGCACGGGTGTCATTGACGGACGCGGCCCGGCTCTTTTGCAGGACATCGCATCACAGGTCAGGATGAGGCATCTTCCGGAGGATGCGACAGTCCCGACGCTGATTTATCTCAAGGACTGCAGGAATGTGAGCCTTAAGAATTTCATTCTTCGCTATCCCGCCACAAAGGATGACCTTTACATCATCGAGGGCGGTTCCGTCACGGTTGACGGATGCTACAGCGATATGAGGTAGGGATTTCGCTTTTCTCCCGTGGACTGTCATAAAGTGACTGGGGCTGAATAGATAATCGGTAGGTGGCTGATATCTGTCACCTACCGATTATCTTACTTATTCCCCGACGTGGAACGCCACGCGGAGTTCCTCGATGTCTTTGTCCGGAATCGGATTGAGCTTGCCAAGCGGAGCGGCCAGAATCAATGACCTGGCGCTGAAGTCGGCGACCTCAAGACGGTCGAAAGTGCCAAGAAGCTGATCTCCGGTGACGATTACCGAATCGTTCTCCAGCATCACGAATGGCCTGTGTCCGAACTCGTTGACAAGTTCGTCAAGATGCTCGTCAAACTGGCTGCCGAACGGGAATGCCGGGATGTCCTGAAGGAATATCCAGCTTTCAGGTATGGTGCGTACATCGAATTTGACTCCGGTGGCGCAGAACCCCATCAGCGCCGGAGACTGTGTGAGGATGATTGAGTTGACCTTAGGATTGCGGCGGTATATCTCCTGATGGAGAGCCACTGAGCGGCTTGCGTTTTTCCCGGTCTCGGCCTTCCCGTCCTTGACTTGCACAATGTCCTCCGGATCAAGGTCCCAACGCTGCTTGCCTGTAGGCGTAATGAGGAAGTCATTACCTTTCCAACGCACTGAGGCTGTGCCGTAGGAACTGCACATTAGTCCTTGAGAGCAGGCTCTGCGGACAATCTTGCAGATTTCCGCGCGGATTGCCCTTTCGGCGGAAGGATGTTCCGCACCCGTAAAGCACCCCGGCGTGACCGACGAATTCCTCTCGTGCCATAGAATCTGCTCTTCGCTAAGGTATTTGGGATCGCCTAAAGTTTTGGCGTTCAGTATGGTGCGCGCGCATAGCTCCAACGTTTCGAATCTTTGGTAAGCGTCGGCGATGTCATTTCCTGCCACAACCACACCGTGGTTCTCCATAATAACGGCTTTGTAGTCAGGGTTCTTTTCGAATTCCGCAACGATTTTCTTTCCGAGAAGCTCGCTGCCCGGAAGTGCGTATTCCGCGAATCCGACAGGACCGCAGACGGCGCGTGCCTGAGGGATGATTCTCGTGTCTGGAACCTGATGGACCATGCTGAATGTCACAAGTCCCGGAGGGTGGGCGTGGATAACCGAATGAATGTCGGGATTCATCTTGTAGATGGCTCTGTGGAAAGGATATTCCGAAGATGGCCTGTGCGGTCCGACGATGGTTCCGTCCGCCTTGACGCACATAATGTCCTCCGGTGTAAGGGAGCCTTTGTCAATGGCCGCCGGAGTGATCCACATATCCCCGTTCTCGTCCAGAATTGACAGGTTGCCACCTGAGGTGGTGGTCATCTCTCCGCGATAGATTCTGTCGATGATGACGGCAATCTGCTTGGCTGGATGCATCAAATTAATGTCGAGCTGTTTCATACTATCAATGAATTATTTACGATTTTTCTTTATGGCTTGTCGGACTATTCCGAGGCGACCTTGCGGCGGTAATTCTCCACCTCCCAGTTGTCGATGAAGTCAATCCAGTCCTGTTCCATAGGGTGTTCTCCTCCGAAGCTTCCGGCGAGGTACGCGATCTTCATCGCGTCGGTGAACACGTCGCTGATGATCCGCGCGTCCCTTGGGCTGTCTCCTATGGCGATGAGTCCGATTCGCTTGATAAGCATGATTTTAGGAATGTAGCCTCTCTCGCTGGCGAAAGCCTTTGCCTTGCTTTCCGCCTGCCTCAGGATTTCCTCGTCCGATTCCGCGTCGATGAATATGTAGGCGCTCTTGCAATAAACGATTATGTCAGGAGTGAACGGCTTGGCGATCCTGTCAGAGCGACCGTCAAGAAAGTAGTTTACAAGAGCGTTGTTTGTGACAACCAATGTTTTAGGACTTTCATCGGATAGCGGCGGCATCTGCCTTATGGCGGAAACGATTCCATTGGCCGTTTCAGGAGTCTCGCTTTCGCGCGTCGGAGGCTCTGTCACCTTGGATGCGATCTTTTCAAGGACTTCCGAATATATCTCCTCGATTCCGGCCGTGGTGTCGGCGCCTACGAATATCCCGTGGTTCTGCAGAAAAATCACCTGGGGCTCTTTTCCGCAGGCGGCCTTGCGGGCTTTTATCCGGTCGTGAACCTTCTTGAACAGAGTGTAGCCGGGGTCGGTATATTCGATGAAAAGAGCGTCCGGGAACAGTTCCCTGCAAGCGGTCTCGGCATTCGCCGAACACATAAGGCCGTTGACCAAGGTGGGATGCAGGTGCACCACGAAGGAGAATCCCATACAGTTGTGCAAGGACGTCTCCACCGACGGTCTTCTGTCCTTTGTCACGCAGGCCGCGGCGAGGTCGTCCCTGACCTGCTCCTCGCGTGTCGCCGTGTCGGGGCTGTAGGTCTTTTCGCCCATACTGTCCAGAATGGCTCTGTCAAGGACCGCGAATCCGTCCTCGCCTATGGTGGCGAGGGCGTGGCCGCTGGCTTTTACCCATAGCCTCTCCGCGTTCTTGTAGGATGTGTTCCCGCCTCCGGCGATTACGAACCGGGAATCCTGCCCGTATTTCCGGGAAATCCTGATAAGATCTTCGATCTGCTTCATTTGCTCGTGTCGGTTATGTGTCGTGTCATTCTCCGTCATCCATCCTCGGTGCCTCATCAGGGCCGGGGGACCCGTTCCTTTCCGCCGGATTCGGCCTGACCTGTCGCGGGAGCGCACAGGAGAAGTCCGGCGCGAAAATGGTGCAATGCCGCCATTCGGCCATATTAGTGACCATCATCGCTCAAAGTTAATAATATTCCGGTAAAGGAAGTCTCATCGGGGCGAAATTTAAGAAGCCGTTTTGAGTTTTTGCCGGAAATGTTGGCTGGAGGAATGAAAGAGCTTCACCTTGACAGACTTATCTGGCGGCTTTAAGAAACTGTTGTCCGAAATCGGTCACACGGGATTTCCGGGTAGGATTCCTCGTATGCAGATGGAGCTCGCCGGTGGTTGATGACAGTTGTGAAAGGAGAGACCGTACCGGAAATCCGGCATAAATGGTAGGGAAAACATAGTTTAATCAGATTCCAACTAATTCAAAACGGCTTCTAAGCCATTATTTGAAATTAATTTGCTAAATTTGTGAAATATGCCACGGCAAACATTCAATAACATAAAACATCTTGCAAATGGAAAAAAAACAACAAGGTAACATTCTCGCCATCGTGATTATGTTCTTCCTGTTCGCGATGATCTCCTTTGTGACCGGATTCCAGAATCCGTTCGGAGTCATTGTTAAGCAGCAGTTCGCAGCGTCTAATTTGATGTCCCAGCTGGGCAATGCGGCCAACTTTATCGCTTATGCGTTTATGGGTCTGCCTGCCGGTATGATTCTGTCCAAGAAGGGCTACAAGTTCACTTCTCTCGCAGCTGTGACCGTCGGATTCGTCGGAGTCGGTATCACATTCCTTTCCGGAATCGTCGGCAGCTTCGCCGTCTATCTTCTCGGAGCGTTCATCTCCGGTTTCTCAATGTGTATGCTCAACACCGTTGTGAACCCTATGCTCAACACCCTCGGCGGTGGCGGAAACAAGGGTAACCAGCTCATCCAGTGGGGCGGTTCATTAAACTCCCTGAGCGCCACAATAGTTCCTGTGCTCGTAGGCTACCTCATCGGTGACATAACGAAGGACACCCAGATCGCTGACGCAAACCCTGCGCTGTTCATCGCTATGGGCATCTTCGCTCTCGCTTTCGTCATCATCGCCTGCTCGCATATTCCTGAGCCGGAGCTGGAAGCCGCCGCGGCCGCCGGCAAATCCACTCAGCTTACAGTCGGCGAAAGTGTGAAGGGGGCTTTATCCTATAAGCATTTCGTGTTTGGTATCATCGCCATATTCGTGTATGTGGGTGTCGAGGTCGGCATCCCTAACTTTGTCAACCTTTATATGACTTCCGCGGAGGTCGGCATCAGCGCCGCCGTTGCCGGAACAATTGTCGGAATGTACTGGTTCCTTATGCTTTGCGGTCGTCTTGTCGGCGGTTCCATCGGAGGTAAGGTGTCCAGCCGCGCGATGGTAAGCACCGTTGGCAGCGTGGCCATCGTGTTCCTTCTTCTTGGAATGTTCCTTGGCGACACTGCAACCGTCAAGTTCCCGGCCATCACCTCCCAGCTCTCGTTCTCCCTTGCCGAGATTCCGGTCGGAGTGATGTTCTTCATCCTCTGCGGTCTTTGCACGTCCGTGATGTGGGGAGCCATCTTCAACCTTGCCGTTGAGGGACTTGGCAAATACACCTCAATCGCTTCAGGTCTGTTTATGGTGATGGTTTGCGGTGGCGGTATCCTTCCGCTCATCCAGGGAGCCGTCGCTGATGCGACCAACTATCTGATGAGCTACATCGTGGTCATCATCGGTGTCGCCTACATCCTTTGGTACGCCCTCTTCGGCTCCAAGGTAAAGAAAAACGCTTAGTTTGAAATTCTGTCCCGGTGGAGTCTCCGCCGGGACTTGTCATTATCTAACACAATGGAACAGAATTTAGTAATAGGAATTGACGTAGGTGGACAGACCACCAAATGCGGAGTTGTCGATGCCAGAGGTACCGTGCTTGCCCAGACCGTCATCCGCTCAGACTCCCACAGCGCCGTAGAGCCTTACATAGAGGAACTTGCGGCGGCTCTGAAGAAGATCATCGCTGATTCCGGAGCCGAGGGGCAGATCCGCGGAATCGGAGTGGGCGCTCCTAACGCCAACTACTACACCGGAGAGGTGGAGAACGCCGTCAACCTGTCTTGGGGACGTTCAGGCTCGATACCTTTCGCCAAGATGCTTTCCGAGGCTATGGATGGCATCCCGGTCACGCTTACCAATGACGCCAACGCGGCGGCGATGGGCGAGATGACCTACGGTGCGGCGAGAGGAATGAAGAATTTCATTATGATCACCCTCGGAACCGGTGTCGGCAGCGGAATCGTCATCAACGGCGAGGTGGTCTATGGCCACGACGGATTCGCGGGAGAGTTGGGACACACCGCCATTGTGCGTCACAACGGTCGTAACTGCAACTGCGGAAAAACCGGATGCCTTGAGACCTACTGCTCTGCCATCGGCGTGGCGCGGACCGCCCGAGAGTGGCTGGATATGAGCGATGAGCCTTCTTCCCTGCGCAGCCTTGACAGCATTACCTCAAAGGATGTCTATGAGGCGGCAAAGGAAGGCGACAAGCTTGCCGTCAGGATCTTTGAATATACAGGATCGCTTCTCGGAGAGGCTTTCGCCGACTTCATCGCATTCTCCGCTCCTGAGGCCATCGTCCTCTTCGGCGGTCTTGCCAGAAGCAAGGAGTTCCTCACCGAGCCTATTATGAACTCGATGAACGCCAATCTTCTTCCTCTCTGGAAAAATAAGGTGAAACTTGTCTATTCACAGCTCAAGGAGTCTGACGCGGCCATCCTCGGCGCATCCGCACTCGCTTGGGAACGTTAAGAATAAGAAACTGTTTAAGAAGCTGTTTAAATTTCTTTAAAAAGTTCTTTGAGTTTTAAATCCGTCATTTTCTTCCGGCTTTCCCGTCAGGCAGCACCGCTGTCTTCCTCGAAAACCCGTAGAAGCCGCCGTGATTTATTATCTCAAAGTTCCGGATAAAGAAATTTAAGCAGCTTCTAGATACAAAGACTTTTATTAGCAGACAACTAAAAGACTCGGACGCTCCATCTTGACAGGTAAGCCGTTGGCTGGTATGCCTAATGACAGATCCGTTGATTCAAGGATGCACTCGTTTCCCTGTTTTGCTTTTCTTATTCCTAAAAATACCTATCTTTGCGCATACTGACAGTAATTATGCGCAAGAACAACATTCAAACGATATCCGAGCAGACCGGCTTCTCTGTCTCTACTGTTTCCAGAGTACTGTCCGGAAAGGCCAAGAGCCTGAGAATAAGTCAGAAGACTATTGAGATAATCCAGGCGGAGGCCGCGAGGGTGAATTACACACCCAACCTGTTGGCGCAGGGGCTCAGAACCAGTCGCACCTACACGATAGGGCTGACTGTCCCGGGGCTGGACAACCCGTTCTTCGCTACTCTTGCCAGCATAGTGATCGAGAACCTGAAACTGGCCGGTTATCACACGCTGGTCTCCGATTCGCTTGAAAATCCCAAGGACTTTGAGGACTCTCTTGTTATGTTCAGGTCCAGGAGCGTCGATGGAATAATCGCCGTTCCCGTCGGAAATGCCACGGCGAGGATTGACGAGATAACTTCTTCCATTCCCACGGTGCTGATTGACCGCTACTTTGAGGGGACTGATCTGCCTTTTATCTGCACGGACAACTACGCCGGCGGCTATATGGCTACGGAATATCTCATCAAAAACGGCTACCGTAACATCCTTTCCATCCAGGGAGTCGAGTCTTCGACCCCTTCCAAAGACCGTGTGCGCGGTTTTCTCGACGCCATAAAAGCACATGGCGACAAGGAGATTGAATATGCCATAGCGGGCGACGCCTTCTCGGTGGAGAACGGCTACACTCAGGTCAGGAATCTTTTCAGCGGCGGGGTGAAGTTTGACTCTGTGTTCGCATATTCATCGACGATTCTTCTTGGCGCTATCCGGGCTTTCAGGGAATTGGGCATCAATGTTCCCGGACAGGTCGGAGTCATCTCGTTCGACAACAACGGCTTTTTGGACTTCCTTGACCCGGCCATCACCAGAGTGGAGCAGCCGCTTGCCGAGATTGGCAGGGTGGCTTCCCGTGTACTTGTCGATGCCATTGAGGGCAATTCTATGGATATGCTTCCAGTACAGCGCCTTATCGCCCCGACACTCATTGTCCGGGCCAGTTGCTGACAGCGAGTTCTTAATCGTTGTTCATCTGCGTGATGTCCGGCTTGTACCGCTCGGAGTCTCCGATGAGCCACTCGGCGTAGTAGTCTGCCATACGCCAGAAGAAATACTCGTTCATGTCACCGAAGCCGTGACGCTGTCCGGGCAGGATGAGCATATCGAATCTCTTGTTGGCGCGGATCAGCGCATTCACCACTCTGATAGTGTTGGCTGGATGGACGTTGTTGTCGATGTCGCCGTGAACGAGCATCAGATGTCCCTTGAGGTTCGATGCGATTTCAGGATTGGTCTTGATGCTGTAGACAAACGTGGTGTCGCCCTTGTCAATCTTCTCCAGGATTCCGTGGTGCTGTTCGCTCCACCAGCGGTTGTAGATGCTGTTGTCGTGGTTGCCGGCGCAAGAGACCGCCACCTTGAAGAAATCAGGGTACTTCAGGATGGCCGCGGTGCTCATGAATCCGCCGCCTGAATGCCCGTGGATGCCGACTCTGCCGAGGTCGATGAACGGATGCCTCGCACCAAGCTGCTGGATGGCATATTTCTGATCCTCAAGACCATAGTCGCGAAGATTGCCGTAGCCGTAGTTGTGGTACCACTTTGAACGGTTCGGGTGGCCGCCCCTGTTGCCCACGGTGATGACGATCATCCCGAGCTGTGCAAGCCTGTCCGTGCGAGTGAACCCTTTGCTCCAGGAGATGTTGTTGGCCTCCACCTGCGGCCCCGGATAGACGTAGTCGCAAATCGGATAGACTTTCGTTGAGTCGAAGTCGTAAGGCTTGTACATCGCGCCGTAGAGGTCAGTGACTCCGTCGGCCGCCTTAACCTTGAATCTTTCCGGGAACTTGTACCCCGCCTCGAACAGGAGACTGAGGTCGGCGGTCTCAAGGTCGGTTATCTTCTTGCCGGAAGCCGAGTACAGGGCTACCGCCGGGGTCCGGTCTACCCTTGAATAGTTTGCCACAAAGAACCTGGCGTCGTCGCTGGCGGCGGAAAGCACGTCCATGTCATTCAAATCCAGCTGCTGAAGAGCGCCTCCGCCGAGAGGAACCCTGAATGTGTGCATCTGGTAAGGGTTTTCGTCCTTGCTCACACCGCAGGCGCTCAACAGGATGTAGCCCTCTTTCTCGTTCACTCCGAGGATGTCCTCGACGTGGAATGCTCCGTCGGTGAGGTTCTTGACCAAGGTTCCGTCGTTGTTGTAGAGGTAGATGTTGGCCCATCCGTTGCGCTCGGACCAATGGAGAATCTGCTTGCCACCGCCGATAAGGAACGGAGTGCGGTATTCAACGTAAGTCCTTTCCCTCTCGGAGATTACTGTCTTTGTAGAGTCGGAGTCCACTCCTACCCAGCAGATGTCAAGCCTCTTCAGGTCGCGGCTTTGGCGAGCGAGGTAGAACCCGCTGTTGTCGCCGAGCCATTCGTTCTTCCAGAAATCCAGATACCTGTCTGCCGCTGTCTTCCTCGCACCGAGGAGGGAGACATCCTGATCCTTGAAGGCCTGGCTCTTGACCTGCCTTGCGGAAGCGGAAGAGCGGTCGTCGCTCATCGTGAATATGTAAAGGTAGCCTTTGGCTCCCGGCTCGCCCGGCATCTGGTACTTATAGGTCTCCAGCTCCGGACGTTTGCCGGCTACCGAATTGATGACCCAGAAATCCTTCAGGACTCTTGTGTCCCATTTCATCGTGGCGAACCGTTTTGAGTCCGGTGACCAGACCAGCTCTCCGGGGTAGTGTCTCTTGGTTGAGTCGGTCTCGGTGTCGCCCATATAGTTGCCGTAGCCGTAGCCGAACTGGCGTATCCCGTCAGTGGTCAGGCGGTGTTCCACAATCGTACTGTCTTTATCGTTCCTGGCGGCCTTGCGGAGGCTTGTCGAGTCCATCACCCAGAGATTCGAGTTCTTGGCGTAAACTCCGAAAGAGCCGTCCGGCGCGACTGACGCCCAGCGAGGGTACCTGTCCTTTTCCTTTGCCACGGTGTCAAGCTTCGCTGTCGCGATATCGTAGCGGAAATATGTCGTGTCCCTGTCGTTGTGAAGTCCGGAGATGATGTTGAAGGTGAATGCCTTGTCATCCTTCAGTTTCAGATTCCTGATCGGGATGTGCCTTGCGTCGAACGGGTAGCGGACTATCTCTGTCACCTGCATCGCGAGCCTGTCCATATCGAACACCTCGGACTTGGTTCCCTTGGCCGGATCCACAATGTAGTAGCGGATGCCCTGCGGGGTACTCCAGGCGTACCAGAACTTGTCGCTGTCCTTGAACCAGTTAGGTGTAATCTGCGTGGAGAACACCATCTGATTGACCTTTTTCGCCGAGAATCTCTCGGCGAGGGCGTAATTCGCCTTCTGCGCGAAACCTGACACCCCGACAAGCAGAGCCGCACAGGCAAGAGCTATTCTTTTCTTCATTATAGATATGTAAGTTTGTTTTCACGGAATGATTCCACAGGCCCGTACGCCGAGGCAATGTGGCGGGGAATTTCTCCCGTTATGTAAATATAGCCATTTTTTTGGAATTACAACTTTTTTCGCACGAATACGAAGAATCCATCCGCCTGAGACTTTGTTAATTGAAGAATTATCCGTAAATTTGCAGCCCCAAAATGTTTGGGAAAACATAAATATTAGATTTACAATCATTTATGCCTACAATTCAACAATTAGTTCGCAAAGGACGCGTGAGCATTGTTTCACAGAGCAAGTCACGTGCGCTGGACGCTTGTCCTCAGAAGAGGGGCGTATGTCTGCGTGTTTACACGACGACCCCTAAGAAACCTAACTCAGCGATGAGAAAGGTTGCCAGGGTACGCCTTACCAACTCCAAAGAGGTCAATGCCTACATTCCGGGCGAGGGCCACAACCTTCAGGAACACAGCATCGTGCTGGTCCGCGGAGGTCGTGTGAAGGATCTCCCTGGTGTGCGTTACCACATCCTTAGAGGAGCTTTGGACACCGCTGGCGTGGAAGGAAGGACACAGTCCCGTTCCCTCTACGGAGCCAAGAGACCAAAGAAATCTAAGAAGTAGTCCGTTTCATTATCTTTATCACCTTTAATTTTTACTCACAATGAGAAAATCGAAGCCTAAAAAGAGGATTCTACTTCCTGATCCTAAGTTTCATGATGTCGAGGTAACCCGTTTCGTGAACAATCTTATGTTGCAGGGGAAGAAGAGTATCGCGTATTCTATTTTTTACGATGCCATTGATATGGTAGGCGAGAAGATGAAGGATTCTGACAAGGCTCCTCTAGATATCTGGAGGAAGGCACTCGAAAACGTTACCCCTCAGATTGAGGTTAAGTCACGTCGTGTAGGAGGTGCGAACTTCCAGGTGCCTACTGAGTTGCGTCCGGAAAGAAAAGTCTCGCTCTCAATGAAGAATATGATCAACTTCGCCCGCAAGCGTTCCGGCCACTCAATGGCAGAAAAACTTTGTGCAGAGATCGTTGCCGCCTACAACAACGAAGGTGGTGCATTCAAGAGAAAAGAGGATATGCACAAGATGGCGGAGGCCAACAAGGCGTTCGCCCACTTCCGTTTCTAATTTTATTCGCAGATGGCTGCTAAAAGAGATCTTACTTACACAAGAAACATCGGCATCATGGCTCACATCGATGCCGGAAAGACGACTACATCCGAGCGTATTCTGTACTACACCGGAAAGACCCACAAGATTGGTGAGGTGCACGAAGGTGGCGCCACAATGGACTGGATGGTTCAGGAGCAGGAGAGGGGTATCACCATTACTTCCGCCGCCACCACAGCGTTCTGGCATTACAACAATCACGTTTATCAGATCAACCTGATCGACACTCCGGGTCACGTCGACTTCACCGTTGAGGTGGAGCGTTCGCTCCGTGTGCTTGACGGAACTGTCGCTACTTTCTGTGCCGTTGGACGCGTCCAGCCTCAGTCCGAGACTGTATGGCGTCAGGCCGACAAGTACGGCGTTCCGAAGATTGCGTACGTGAACAAGATGGACCGCGTCGGGGCTGACTTCCTTGCCTGTGTCGAGGAAATCTACACTAAGCTTGGTGCCAAGGCTGTTCCGATCTGTATCCCTATCGGGTCAGAGGACAAGTTCAAGGGCATCGTCGACCTTATCTCCAGAAAGGCGATTTTCTATAATGTCGGAGATGAGCTGGTCAACTATGAAATCAAAGATGTTCCCGAGGATATGGCCGGAGAGGTCGAGAAATGGAGGGACAAGCTGGTAGAGGCCGCCGCAGAGTGCGACGAGGCTCTTATGGAGAAGTATTTCGAGAACCCTGATTCCCTTACTGAAGAGGAGATTATCGCCGCTCTGCGCAAGGGTACGATCTCTATGCAGATTGTTCCTGCCTGCTGTGGCTCCTCATTCAAGAACAAGGGTGTCCAGTTCCTTCTTGACGCCGTGATGCGTTACCTTCCTTCCCCTCTTGACAAGGGCGTTGTAAAGGGAACCGATCCGAAGTCCGGTGAGGAAGAGTCTCTTCTCCCTGACGCCGCCCAGCCGTTCTGCGCTCTCGTATTCAAGATAGCCACCGATCCGTTTGTCGGTCGTCTTGCCTTTATGAGGGTATATTCAGGACGTGTCGACGCCGGTACATATGTCTATAATGTACGTACCGGAAAGAAGGAAAGAATCGCGCGTCTGTACCAGATGCACTCCAATCATCAGAATCCAATTGAGTTCGTAGAGGCCGGTGACATCTGCGCCGCTGTCGGATTCAAGGATCTTCGTACCGGAGACACCATCTGCAACGAGAACCATCCGGTTGTGCTCGAATCAATGGAATTCCCTGATCCTGTTATCGGTATCGCTGTTGAGCCTAAGACACAGGGCGACCTCGACAAACTTGGTGTCGCTCTTGGCAAGCTCGCTGAGGAAGACCCTACGTTCACCGTAAGATCCGACCACGAGACCGGTCAGACAGTCATCAGCGGTATGGGTGAGCTTCACCTTGACATCATCGTGGACCGTCTCCGCCGTGAGTTCGGTGTCGAGATCAATCAGGGCGCTCCGCAGGTTAACTACAAAGAGGCCATCACGGCTCCGGTACAGCATCGTGAGGTCTTCAAGAAGCAGACCGGTGGTCGTGGTAAGTTCGCCGATATCATCGTTGAGATAGGACCTGCCGATGAGGGAGCCACTGGACTTCAGTTTGACAATCAGGTCAAGGGTGGTAATATTCCTAAGGAGTTCATCCCTTGCATCGAGAAGGGCTTCAAGTCCGCTATGGCCAATGGTGTCCTTGCTGGCTATGAGGTTCAGTCAATGAAGGTTACTGTGATCGATGGCTCGTACCACCCTGTTGACTCAGACCAGCTTTCGTTCGAAATGGCAGGCCGTCTGGCGTTCCGCCACGCCTGCCCTAAGGCAAAGCCTGTTCTTCTTGAGCCTATTATGTCTCTGGAGGTTGTCACCCCTGAGGACTATATGGGAGACATCGTGGGAGACCTCAACCGCCGCCGCGGCCAGATTCAGGCTATGGATTCCACCGCAAACGGTGCGAGAATCGTAAGGGCTTTCGTTCCGCTCGCAGAGCAGTTCGGTTATGTGACGGTTCTCAGAACCCTCTCTTCCGGACGCGCGACCAGCACGATGACTTTCGACCACTATGCTGAGGTTCCGGCCAACTTGGCTAAGGACGTTATCGAGAAGAGCGGCTACAAGCTCTCCGATGATGACGAGTAGTGTAAGTTAAAACGTAATTAAGTATTTTTGATATGAGTCAAAAAATCAGAATAAAACTCAAATCATTCGATCATATGCTGGTTGACAAGTCAGCCGCTAAGATCGTGGACACCGTGAAGGCCACTGGCGCCAAGGTGAACGGCCCTATTCCGCTCCCTACCAACAAGAAGATCTTCACTGTGAACCGCTCCACCTTCGTCAACAAGAAGTCCCGCGAGCAGTTTGAGCTTTGCGCCTACAGCCGACTTCTGGACATCGATGAAAGCAATGCTAAGACAGTCGATGCCCTTATGAAGCTCGAGCTTCCTTCCGGCGTTGAGGTTGAGATCAAGGTCTGATCTTTCAGATTGAGGACAGGCTGCCTTAGAGGTTGTCCCTGTCCAAAGCCATAAGCCCGGCGTCATTGCCGGGAACCGGTCCCATAGCTCAGTTGGTTAGAGCATCTGACTCATAATCAGGGGGTCGTAGGATCATGCCCTACTGGGACCACCGTGAAGAAATGGAGTGACTGAAAAACAGCGTTTTCAGTCACTCCATTTCTTCGCCCAATCAGAAGCCGCTAGAATTTCCTCATCAGAAACCTCGAGGGAATACATTCAGGCGGTTCCGACGGGTTTCCGGGTGAGACAGCGGTGCTGCCTGACGGGAAAGACGGAAGAAAACGGGGCGGATTTAAAGCTCAAGGAACTTCTTAAAGAAAGATTAACAGTCTCTAATTATATTCCGCTTATCATTCAATCTCCAGGTCACTTTCCGGCAGTCCCCGATGGGCAAGGGAAAAGGTTTTCCCCGATTTTTGTTCTCCCCCTCCGACCGCATGGCGGAGACAGGGTGACACGAGGGGAAGGTCTCTCCGGAATCCTTCTGCCGCGCTGCGACGAACCGCTGGTGTCAGGCGGACATACTTTTGTCTGCCTCTGTGAAAAATCTGTTCCTGTCAGCCAACTTTGCGGTCATTTTCGTATATTTGTGTCTGATGGTCTTGCGGCTGCGAAAGGCTCGTCTGCCCGGGACCGGCTGAAGTTAATCACATTTTAAGACCTAATGAATATGTTCGCAAAGGAAATCTACACCGCACGACGCGCCGCCCTGCTGAAGAGGATGGCTGAGACCGCCCCTCAAGGAAAGCGTGGAATAGCTCTGTTCGTGGGCAATGTCGAGTCCGCGGCACAGTACAAGGACAACGCCTACAAATTCCGTCAGGATTCATCGTGGCTGTACTATTTCGGTCTGGATGAGCCTCGTTATGCCGCCATTCTTGATCTGGACAGCGGAGAGGAAACTGTTTTTGCGGACGATGTGGAGATCGGTGACATCATCTGGATGGGTCCCCAGCCGTCAGTCGCCTCCAAAGCCGCATCTGTAGGAATAGCTGATTCGGCTTCTTACGGATCTCTGAACATAGCCGTGACGAAAGCCCTTGCCACAGGCAGGAATATCCATTTCCTTCCGCCGAGCAGGTACTACAACGCCATGAAGCTCTCCGCCCTTGTCGGTATTGCAGTCGAGGATGTCTCAAGAGTCGCTCCTATTGAGGATAACGGCGGAAAACACGCCTCCAAGGAACTTGTTCAGGCTGTCATTGCGATGAGACTTGTCAAGGAAGCCTGTGAGATAGAGCAGATAGATGATGCCTGCGCTCTCGGGTACAAGATGCATACGGTCGCCAGAGAGAGTGTCAAGGTCGGTATCATCGAGCAGGAAATAGTGGGAAAGATGGAGGGAGTTACCCTTGGCGAAGGTTGGGGCGCATCGTTCCCTACGATTCTGACCCAGCACGGAGAGACTTTGCATAATCACTTGCACGATAAGGTGATAGAACCGGAGAAGCTGCTTGTGGTCGATGCCGGGGCCGAAAACAATATGCACTATGCCTCCGACTTTACGCGCACCCTTCCGACGAGCGGCAGGTTCACCGCGAAGCAAAGGGACATCTACCAGATAGTCTGCGACTGCAACGAGCTGGCGTTCAAGCTGACCAAGCCGGGAGTGGCCTACAGGGACATCCACCTTGCTGTCGCCAGGCTGATGCTTGAGGATCTGCGCTCGCTGGACATCGTCCGCGGCAATCTGGACAATATGCTCCACGAGGGAGTCGCCGGACTGTTCCAGCCTCACGGACTTGGTCACAATATGGGCCTTGACGTTCACGATATGGAGGATCTCGGCGAAGATCTGGTCGGTTACGACACTGACCAGCGGCGTTCCCCGCAGCTCGGTCTCGGCAGCCTCAGAATGGCGCGCAGGCTTGTTCCCGGCAATGTCATTACCGATGAGCCTGGAATATACTTCATTCCGGCCCTCATAGCGAAATGGAAGAGCGAGAAGCGTGACAAAGGGTTCGTGAACTATTACAAGCTTGAGCACGACTACCTTGACTTCGGCGGAATACGTCTTGAGGACGATGTGCTTGTGACTGAGGACGGCGCGCGCCGCACCGGGCCGGACCGTCTTCCTATCCGGCCGGACGATGTCGAGGCCGCGATGTCGTAACGGGTTGATGTCCTGTCATTAATCCTGAATATTCAATGAGCGCCCTGGTGATTGTTCTTGCCGTTCTTGCCGGTGTTGTAGGAATTGTCGGAAGTGTGCTTCCGGCTTTGCCTGGCCCTCCTGTCAGCTGGGTCGGGCTGCTGATACTTTATTTCCGGGGGACCGGTACAAATGGCGCCGGAGACCCTATGTCGCTGTCATTCCTGCTGGTATGGCTGGGCATAACCGTAGCGGTCACAATCATTGACTACATTGTCCCGGCATGGTTCACAAAGCTCACCGGCGGTTCCAAGGCCGCGGGGAGGGGAGCGGTGGCCGGAATGCTGGTCGGGATGTTCGTTCCTCCTGTCGGTATTCTTCTCGGCACACTTCTCGGGGCGTTCATCGCCGAGCTTTTTCTCGCCGGGAAAAACGGATGGGATTCCGCCAAGTCCGCTGTCGGGGCCTTTATGGGATTCATCTGCGGGACCGGAGTCAAGCTGATGGCCAGCGGAGTGATGATGTACTATATAGTCGTGTATCTTAAATGACCCATACTTCGCATTTGCGAAATCCGTTCTCGGGATTTTGGATAACGTGGGCATATGTGGGTGGGCAATCACCTTCTGATGTGAGATAGTATATTAAACAGCAAGTGATTGCCTACTTGCGACGGTTGGGTCGGATAATTATGGAAGAGAGATATTCCCGTTTTTTGGATGCGGTACTCGGGTTCGTGCCGAAAGATGCTGTCCATACTGATGAATTAAGGCGCTTCGCCTGGGGGACTGACGCCGGATTCTACCGGCTTGTGCCTAAGATTGTCATACGTTCCTCGGAAGAGAAGGAAGTCGCCGGGATTCTGGAGGCGGCCTCGAGGTTCGGTGTCCCGGTGACGTTCAGGGCAGCGGGCACCAGTCTTTCCGGTCAGGCGATCAGCGATTCTGTGCTGGTTGTGGCAGGAAAGAACTGGGAAAGGTATACTCTTTCCGATGACGCTTCAAGGATCACTTTAGAGCCGGGGCTTGTCGGAGCGAGGGTGAATTCCATCCTTAAGCCTTACGGGCGCAAGTTCGGTCCTGATCCAGCGTCAATCGGAAGCTGTATGGTCGGTGGCATCGTGATGAACAACGCGTCCGGAATGAGTTGCGGAACCCACGCCAACAGCGACAGGGAATTGGAGAGTGTGCGGATGGTCCTTGCCGATGGAACGGTTCTTGACACGGGGGACGAATCCTCCAGAAAAGCATTCGCTGCCTCTCATCCGGATTTCATCGCCGGAATCGCTGCCCTGAGGGACGAGATACTCTCCGACAAGGAACTCTCCGACCGCATAAGATACAAGTACTCAATAAAGAACGTCACGGGACTCAACATATTCCCGTTTGTCCGTTTCGAGGATCCGTTTGACATAATAGCCCATCTTCTGGTCGGTTCGGAGGGAACGCTTGCGTTTGTCAGCCAAGTCACGATGAGGACTCTGCCGCTGCCGTCAGGAGAGGCGTCGGCGATGGTCTATTTCGGAACTATAAAAGAGGCCGCGGAGGCTGTGGTCGCTATGCGGAAAGAAATCAGTCCCGAGGTTCTTGATGCTGCTGAGCTGCTTGACAAAAGATCGCTTGCATCTGTTGATGACCCGATGCTGAAGGTGCATCCGGACAAGGATCTGACAGCCTTGCTGCTTCGTGTCACGGGGACGGACCGGGCTGCTCTGGATGCCAATGCGGAGAATCTGTCAAGCCTCCTGAGCAGATATGACGTGCTTGGGGATGCGGAAGGCAACACAGTCATATTCAGTAGCGACCCGGATGTCGCAGGAAGGTGTTGGGCCATCCGTTCGGGGATATTCCCGTCTGTCGGCGGAATGCGCCGCGAGGGCACGACCTGCCTGATCGAGGATATTGCTTTCCACATTGAGGATCTGCCGGACGCGACCGTGGATCTTTCAGCGCTTTTGGACAGGCACGGCTACGATGACTCTTGCATCTACGGCCATGCTCTCGAAGGGAATTTCCATTTCATCATCAACCAGTCGTTTGACACCGAGGCGGAAGTGAAGCGCTACGAGGCTATGATTCGTGATGTGGCGGAGATGGTTGTCGGGAAGTACGACGGTTCTTTGAAGGCCGAGCACGGAACGGGTAGGAATATGGCTCCGTTCGTGAGGTACGAGTGGGGGGAGAAAGCGTTCGGTGTTATGAAAAAGGTCAAGGAATTCTTTGACCCTAAGGGACTTCTGAATCCGGGAGTGATCTTTAACGACGACCCTGAGTGCTTCCTGAAGAATTTCAAGGCTCTGCCTGTGCTGAGACCTTGGAAGGATGCGGGCAAACCTGTCGGGCCGGAACTTGCTGAGATCTACAAGAAACTTAACAAGTGTATCGAGTGCGGATTCTGCGAGGTGAATTGTGTGTCCTGTGGCTTCACCCTTTCGTCAAGGACCAGAATAGCCGCCCAGAGGGAGATCACGGCTCTACGGGAGTCGCCGCATCTTTCCGATGAGGAGAGGCTCCGCCTTCGGGCGCTTGAGAAGGAATATTCCTACGCCGGCGAGCAGACCTGCGCCGGGGACGGACTATGCTCGACCTCCTGTCCGATGGGTATCAATGTGGCGGATCTGACTCACCAGCTGAGGCGGGTGAATATGCCAGAGGACTCTTTCAGCTTTGGGGTATGGCGTTTCGCCGCCGGTCATTATTCCGGTGTCAAGGCAGGGCTTAGAGGTGCTTTGCGTATGGCTACGGCAGGTGAGACCGTGCTTGGCGATCTGGCGATGGGCGGTTTGTGCCGCTGGCTTCACAAGGGTGTCCGTCTTCCGCTCTGGACTCCGGCGACCCCTGAGGCCTACTCTGTCCCTAAATCGCTGAAGGCTCTCGTGAGGTCGGTCACTTCGGCGACGCCTCCCGCGTCTCCGGCCGCTGAAGCCGTGGGCAGACGAGACCCGGCTGTCATCGAAGCCCCCGTCACAAAGAACAAGGTCGTCTATTTCCCGAGCTGCATCAACCAGATGATGGGTCTCCCGAAGCACCGTCACTCCGTGGACAAGCCCCTTGTCGAGGAAATGGTCGCATTGCTGGACAAAGCCGGCTACGAGGTGATATTCCCGGAGAATATGTCGGCTCTTTGCTGCGGTACGATTTGGGAGAGCAAAGGAATGCCTGAAATCGCCGACCATAAGACCGCCGAACTGGAGGAGGCTCTATGGAAAGCCAGTGATGAAGGCCGCTATCCGGTTCTTTGCGACCAAAGTCCGTGTCTCCATCGTATGAAGCACAAAATCAAGAAGATGCGCCTTTACGAACCGTCTGGGTTCATCCTCGAGTTCCTCAAGGACAGGCTCGATTTCCATCAGACTGACACTCCTGTGGCTATCCATCTGACCTGTTCTATGCGCCTTATGGGCAAGACGGACAAGATGTTGGAGTTGGCGAGAATGTGTTCCACCAATGTGATTGTCCCGGAAGGGGTAGGCTGCTGCGGTTTCGCCGGCGACAAAGGAATGACACATCCGGAGCTCAACAGTTACGCCCTCCGCAAGCTCAAGTCTCAGGTCAAAGGCATCCCTGTCGGCTACTCAAACAGCCGCACCTGCGAGATCGGCCTCTCCTCAAACTCGGGCATTCCGTATGTCTCCATAGCCTATCTGGTCAACAGCCACACAACCCCGTCCCGCCGCAAGGCGTGAGATGAGGTGTCATCGCTGTTCCTCTGTGTCAGGCAGGCTAATCAGTCGTTGATTTCAATCATCGGGCTGTCCAGAGCCTTGCGAAGCTGCTCGTCGTAGCGGAGACGGATCTTGATTCCGGCCTCCTGGAAGTGGTAGCGGACGGCGATCTCCTCCTCGATGAACGGCACGATCTCGTCCTTCTTCAGTTTGAGGAAGGTCTCCTTGTCCATCTCAAGCGCTTTCCGTAGGGCGTCAAGCTCCGCTGACATATTCTTTGACAGCCCGTCTTTATCAAGTTCGTTCTTCATTCTGTCGAAGTAGGTCTTGGCGCTTGAGCGGTGGTCGAAGTCCTTTGTCTTGGCAAAGTCCACGAAACCGTCCCAGTCCTTGTCTGAGAGATGGAAGTCCTCTTCCACCTCTGAATGGTCACGGACAAAGTTGAGGACATATTCCTGAATGATGCCTGAATAGACGAGTGAATAGGTCAGGCGGCTGTAGTCGTGTCCCTCGATGGTGACGTCCGGCGTTATGCCGCCTCCGTCCTTGACGGTTCTGCCGCCGGCGGTCTTGAACTCGTTGCTGAGTGAGTCCGGGATGTATCCGACACTGCCGTCCTCGTTGCGGTGGGAGTAGTCTATCGCCTGTACGCATCTGCCTGACGGTGTGTAGTATTTGGCGGTGGTGACTTTCAGCTGTCCGTTGTAAGGAAGCGGACGGATGCTCTGAACCAGTCCTTTGCCGAAAGTTCTTGTACCCATAACCGTGGCCCGGTCAAGGTCTTGTAACGCTCCTGTCACAATTTCGGAGGACGAGGCCGAGCCTGAATCGACCATCACGATAATCGGAATCCCGGTGTCAAGCGGCTCGGATGCGGTCTTGTACTCTTTCTCCGTCCCCTCGGCCTGCCCCTTTGAGGAGACTACCAGCGAGCCTTTTGGGACAAAGAGGGACACAATGTTGACGGCCTCGCTCATCAGTCCGCCTCCGTTACCTCTCAGGTCGAGAACCAGCTTCCTCATTCCCTGGCCTTTAAGTTTGAGGAAAGCGTTGCGCAACTCCCCGGAGACATTCTCGGTGAATCCGCTTTGGTAGATGTAGCCTGTCGTGTCGTTGAGCATTCCGGCGTACTCGATGTCGGGAAGATGGATTCTCTCACGTGTCACGACGATGTCGATGATTTCCTTTGAGCGGACTTTCAGCACTTTGAACTTTACGGTCGTGCCGGGTTTGCCTTTCATCTTGTCCGAGCATTCCTGACTGGAGAGCCCGTGCGTGCTCTGTCCGTCGATTTCCATAATCTCATCGCCGCAGACCAGCCCGTATTTCTCCGCCGGGGAACCTTTGTAAGGCTCGTTGATGATGACGTTGCCATCCTTCTCCGGCTTGTAGATCACCGCTCCGATACCGCCGTATGACTTGTTGATCATCATCATCAGATCCTCGTTCTCCTCCTCCGGGATGTACACCGTGTAGGGGTCAAGGTTTTCCAGCATGGCGTCTATGCCGGCCCGCTCGATTCTGTCAATAGGTAGCGAGTCTACGTAGGAGCGGTTCAACTCCTTGAGGATTGAGTTCTGGATCTCTGTCCATTTCCCGAGCCTGAAGCCCTGTGACTGAGAATAGGCCGCGGTACTGAGCGACACGGCCAGCGAAGCCGCTATCAATGTCTTTATTTTCATATTCTTGACTCAATTCTTGCAAGTGCTTTTTACTTGCCTTAATAATCAATGTTTCACGTTCTGGGATGGCTGCCCGGCTTCCGCGTCCTACGCTCCCGCTTCTCCAGCCAAGCCTGGGAACCGGACGCAACAGCCGTGCCAATCCTACAAATTTAAGAAAAAACCTTTATGTGTCCTCCTTGTTTACCGCCCTGCCTTAAGAAGTTGTTTGAAACAGTATTCCGAAATCAGTTTCATGCGATTCCAGTGGCGGAATAATTTCAGCCGCTTTTGTTTTGCGGACAGAATACTCTTGCTATATTCGCGGATGCGTTGGCTTTCCGCCTTTAACTGTCAAGATTGGCGGACATGGCTGTTCTTCGGCATCTTTACGAAAGCTGAACCGGGCTGCACATTTTGCGCTTGACAGTCAGGTTGATACGGCTGATGCGCCGCTCGGCTTCAATTATTTCGTGTGTCGCCGGCTTGAAGTCCGGCCGAAGAAGTGCGGCGATCGGAAAGGTGAATTTAATAAGATAGGGTTACGGATATGACAAAGATCGTTTTCGCGACGGGGAACCGGGGGAAGCTGAGAGAGGCTTCTGAGATTTTGGGGGACGGGTTCGAGCTGGTCACTCCGGCTGATTTCGGCATCACGGAAGACATCCCGGAGACTGGAGAGACGCTGGAGGAGAACTCGCTTCAGAAAGCGCGGTACATTTTCGACCGGAAGGGATGTGACTGCTTCGCCGATGACACAGGACTGGAAGTGGATGCCCTCGGAGGCGCTCCCGGAGTCTATACGGCCCGTTACGCCGGCCCGTCCAAGGACTTCGACGACAATATGGACAAGGTTCTGTACGAGCTGTCCAGACTGGAGGCTGACGGGCGAGCGGAGGTGAGCCGCAGGGCGCGCTTCCGCAGTGTCGTGACTCTCATCCTTAATGGTGAGGCGCACCAGTTCGAAGGCACGATGGAAGGTACGATCGCCCGTGTGAAATCCGGCAGGGGCGGTTTCGGCTACGACCCTATCTTCATCACTGACGAATATCCCGGACTCACCGCCGCCGACATCACTGAGGAACAGAAGAACGAAATCTCGCACCGGGGCAAGGCTCTCCGGGCTATGGCGGAATGGCTAAATGCGCGCGAAGGCTGAGCTGATCGTCATCGGCCACACCAAGGTCGGCGAAAACTCCATTGTCCTGCACACCGTCAGCCGGGAATATGGGAGAAGGGGCTTTCTTGTCAAAGTCGGCCCCAAGACGGCGATGGCTCTTTTCCTCCCGCTGAATATTCTTGAGGCGGAAGTTACGGAGAATCCGAAATCGGATCTGTGGTTTGCCCGCAATTTTGTGAGTGTCAGTCCTTTGATGGGGGTGCGGGGGGATATTCATAAAAACACGATGACGCTTTTTATGAGTGAGGTGCTGTTCCGTGTGGTTAAGGATCATAGCAACGAGGAAGGCTTGACGGACTGGCTGAAGAAAACGGTTCTGACGCTGGATGCGCTGGAGAGCGACTTCGCCAACTTTCATCTATGGTTCCTGCTTGAGCTTTGCGCTGTTCTCGGCTTCAATCCAGACACGGCGGGTCTGGCTCCGTTCGCCGGGAAACATCTTGACCACATCCGCTCTTTGCTGACCAGCCCTTTTCCCGAGGCTATGCTTCTTCCGTTGAGAGGGAGCGACCGCAACGAGATCGCCGAGTGCATACTTAAATACATCGAGCACCACACCGAGTCCGCCGTCAATGTCCGCTCCCTCGCTGTCCTCAGGGAAATCTACGGGTGAACGTCGGTTCAGTTTCTGTTTTACGGATTATTCTTACGGATTCTTTTATTTGATAATTAATTTTGCTAAATTTGTAAATATTATCAATAAAATAGTAACCAAATCGACCTATTATGGAAAGATTTGCAAAGAATCTTAATTTGCCAAACGGAGCCGTTGCCATAGTGGCAGCCTGCCTCCTGACCTTGCCCGGACTCAGGGTAAGTGCGGAGAATCCTTCGGACGTTCGCGCCGAGGTGACTGCACCGCAAAACATCAACATCAAAGGACGTATTATAGACCAGAACGGACAGCCTGTCATCGGAGCCAGCCTGTTCCAGCAGGGGACCAACAACGGTACGGTGGCTGATGTTGACGGTAATTTCTCAATAGCCGTACCTTCAGGCGCGCTTCTTAAAGTTTCCTGCCTTGGCTACAAGGATGTCGTCATCGCCGCCAAGAACGGAATGACCATCGTGATGTCCGAGGACAACGAGATGCTCTCGGAGGTCGTTGTGGTAGGTTATGGCGCCCAGAAGAGGGCTGACATCACAGGAGCCGTGGCTTCCGTGGATGTTGGAAAGACGCTGGAAAGCCGTCCTATCGCCGATGTCGGCCGCGGGCTTCAGGGTGCTGTCCCTGGTATGAACATCGTCATCCCTACCGGAGAGGTCGGTTCCGACCCTCTTATCAAGATCCGCGGTCAGATTGGCTCCATCAGCGGCGGCAACTCCCCTCTGATACTTTTGGACAACGTGGAGATTCCGAGTATCCAGCTCGTGAACCCTAATGACATCCAGTCGATTACGGTTCTGAAAGATGCGGCCTCGGCTTCCATCTACGGATCCAAGGCGGCGTTCGGCGTTGTTCTCATCACGACCAAGAACGGCACCCGCGGCCCGAAGCTCCAGGTGTCATATTCCAACAACTTCTCTTGGCAGAATCCTTCCAAGGAAATCAACATCGGCGGAATCGAGGCTCTTGAATATACCTACGACGCACAGTTGAACAGGGAGGCTCCGATGCCTGCCGGAGGTTTCTGGAGAATCGATGGGGAAAGTCTTGAGAAGGTTCGTCAATGGCAGGAGAAATATGGCGATACCGTCGCTTGGAACGACCCTATCCTCTATGGCCGCGACTGGTACTACGACGGGGCCAACAAGTACGGCTACCGTCTCTATGACGGTGTCAAGGCAATGGTCCGCGAGTGGGCTCCTTCCATGACCCACAACCTTTCCGTGACCGGTTCGAAAGACAACACCTCTTTCAACATCGGTCTCGGCTATCTTAGCCAGAACGGAATGACAAAGCCGGCCAGCGTGGACGATTTCAAGAGATACAACGCGTCATTCGGATTTACCAGCGAAGTCAACAAATACCTCACCCTTCGCGCAAGCGCGATATATTCAGACCGTAACAAGCGTTATCCCGGTGTGGGTACAACCTCCGCCGACCCTTGGCTCTATCTCTACCGCTGGAGCCCTCTCTTCCCTATCGGAGTGATGGAGAGAGACCACTATCTGCAGGAGCCGGCATACGAAATGATGGCGGGCAACACCGACAGCCTGAGGAACAAGTACTTCAATATGAACCTCGGAATGACCATCAATTTCACCGAGGACTGGAACTTCCAGTTTGACTACACCTATGACAGGCAGATGACAGACAGGAACAATTCCGTTGTCTATTTCGAGGCCGGACAGCACTGGTACAGCCCTACCGCATGGGTAGAGAACGGCAGCCAGGTCTATGTCAACGAGGAGGGACAGGTTGTCGAGTCCGGAGGAATGCCGGCCTACACGTTCCCTGTCAGCAGATACCTCAACTCCAACGTCACCGAGAAGTCAGACTATGTCAAGAACTACTCCCGCAACGATGACAACAACACCATCAATGCCTACACGACCTACCACCTCGCTCTCGGCGACAACAACCAGCACGACTTCAAGTTTATGCTCGGTATGAATCTGGTGGCCGGAAAATGGAGTTCATACACCGTAAGGAAGAACAGCCTCACCGTACCTGACAACCCTCAGTTCGCCACGGCCATAGGTGATCAGTTCGCCGACGGCTCAAGGGACTGGTCAGGACGACTTGGATTCTTCGGACGTGTGAATTACGCGTTCGGCAACAGGTACTTCCTTGAGGCTAACCTTCGCCGTGACGGTTCGCACAAGTTCCCGACAGACCTTCAGTGGAAATGGTTCCCGGCATTCTCCGCCGGCTGGATATTCACAAACGAGAGTTTCCTTGAGCCGGTTAAGCCTGTCCTTAGCTTCGGTAAGATCAGGGCTTCCTGGGGTAGCGTAGGCGACCAGTCAGTCTCCAGCAACCTCTACAAATCCATCCTTTCGGGCGGCCAGTCCTCGTGGATCGGAGGAAACGGGAACAAGGTCACGAAGTATGACACACCTTCGCTTGTGGATAACGACATCACCTGGCAGATGATCGAGACCCTTGACTTCGGAGCCGACCTCAGGTTCTGGGACAATCGTGTCGGTCTCACGTTCGACTGGTACCGCAGGGACACAAAGAACATGATCATCCCTGGCGAGACACTTCCTTCCACCCTTGGTGCTTCCGCTCCAAGCGGCAACTACGGCAACCTCCGCACCAACGGTTGGGAAATCGCGTTCGATTTCAGCCACAGGTTCGCTAACGGACTCGGAATCAACTTCACCGCTTCTCTGGCCGACGCCACCACGACAATCACCAAAGGCGCTGACTGGGCCACACCTTGGGAGGATCGTCTCCTCAGCAATTCATACTCGACCGGACGCCGCTACGGCGACATCTACGGTTATGTCACAGACCGTCTCTGGCAGAAGGAAGACTTCGTCTACGGTTCGGACGGCAGAATCGAAAGAATCAACGTGATCTACCGCGGCACAATCCACTCGACCAACAAGCAGACGGCGAAATATCCTGTCTATCAGGTTCAGTTCGAGAACGGTGACAAACTTGTGAGCAGCCCTGGCGACGTGAAGTTCGTCGATGTTGACGGCGACGGTTACATCTCCTCCGGCTCTGGCACGAAC
Source organism: uncultured Muribaculaceae bacterium (assembly GCA_964391955.1). Taxonomy (GTDB): domain Bacteria; phylum Bacteroidota; class Bacteroidia; order Bacteroidales; family UBA932; genus Cryptobacteroides. The sequence continues at coordinate 97,665 of CAYMOB010000001.1, read as the reverse complement.
GGTGATCCGGGAGACCGCGTTGTCATCGGTAACACCACCCCTCGCTACGAGTACAGTTTCCGTCTCGGCTCTGATTGGAAGGGATTTGATTTCTCCATCTTCTTCCAGGGTATCGGCCAGCGTAAGATCTGGGGAGGCGGCCAGCTCGCCATCCCTGGTTACAGCGCCAAGGAAGGTGCGCTTCCTAAGACATTCACCACCGACTATTGGAGAGAGGACCGTACCGACGCCTTCTATCCAAGAGCCTGGGATCTCGGCGGAGCCAACAGCGGATTCACGATGCAGGTGCAGAGCAAGTACCTGCTGAATATGGCCTATCTCAGAATCAAGAACATCACAGTCGGCTATTCTCTGCCGGAGAAGCTTCTGAAGAAAGTCAGCCTGAGTCAGGTGAGGGCTTATGTCTCGCTTGAGAACTTCTTCACCTTTGACAACCTCAGGGGATTGCCAATCGATCCTGAGGCCATCACCGGCTACTCTATGTTCAACACCTCAAGCTATAACCTGACGAGGACCGGTGTGGGTACCCCTACCTTCAAGTCCGCTTCGGTTGGTCTTCAGTTAACCTTCTAAATTATGGCAAAGATTATGAAACTCAAGATATTTACAGTAATCGCAGGTATCGCGCTGCTTTTCAACGCCTGTGACGAGGTCCTTGACCGTCCGTCCCCTACTGTGGCGGAGGACGAGTCATATTGGGCCAGCGCCGAGAATCTCCGTCTCTATTCCAACGGTTTTTATCTTCACTATTTTGAGGGTTATGGAACCGGTTGGTCACATTCATCGGCTCCTTTGCTCGACTACACTTTCAATGATGACGTCGTAAGTTATTCTACTCAAGGCCAGTTCACCCGTGCCGTGCCGACTTCGACAGGCTGGAGCGGCAACTACCAGTGGATCCGCAGGGCCAACATTATGATTGACAGAATCGACACCAGGATGAAGGACATCCTGTCTGACGAGGAATATTCCCATTGGATGGGAATCGCCAGGCTTTACAGAGGTCTGGAGTACGCCAGTCTTGTCAACAGCTATGGAGATGTCCCTTTCTACGATCATGTTGTGAAGAACACCGATCTTGATGACCTCTATAAGGACAGGACACCGAGAAGCGAAGTGATGGACAAAGTCTATGAGGACTTCGAGTATGCCATATCCAACATAAGGCTCAGTGACGGCTCGCAGAACATCAACCGTTATGTCGCCGCGGCTCTCGTGTCCCGTTGGGCGCTCTACGAAGGAAGCTGGCAGAAGTATTATTACAACAATCCTTCTCAGGCTGCGAAGTTCTTCAATCTTGCGGTCTCCGCGGCTGACATCCTTATCAGCAGCGGCCGGTATGACATCGTGCTCGATTTCCGTTCACTGTTCGGTTCCAAGGACCTCACATCCAGCAAGGACGTGATTATGTACAGGAAGTATGACGCGGCTCAGGGCGTGACCCATTGCGTCGCATCCTACAGCAATGTAAGCGAGTCCAGATCCGTAGGCCCTAACCTGGCCCTCATCAAGTCTTTTGTCTGCGTGGACGGCAAGGATTGGCAGACTTCATCTGTCGATAATCCGAAGGACTTCTCACTGGAGAACCTTATCAAGACCAGAGACTCCCGTTTCGAGGCCTCGTTCTACCACAAGCCTACCGCCACATCCAAGAGCTGCTATCTGTATCCGGTCAAGTTCATCTCCCGCGATGCATTGAAGTTCCTTGATACACCGGGAAGCGCCCCTGATGTTGAATATACATCCGCCAACAACCTCAACGGTTATCCTGTCCTCAGGTATGCAGAGGTTCTGCTGAACTGGATAGAGGCTAAGGCTGAACTCTCCACACTTGGTGAAGGTTCTGTGTCTCAGGGAGATATTGATTTGTCAATTAATAAGATACGTAATCGTCCTATCGCCCAGGAGGCAATAAGCAGAGGCGTGAAGAAGACCGCGGCTATGGATCTTGCGGCTCTTCCTGATGACCCTGCCAGAGATTCTGACGTACCTGCCCTTCTTTGGGAAATCAGGCGTGAGCGCAGGATGGAGTTCGCATTCGAGCATTCCAGAATCATCGACCTCAGAAGATGGAAGAAACTTGAATACATGGACACTGACGCCAATGTCGACCTGCTTGCCGGTACTTGGGTGAATTTCCCTGCCGAATGTCCGGGCGACCTTGTGGACGGCAACAAGGGCAAGATCAGGGTGATGACCGCAAGCGGCGAATTCATTTCGTTTGACGGAAAGAACGGAGCGAAAATGGTCGGATTCTTCTATCCGGCCGAGAACAAGGGAAGACTTCCTTTCCTCAATGTTCCGAACATCAACCCTTACCTTACACCTGTCGGCTCCAACACTATCGTTGACTATGCCAACAAGGGGTACACACTTACCCAGACGGAAGGATGGCCTGAATCATCAAATTAATCACTGACAATCAGAATGATAAACAATATGAAAAAAATAATTAGACTCTCCCTTGCACTGCTGGCCCTGGGTTTCGTTTCTTGTGAGAAAGAACTTCCGAGCCAGGTTGAACAGCCGTACGAAACGGAGATTTCGGCGATCAGTATTGTCAACGCGGGTGCTGACGGCGCTACAGTGATGGAAGGACGCATTGACGAGGAGAACAAGATGATCGACTTTAAGAGAATAGCCCCGGAGACGGATTTCTCGCAGCTGAAGGTCAAGGCGACGCTTTCCGACGGAGCTGTCCTTGAGAATGATGTCTTTGATTTCTCGATGGACGAGGAGACCACGGAGAAGACCCTGGTCCTCAGAATCAAGAACCACAACCGCTATAAGGATTACTTTATCCGTGTCAGGAAGAAAGTCCCTGTCTTCGGAGCGGATTGGGAGCAGGCCAAGACCTATGGTTTCTGCGCCTCCACTAACAACACCTACGAGCATTTCAATTCGGCTTCCACCCGTTGGGCCTCTTTTGACGGTGAGTATGTTCTCGTGGTTTCCAGAAAGGGAGGCACGAATCCTCATCTGCTTAAGGTGTCAGACCTGAAGGAGGGGAATATCAATCCTTTGATGCTGAACAATGAGGGTGTGACCGGCGGTACGTTCCCGATTTGTTGCGGAGCCGTGATCAATGGCCGCACCTATATCAACAACCTTTCCGGTGGCGGCAAGTGGTCTCCGTTGAAAATATACTACTACGAGACACCTGCTTCGGCTCCTGAAGTGATTTTGAATCTGACTCTTGACACTATCGAAGGCGCCAACACGAGACATGGAGACAACGTGTCTTTCAATCTTGATGAAAAAGGTGACGGTTACGTTTACTTCGGCAGCAACAATGCCGCGGATGTCCTTCGCTTCACTATCAAGAACTGGAAGGAAATCGATCCTGCCAGCGCGGTTGTCCTCGGTTCCGCCACAGGCGCGAACTCCTATCCGACCATCAACAGGATCTGGGGTACCGACAACTACATTTTCAGTGGAATCAATATGGGTCCGCAGATTGTGGACGAGTCTCTGTCAGTCCAGTATTCCCTTAAGTCAACCAGTGTCCCAAGCCAGTCCACCGCCAGCCGTATCATCAGTTTCAACGAGGAGCGTTATCTGGTGACTGTGACAGCGGGAAGAACTGAGGACGTGACCCCTACGATGAATGTCTATGACATCACCAAGGGTGGAGACTCTCTGACCGACTGCCTCGCCAGATTCGAGTCAGGAGACCGTAAGCCGGTCTATACGTTCATTATCGGCGGAGGAAAGAGCACTTCTCCTGGAACCAACATCGACTACTACATCGAGAAGGATGCGGACGGCAAGGACAGCAAGCTTTACCTGTTCGCCGCTCGCTGCGACTCTGGTTTCGCTATCTGCGAGTTCCCGATAAAGGTGGCTCTTGACGACTGATGAACAATATGGGAAGATTCGCGAGAACACTCTTGTACACGCTTCTGTGTGTGGCTTTCTTCGCCTGTGGAAAAGAGGATAAACCCTTCAAGCCGGGAGGCTCCACAGGCGGAGGAGACACCGGTGGCGGGGAAACCACTGAACCAGCTGAGATAGAGTTCCCGAGGAAGGAACTCAGAGGTGTGTGGGTCGCCACGGTCTGGGAATTGGACTGGCCGATGGGGGCGCACGACGAAGCTTCGCAGAAGAAGAAGTATCTTGAATACCTTGACTTGTTCGAGGATTGTGGCATCAATGCGGTTTTCTTTCAGATCAGATCCAAGGCTGACGCCTATTATGAGTCTCAGTACGAGCCTTGGAGCAAGAGCATAACAGGCACGGCGGGAAAGAATCCCGGCTATGATGTCCTGAAGTTCCTGATTGACGAGACCCACGCCCGCGGGATGCAGTTCCATGCCTGGATCAATCCTTACCGAGTCGAGACAAGAGGCTCTGCATCAGCCTCGTTCCCGGCGTTGGACTCGAAGATTCCGAGTTCGCTGGTAAAGGACTACAACAAAATCCGTGTCTATAATCCGGCTCTTCCGGAGGTTCAGGACAGAATCGCCGCCATTGTGAAGGAGATTATCACCAAGTACGATGTGGACGGCCTTCATATGGACGACTATTTCTATCCTTCTCTGGATAAAGGCGAGTCGTTGAATGATGAGGCCGAATACGCCAAGTACGGGTCTGGATATTCGAAAATCGAGGATTTCCGGCGGGCCAATGTCTCAAAGGCTGTGGAGAAAATCCATAATGTGATTGCCGAGACACGTCCGGAAGTGATATTCTCTATCGGTCCTCAGGGCAACTACGACAACAACTACAACATCCTCTTCGCCGATGTGGCCTCTTGGACACGCAACGGATGGATAGATGTGCTTATCCCTCAGCTGTATTTCAATATCGTCACTTTCCAGACAAGGATAAAGTGGTTTGCGGACAATGCTTTCAAGAGCCATCTTATGGCCGGCTACGGAATATACAAATACGCTTCCGACGCTTCCGACGCTGACTTCAGGACCACGTCTTCGTTCTACAGCCAGTACAACTATACGGTTCGTATGGGGAATGTCGAGGGGACGCTTCTTTACAGCGCCAAGTCTTTGGCAGAGAATAAGATCGGGATAACCGGCACAATCAAAGGCGCTTTCGGCTCAAAGGCTTTGCTTCCGTACCTTCTGGCCGCCGACGAGAAGAAGCCTGATGCTCCGACCGGAGTGAAGGTTGACGGCTCGTCCTTGACCTGGAACGGCTCGGCCACGTCATTCGCTGTCTACAAGCTGGATTCTTCCAAGAAAAAGGCGACGTTGGCCGGGACGACCAAGGACAAGAAGTTCAGTCTGCCGTCTAAGGGAACCTATCTGGTGACCGCTATCAACGAGCTTAATTCAGAGAGCGACGCCTCGGAGCAGGTGACATATTGATGGATTTTTCAGGACTGAGCCTGGAATATCCGATGGAAAACATTATGGTCGGGGAGAGGAATCCGGTTCTTCTCCCCGATTTTTCCGTTGTGTCCGGTCGGGTAATCAGGCCTGATTCTGTCTCTTGCGGTGTTTGCCTTTGGTCGGGGAAAATGTCCTGTATGGCTCTGAGAGGCCGAAATTGGAGCCAATGACACGATTTTTCCATTTTATGAAATGATTTTGCTTTGAATTAAGAACGTCTTTGCCTTTTTTCGCGCTTTGAAAAAATTGCATTTACGTTTATGAATTCATTCAAGACCATTGCATCGTTTCTTTGTGTTTTATTTCTGCCTGTCGTTTTCGGCAAGGCGGATAATCTGAGGAATCATCCGGTCGGTTTCTCAAAGGTCACTGTCGAGGACTCTTTCTGGAAGCCGAGGCTCAACAAGCTCTCCGAGGTGACGGTCCCTTTCTGTCTTGACCAGTGTACCAGACAGACACACCGTGTGGATAATTTCGCGGTTGCGGCCGGAGTCAAGGAGGGTGCGTTCGACGGGCTGTTCTACGATGATTCGGACTTGTACAAGATGATCGAGGGAGCGTCCTACTCTCTTCAGAACTTGCCTGACAAGGAACTTGAGTCCAGATTGGACAGCATCATAGCCTTGATTGCGGGAGCCCAGGCAAAGGACGGCTACATCAACACTTTCTACACATTGAAGAAGCCCGGCGAGCGCTGGACGGATATGGACAAGCACGAGATGTACTGCGGCGGCCATCTGATCGAGGCAGGGATCGCTTTTTATCAGGCCACCGGCAAACGCAGCCTTCTGGATGTCGCCTGCCGTTTCGCCGACTATCTTGTCAGCGTTTTCGGCCCCGGGAAAAGAGACTGGGTGCCGGGACATCCGGAGATAGAGCTGGCGCTGATACGTCTCTATCACGAGACCGGAAAGAAGGAATATCTTGAACTCGCCCATTTCCTGTTGGAGGAAAGAGGCCGCGGCAAGGCAGACTGGAGGGCCTATGACTACTATATCGACAAGGTTCCGGTCTCGGAGCTTGAGAAGATAGGAGGGCATGCTGTCCGCGCGATGTACTTGTTCACCGGAATGGCTGATTATGCCGCCACTTCCGGCGACACTTCGTACTATGCCGCCCTGGACCGCTTGTGGGACAATGTGGTCAACACCAAGATGTACCTGACCGGCGGCATCGGCTCGTCGCGCCACAACGAAGGCTTCACCGAAGATTACGACCTTCCGAACAAGGATGCGTACTGCGAGACCTGCGCTTCGGTGGGGATGGTGATGTGGAATCAAAGGATGAATATGCTCAAGGGAGAGTCCCGCTATATAGATGTCCTTGAGAGAGCGATGTACAACGGCGCTCTTGCGGGAATATCCCTGTCAAGCGACAGGTTCTTCTATGTCAATCCTTTGGCCTCTGACGGAAACCACCACAGGCAGCCCTGGTACGGTACGGCCTGCTGTCCGAGCCAGATCTCAAGGTTCCTTCCGTCCATAGGCGGCTATGTCTATGCCACATCCGAGGATGCTTTGTGGGTCAATCTTTATGTGTCGGGCAAAGTCGAGACCGTTGTTTCGGGAAGAAAGGTTTCCTTCACCCAGAAGACCGGATATCCTTGGGACGGGGCTGTCCTGATGACCGTCTCTCCGGAGAAGAGGGGCCGATTCGCCGTAAGGCTTCGCATACCGGGCTGGTGCGAGGACTGGAAAGTGTCCGTCAACGGCGAAAAGACTGACTTCGCAGTTCAAGACGGCTACGCTGTTCTGGACAGAAAATGGAAGAAAGGAGATGAGATAGCGTTGGAAATGGATATGCCCGTGAAGGTTGTGGCCGCGGATCCGAGGGTGAAGGCGAATGTGGGGCGCATGGCGGTTCAGCGCGGCCCTCTTGTCTATTGCGCCGAGCAGACGGACAATCCTGACTATGAGTCGGTGAAACTTACTTCCAAGGATGTCTTCGAATGCTCCTACGAGCCGGGCACGCTCGGCGGGGTATGCGTGATAACAGCCTCATCAGGAGACCGTTCCGTCAAGTTCGTCCCTTATTATGCTTGGGATAACAGATCCCCCGGCAAAATGGATGTCTGGCTGAGATACGATTCGGACGAGGCCCGTTCGCTGCATCCGGCGGCCTATCAGGAACTTCCACTTGGAACAGTCAAGGCTGAGGGCTGGCTGAAAGAGATGCTTTTGCGTCAGAAAAACGGGATTTCATCTCGGCTGGACGCTCTTTATCCTCAGGTTATGGGAGAGAGGAACGGATGGCTTGGCGGAGACGGAGACCAGTGGGAAAGAGGTCCGTATTGGATTGATGGTCTTCTTCCTTTGGCATATATTCTTGACGATGAAAAACTTAAGGAGAAAGTCAAGCCTTGGGTCGAGTGGGCTTTGGCCAGCCAGAGTGAGGATGGCTTTTTCGGGCCGTCCAAAGACTATCCTTATGAAAAAGGGCTTCAGAGAAACAATTCGCGCGACTGGTGGCCCAGGATGGTGATGCTTAAAGTCTTGCAGCAGCATTGGTCGGCTACGGGCGACAAAAGGGTCATTGACTTTATGCTGAGGTACTTCCGGTATCAGCTTAAGACATTGCCGGAAACTCCTCTCGGCAACTGGACGTTCTGGGCTGAATACAGGGCCTGTGACAATCTGAATATGGTTCTGTGGCTTCACGATGTGACCGGGGAGCCTTGGCTCGTGGACCTTGCCGACATTCTTCACCGGCAAGGCCACGACTATGTCGGGATGTTCTCCGAGACCGACGCTCTCCGCAGGCTGAACAGCATACACTGTGTGAACCTCGCCCAGGGAATCAAGGAGCCTGTTATTTACTGGAGGGTTGATTCCAGAAAGAAGTATCTGGACGCTGTTGGCAAGGCTCTGTCGGACATACGTCAGTACAATGGTTTCCCGAACGGGATGTTCGGTGGTGACGAGGCTCTTCACGGAAACAATCCCACGCAGGGGTCGGAACTCTGCGCCGCGGTGGAGCTGATGTATTCATTGGAAGAGATGATGAAAGTGACCGGTAACCTTGAATATGTCGATCATCTGGAGCGCATAGCCTTCAATGCCCTGCCGGCCCAGATAACCGATGACTTCTCGGCGAGGCAGTACTTCCAGCAGCCGAATCAGGTACAGGTTACCAAGCACATACATAATTTTGACATCAACCACGGAAACACCGACCTTGTGTTTGGCCTTTTGACAGGTTATCCTTGCTGCACGGCGAACTTGCATCAGGGATGGCCAAAGTTTACCCGTAATCTGTGGCTGGCATCTTCTGACGGAGGTCTTGCCGCCCTGGCATATTCCCCGTCCTCTGTCAGTACGAGGATTTCCGGGGTTGATGTCTCTATTATGGAGAGAACCCACTATCCGATGGACGGGAAGATCGATTTTGAGATTTCTGTCCATTCGGGAGCGAAGGTGAGCTTTCCGTTGCGTCTCCGCATACCGTCGTGGAGCGTGAATCCGGGCCTTACCGTCAATGGCAAGCCGGTTTATGTCACTCCCGGAAGCGTCGCCGTCATCGACAGGAGATGGGCTGACGGAGATCGTGTCGAGCTGAACCTTCCTATGAAGGTCTCTTTGAGCGAATGGTACGAGAATTCGGTCGCTGTGGAAAGGGGACCGTTGGTCTATGCGCTCGGAATGAAGGAAAAGTGGGTCAGATGCGATGCCGGTGAAAACTCCATCTACGGAAAGGACTATTGGGAGGTCTATCCGGAGTCTCCTTGGAATTACGGGATAATCGATCCTGCGGGGAATTCTCTATCGGATTGCTTTGAGGTAACTGTCAATGAGAATCTTCTTGAATCTGATTGGTACTGGAGTCCGGAGGCGGCCCCGGTGTCCATCCGGACCAAAGCCAAGAGGATTCCGTCATGGACTCTCTACAATGAGATGGCCGGCCCCCAGCCATACAGCCGTATGATTTACGGCCCGGACACCAAGGATGTGCCGGCCGAGAGCGTCACGCTGATTCCATACGGATGCACTACGTTGAGAATCACTGAATTTCCAATCATTAAAGAATAATCAGATTTAATAACCAATTTATTCAATCCTTTTATGAAACCAAAACAAATCAGAGTCGGATTATTGTCCTTGCTTGCACTCTTCCTGATGACACTTGACGTGTCTGCGCAGAAGAGGACGGTTTCCGGACACATCACTGACGCGGAAGGCGTTCCTATGGTGGGAGTCGGCGTGTTGGTGAAAGGTGAGGGACGAGGTGTCATCTCAAGTCAAGACGGAAGCTGGTCGATTTCGGTCTCTCCGGAGAACGTGCTTGAGTTCTCGCTGCTCGGTTTCCAGACACAGGAGATCACTGTCGGCGACAGAACAGTCATTGATGTTAAACTGGAACTGAAAGCCAATGAGTTAGACGATGTTACCGTGGTGGCTTTTGCGAAGCAGAAGAAGGAAAGCATCATCGCTTCGGTCTCTGCCATCAATCCGAAGGAACTTAAGGTGCCGTCAAGTAACCTGACGACAGCCCTTGCCGGACGCGTGTCCGGAGTCATATCCTATCAGGTCAGCGGAGAGCCGGGGCAGGACAACGCACAGTTCTTTGTCCGCGGTATTTCCTCGTTCGGAGCGTCCGCCAAGAAGGATCCGCTTATCCTGATTGACAACATCGAGATGTCTTCTTCGGATCTGGCCCGTCTTACAACCGATGACATCGCCAGTTTTTCGGTGATGAAGGATGCGACAGCCGCCGCCCTTTACGGTGCCCGCGGCGCCAACGGTGTCATCCTTATCACCACCAAGAGCGGAATGGAGGGAAAAGCCAAGCTGAATTTCCGTTATGAGACTTCGGTCAGCCAGCCGACACGCGAGGTCGAGCTTGCCGATCCTGTCACTTATATGCTTCTTCACAACGAAGCCGTCAAGACCCGCAACCCGATAGCCCCGGCTCCGTATTCACAGGAGAAGATAGCCAACACAAGGCTGGCAGACCGCAACACCAACGTGTTCCCTGCCACCGATTGGTACGACATGCTCTTCAAGCCGGCTACGGTCAACCATAGGTTCAACTTCAACCTCAGCGGTGGAGGACAGATCTCCAACTATTATATTTCGGGAGCCTACACACGTGACAACGGTGTCCTGAGGTCTGATTCCAACAATAATTTCAACAACAACATCAATCTGAACAAGTATGTGCTCAGGGCTAACTTCAACGTGAATGTCACCAAGAGCACAAAGGTCACGATCCGTCTTCATGGAGCGTTTGATGACTATCAGGGACCTCTCCAGGGAGGTAGCGAGCTTTACCAGATGGCCATGAACGCCAACCCGGTCGCATTCCCGGCGTTCTTCAGCACTGATGACGGAATCCTGACATCCCGCAAGCACACGATGTTCGGTACGAATGACGACAACACCTACGTGAATCCTTATGCTGAGATGGTGAAGGGCTTCAAGCAGTACTCTTCTTCCACTATGCTTGCCCAGGTGGAGTTGAGGCAGGATTTGGGCGACTTGATAACAGAGGGCTTGTCTGCCAGGGTTCTGGCCAACACGGACAGGTATTCTTACTTCGATGTACGCCGCGAGTCCAAGCCTTACTACTATTCACTGGCCACTTATGACAGGGACAACGGGTTCTACACAGTCCGCTCCGTCAATGAGGGCAGCAACGCCTTGTCCTATACGGAAGGAGCGAAGGATGTGAACTCCTCGCTCTATATGGAGGCGGCCGTAGACTATGCGAGAAAGTTCAAGGACACGCACAATGTGACCGGACTTCTTGTCTATACGATGCAGCAGCGTCTCTACGGCAACGCCGGTTCCCTCCAGAAATCATTGCCTTACAGGAATATGGGGCTGGCCGGACGTTTTACCTACGACTATGACAGCCGTTACTTCCTTGAGGCGAACTTCGGCTACAACGGTTCCGAGCGTTTCAACGCCAAGCATCGCTGGGGCTTTTTCCCGTCAGCCGGTCTGGGCTACATTGTCTCAAACGAGAAGTTCTGGGATCCGTTCAAGAACGTTGTCTCGCTCTTGAAACTCAAGGCCACATATGGCCTTGTCGGTAACGATGCCATCGGTGACGAGAGATTCTTCTATCTTTCCAATGTGGATCTTGACAGCAAGCTTCACGACATTTATTTCGGAACCACCATCAACACCAGCAAGCCGGGAGTGTCTATCTCCCAGTATGCCAACCCTGAGATTACCTGGGAAATCTCCAGGAAGATGAACCTCGGCGTAGAGCTGGGACTGTTCGAAGACCTGAACGTCCAGTTTGACTACTTCACGGAGAACAGGAGCAACATCCTTATGCCGCGCGCCTATATTCCTTCATCCGCCGGTTACGAGGCCACCATCAGCGCCAACATCGGTGAGGCGGTCGGCCACGGATGCGAGTTGGCTGTCCAGTACAATCACTCTTTCGCCAACGGCATGTGGATTATGGGTAACGGCAACTTCACCTACGCGACGAGCGAGTACAAGTTCTATGAGGAGCCGGACTATTCCGATACCCCTTGGCTTTCCCATAAGGGGAACTCACTCGGACAGGTTTACGGCTATGTCGCCGAGCGTCTTTTCGTCGATGACACCGAGGTCGCCAACTCGCCTCTTCAGAATTTCGGCGGCAACGTGCCTACACAGGCGGGAGACATCAAATACAAGGACATCAACAATGACGGCATCATAAGCGAGCTTGACAAAGTCGCCATCGGCTATCCTGTTACCCCTGAGATCATCTACGGATTCGGCGTCTCCTTGGGCTACAAAGGCTTCGACCTGTCCTGTTTCTTCCAGGGTTCGGGACGCTCTTCCTTCTGGATCGATCCTGCCAAGGTGGCTCCTTTTGAAGGAGGCCAGCGCGCTTTGATGAAGAGCATCGCCGATGATGTCTGGACAGAGGAGAACAGAAATATCTACGCTTTCTGGCCTCGTCTCTCGGAGGAGCTTAACGCCAACAACAGCCAGGTCAGCACCTGGTTCATGAGGGACGGATCGTTCCTCCGTCTGAAATCCGCCGAGTTCGGCTACACCATTCCGGACAAGCTCTCCAAAAAACTGGGAATCAACATGACACGAATCTATTTGAGTGGCAGCAACCTGTTGACATTCAGTAAATTCAAGCTTTGGGATCCAGAAATGCAAGGCAATGGTCTCGGCTATCCTATCCAGCGTGTCTTCAACCTTGGTGTTCACGTCACTTTCTAATACCACAGAATAATGAGAATGAATATTATACACAAAGCTAAGGCTACGGCGACCGCACTCCTGACATTGTTTTTCGCCGCCTCCTGTGATTTCCTTGATGTGGTCCCGGATGACATTCCGACCCTGGATCACGCCTTTGAGGACAAGGCACAGGCTGAGAAATATCTTTACACCTGCTATGGCTACCTGCCGGAGTATATGAGTCCGGCGAAGGATCCGGCCATAATGGGTTCGGGTGAATTCCTGTCCTATACGACGGGCAACGGGGCGATCAGCCTTTACAATCTGGCTCTCATCACAGGCGGCCAGAATATCAGCTCCCCTGTCTGCAACAACTGGGAGACAGACTCGTGGTACTACTCTCCTTATCAGGCAATCCGTGTCTGCAACACTTTTCTCGAGAAGATTGACGAGCCTTTCGACCTGGACAACATAACGAAGACCAGATGGGTGGCCGAGGTGAAATTCCTGAAGGCATATTACAACTATTGCTTGATGAGAATGTACGGCCCGATAGTGATTCAGGACACCAATCACGATGTCAACGCCGATCCTGACGATGTCAGGGAGTACCGTACGCCGTTTGACGAGTGTGTCGATTATGTGGTGGCTCTTCTGGACGAGGCCACTCCTGACCTCCCTGTCAGAATAGAGAAGGAGACCGAGGAACTGGGACGAGCCACACAGGCGATAGCCAAAGCCGTTAAGGCCAAGGTGCTGGTTATGGCGGCTTCTCCGCTGTTCAACGGCAACCCTCTTTACGCCAACATCACAGATGACCGCGGAGTCCGTCTTTTCCCTGAGGCCGGAGAGAAAGCCGAGAAGTGGAAAAGGGCCGAAGCCGCTCTGAAAGATGCGATTGAAACGGCGGAGATGGCCGGGAACGACCTCTATACGCTCCGTACCCACGCATATTCATTGAACCCGGAACTTGAGAAGCAGCTTGAAATCCGGTACAAGATCTGGGATGCGTGGAACACCGAGACAGTCTGGGGCTACACCAAGACCAGCACTTTCGCATTGCAGTATAACTCGATGCCACGTCTCACCGCCGATGCGCTGAAGAACTCTTACGTGAAAGGTGGATCTCTTGCCCCTACGTCGTTTGTGGCTGACCTTTACTACACTGAGAACGGCGTTCCGATGTCTGAGGACAAGACTTTCGACTACGAGCGTCGTTTCGATCTGCGCGCCGCCGATGAGTCAGAGAAATGGAAGGTGTCCACTTCTGTGGACGCGGCCACAGGCGAGCGTTTCGTGACCGCCAAGATGCACTTCAACCGCGAGCCTCGCTTCTATGCCTCGCTTGGATTTGACGCCGCTCTCTGGTGGGGCAACGGAAAGTACGACATCACCAAATACGACGAGCTTTACAAACTGGCGGCAAAGTTCTCACAGCTTCAGGGACAGACCTGGGCTTCGCTCTACTCTGTGACCGGCTATTTCGCCAAGAAGCTGATCGCTCCGGAGACTACCTTCAACGCCTCCGGCTTCACTACTGAGCCGGCCCCGTTCCCGATTATCCGTATGTCTGACCTGTATCTGCTTTATGCTGAGGTACTCAATGAGGTTTACGGCCCGACAGACGAGGTGTTCGTCTATCTTGACGCGGTGCGGGCGAAGGCAGGGCTTAAGGGGGCGAGAGAGTCCTGGAGAAACTACTCGACACAAGCCGCCAAGGTCGAGACAAAAGACGGCCTGAGAAGCATCATCCAGAGAGAAAGGATGATTGAGCTTGCTATGGAGGGACAGAATATGTGGGACATCCGCAGATGGCTCCGAGGCTCCGAGATCTGGAACGGACAGACTCTGGTCTGGAATGTGAACGAAAAGGCTCCTGCCGCCTATTATAACCAGGTGCCTGTCACATCGGCCCACAAGAAATTCTCCCAAAGAGACTACCTCTGGCCTATCAGCCAAAGGCAGATGTCCATCAATCCAAAACTTCAGCAGAACTACGGTTGGTAAAATCTAATCACGATGAATATGAAAAGAATAATATTGCTTGTTTTTTCCGCCGCACTGGCGTTTTCCTGCTCGGATCAGCCTGTCGGATCCATCCCGATGGACTCTGAGGCCCCGGGTCAGATAAGCGGCATTGCCGTCACCAATGTCCCGGGCGGAGCCGACATCACCTATAAGATTCCGTCTGACGAAGACCTTCTTTATGTCAAGGCGACTTATGAGTTGGAAAACGGCACTCAGTCGAGTGTCATGGTGTCTATGTATGAGGACACCTTGAAAGTCAGAGGTTTCTCCAAGCCTGAGGAACGCCGTGTAAGCATCATTACCGGTGACAGAAGCGGCAATGAGTCCGCTCCGGTCTTGGTTTCCATCTCGCCGAAGCGTTCTCCGATTTTCGATGTCCTTGAGTCTGTCAGGATGGAAGGCACTTTCGGAGGAGTCAGGCTGACCTGGAAGAATGAGACCAAAAGCGCTTTGGCTGTCACTCTCCTGAAGAAAGCCGGAACCAAATGGGAAGAGGTGAACACCTATTATTCCGATGCCGCGGAGGGAAGACAGGCCGCCCGCGGAATGGAAGCCGAGGAGGCCGAGTTCGCCGTGTTCATAAAAGACCGCTGGGAAAACGTCTCTGACACAGTGAGCGCTACGCTGACCCCTCTCTTCGAGGAACAGTTCAAGGTCGGGACTTACAAGAAGTACGCTATGGCCGGAGACAGCGAGATTTCCTATGGTTGGGATCTTGGCTTTGCCCTTGACGGAAACACGACCCAGGCCTACGGTTGGTTCTCGAAGCCTTCTGTAGAGGGCGGTGTCTGGCCGGCCAGGTTCACCGTCCGGATAAGTGGAGGAGCCATTGTGAGCCGTGTCAGGATCATCCAGCGTCATTCTGAGATGTGGGAGAACGGCAATCCGAAGAAATTCAATGTGTATGCCACCAACAGCCCAAGCTCCGACGGCAGCAACGACGGCTGGACACTTTTGAAGACGTTCATCTCCGTAAAGCCTTCGGGATACGGCTCGGGGCAGTACTCGGACGAGGACATCTACGTCGCACAGAACGGTGAGGACTTTGAGTTCGACCCGGAAAAGGTGGCAAAGTATGAATACTACCGTTTCGAATTCACCGAGAATTGGGGCGGCGACAACACATTCATCAATCTGTACGAAATATTCTTCTACGGAAAAATCTAAAAGGAACAGAATATGAACATCAGAATACTATTTGCATCTGCCGCCGTCGTAGCCCTTATGGCTGTGTCGTGCTCCGAAATGAACGATCTGCACAAACCTTATCTGGAAAGAGGTGAGACGGTCTATGCGGCAAAGGTGGATTCCGTCAAGGCTCTTGTGGGCGTGAACAGCCAAGTCCTTGACATCTATGTGCCGTCCAACAGAATCACCCGAGGGGTTATCCTCTGGAATCTGGGACAGGATTCGGTCGAGTTCAGCGTTCCGGATCCGTCGAAGTCTCCGGTCAGGGTGGTCATTCCGGGCCTGTCCGAAGGCAACTATACTTATGACATCGTTTCCTATGATGCCTACGGCAACAAGTCTCTTTCTTACGAAATCACGAGCAATGTTGTGTCAGAAGAGACTATGGACGCCCATAAAGAGATGATGGTCAAGTCGTTGTATTATTCTGAATATGACGCTTGCCTGAAGCGGATCGCCGCTCGCTACCCGAAGGCTTCGATCAGCAACGCCCAGAACTTCGGTGGCAGTGCATGGTTCATGTGGGAGTGCGACCCTCTTCCGGGAGCCAAAGTCATATTCCGTTACCTGAACCGTGACAATGTCTGGACCACCAGGGAGTTCGCCGGAGAGAACATCCGCAACAAGGCGTGGGAGTCTTCCCTGTCTGACGCTCTCTGCGAACCGAAGGATCAGGTCGTGTTCTACTACCACACGGTTTATGAGAATATCAACTTTGTCCACAAGGTGTCCCATAAGGTGGATCTTGGTGAGGAATACGCCGACCGTTGGTACAGCTATGAGACGGAGATAAGGTTTGACGATTATTCCTATCCGGAGACTTCGGACAATTGGTAATGTGTGTTATGAGAGGAAGAATCAGTCTGCTCTGCGTCTGTCTTCTTTCATTATTGCTCTGTAATTGTGGTGGATCCTCTTCCGAGCCGGAAAATGTTCCGGCTCCGGGAGAGGATTATATCGACAGAGATGAGACATTCGCGTCCTGTCAAGGTTGGAAATTCAGATGCAAGGTACTTGCGGAGAGCCGTACCGTCGAGGACGCCGGCGGACGGATAGCCTTTATGAAAAAGGTTGACGGCCTTATGGAACGTGCCAGCGGCTTTTTCAGAGTCAAAGGCATCAATGATGCCCAAGGTAACCGGATCTTGTTCTATATGTCTGAGTTTGATGTGTTTGAAGGACGCTCCGGAGACAGGCTCAAAGAACCGATGCGCAGCAATGAGTCCTACGACTTGAAGATAGTGATGAACGCTCACGCTTCCCCGGCGGACAAATCATCCGGTTTTATCGGTGATCCCTGCCTGTCAATAGGCCTGGACAGGAACGATTTGTTCTCCAAGGAATCCCTTATGGACTTGGTCTATAGCCTTGCCTTGTCAAGGGGTGTCGCCGGTGTGGACCAGACGGTAGTACGTGACGGATCTGTCAACAATCCGGTCAACGGCCAGGATTTCAGTGCCATCCCTTGCATAATGAATGACAGGGACCAGACAAAAGAATGGTCCGGATACGCCAGATCCGTTATAGATGCATCGGGAGACAAAAGGGTTGTCTCGCATCGTGACTACCTTCCTGCCGGCATAAGGACTCAGGTTCTGACTTATGACGGGCAGGTGGCCAAGGACGCTGTCCTGCGCTTCTATCCAGTGTATCCCGGAAGCGGTACCGTAGGAGACACTCCTTTGTTTGACGGACACCTGTCCGCTACCGGGAACTATGTGTTCCCGTCAAATCCATTCTTGCTTGAGGAAGGAACCAAGGAGGTTTGCAACTACCTTGTGGAGGTGGTTTACGAGAGGTACAAGTTCTATTTCTGGATGCCTGTCTATGAAGTGGAACAGTCCTGCATCTCAGCCCCCGGCGTGCCTTACACCCACAGGATCAGGCTTCCGAAGCTCGATGAGAGCACGTATTATATTCCTGAAGGAGACTATGTTGACAGAAAGGTGGAGTTTGACAGGCTTCGCGGATGGAAATTCCGGTGCAAGGTGTTCGTAGAGAAGCAGACAATGGCGGACTACGGCGGCAGGATGCAGACGCTCAAGAAGATGGACCGGCTGATGAAGGATGCCAGCGCCTACTTTCAGGTCAAGGGAATCAACGACGGGGGAGGGAACCAGTTCCATTTCTATATGACCGAGATGCTTCCGTTCGAAGGCCGCTCCTCCGCCTTGATGTATGACACTTCCGGAGAGTCCGACCTCAGCTATGATGTACGTGTCGTGGTCAACGCCCATGCCGCGGACAATGATGTCTCCGGAGGCTGGCTTCCGGCCCCATACCTTTGTGTGGGCCACGATTACAGCGGTCTTTTCCAAGGCTATGCCGTGGATGCCCTGGTTCACGAGTTCGGCCATTCCAGAGGGATGATCGACTTGTATGCCACCGAGGTCAGCCAGCCGTCCGGCAACCCGATTACAGGTGAGACCTACGAGGCGGAAAAAGGGATTATGAACTATCCTTACGGCGAGACGCTGTGGTCTGACTATTCCCTGATGATGATAAACGCCTCCGCTGACAGAAGAGTCTGTCTGAAGCATCACTCTTTCCTTTCTCCGGAGTTCAATGTCAAGGTCTTGGAAAAGGACGGAAGACCGGCGGACGGCGCAAGGCTAAGATTCTATCCTGTCGAGGGTTATAGCTATAAGGTGACACCGGACGCTCTGTACGAAGGCGAGACATCCTCCCAGGGGGTGTTCTCATTCGGGACGAATCCTTTCGTGAAGCCCGGCCAGAGCGACAGAGGCAACAACATATTCAATTTTTATGTCGAGATTGAATATGGCGGAGTCAAGACATACCGTTGGATGCCTATTCATGATGCGGAACTTGAATATGGCGCCAAGGGTAGCGACACGTTGGTTTTCATTCTGGATTAAAATGTCAAGGGGTTGGCCGGAAGTTCATTCCTGGCCAACCCCATAAAAAATGCGTCCGTTCCTTGTTATTTTCCGCGGGACAGCCAGTATTCCTCGATGTCCTCGAGGCTCTTGCCTGTCGTTTCAGGGATTATCTTCCACATAATGAGCAGATAAGGCACGCACATCACCGCGAATAGGAAGAATGTTCCGGCCTGGCTCCATCCGAGAAGGACAGGTGTGAGCTGGCCGATGAGGTATGTGCCTACCCACAGTGCGAAACCTGCCACTGACATTGCCCTGCCTCTCACTGAGTTCGGGTACATCTCGGAAAGCAGCACGAAGACCACCGCGGAGATGGATATGGCTGTGCAGAACACGTAAAGAAGGAAGAACGTCAGCATAAAGCCGTTGCCGAGTCCGAGGCTGTCTCCTGCGGCGAAATAGACTCCGATACAGAGAAGACACAGAATCATCCCTGACACACCGTACCAAATAAGTTGCTTGCGTCCTGCCCTGTCGATGATGAAGACGGCGAGGACAGTGGTCAGCATGTTCACGACACCTACAAGCACGGTGGAGAACATCGGATCTTCAAACCCGGCCTGGGAGAAAATCTTCGGGCCGTAGTAAAGAACCGCGTTTACTCCCATAAACTGTCCGAGGATTGCGATGGCGCTTCCCGCCACCACGGCAAGGAGGATTCCCGGTTTGAGAAGGTCGGCCCAGCGCCCTTCGCTTCCCTGAAGGGATTTCTCGGTAGTGCGCATCTCGTTCTCGGCGAGGGTGTTGTCAGGATAAATCCGGCTGAATATGCTCCTTGCGTAGCCAAGATTCCCCTTGGTGACCAGCCACTTGGGACTCTCGGGGATAAAGAAGATTATCAGTAGGAAGAGCAAGGCCGGTACGGTCTCGCTGCCGAGCATCCCTCTCCACATCTCGGAATTGAACATCCTCTGCCACAGGTCTCCCGCAAGAGAGGCGTCAGCTCCTTGCGAAATCAGCCAGTTGACGAGGTAGGCCAGCAGAAAGCCGGCTGTCACGGCAAGCTGGTAGAGTGACACGAGTGTGCCTCGAATCCTTGACGGAGAAACTTCCGAAATGTAGATTGGAGACACAATCGAGACGATTCCTATGCCGACTCCACCGATGATTCTATAGATGACAAGGCCGTTGAAGCTCTGGCATATCGCGCAACCTATTGCGGACACGCTGAAAAGGACGGCGGAGATAAGCATCGTCTTTTTCCTGCCTATTCCGTCGCTGAGACCGCCTGCGACCGCAACTCCGAAAATTGAGCCTATCAGGGCGCAGCCGACGTACCAGCCCTCCCGCAGGTCATTCAGGGAGAATTGCGGGCGCACGCATTCGGTTGTTCCGGAGATGACGGCCGTATCGTAGCCGAAAAGAATGCCTCCGAGAGCGGCCACAAAGGCCAGGAAAATCACGTAAGGCAAATTATAAGCTTTATTCTTACTCATTGGTCATCAGATTATAACCGTTCGCTGAACCTTTAGCGTAGCCCTACACATTGAAGTACTCCTTGTATCTGTCGAACAGGTGCCCTGCCTGCAGATATGAGGATTGAGGAGACATAAAATGAGAGAATTCGAAAGTGATGGCCTTGTCGTAGCCGCATCTTGCCGCGGCCTCAAGCTTCATACGAAGTTTGTCGAATTTGATAGGAAGGAAGTTGATCGGCATATCCCGGTCGAAAGTCTCGGCGTTTGTCCAGCACTTCATACCATAGCGGTCGGCCAGTTTCTTGTTGACGGAGAAGAAAGCGTCAAGCTCGTCATAGTCAATATGCCCGTCCTGGAAGGCTACGGCGTCTACGACATCGTGTATCCCGTCGAATATCTCGTTCCATTCCCTCTCGTGCTCCTCTACGGAGACAGCGTCCTCGCGGGTCTTGACGTTCGTGCCCATAACCGCTTTCTTGCCGTCTATCCAAGGGGATATGAATGTCGGGAGACCTCCGGAGACATCCTTGCACTGTTTGCCCATAGCGTGGAAGGCCTTGATTGTGCCTTTTGTCTTGCGGCTTATTTCGGTGCTGATGTACCATCCGCCGAAGCTGTCATATTTCCGTCCGTACATATTCCAGACCTCGTCGATGACGAATTTGTTGTCCTCGATTTCGTGGGTCATATCTCCCGTGTCCCAGTAACGGCCTGAGTCGTAGAGACCGAACCAGAACTTCATCCCGTATTTCTGAGCCAGTCTCAAAAACAGGTCGATGAGGTCGACGGAAGGCATGTAGCAGCCTTTCTTCAGCAGGTAAGGCGATGGATAGGTGAGGAACTTGCGATAGCCGGAGCGGATGACGATGACCGTGTCTATTCCGATGGATTTCATATACTTGAAATCCCGGTCCCATTCCTTTTCCCCCCAGTTCTGATGCGGGATGTCGTGGGAGATCTCGTCAAGGAAAGTCCCTGTGATCCTGAGCCCCTGCCCTTTCGGAACAATAAGGGGTGAGCCCGCTCCGGCAAGGATAGGGGAGTCGGATGAGCCTGCCTTAGCGATGACAGGAGAGATGGCGGCGGCTGAAGCAGCCACGGCCATCTTTTTTATAAAGTCTCTTCTATTTGTCATATTCTGAATGTCTTGCAAAAGATTACCGGTGTCAGATCTCCTTTTCGGCGCATTCGGCCGCAAGGCGGCTGATCTGATACAGGCCTCTCGGAACATGGAAACAGCCTTTCCATTTGCCGCCTTTGAGCGGAAGAAGGACTTCACCGCGGCGGTTGAGGTAACCGAACCATTCCGGATGCTCGTTATCCTTGAAATGAGTCCAAAGATAGTCGTCGAGCCTTTCAAACCATTCGAGACAACGGGCGTTCCCTGTCAGTCTGTATCCCTTGAGCATAGCGATGGCCGACTCGATGTGTACCCACCAGAGTTTCTGGTCCCATTCGAGCTTCTGCTGCGGCGCTCCTTTCGAGTCAAGGAAATAGAATATGCCGCCATATTCCTTGTCCCATCCGCGCTCTATGACCTTTAGCGCTATCTCCACGCACTTCTCGACCAAGGCCCGGTCATTCTTTCTCACTCCGATGTCCATCAGGAACCACAGGGATTCCAGATCGTGACCTGGATTGATTTCCCTGCCCTCGTAGCAGTCTACGGGGCTTCCGTCCACAGCCGAGACATTCTCCAGCATACATCCCAGGTCAGGTTGGTAGAACACGTCCAGAACCTCGTGGAGACATTCCTCGACGGTACGGTCGAGAATGCTCTTGTCCTTGAGTATGTCCTCCACCTCGAAGGCCATATTGCAGATGATCATCGGCAATGCGAAATCTTTCAAAGGTCTTGTGCCGGGATAGGCCTTGCACCAGCTTCCCTTAGGATTTGAGCGTCTTTCGAGGATGCGGTCGAATATCCTGCCCGCTATTTCGGCGTATTCCTCGTTTCCGGTGGCCTTCGCTGCCTGGGCGAACGCCATGCAGGCGAATGTGTTGGAGAAAATATTATACGGCTGGACAAGCGGCTTTCCCTCGCGGTTGAGTGAGAAATAGAAGTCATAGTTGCCGTCGTGACCGTATTTCTTCAGGAATTCCGCACCCTGGACAGCACAGGCCAGCCATTCCGGATTCTTCTCCAGATTGTTGTACAGCATGGAGAACATCCAGACCTCCCTGCCTTGCAGCCAGATAAACTTGTCCGTGTCGTAAACGCTCCCGTCCCTGTCAAGGCAAGAGAAATAACCGCCGTACTCCTTGTCCTGAGATTTCTCAAGCCAGAAAGGAAGGCAGTTTTCCCTGAGTTCTTTCTCGTACCGGGACGCGAGTTGTTTAAAATCCATCATTTTGATTTTGGTTAAAAAACAAATATAGGAAATATTTCATAGAATGAAGACCGGCTTCCTTCTATGAAATACCTTGTGGGAGTTACTGTACGGAGATGCAGGCGGCCGCTCCGTAGTTGACATCTATGAAGTACAGGTACAGAACGCCGTCTTTTTCAACGAGGCAGGCATCGGCAAAGTAGCCGGCGCCGGTCCAGTCGGAGTTGCTCCAGTCATCCCCGCGGTTTACCAGACAGTCGCCGGCATACTTGACATATTCCTTTGCGGCCTTCGGGTCGGTGACATCGAGAATGATGGCGTCGGTGCTGTCGTAGTCGAAGTGGCAGCTGTAAAGGAGCGCGGGATATGTCTTGCCGCCCAGGGTCACTGTGGAGATGACGTCGTTGTTCTCCGTCCAGGAGATACCGGTAACGTATGATTCGACCCAATTGTTCGCGTATACATCCGCGCAATAGTTAAGATTGTCGGTGCCGCCGTGGCCGATGAACCAAAGGCCGTCTGAGAGAGAGGCGCCGACAGGAGCGACGCAGCCGCTGTTCGGATTTGAGGTGTAAGGAGTGGTATTGCACTTAAGGTCACCGATCTTGCCGTCCTTGATCTCCCAGGCCATCCAGTAGGCGCTGAAGGAAGCATAGGCTGTGATGACCGCGTTCTTTGTGATGTCACCTTTGACGCGGACATTGCACATCCCAAGGCTCCGGATGTTGGCGGAGTTGTACTCGATGAGAAGTTTTGGAGTGTCCTCGACTGACTTGACGGTGTAGATGAGGAACATGTCTTGTTTAGACCAGTCCGCGTTCGCTGCAAAAAGAACATTACCCGCGTCGTCTACGCAAAGGCTCTGGGCCTTGAATCCATCAGGAAGGGTTACGGTCTTGGTGATGGCTCCGTCGGCAGGATTTACAATGAGAATCCTGCCACCGTTGGCTACGAGGAGGTAATCATTGACGACAGCCATTCTCGCACCTTCGGCAGGTGTGAAGCCCTCCCATTCCTTGGCAGGAATCTTGGACCGGATGAGTGACACTCTCCCGTCCTGGCCAAAAAGGTGAGGGCAAGGGAGCCGAGTTGCCGTCGTATTATTACATCCAGCAGGCAGCCCTCGCCATCAAACAGTATTCGCTCAAGCTGATAAGCCAGAACGTCCCGATCATAGCTTCGCGGCTTCAGGATGACGCCGGAATCACCGGTGCGTGCCTGCTCGCCAGGAGCAAATACCTCGGGCTTGACGAATAGGAGCCGCCCTTGCTCCGATCCCCTGTTTTTTTCTTTGTCCCAAGGCGAATATTCGTTATATTTGTACTTTAGTCCGCAAAAGGAATATGTATTCAAAGGAACTTAATGAAGAATGCGGGGTTTTCGGTGTCTGGGGGGTTCCCCACGCCGCAGAGGTGACCTACTACGGTCTCCATTCCCTTCAGCATCGCGGCCAGGAAGGCTGCGGAATCGTCTCGGTCAACGAAAGTGGAGAGCTTCAGCGAGTCAAGGGACTCGGTCTCGTGACCGAAGTGTTCAACAGTGAGAACCTCGGTTCTCTGGGCGGCGAGATGGCGATCGGCCACGTCCGTTATTCCACGCACGGCGGCAGGGGCATCGAGAATGTCCAGCCGTTTCTCTTCAGGCACAACAGCGGGGATTTCGCCCTTGCCCACAACGGCAATGTGGTGAATTCCGCCCAGTTGAGGAAGTATCTTGAGGACAGGGGCAGCCTTTTCCAGTCCACGTCCGACAGCGAGATTCTGGCCCATCTTATCAAGAAGGAGCCTGTGGAAAGGAACAGTCCGAGAATACATCCTATTATGAAGGCCCTGAATATGATCGAAGGGGCTTTTGCGTTTCTGGTTATGACCAACCGCCGTATCTATGCGATGCGTGACAAGTACGGGCTGAGGCCTTTGTCCATCGGAAGGATCGGAGACGGCTACGTCATCAGCAGCGAGACCTGTGCGTTCAGCGTCGTCGGGGCCGAGTTCGTCCGCGACGTGGAGCCGGGCGAGGTCGTCACGATAGACCACCACGGCATCCGCAGCCGGAAATATTCCGACTACCAGCGTCACGCCATGTGCGCCATGGAGTACATCTACTTCTCCCGCCCTGACAGCGACATCGAAGGTTGCAACGTTCATTCCTTCAGGAAGGAAAGCGGGAAGATTCTTTTCCGCGAGTCGCACGTGGATGCGGACATAGTGGTGGGAGTCCCGGATTCCAGCCTGAGCGCCGCTTCGGGATATGCGGAGGCGAGCGGCCTTCCGAGCGAGATGGGGCTTATCAAGAACCGCTACATAGCCAGGACGTTCATCCAGCCGTCCCAGGAGTTGAGGGACAAGGGCGTGAAGATGAAGCTGTCTCCTGTGCAAAGCCTCGTGAAGGACAAGAGAATCATATTGGTGGACGATTCGATCGTCCGCGGCACCACGTCGCTGCGTATTGTGCGTATGCTGCGCGAGGCGGGAGCGAAGGAGGTGCATATGAGAATCGCCAGCCCTATGATCAAGAATCCGTGCTTCTACGGAGTCGATATGTCCACCCACAAGGAACTTCTGTGTTCTACCAGAGATCTGGAGCAGGCCTGTCAGGCGATAGAGGCCGATTCCCTTGCTTTCCTTTCCGAGGAGGGGCTTCTTGAGGCTGGCCGCCGCAGCGACCTCTGTCTGGCCTGCTTTAACGGGAACTATCCTACCGCCCTCTATTCCAGCATAGAAGAGGTCAATGACGAACACAAGTTCTGATAATCCTGACTATGGATGTTTTATGCGGATATGTTAGTTAAGGGGGGGCGTGAGTGTAATGCTTGAAAGCCTGTTCGGCGCTTTGCTGTGAAAGCAAGTCCCTTCTTCCGGGGGTAGGAAAGAGGTAACGTAAATTAGAGTGGGTTGGCAATAACCTACGAACGCGAGATAATATTTATTGCAAGTAATTGCCTGCTTGCGCGAGAGAAGTTTATGGCAGTAGATTACGAGAAGGCGGGCGTGAGCCTGGAGGCGGGCTATGATGTTGTCCGCAGGATCAAGAAGCACGTGGCGTCCACCGGCAGGCCCGGCGTGATGGGAAACATAGGATCGTTCGGAGGAATGTTCGATCTTTCAATGCTGAACATCAAGGAGCCGGTTCTTGTCAGCGGCACCGACGGAGTCGGCACGAAGCTGAAATTGGCGTTTGCGATGGACAAGCACGACACCATCGGAATAGACGCTGTGGCGATGTGCGTGAACGATGTCCTCGCGCAGGGGGCCGAACCTCTTGTGTTCCTTGACTATGTGGCTCAGGGTAAGACCCGTCCGGAAGTCGTGGAGGCAATCGTGGCCGGAGTGGCCGAGGGATGCCGTCAGGCCGGGTGCGCGCTTGTCGGCGGAGAGACCGCCGAGATGCCGGGAATGTACGCCGACGGAGAGTATGACATCGCCGGCTACACCACAGGTGTCGTGGAAAAGTCCAGACTCATCGACGGAACGAAGGTCAAGGCTGGCGATGTGCTTGTGGGGATAGCCTCCACGGGAGTCCACAGCAATGGCTTCAGTCTTGTTCGCAAGATTTTCTCGGATAATAATTTAGACCTTCACAAGGTCTATCCTGAACTGGAGTCCGACCAGCCTCTCGGACTGGTGGCGCTGACTCCGACCAGGATTTACGTGAAGCAGGTTCTGGACGTGATCCGCGACTGCGACGTACACGGAGTCGCCCACATCACCGGTGGTGGCTTCGACGAGAACATCCCTCGGATTCTCCTTGAAGGCCAGGGCGTTGAGGTCAATGAAGGCTCCTGGACGATCCTCCCGATCTTCCGCTTCTTGGAGAAGTACGGCAACATCCCTCACAGGGAGATGTTCAACATATTCAATATGGGTGTCGGAATGGTTCTCGCCATGGATGAGTCCGAGGCCGCCAAGGCAATCGACATCCTCGCCGGCTACGGAGACAAGGCGACCGTCATCGGCCGCGTGACCGACAGGCCGGGGGTCGAGATCCATCTCCTTTAGAAACGGTTCGGAATCGTTGCCCTGGATTTCCGTTTGATAGAAACAATAAAAAGTTAACGTATATAAAATGAGAGCTTTAGTCAGTGTGAGTGATAAGACGGGGGTTGTTGAATTCGCCCGTGAACTCGTGGCGCTCGGTTGGGAGATTCTTTCCACCAGCGGCACAATGAAGATGTTGAAGGAGGCAGGCCTGCCTGTGACCAGCGTGAGCGATGTCACGGGATTCCCCGAGATCTGCGACGGCCGCGTCAAGACCCTGCATCCTAAAATCCACGGAGCGCTCCTCGCCCGCAGGGATATTCCTGATCATCTGAGACAACTGGAAGACAACGGGATAGACAAGATAGACCTTGTGTGCGTCAATCTTTATCCTTTCCGCGAGACCATCGCCAAACCGGATGTGACGATGGAGGATGCGGTCGAGCATATCGACATCGGCGGCCCGTCAATGCTTCGCAGCGCCGCCAAGAACTGGGCCTCCGTCACGGTCGTGGTCAATCCTGAGGATTACGCCACGGTCATCTCCGAGATAAAGGAGACAGGAGACACGACACCTGAGACACGCCTCAAGCTGTCCGCCAAGGCCTACACCCACACCGCCGAGTACGACAGCGCCATCGCCACCTATATGCGCTCGCAGGCCGGTCTTCCGGAGAAACTCTTCCTTGAATATGACATCTGTCAGGAACTCCGCTACGGCGAGAACCCTCACCAGAAGGCCAGGTTCTTCAGGACACTGGATTCTGTCCCTTATTCATTGGCGACAGCCGAGCAGCTGAACGGCAAGGAGCTGTCCTACAATAATATTCAGGACGCCAACGCCGCCCTCAACATAGTCCGCGAGTTCAGCGGGCCTTTCGCGGTCGGCCTCAAGCATATGAATCCGTGCGGGGCCGGTCTCGGAACAGATGTGGCCGATGCTTGGAAAAAGGTCTATGAGGGAGACAAGACATCAATCTTCGGAGGCATCGTGGCGTTCAACCGCGAGGTCAACCTTGAGGTCGCTCAGCTTCTCAAACCGATCTTCCTTGAAATCGTGATGGCTCCGTCATTCGCTCCGGACGCACTTGGGCTCCTGCGAGCGAAGAAGAACCTCAGATTGCTGAAAGTGAATATGGACGGCTCTGTCAAGGAGCGGATGCAGTGTGTCAGTGTCAACGGTGGCCTTTTGGTCCAGAATCAGGATCTCCCGATCGTTCCGGTTACCGTTGGGCAGACTGTCACCGAGACCAAGCCGACCGAGGAGCAGATTGTCGATTTGAACTTCACTTGGAAGATTGTCAAGCACGTGAAATCCAACGCCATCACGGTCGGCAAGGCCGGGATGATCTACGGAGTCGGAGCCGGTCAGATGAACCGTGTCGGTTCCGCCGAACTGGCCCTGAAGCAGGCCGCCGCCACCTTGGCCGAGGAAGAAAAGGCGAGGACAGGAGTTGCGGTTGACCCGAAAGAGGCCGCCCGCAAGGCCGGTCTTGTACTGGCCTCCGACGCGTTCTTCCCGTTCGATGACTGCGTGACCCTTGCCGCCGAATACGGCGTGAAAGCCATCGTGCAGCCGGGCGGGTCAGTCCGCGACGAGGATTCCGTCAGGAAGTGCGATGAGCTTGGCATCGCTATGGTCTTCACCGGAGAGCGACATTTCAAACATTAATATTCCTCCGCCCGTACATTATGAGAGTTTTTCATTTCCAATCGCAGGACAAGAGTGACGGCAAGACCATAATGCTGGACACTCTCCTGTCCAGAAACGTGCTTGTCATCGGCAGTGGCGGCCGCGAGCACGCCATCGTGGACGCTTTGAGCCGCTCCAGAAGCGTAGGCAAGATTTTCTGCGCTCCGGGCAATGCCGGAATAGCCGCCCAGGCCGAATGCGTGCCTGTCAAGGAGACCCGGATTCCCGAGCTTGTGGAGTTCGCCAAGGAACACGGTATCGACCTGACCGTAGTAGGCCCGGAGGTGCCTCTTTCGGCAGGAATCGCGGATGCCTTTGAGAAAGAGGGCCTTAGGATATTCGGACCTTCGGCGGCGGCGGCCCGCATCGAGTCCAGCAAAGACTTTGCGAAGCGGCTGATGGAGAAATACGACATCCCGACAGCCGCCTTCAAGACATTCGACAACTACTCCGACGCGATTGAATATGTCAGCAGGCACACTTTCCCTGTTGTCCTGAAATATGACGGTCTGGCCGCCGGCAAAGGGGTTGTCATTCCCGAGAACTTCTCCGATGCGCAGGCGGCTCTTAAGGATATGCTTCTGGACGACAAGTTCGGCAAGGGGAAGGTCGTGGTCGAGGAATATCTTACCGGCCCTGAGTTCTCATTCATGTGCCTTGTGAACGGTGAGGAGGTTTTCCCTCTGGCTGTCGCGCAGGATCACAAGAGGGCGTTCGACGGGGACAAGGGCCCCAACACGGGAGGTATGGGAGCATATTCCCCCGTTCCGGTCATAACGGCTGCGGATGAGGAATATGCCCTTGAGAACATAATGAAAAAGACAGCCGCCGCGATGGTCGCCGAGGGTTGCCCGTTCAAAGGGGTGCTGTACGGAGGCCTGATGAAAACTCCGTCCGGAATCAAGGTAATCGAATTCAACTGCCGTTTCGGCGATCCGGAGACCGAGGTTGTCCTGCCGCGCCTGGAGTCCGACATATTCGAGGTTTTCTGTGCCATAACTGACGGTGGCAGACTTATTAACGTCCCGGAGGGAACAGATTCCGCGGAAGGTGTCAAGGTTCCGTCGTCCAGGCTGATGCCCGAGATAAGATGGTCACCCGAGCCTACTCTTGGTTTTGTGATGGCTTCGAAGGGCTATCCGGGATCCTACGAGAAAGGCTTTGCGATCACCGGTCTTGAGGACGCTCTGTCCGATTCTTCGGTGAAGGTCTATCAGATGGGTACCAAGGCAGCCGTCGATCCGGAGACCGGAGAGAGGTCTCTTGTGACTTCCGGCGGCCGTGTGCTGATGGTCGTGGCTTCCGGAGAGACTCTCCGCCAGGCCCGTGACAAGGCTCTCGCCGCTGTACGTAAGGTTCAGTGTGACAACCTCTTCTACCGTTCGGACATCGGCCGTCTGGTTCTGTAGCCCTTTCGGTCGCTGAGTCTGTGGTCGCTGAGCCTGTCGAAGTGCCGACATTGTTGAAACTCTGGTCACTTCGGCAAGATCAATGACCGCGTTTCGCTCCAGTCATCGGACTCTAAAATCCAGTCACAGAATCTTTGATCGCTGAACGCTTCGGTCACAGAGCCTGTCGAAGCGCCGCCAAAGAAACAAAACAAAAACACGAAATATGATAATAAGCGGAAAAGACCTTGCGGCCAGGTTAAAGGCCGGTATGGCGGAGCAGGTAGCCGCGTTTCCTGCGAAATATGGCCGTGTGCCTCATCTGGTGGTTATCCTTGTCGGTGACGATCCCGGCAGCCAGACTTACGTCAGGAACAAGGCGAAAGCCTGCGACGTTGTGGGAATCAGAAATACTACCGTCAGAATGCCGGCGGAAACCCCTGAGCAGGAGCTTCTTGACAAGATCGCCGAACTTAACGCCGACGACAGTGTCGATGGTATCCTTGTCCAGCTTCCGCTTCCGAAGCAGATAAGCGAGCCTAAGGTCATCGAGGCGATAGCCCAGTCGAAAGACGTTGATGGCTTCCATCCGCTCAACACCGCCGCTCTCTGGCAGAAAAGGCCCAACACTTCCTGCGTAGTGCCTTGTACCCCGATGGGCATCATAAGGCTTCTTGAGGATGCAGACTATGAGATTGCCGGCAAGAACGCCGTGGTCATAGGCCGCAGCCAGATTGTGGGGCTTCCTATCTCAAAGCTTTTGCTTGACAGGAATGCCACTGTAACCATTTGCCATTCAAGGACAAAGAATCTTGCTGAAGTCACAAGGCAGGCGGATATACTTGTGGTCGCGATAGGCCGCGCTAAATTCGTGACCGGTGATATGGTCAAGGACGGAGCCGCTGTGATTGATGTCGGTATGGATCGTGACGAGAACGGAAACCTTTGCGGAGATGTTGATTTCGCCTCTGTGGAGCCGAAAGCCTCCGTCATCACCCCCGTCCCTGGCGGTGTAGGCCCGATGACCATCTGCTGCCTTATGGAGAACACCATCCAGTGCTTCCTCAACAAGATGTCTGCGAAGTAGCCGCCTGAACTTCAGGCCATTTTGAGGGCTATATGTTTTGCCACCTTGAACCTACGGAACTTCGATGAGCTCAGCGACCACAAACTAAGTGGCAGAAGATTCAGTGTCCGGAGGCCAAGTGACTGATTGGCTAAGCCTTAAAGGTCACTACGGCGAGCTTGATGATCGAAGAGTTTGTTACCCGCATGGTGACAAATCTTAAAGGTCACTACGGCGAGTCCGATGATCGGAGACTCGGTGTCCGGAGGCTAAGCGGCTGTTTTTTTGAGTTCGATGACTGGCGCAAGGTGCGGTCACTGAGTTTGCCGAAGTGACCACAGGCTCTGTTACAAATAAGAGAATTCCACCCATTGTACTCCGATGGGTGGATTTTTTTGAGAATGACATACCTGTTCCCTTTCGGTAGCACTGTTGCGTGCGGCATCGATTACGTGGCAGGCAACACGTTGGCTATCAATTAAAAGAGCCTTGTCCTGGTGCGGGATTTCAGACCAGGACAAGTTTTAATGCATTCATCGTTCGTGACTTAAGTGCCACGGGCTTTGTCTCGTCCTGAGAAAAGTTTACCGAAAAAAGTAAACTTTTCTCAGAACGAGACAGTTTCAGAGCCGAGCCAGCCAAATTCCATATTTTTGTTTGGATTTTATTTTAGAGACTATATAGGAGTTGACTAACCTCTGTTCCTCGAAAGCACGGATTTGCACACCATCCGGTTCTCAGGCCACCTCTGACGCATAGTACACCGCAATTCTGTGAGCCAAAGTGAATATGTCTGCCTGATGGCGCTGATATCGGGAAACGGCTTAGCGGTCGGATTCTATCCGAGAATCTCCTTGAGGAACGGGCCAGTGGCGGAGGAGGAGTCGCGCGCGATCTGTTCGGGAGTGCCTCGGGCGACAATCCGGCCGCCTCTGCGTCCGCCGTCCGGGCCGAGATCAAAAAGGTAGTCCACGCTCTTCAGCACATCCAGGTTATGCTCGATGATGATAACTGTGTTTCCTTGATCCACAAGCTGTTGGAGGACGTTGAGCAGAACCTTGATGTCCTCGAAATGGAGACCGGTCGTAGGTTCGTCCAGAATGTAGAGGGTGTTGCCGGTGGCCTTGCGGAACAGCTCGGCGGCCAGTTTCATACGCTGGCTCTCGCCTCCTGAAAGCGTCACGGATGACTGACCTAAATGCACATAGCCAAGTCCCACATCGACCAAGGCCTTCAGTTTCTGGGCGATTGAAGGAATCGGTCTGAAGAACTCGTAGGCCTCGCTGATCGGCATCTCCAGCACGTCGTTGATGCTCTTGCCCTTGTAATGCACGGCCAAAGTGTCCTCCTTGTACCTCTTGCCTCGGCATTCGTCACAGACCACGTTGACGGACGGAAGGAAGTTCATCTCGATCACCTTGATTCCGGCTCCCTTGCAGGCCTCGCAGCGGCCACCGGCCACATTGAACGAGAAGCGCCCGGCCTTGAATCCCCGCACCTTCGCGTCGGGAGTGTCGGCGAACAAGTTCCGGATGTCGTTGAACACGCCCGTGAACGTCGCCGGATTGGACCTCGGCGAACGCCCTATCGGACTTTGGTCGATCTCTATCAGTTTGTCGATGTTCTCGGCACCCTCGATCGAATCGTAATCCAGAGGACGCAGTTTGGCCCTGTAGAACTTGTTCTTGAGGATCGGCATCAGGGTCTCGTTGATGAGAGTGGACTTGCCGCTTCCGCTGACTCCACTGATCCCGATGAAGCATCCGAGAGGGAAATCAACGCTGACATTCTTCAGGTTGTTGCCTCCCGCACCCTTGATGCTCAGAAACTTGCCGTTCCCTGTGCGTCTTGTGGACGGAACCGGAATGGAGTCCTTCCCCTGAAGATAGTCCAGCGTCAGGGACTTCCCGAATATGCAGTGTCCCGCCGTCTCCTTGTCCAGCGAGGCCGGAGCCTTGCCGCTTTCCGGAGAATATTCCATCAGCTCCTTCATAGGGGCGCTCAGGCATATTCTTCCGCCTTTCTCGCCCGCTCCCGGCCCGACATCGACCAGCCAGTCGGCGCTCATCATCGTCTCGTAGTCGTGTTCCACTACCATCACGGAATTGCCCTCGTCCCTAAGCTCCTTCAACGAATTGATCAGCTTGCGGTTGTCCCTCTGGTGCAGTCCGATGGACGGCTCGTCCAAGATGTACAGCACGTTGACCAGCTTGGAGCCGATCTGTGTGGCGAGCCTGATTCTCTGCCCTTCGCCTCCTGAGAGCGATGCCGTGGGACGGTCGAGAGACAGGTAGTCGAGACCCACGTCCAGCATAAACTGAACCCTTTCGTTCAGCTCCTTGAGGATGTCCCTCGCGATGTTGTTCTCCCTTTGAGTCAGCTTTTCCGGCAGCGAGAGGAACCATTCCTTGAGTTCGCTCATCTCCATCGCCGCGGCCCCGGCGATTGAGATGCCGTCGATTCTGAAGCATAATGCGTTCTCATTCAGGCGGGTTCCGTGGCAGACCGGGCAGACAACCTTGTCATCGATGTCCTCCACGATTCCGTCGAACGTCACCATCTCGGACATATTCCCTTCTCCCACTCTGAACAGTTCGTCGCTGCCGAATATGATGTGGGAGATCGCCTCGTCAGGCACCGACTCGATCGGATCGTAGAGGGAGAAGTCGTATTTCCTGGCGATTGAGCGGATGATATCGAATTTCTTGGTGTCCCGGACTTTGCCCAAAGGAACTATCCCTCCGTCCGCTATCGAGACGCCCCTGTCGGGGATGATCGTGTCCATGTTCACATCCACTATTTTCCCAAGTCCTTTGCAGTGAGGACAGTAGCCTTCCGGAGAGTTGAAGGAGAAAGAGTGTGGCGCTGGCTCCTGAAGGGATATTCCCGAATCAGGATCGACCAGATGCTTTGAGAAATGGCGCAGCTTGTCCGAGCCGAACTCCAGCAGGGAGACCGAGCCTTTGCCGAGGTTCAGAGCCGTCATCACCGAGTCCCGCACCCGCTTCTCATCGCCCTCCGAGGGCTTGAGTTTATCGACGACAAGCTCGATGAAGTGGTTCTTGTAGCGGTCCAGGGCATCGACGCCGTTCAGCGGAAGAATCTCCCCGTCAATCCGGACATCGGTGTAGCCGCGTTTGCGCAGCTGGTCGAACAACTCCCTGTAGTGGCCCTTGCGGCCGGCCACCAGCGGAGCGAGGAGGTAGCATTTCTTCCCGCGGTACTCGTCCATAATGAGGTCGACGATCTGGGCGTCGGTGTAGCGGATCATCTCCTTGCCCGTGGCCGGTGAATATGCCCTTGATGCCCTTGCGTACAGGAGTCTCAGGAAATCGAATATCTCGGTGATGGTCCCCACCGTGGAGCGAGGGTTGCTGCCCGTGGTCTTCTGCTCGATGGCGATGATCGGGCTGAGTCCCGTGATGCTCTCGACCTCAGGCTTTTCCAGCACTCCCATAAAGTGCTTGGCGTAAGGCGACAGCGTGTCCAGGTACCGCCTCTGCCCCTCGGCGTAGATCGTGTCGAACGCCAACGATGACTTCCCGCTCCCGCTAAGCCCCGTCACAACCACCAGCTCCCCTCTGGGAATGTCCACATTCACCCCCTTGAGGTTATGCGCCTCCGCTCCCCGTATCTCAATGTACTCTTTCTTGCTCATCATTTCCGCTTTATTCCGCAAATTTAACAATCCTTAAAAAATATTCTGAACACTTTGGAATATCTTTTTGCCCTGTTTCCCCGGTTCTTGAATCGACTTTTTTTAATGCTTACTTGACGAAAATATGTATCTTTGTTTTCAAACACCTTTTCTAACTCTGTTTGCAGGTATTGTACAGTATGATGATTACGGAAACAATAAAGCCGGGTCTGTTCGGTCAGAAACACTCCAGCAGGGATTACACGAAGGAGGCTAATTGGGGAAAGAATATATTCAATAGCTCATTCCCGGCTTCCCTCGTCGCTTATATGTCCTCTAAAGGTGTGAACCCGGTTTATTTATGTGCCGATGAAGATAATAACCTGATTCATAAATATATTACCGGGTCGGACTTGTATGGTATCAATCCACTTTCGGATAACGCCTTCTATAATTTCGAGTCAGGATTCTCCGCTTTCGAGAAATATTACACCGGCGACCGGGAGAAGATTGACCTTGTGATGGTGAACCGTGCCACAAACGAGAGTCTGATCGGTCTTGAGGTAAAGCTTACAGCCTTGCCTGACAACACTACAAAGAGACTCCAAGAGGAAAACTACAGCTGTGAGATTGTCGTAAGACCACCGACAATCTGCTTTTTGGCCTGCACTATTTGCGAGTGTTTTCAGTCTGACGAGGACAAGAATTCCTTGCGCAGGATTCTGAACACAGTCCCGAAGATTAATCATTGGGAAGAAGCAGGTGAAATTTTGCCGCATTACCTTAAAATTGAATCGGCCATCGCCAATGTGGCAAGGCTGGTCAGCGAGAAGCAATCTCCGCTTATTGTCCAGCCGGTATGGAAAATGAAAGACGGAAAGTTGGCTGAGGATTGCCTTGATGTATTTGTCTGGTCGAATCTGGCAGTTCTGTGTATGTGTTATACAGGAGGAGAGATCAGCGGTTCGGAATTGTCCCGATTCCAAAGATCCCTGATCTGGTTCTACCTTATGCTCAAGGACTATGTTGACTATGACACGTTTGATTACATCCGGATAGTCAAGGATCACTCCTATGGCAATGCCAACGACAAGGCTTTCGCCATTCCCGGGAAAGCTTCCTGGAGGCTTTTGCATTCTCCAGAGCTTACTCATCCCCGCTTTGGAAAGAATGAGATCAAAAACATCATTCTTGGAGGCGGGCAGAATCTTTTGAGCCCTGAGCGACGTTTTGACGCTGTGATTGTGAACAGTCCGGATTTATTCGATTAGTGAGGCTATGATTGTTGTTGATTTGTTCTGCGGTTGCGGAGGGATGAGCAAGGGATTTGAACTGGCCGGGCATAATGTCGTGGCTGGGATGGATAACTGGGACAAGGCCTTGGAAGTGTATCGCGCGAATTTCACGCATCCTGTGATCAAAACCGACTTGAACGATGTCGCCACCTCGTCCGGTATCGTCTCCCAATTTGATCCTCAGATGGTTATCGGCGGCCCTCCTTGTCAGGATTTTTCTTCTGCCGGGAAACGGGACGAGGATAACGGCAGGGGTGACCTTACTGTCAGCTATGCCAGAATCATCGCGGCCGTCCGCCCAGAATGGTTTGTTATGGAGAATGTCGCTCGCATTGTCAAGACGAACAAACTTAACGAGGCGAAAAAAGTGTTCAAGGCGGCAGGATATGGACTGACACCGTATGTTCTTGACGCAAGTCTGTGTGGCGTTCCACAAGCCCGCAAACGCTTTTTTATGATAGGTAAATTAGGGGAGGAAGATGGCTTTATGCTGCCGTTCTTGGAAAAGAATCTGGCAGAGAAGCCTTTGACTTTGGCGGAATATTTCGGCGATAGCATTGATTTTGAGTACTATTATCGCCATCCGAGGAGCTATGTCCGCCGTGGCATTTTCAGCATTTATGAGCCAAGTCCTACAATCAGAGGCGTTAACAGACCAATGCCTAAGGGATACAACCTTCATCCGGGAGATCCGGTGAAATCCCTCGATGGCATACGTCCCTTGACCACTGATGAGCGAAGCCGGATACAAACTTTTCCGGAGGATTTTAGGTTTCTTGGAAGCAAGACAGACAGAGAGCAGATGATCGGCAATGCGGTGCCTGTGAACCTTGCCCGTTTTGTGGGACGGGCCATAAATGAATATGTCAGATACAAGGAAGACTCGCCATCCCCCTCTGAAAAAGGACGGCGATTATTCCTGTGAAGACTATTGGTCCAGACATCAGGTGCAGCTTGCGTTGTTTGATCCGGATAGAAATCTTCAATATAA
Source organism: uncultured Muribaculaceae bacterium (assembly GCA_964391955.1). Lineage (GTDB taxonomy): Bacteria > Bacteroidota > Bacteroidia > Bacteroidales > UBA932 > Cryptobacteroides. Next base: position 61,264 of record CAYMOB010000001.1, on the reverse strand, counting down.
CGAAAAGAAAATCAAATCAAATAGTGGAAATGAACCATCAACTTAATATCAAGACATTTATATTCAACTCGTTCCGGGAGAATTGCTACGTTCTCTGGGATGCTTCGGGAAACTGTGTGATTGTCGATCCTGGGTGCTACTGGCCGGAGGAGTTCGCCCGTCTGAAAGCGTTGGTTGAGACGGAGGGACTGACACCGAAAGCGGTGTGGCTGACCCACGGCCATTTTGACCACGTCCACGGAGTGCTGAAAGTCATCCGGGAGTATTCAGTGCCGGTGCTGATGTCATCGGAGGACAAGGTAGTGTTGGACAACAACCGGGAAGAGGTCGGAGCTTTCGGACTTACCGCGCCGGACTCTTCGGAGATAAAGACAGTTGACATCCGTGACGGTGAGATTCTGGACACGCTGCAAGGCGCCCCGTTCAAGGTGATAACGACTCCCGGTCATACTCCGGGCGGTGTTTGCTACTATGATGAGACGGACAAGGTCCTGATCAGCGGCGACACCCTTTTCGCCGGCGCAATCGGACGCACGGATCACCTCGGCGGCGACTATGACAGATTGATAGTCAGTGTTATGGACAAACTGATGGGCCTGCCGGGCGATGTGGATGTGCTTCCTGGACACGGCCACCGCACCACAATCGCGGACGAAAGGACACACAACCCGTTCCTTCAGCCTTTCAACGAGCCGGAGGAGGACTTTGACTGGGATGGAGACGGAATCGAGATTGACAGTGTAGGCCGATGAGTTTGTCGGGCGGCCACGCTTCGACAGTCACGGCGACCTGAAAGAAAGCCTGAACGGCAGGAATAATCGGAAACAATAATTGATATGCACATAGGAATAGCAGGCAACATAGGCAGCGGCAAAACCACCCTTACCAAGATGCTGGCCGCACATTACGGATGGACACCGAAGTACGAGTCGGTGACCTACAACCCTTATCTGGAGGACTACTACAAAGACATCCCACGCTGGTCGTACAACCTTGAGACATACTTTCTTGCGCAAAGGTTCAAGGATGTCCTTGAAATCGCCAGAAGCAAGGATGTCATCATCCAGGACAGGACCCTCTTTGAAGGAGTACACATATTCGTGGCCAACAACTATGCGATGGGCAACCTCTCCAGACGCGACTTCGAGACCTATATGGATCTCTATAACGTGATGGCCGCCACTGTGCGCAAGCCTGACCTTCTGATTTATCTGAAATCATCAGTCCCGCACCTCGTCGCACAGATCCAGAAACGCGGCCGTGACTACGAGCAGACAATGAGCCTTGAATATCTCGGCGGCCTGAACGATCGTTACGACAAGTGGATAAATGAATATGACGGCAAGGTCCTTTCCATAGAGACAGACAACCTTGACTTCGAGAACCGCCCCGAAGACTTCTCCGCCATCACCGATCGCATCGATGCCGAATTCTACGGACTTTTCCCGCCAGACAAATAGTGCTCCTGTCACCGTTAGGGCAGAAAAATAAAATGGCGATTTTGGGTAATGCGCCAAAATCGCCATTCTCGTTTTTTCTGCCCGAATCCCGCCAAGCCTAAAGACTCTCGAAATTCTTCTCGTTGAAGAGATTCTTGCCCTCAGGCGTGTAAGCGTACTCGATTCGGTCGGCATAGTGCTTCTCCACCTTGCCGCGCACAATCTTCATTGTGCTGTTCACCAGCCCGTTCTGCTCTGTGAACGGCTCAGGAAGCACGGCGACAGCGGCCGGAAGCCACCTTTCCGGGAATATCCCCTCGTGGGAACCACCCTTCTTGTAGGAGTCAATCTCCTCCTGAATCTTCTTCAGCATAGCCTCCTTACCCTTGCGCGAAGCCGGATCCAGCCCCTTCGAGCAGACATATTCCTTAAGGGCATCCTTCGCCGGAACAATCAGCACGATGGTATAAGGATCCTGATTGTTGTGCAGAATCACCTGCTCTATGTACTTGGACCCATCTGTCAAAGAATCCTCGAACCCTTCGGGACTGTATTTCTCACCGTCGGATGAAATCAAAAGGGATTTGAAGCGCCCGACCACGTAAAGATATTCAGAATCATGCATATACCCCATGTCCCCGGTGTGCAGCCAACCGTCCCGCAGCGCTTCTGCCGTTCCCTGGGGATTCTTCCAATAGCCAGCCATCACATTCTCGCCGCGGACGACAATCTCACCCTTGGTGCGGAGCGGGACCTCGTTCCCGTTGTCATCGCAGATCTTGATGTCCAGCGGCTTGACAACACGCCCGGAAGAGCCGAACATGGCGTGTCCCGTCGAGTTGGCCGAGATTATCGGAGTCGCCTCCGACACCCCGTAACCCTGGAACATAGGTATGCCTATCGCACAGAAGTACCTCTGAAGCTCGATGTCCAGAAGCGCTCCTCCGCCGACGAAGAATTTCATCCTGCCGCCGAAGCCTTCACGCACCTTTTTGAATATCAGCCTGTCAAACAAGGCGACAAGCGGCTTCTTCCAAAACTGAAGGACACCGCCGCGGTTGTGATATTCCTTGTTGTAGGATATCGCCAGATTCAGCGCATGGTTGTAGAGTTTCTCGACCTTCGGCCCTTGCTTGTGGATTGATGTCTCGACATTCTTCTTGAAATTACGGGCGAGAGCCGGGACGGAGAGCATCACGTGAGGGCGTACTTCCTTGATCGCCACCGGAATGTTCCTGAGCGTGGCGAGCGGATTCGCCCCGACCGGAACAGTGGCTATACTGCTGCAATAGGACATCATCGTGTAGAATCCGGCCACGTGTGCGAAGCAATGGTCAAGAGGAAGGATGATCAGCATCGTGGAGTCCGGCCCGACGCCGATCACGGAATGCGCCTGCTCTACATTGGCTGTGTAGTTACGATGTGTGAGAAGCACTCCCTTAGGGTCGGCGGTGGTGCCGGAGGTGTAGCTGATGGTAGCGTAGTCGTCCGGACGGATGGATTTGTAGCGTTCCTCGAAGTCGGCCTTATGACCGAACAGATAGCTGTCTCCCAAAGCCTGTACCCATTCCATTGAAACCTCCTTGGCATTGGCCGCCGGAACATCGTCCAGCACGATGACCTTCTCGACGCGGTCCAGCTGTGAGATTATCCTGCGGATTTTAGGAAGCTGCTGGCCGGAAACTATGATGAACCTCGATTCGGAATGCTGTATCCTGAAGATCAAGTCGTTGCTTTCCTCAAGCTTGATCGAGAGAGGAACGTTGACTCCTCCGGCATAAAGGATACCCAGCTCGGCGAGAATCCACATATTCCTGCCCTCGGACAAAAGCGAGACCTTCTCTCCCTTTCTAAGTCCCATCGCCATAAGCCCGGCCCCGATGCGGTAGCTTTCCTTGCGGGTCTGTTCGAATGTTGTCTCAGTCCATTTTTCCCCGATTTTCTCGCGGAGAAACACGTGTGACGAGAACTCGCGGGTGTATTTCTCCACGAATTCAATTATGGTAGGTCTTGTAGCCGACATTTCTCCAGGATCAATTATTCGTCAATCTGTCTTACTTCAGGGAACAGGCCGAAAAGCTCCGCGTCAATCTTGTCTGTCACCGTCTGGAAATCCTCGGGGCGGTTCTCGAACTTTATCTTGTCCACGTCAATTACAAGAAGGTGTCCGTCGTAGCCTGCGATCCAGTCATCGTAACGCTTGTTCAAGCCGGTGAGGTAGTCGATTCTGATGCTGCTCTCGTACTCCCTGCCCCTTTTCTGGATCTGAGCGACCAGATTGGGAATGGATGATTTGAGGTAGATAAGCAGGTCCGGCTTGCTGACGAGCGACATCATCAGGTCGAAAAGGTCGGAATAGTTCTCGAAATCCCTTGTGCTCATAAGCCCCATGTCGTGGAGATTCGGAGCGAAGATGCGCGCGTCCTCGTAGATGGTTCTGTCCTGGATGATTACGTCGCTGCATCTTGAAATGTCCACGACATCCTTGAACCTCTTGTTCAGGAAATAAATCTGGAGATTGAATGACCAACGCTCCATGTCCGCATAGAAATCTGAAAGATAAGGGTTGAAGTCAACCGATTCGAATTTCGGAGTCCATCCGTAATGGGACGCCAGCATCTTTGTCAGCGTGGTCTTTCCGCTGCCGATGTTACCTGCAATCGCGATGTGCATATCCTTGAAGTGTGTTTGTTCATACTTTTGTGCTTCTCCCGGCTCGTGAATACGATTCCGTCCGGATTGAGCATATCTGCAAAAATACAAAATATTGTCTTATTTCGGAATACAAATACGCCCCGCCTTCCGTCAGGATGAATCGCTCCGGAGCCGGTCGGCATCAGCGTCGGCTAAAAATCGCATTATCCGTCACAAAGCGACCGAAGGGGGCTTCGGGGAATCCCTTCGCCGTGCCCCCGGACTGTCACGCAGCGACCGGGGAATGAATAAAGAAAGTGTAGTTGGCTAAAAACTACACTTTTAGCCAACTACACCCCCCATATCAGATATTCATAATTGGTGACATCCTGGCACCTGCCTTTGAGACCGGCTCATTCTCGCCCAGCCACAGAGGCTCCGACACCTTGGAGAAATCCCTATCCGAGTGTGTGGATGGCAAGCCCGGAACGGAGTTTCGGCTCGAACCACGTAGTCTTCGGAGGCATTATGTTGCCAGTGTCGGCGATGTCGATAAGCTGCTGCATGGAGACAGGGTAAAGGGCGAACGCCACTTTCATCTCACCGCTGTCAACCCTGCGGGACAATTCGCCGAGGCCTCTGATACCGCCTACGAAATCAATCCTTTTGTCCGTCCGGAGATCCTTGATTCCGAGCACCTTGTCAAGCACCAAGCCGGAAAGTATCGTGACATCCAGCACCCCGATCGGATCCTTGTCGTCATACCTGCCTGAAAGAGCCTCAAGCGAGTACCACTTCCCGTCAAGATACATCGAGAAGTTGTGCAAGTGGTCAGGATGGTAGATCTCCGAGCCTTTCTCGCAGACGGTGAAATCCTCTTCAAGAGCCTTCAGGAACTCCTCTTCGGAAAGTCCGTTGAGGTCTTTTACAACACGGTTGTAGTCCAGTATCCTGAGCTGGCTCTCAGGGAAACACACCGCCATAAAGAAGTTGTACTCCTCGTCGCCGGTATGGTTCGGATTCTGTGTCCTCTTCTCGGCCCCGACACGTGCGGCGGCGGCGGTACGATGATGTCCGTCAGCCACATAGAAAGCATCGACATCGTTCAGGAAAAGCCTTGTGACCTGGTCGATTGTCTTGTCGTCGTCAATCACCCAGAACTTGTGTCCGAAATTGTTCTCGTCGATGAAGTCGTACTCCGGAGCCTTCCTGACGGTCTGCGCTACTATCTCGTCAAGCACACGGTTATCCTTGTAGGCGAAGAACACCGGCTCGATGTTGGCGTTCTGGATGCGGACATGGACCATTCTGTCATCCTCCTTGTCCTTGCGGGTTAGCTCGTGCTTCTTGATTTTGCCGGAAGCGTAGTCGTCAGTGTGGGCGCAGAGAACAAGACCGTACTGAGTCCTGCCCTCCATCGTCTGCGCATAGACATAGTAGCATTCCTTTCCGTCACGCCTGAGCCAGCCTTTCTCCTGCCATTCCTTGAAATTCCTCACGGCCTCGTCATAGACCTTCGGGTCGTGATCCTCGCGAATCGGATCGAAGTCGATCTCCGGCTTGGTGATGTGGAGCAGGGACTTGTCCCCGGCCATCTCCTTGGCCTCTTCGGAGTTGAGAACGTCATAAGGCGGAGCCGCCACCTCTGTCACGATATCTTTCGGCGGCCTGATCGCCGCGAACGGTTTTACTCTTACCATAATCTCCCTTATTTGTTAACCTGGAACCGTGTGTTGCCGGTCGCGAAGAAGTCAACGATCTGGTTCGCTGCCGCGAGACCGGCGTTCATATTCGCCTCGGCTGTCTGGGCGCCCATCTTCTTAGGAGTGGCGAAGACGCGTACCCCGAACTTCTCCTTCAGGGCCGCATAGTTGTCCGGAGCCACGTCAGAGACATACTTCAGGTCAGTCCTTTCCTCAAGAGCCTTCTCCAGCCCGGCTTCGTCGATTACCTCCTTTCGGGCGGTGTTGACAAGGCAGGCCCCCTTAGGCATCCTGGTGATCAGGTCGTAACCTATCGAGCCGATGGTCTGGGGTGTGGCCGGAATATGTATGGAGACGAAATCGCAGGCGGAGTACATTCCCTCAAGCGATTCGGCAGGCTCCGCCCCGGCCTCGCGGATCTTCTCCGCGGGGATGAACGGATCGACCGCCATAACGCTCATTCCGAGAGCCTCGGCCTTTTTCCCCACCAGGCGGCCAACGTTGCCGAAAGCCTGGATTCCGACTTTCTTTCCCTGAATCTCGGATCCCGTGGCAGGGGTGAACTGGTTGCGGCACATATATATCATCATCGCGACCGCAAGCTCGGCGACAGCGTTTGAGTTCTGCCCCGGAGTGTTCATCACAACCACGTCGCGCGCTGTGGCGGCTGCGAGGTCCACGTTGTCATAGCCTGCTCCGGCGCGGACAACGATCTTCAGGTTCCCGGCCGCTTCAAGCACTTCGGCGGTGACTTTGTCGGAGCGGATGATCAAAGCGTCCGCATCCGCCGCCGCGGCTATAAGCTCGGAAGCGTCCGCATACTTCTCAAGAGCGGCGAACTCGTGTCCCGCGGCGGTGACAATCTCCTTGATTCCGGCGACAGCCGCCGCCGAGAAAGGCTTCTGTGTTGCGACTAATATCTTCATGGTGGGTTATTTCTTAAGTTCTTCGAATTCCTTCATACAATCAACGAGAGCCTGGACATCCTCTTCCTCGCAGGCGTTGTACAGGGAAGCCCTGAATCCTCCGACCGAGCGGTGTCCCTTGATTCCTATCATGCCGCGCTCCTTTGCGAAAGCAAGGAACTCGTCCTGAAGGCTCTCGTGCCCCGGAGCCATAACGAAGCAGACGTTCATCAGGGAGCGGTCCTCCTTGGCGGCGGTGCCGACAAACAGAGTGTTGCGGTCGATTTCTGAATATAGCAGGTCAGCCTTTCTCCGGTTGATTCTCTGGATAGCCTCGACTCCGCCGATGCCCTTCAGCCACTTCAGGGTCTCGTTCATCATGAAGATCGAGAACACCGGCGGGGTGTTGTACATCGAAAGCTTCTCGATGTGGTTGCGGTAGTCAAGCATAGCAGGGAGGTATCTTGAGACACGTCCGAGCGAATCCTTCCTGATGATCGCGAAGATCACACCGGCAGGACCGACGTTCTTCTGTGCCCCGCCGTAGATGAGGTCGTACTTGCTGACATCCACAGGGCGGCTCATTATGTCGGATGACATATCGGCGATGAGCGGGACAGGACAGTCGATGTCTTCCTTGATCTCGGTACCGTAGATGGTGTTGTTCGTCGTGATGTGGAAGTAGTCGATGTCTGTCGGAATCTCGTATCCTTTAGGAATATACGAGAAGTTCCTGTCGGCGGAGCTGGCGATGGCGTAGGCTTCTCCTATTCCCTTGGCCTCCTTCAGGGCTTTCTTCGCCCAGACACCGGTCTCAAGGTAGGCGGCCTTCTTCTCAAGATAGTTCATCGCGACATAGAGAAACTGTAGCGACGCGCCTCCTCCGAGGAACACTACCTCGTGTGTGTCAGGAATATTCAGAAGCTCTTTCCAGAGCGACCGGCACTCGTCCATAGTCGCGTCCCACTCTTTCGTGCGGTGAGAGATGCTTAGAACGGAAACACCCGTACCTTTGAAATCCCTGAGGGCTTCGATGGCATTGTCGATGGCCACCTGCGGAAGCAGGCAAGGGCCGGCGTTGAAAACGTGTACTTTCTTCATATTTGTTCTAACTTCAAAGAATTATTAAATATGTGGTTTGAAATCCAAGCTGATTTTGCGGTAAATATAGGCAAATTATAAGGATTTGCGCAACGTTCACCGCGAAATAAATGTGATATGTAGACTATCTGTAGCCCAAAAGGTAGGAAATTATCGCCATCCTGACGTACATTCCTCCGCCGGCCTGCTGGAAATAGTAGGCGTAAGGAGTGTCGTCGATGTCCGTGGCAATCTCGTTCACCCTTGGTAGCGGATGCATGATCCTCAGATTCGGCTTGACCGACCCGAGCATGGAGGCGGTGAGCCTGTAGGAATCCTTTACCTTGTTGTACTCGTCCATGTCCGGGAATCTTTCCTGCTGGACCCTTGTCATGTAAAGGATGTCGCAGATGTCCAGGCCATCCTCGATTCTGTCCGTCTGGCGGTAGGCTACTCCCTCGCGGTCCAGCATCTCAAGATACTTTTTAGGCATATTCAACTCTCCCGGTGAAGTGAATATGAACTGTGGGTCGAACCAGCGCAGGGCCTCTACGAGCGAATGGACGGCGCGCCCGTATTTGAGGTCTCCTACCATATTCACTGTCAGTCCGTCCAGCCTGCCCTGTGTCTTCTCTATCGCATAAAGGTCGAGCAAGGTCTGCGTCGGGTGCTGGTTGGCTCCGTCGCCCGCGTTGATGACTGGCACCGAGGCCACGGACGCCGCGATGTCCGCCGCCCCGGCCTGAGGATGTCTCATCACTATCAGATCCACGTAGTTGGACACAATTTTGATTGTGTCTTCAAGAGTCTCTCCCTTCGTCTGGCTGGTGTTACGATTGTCCGGGAAACCTATCACTCTGGCTCCCAGTCTGTTGACGGCTGCTTCAAAGGAAAGCCTCGTCCTGGTGGAAGGCTCGAAGAACAGACAGGCCACCACCTTGCCCGTAAGGAAGCTCTGCTCTCTGGCCGCCTCGAACTCCTTGGCGACATCAAGGATGTGGAGTACCTCTTCCTTGGAAAAATCCTGGATTGAAATTAGACTTTTAGGCATAGCATTTATGAATTAAAGTTCGTTTATCGCGCAGTTGGCCACTTTCCCCGCCCTGGCGCGGAAGTCGTCTTCGGAGGAAAGGCGCACCCAGACCTGAAGCTCGCACTCCGCCCCGAAATCCTGCCCCCGCTGCCTGAGCTCCATATCCTTGAGAATCTTCATCACGCCGTTCATCGACTCGTAGCCGAAACGCACCCGTAGCCATTTTCCGGCGATTTTCTCCACGCTCCCGGCCTTGTCGAGCGCTTCCGCCGAGGATGTCTTGTAGGCCCGTATCAGCCCGGGGATTCCGAGCTTGATTCCGCCGAAATAGCGCACCACCACAACAAGCACGTCGCTCAGCCCCCTTGAGTCAATCTGGCCGAGGATGGGTCTTCCTGCCGAAGATGATGGCTCTCCGTCGTCGTTGGCCCTGAATCTGTCGCCGAGATGCCCCAGGCGGTAGGCGTAGCAATGATGTCTGGCGTCGTGGTATTTTTTTTTGAGGTCTCCGACTATTTCCTTGACCTCTTCCTCGGTCTCCACGGGAAACGCATAAGAGATGAAGCGGCTGCCGTTGTCCTTGAACAGCCCTTCAGCCGGCGCTGGAATGCTCCGGTAGGAGTCTCGGATGATGTTTTCAGGTGTCTCCATTCTTGCGATACGAAATTAGCGTTTTTCACATAATTTTGCAACGGAACGGGAAATTTTGTAATTTTGAAATGGTTTTGAAGCAAAATATTTATGGTTTATAGATTCAGGGTTACTCTTGCCGGGATCAAAGGATTCTACCGGGTGTATGAGATGAGGGGTGAAACGTCTCTTTACGATTTTCACAAGCAGATGCGAGCGGATATGGAATTCCCGCAGGACCAATTGATTATGTTCAAGGCTTTGGATGCCGGCGGCGGTGTGGTCGCTCGTTACGGCCTGTTTGACCTCGGCAGCGGCACTGTGGACAATGTCACCGTGGCCCAGACTGTCAAGGCCGGCGTCTCCTCCTTCCTTTACTTCTATGACGTTCCGAACCGCAAGAGTGTGATTGTCACGTTCGAGAGCGTTGAGGAGAAGCCCGGGTGCTCCCCGGCCATAGTCGAGGTGAAGGGCCCCAACCCTGTCGAATTCGAGAACGGCTATGTCGCGTTCGAGGATCTTCCTGACTCTCAGAGACATCTTCCCGGCCAGAAGCCTGACTGGGGGGCGGATGACGGCGAGGAAGGTGCGTCCGTCTCGTTCGAGGATGACGGGGATGACGATGATCAGGATGATGACGATGAAGACGGGAAGATCGTCTTCGACGGGACCGAGGATCTCGACATTTAGGCCGCCGCTTTTCTGATACTTCACGAGACGATTCTTTTCCGGATATGCGGCGTCGGCTCATCATAGTTCTCGGCCCGACCGCAGTTGGGAAAACGGATTTCAGCATCTCGATGGCGCGGGAATACGGCTCGCCGGTGATTTCCTGTGACTCCCGCCAGATTTTTATGAATATGTCGGTCGGAACAGCCGTGCCGAGTGCTTCGCAGCTCGCCGCCGCGAAGCATTATTTCATACAGACCATTCCTGTCACAAGAACCTACACCGCAGGAGATTACGAGACAGAGGCCGTGGCGTTGGCCGAGAGGTTGTTTGAAGAGGGACACGAGACATTGGTGATGACCGGAGGCTCGATGTTCTATATCGACGCGGTGTGCAACGGTCTTGACAATCTGCCTGACGGAGATTCCTCCCTACGCGCGGAACTGTGGGAAAGACTTGGAAGCGAGGGGGTCGGCGCTCTTGCCGAAGAGCTTAGGCTCAGGGATCCGCTGACACATTCTCAGATAGACATCCGCAACAGCCAGAGGGTCATCCGCGCGCTTGAAGTCTGTATCGTCTCCGGGAAGCCGTTTTCGTCATTCAAAACCGGGGAACGGCGTTCCCGTCCGTTCGAGATTGAGAAAGTGGGCCTGACCCGTGACCGCAAGGAATTGTATTCACGCATTGACGGCAGGGTTCTGACGATGCTTGAGGACGGGCTGGTGGAGGAAGTCCGCTCTTTGCTTCCGTACCGTGGATGCCAGGCTTTGCAGACTGTCGGCTATAAGGAAATCTTTGAATATCTTGATGGAAAAATCCCTCTGGACGAGGCTGTGCGTCTCATCCAGAGGAATACCCGTCATTACGCCAAGAAACAACTGACCTGGTGGCGGAGAGACCCGTCCGTCAAATGGATAGACATCTCCGGCCGCTGACCTCCGTTTTCCCCCCCCCCGTTATCTTCTTGTTTCCGGTCATTTTCCTCCGGCTCTCTCGTCAGACAGCATCGCTGTCTTCCTCGAGAATCCGTCGAAACCGCCTGAATTCATTTACCCAAAGCTTCAGATAAAGAAGTTTAATCGGCTTCTAAAACGGCAGGTCGTTTTCCGGATCGTCTCCCGGCAGGTCGTCGATTGTGGGAGCCGGAGCCTGTTGCGGTCTCGCCCCGTAGTCCGGCTGGGCCGAGGGAGCGAACCCCTGAGTGCTTTGGCGGCCTGCCTGATGTGTCTGTGCGGTCTGCCCCTCCGGAGTGATTCTCCACAGGCGCACGTCGTTGTACCACCTGCCGTTATATTCCCTGGCCCTAAGGTTGAAGGCCACTTTCACTGAATCTCCGACCTGATATTTGTCCAGATCAGCCACCCGGTCGTTGCCGAACGCCGTGATGCACACTTCCGCAGGGTAGCTTCCGTCTTGATATTCAAGAATGAAATCCTGTTTCGTCCATGCTCCCTTGGCGCTCTGTCCATTTTGTCTGGCAAGTTTCTGTTTGATCCTGCCGTCAATTTCCAATGCCATATTATTCCTTTTGTGTCTCTGTTTCTCAAAAAAAATCAAGCCTGCTCGGCGCCGGGCGCAAAGCAGGCTGTCGTGTTCCGCTGCCCGATAGGATTATTTCTCCTCCTCTTTCACAGGCTCCGCGTAGCGCTTGACGGAATCAAGCTGAATGTCGAACACGAGGGTCGTGTTAGGCTCGATGCCGTTTGCTCCGCGTTCGCCGTAGCCAAGTTTGGAAGGTACATAAAGAGTGGCCTTGCCGCCCTCTCCGATAAGCTGGAGACCTTCGGTCCATGCAGGGATAACCCTGTCAAGGGTGAGCATTGTGGCTGCCTGGTCGGCATTGACTTCCTCAATGACAGTACCGTCGGTGAGGGAAAGCTTGTAGTGGACATAAACGGTGTCCTGAGCTCCCGGCTTGTTGTCGTTGCCGGCCTCTGTGATAACATACTGGAGTCCGGACTCGCTCTGCTGGACGCCGTTCTTCTTAATGTTGGCCGCAAGGAACTTCTGCTCCTTCTCGAGGTTGAGCGCTCCGATGTATTCCGCCCTCTTCTGAATGAACTCGTTCATTATGCGGTTCATCTCTTCAGGATTGACCTTGAACTGCTTGGTGAAGTTCTCGTCGTAGGCGGAACCCTTCGCGTTCGCGAAATCTTCGGCTCCCGCCTTGAGCATGTTGAAGTTAAGGTCGCCCAAGCTGTAGTTCTTGATCATTGAGCCGAGCTGGATGCCGAGAAGGTAGCTGACAGAGTCAACATCCGCTTTGGATGGAAGCAGTTCCTTTGCGCTGAGCAGCTTCTGAGGAACCGCGGCCACGGCTGTGCTGTCCGCGCCGTCGGCCTGTCCGCCGGCATTGTTTGAGTTGCAGGCGGTGATTGAAAGAACCATCGCCGTAGCAGCAAGCATTTTAAGTGTCTTCATAATATTAAAAATTTTTACAAGTTGGCATCATAAATCTTCCGGGCCGGAAGGTCAGGAAAACTCTGCAAATATCGCAAAAATTCTTGATTATATTGTCTATAAACTGCCAAAATGCTTGTTTATCCCGAAAACAATCACTATTTTTAGAAATAATTAGGTAATTCTATGGGAATCGATTCGTCATTGCTGAGTTCCAAGCTTAAAGAGTACTTCGGTTTTGATTCCTTCAAGGGGGATCAGGAGAAAATCATCCGGAATCTTCTTGAAGGCAAGGACACCTTTGTGCTTATGCCTACCGGTGGCGGAAAGTCCCTGTGCTTCCAGCTGCCGGCTCTGGTGATGCCCGGCACGGCGGTCGTGATTTCCCCGCTGATCGCTCTGATGAAGAATCAGGTGGATGTGATCAGAGGCTTTGTGGAGGAACAGGACGGAATCGCCCATTTCCTGAACTCGTCGTTGAGCAGGACGCAGATCCAGGAAGTCCGCTCGGATGTGCTTTCAGGTGTGACCAAGCTCCTTTATGTGGCCCCCGAATCGCTTACGAAAGAGGAGAATGTGGAGCTTCTCCGTGAGGTGGACATCTCTTTCTATGCCGTTGACGAGGCTCATTGTATTTCCGAATGGGGACACGACTTCAGGCCGGAGTACCGCAGGATAAGGGACATCGTCCAGACTATCGGGCGCGCTCCGATCATCGCCTTGACCGCCACCGCCACTCCAAAGGTCCAGAACGACATCCAGAAAAATCTCGGGATTATGGACGCGACTGTCTTCAAGTCGTCGTTCAACAGGCCGAACCTCTACTACGAGGTACGTGACAAGGTTGATCCGGACAAGGATATAATAAGGTACATCAAGCAGCGCCCCGGCAAGTCCGGAATCATCTACTGCCTGAGCCGGAAAAAGGTTGAGGAGATAGCGAAATTGTTGGAAATTAATGACATAAGGGCTTTACCATACCACGCCGGACTCGATGCGAAGACCAGGGCGGAGAATCAGGACAGGTTCCTGATGGAGGAAGTCGAGGTCATAGTGGCCACAATCGCCTTCGGTATGGGTATCGACAAGCCGGACGTGCGTTTTGTCATCCATTACGATATTCCCAAGAGCATCGAGGGCTACTATCAGGAGACCGGCAGGGCCGGCAGGGACGGGGAAAGCGCCGATTGCATCACCTACTACAGCTACAAGGACATCCGCAAACTGGAGAAGTTCATGCAGGGGAAGCCTGTCTCGGAACAGGAGATAGGCCGTCAGCTGCTGATGGACACGGTCGCTTTCTCGGAGTCCAGCACTTGCCGCAGGCGTATGCTGCTCAACTATTTCGGCGAGGATTATCCGCAGGAGAACTGTGGCCTTTGCGACAACTGCGTCAATCCTAAGCCGACGTTTGACGGACGCAAGGAGATGTGCCTTGTCATCAGGCTTGTGAAGTCGCTGCCGGAACATTTCAAGATCGAGCATCTGGCTTCTGTCCTTGCCGGACAGTCCAATGCAATGGTCAAGTCCTACAGGCACGACACCTTCCCCCTTTACGGTTCGGGAAGTCCCCACGGTGTGAATTACTGGCGCGCTGTCATCACCCAAGGGCTTTTGCTTCACCTTCTTGCCAAGGAGATTGAGACCTACGGGCTTATCTATGTGACCGATGCCGGTGAGGAATTCTTCAAGAATCCTTACGAGGTACGTCTTGTTGATGACAAGGCTGTAAAGGGCAGGGAGTCCGCTGAAGATGAGGAAGAAGGGGCTGTGACCGGATTCGGGATGAAGGGTGGCGGAGGCGATCCGGCTCTGCTTTCGATGCTGAAAGGTCTCCGCAGGGACATCTCAAGGAAGCTGAATCTCCAGCCGTGGATCATATTCGGCGATCCCGCGCTTGAGGATATGTCCATCCTCTATCCGATTACCTACGAGGAACTTCACAACTGTCAGGGAGTCGGAGAAGGCAAGGCGAGAAAGTACGGCAAGGAATTCATTGACCTGATTAAGCGGTATGTCGAGGACAACGACATCACGAGACCCGAGGATTTCGTTGTCAAGTCGGCTCCGACCAAGAGTTCAGACAAGATATTCATAATCCAGAGCATTGACAAGCGTATGTCTCTGGATGACATCGCCTATGCGAAGGGGATGGAACTGGAGGATCTTGTCTCGGAGATTGAAGTCATCGTCTCTTCCGGAACGAAGCTGGATTTGAACTACTACATCAATCAAGTCATTGACGATGACGTGGTTGACGAGATTTATGAATATTTCAAATGCGAGGCTTTGTCGGATTCCGTGGAGGAGGCCGTCAAGGTTCTTGGCGGGGACTACGAGGAAATGGAAATCCGTCTTGTCCGTATAAAGTTCCTTTGCGAGATAGCTTCTTAGATCGTCACCATCTTCAGCCTGCGGCCTTCAAAGTGCCCGAGGTGTCTGAATCCGATTGTCTTTACGTACTGGGCGAAGTAGTCGAACCTGTCCCCGACCTGTTCCGGCCCGTGCGAGTCCGAGCCAAGGCAGATGACCTCTCCGCCAAGTTCCATATACCTTATCAGTATGTCTCTGTCCAGCTGAGGCCTGCGCAGACCGTAGGCCTTATAGCTTTTGGTGTTGATTTCCAGCCCTTTGCCATTATCGGCCAAGTACTTGAGAATCTCGTCGAACAATCCGGGGAAATCTCTGTAAAGCACACTTTCCTTTGAATAGGGCGCATAGCGGGCGATGTAGTCGAAGTGTCCCATGATGTCGAAATCCCCCAGCCATCTCATCTCCCGCAGCAAAGTCTCAAGGTAGCGGCCATAGGCCTCTTTCCAGTTCTTTCCCTTGTAATAAGACCCGAAATAGGGGTCGGAGTCCTCCAGATAATGCACCGAGGCGATGATTTGGTCGAACCGGCTGACGGAGAGAAGCTCCCTTGTCTGCTTGCGGTTTTTTTCTCCCAGCCCTAACTCTATTCCTTTGAATATCCTGAATTTCTTAGGGACGGATCTTCCAAAGGCCCCGTCGGCGGCAAGCTGGTTCACCCGGTCGATTTCTCCTTGCTGCGCCACAATGTCAAAGGCTTCGCTGACAACAGGTTCGAACTCCTCCTTCATACGGGGGACGTAAAAATCACAGTGGTCGGTGAAGCATATTCCTCCGAAACCTTTTTCCGCGGCGGCGAGGGCGGATTTTTCAACGGTTGTCCCGGCTCCGTCAAATGAGAATTGGCTATGATTGTGTGTGTCGAAAAACATAGGCACGAATATAGCATTTTTTACTTAAATTTGTAGTTTGTATCAATGGATAATAAAAATGAAGATGTTCACTTTAGGCTATAAATCGTCATTCAGCAGCATCCTTAGGGCGCTTGCCGCAACAGGCATAGGCCTGGTTATGGTTTTTGACAACGAGGCTTCGGAAACAGTGGTGAAAGTCATCGCGATGTTTCTCATCGCTTCGGGGCTGGTTTCTCTTGCCTATGGATTCATCCGCGACAAAAAGGAGGGAGTGCTCCCGCTGATGACCGTCAACGCGGCTGTGGATCTTATTCTAGGAGCGCTTCTTTTCTTCAATCCGGCCTGGGTCGCCGGCTTCATAGTCACGTTGATAGGCATCGCTCTGATTCTTTTCGGCGGTCTTCAGCTGTTTGCTCTGGCCGGTACACTCTCTTTGCTCGGAGCCGGATTCTCCACGCTGATTCTTTCGGTCTGTGCGGTGATAGGAGGAGCGTTTCTGCTCTTTAATCCGTTCGGTGAGAGGATAATGAGCATCTGCGCCGGAAGCCTTCTGGTCCTGTACGGAGTCTCGGAACTGATCTCCTCGTGGAGGATCCGCAAGGCCAAGGAGGCATATGAAATCCGTTTCAACACCCCTGAGGAGCCGCGGCCGGAACAGGAGGTGATGGACACGTCCGGAATCGCCGACGCGAAGGAGGCCGATTTCACAAAAGTGGACGAATAGGCGATGATTCCTCAGGAAACGGTACAGAAGATTCTTGACACTGCCCGTGTCGAAGAGGTCATAGGCGACTTCGTGACTTTGAGAAAGCGCGGGGCCGACTACTGGGCCTGCTGTCCTTTCCACAACGAGAAGACCCCTTCGTTCCACATCATACCGGCCAAGGGACAATACTATTGCTTCGGCTGCCACAAGGGCGGCTCGGCTCTCGGTTTCGTGATGGACTACGAGCATCTGTCCTACGTCGAGGCGCTTCGCTACCTTGCCAGGAAATACAACATCGAAGTGGTCGAAAAGGAGGAGACGGCGGAGGACATAGCCAACCGTCAGCGGAACGAAAGTCTTCTGCTTGTCTCCGAATATGCCGGAAGCTTCTTCAAGGAGCAGCTTGGCACCGAGGAGGGCAAGGCTGTCGGCCTTGAATATTTCCGTTCCCGCGGCCTTCTTGACTCTACGATAGAGAAATACGGGCTTGGCTGGGCGCCCTCAAGCCGCCACGCTCTCACGGATGCCGCCAAGGCGGCCGGTTACAAGGATGAGTATCTCCTCGAGACCGGGCTTTGTGCCTCCGGCGATTCGGACGGACGATTGTTCGACCGCTTCTCCGACCGGGTGGTCTTCCCGATACATTCAGTGAGCGGAAGGGTAATCGCTTTCGGGGCGAGGACACTGAAATCCAAGGAACCGGGAAAGCCTTACGCCAAATACGTGAATTCCAAGGAATCGGACATCTACGTGAAAAACCGCTCCCTCTACGGAATCTGGTTCGCCAAGAACGAAATGGCCCGCAAGGACAAGTGCTATCTGGTTGAGGGCTATCTGGACGTGCTTTCGATGCACCAGCTTGGCATCACCAACGTTGTGGCTTCCAGCGGCACAGCCTTGACGGAAGGACAGATAAGGCTTGTCAAGCGTTTTACGCAGAATGTGACGATTATGTACGACGGTGATTCCGCCGGCATCCACGCCGCGCTCAGGGGAATAGATATGTTCCTGCGCGAGGGGATGAACGTGAAGGTCGTGCTGATTCCCGACGGGGATGACCCGGACTCGTATTCACGCAAACACACTCTGGCCGAGGTCGAGGAGTTCATCGCCGGGGCCGAGATGGATTTTCTGGATTTCAAGTCCACGCTGCTGATGGAGGACACGGCGAAGGATCCGCTGAAGAGGGCGGAGGTCATAAACGGCATCGCCGACACGATAGCGGAAATACCGGATGCCGTAAAGCGTTCTGTCTATGTGGATTTCATGAGCGACAAATTCGAGGTGCGAAGGGACATACTTGACGAAAGGATAAGCGCCGCTCGTTCCAGAAGGCTGCTTGAGGAGAAAAAGGCGGCTGACCGTGAACGTGAGAGGAGGGCTGGTCAGGAGCGTTCCGGATCCGCTGGCGGCCATTCTTATGACTCCGGAGGGAACGACGCTTCTCCGTCGCGGTCCGTGCCGTCCGAAGAAACCTCCGCAGGCCGGCGCACCGGCCTTGACGCTATGGTCGAGAACCGGATAATGGCCACCGCCGAGCGTGACCTCCTGAACTTCATTCTCACTTACGGCACCGCCAGACTGGAGTTCCAGAGCGATTCGGATTTTTATTCCGGCTCGGACGAGGATGCGCTGACGGTGTTTGAGTTCATCGACCAGGCTCTGGAGGGAGACCGGTCGGAATTTGCGAATGCCGTGTTCAGGAACACGTACAACGCATATTCAAAGGACTACTACGACGGGTATTCGCAGGAAGAGATAGTAAGGCATCTGATGGACTGTGAGGATCGGGATGTGGCCTATGTCGCCGCCCAGCTTTCGACGGACGAGAGGTATGAGCTTTCAGTCAAGCACTTGCGCCAGTCGATGATGTCCAAAGGCTCCTGGCTTACGCTCTATGTCCCAAAGGCGATTCTTGTATTCCAGCAATGCCGTATGGAGAACCGCGAGAGTGAGCTGAAGGAGCGGCTTCGCGAGGCCCAGGCCGCCTCCGACGCGGACAGGACGATGGAGATAATGATGGAGATGCTCAAGGTTCAGAAAGCTTTGAAGACGGTAAAAGTCAGATTGGGAAGAGAGAAATAATGTTTTTTACGGCAGGTAGTTGCCTGCTTGCTAAAGTTACGATGAATAATATGGAAAAGAATTTCAAGAGAACACTTGTGACCTGTGCGTTGCCTTATGCCAACGGACCGGTCCACATTGGCCATCTGGCCGGGGTATATGTGCCAGCGGACATCTATGTCAGGTATCTCAGGATGAGGGGAGAGGATGTGCTGTATATCTGTGGCAGCGATGAGCACGGGGTTCCGATCACAATCAAGGCGAGAAAGGAGGGATGCTCGCCGCAGGACATTGTGGACCGCTACCACAAGGTCATCAAGGAATCGTTCTCCGGCCTTGGAATCAATTTCGACATATATGGCCGCACGTCTTCCGGGGTGCACGGAAAGAACGCTTCGGAGTTCTTCCGCAAGCTGTACGATGACGGAAAGTTCATCACTAAGGAATCGGAGCAGTACTATGACCCGGAGGCCGGGACTTTCCTTGCCGACCGCTACATTGTGGGCACCTGCCCTAAGTGCGGCTGTGAGGAAGCCTACGGTGACCAGTGTGAGAAGTGCGGAAGCACGCTCAGCCCGGAGGAACTTATAAATCCAAAGTCGAAACTCAGCGGGGCCAAACCGGTGAAAAAGAAGACCAGCCATTGGTATCTCCCTTTGGATCAGTATGAGGAATGGCTCGGCCAGTGGATTCTGGAGGGGCATAAGGAGTGGAGAAGCAATGTCTACGGTCAGTGCAAGAGCTGGATTGACGGAGGTCTCCAGCCGAGAGCCGTGAGCCGTGACCTTGACTGGGGCGTTCCTGTTCCGGTGGAGGGGGCTGAGGGGAAGGTTCTCTATGTCTGGTTCGACGCTCCTATCGGCTACATTTCCAATACCCAGGAGCTTCTTCCCGAGTCTTGGGAGAAGTGGTGGAAGAGCGGGGACACCCGTCTTGTCCATTTCATCGGCAAGGACAACATCGTGTTCCATTGCATAGTGTTCCCTTCGATGCTCAAGGCCTACGGGGACGGCTATATCCTGCCGGACAACGTGCCGGCCAACGAGTTCCTCAATCTTGAGGGAGACAAGATATCCACTTCGCGCAACTGGGCTGTCTGGGCGCATGAGTATCTGGAACAGTTTCCCGGCAAGGAGGATGTCATGAGATATGTCCTTACCGCCAACGCTCCGGAGACAAAGGACAACGATTTCAGCTGGAAGGATTTCCAGACGCGCAACAACAGCGAGCTTGTCGCCATATTCGGAAATTTCGTGAACCGCGCCGTTGTGCTGACGCACAAATATTTCGGAGGAAAGGTCCCTGCCTGCGGCGAGCTTCAGGATGTTGACAGGGAAGCTCTTGCGGAGATTCCGGCGCTCAAGGCCTCGCTTGAGAGGAACCTTGAGGGGTATCATTTCCGCGAGGCTCTCAAGGATGCCATGTCCATCGCCCGAGTCGGCAACAAATACATCTCCGACACAGAGCCTTGGAAGGTGTCCAAGACCGATATGAACCGTTGCGCCACGATTCTCAACGTCAGTCTCCAGATCTGCGCCGATCTGGCGATAGCTTTCGAGCCTTTTACTCCGTTTGCCGCGGAGAAACTTCGCAAGATGCTCAGAGTCGGCCTTCACGCCGGATTTGATCACCGTTGCGGCGAGCGGGAGACTGTCAACACCTACAAGACAGGTGAGGGAGCCGCTCTTCACACTGTGTCCGGCCCTGGCACTGTCTCAGAGGATGGCGTGTGCCTCGGATGGGATGTTCTTGGGAAAGAGAATATTCTTCCTGTGGGACACGAAATAGGCGCCGCCGAGCTTCTTTTCGCCAAGATTGAGGATGATGCGATTGACGCGCAGCTCAAGCGTCTTGACGACATCCGCGCGGAGAGAGAGGCCGCCGCGAAGGCTGAGGCGGCAAAGAAGGTCGAGCCTCAGAAAGCCGAATGTACGTTCGAGGATTTTGAGAAGATGGACATCCGCACGGCGACCGTGCTTGCCGCCGAGCGTGTCCCTAAGACGGACAAGCTGTTGAAACTCAGCATCGACACCGGAATTGACAAGAGAACCATCGTTTCAGGCATTGCAGAGTACTATTCTCCTGAGGAGATGGTCGGCAAGCAGATTTGCATCCTCGCCAATCTTCAGCCGAGGACAATCCGCGGCATCGAGTCCCGTGGAATGATTCTTATGGCCAGGCAGGGCGATGGCAAGATGAGGTTCATCACGCCGGCCGAGGTGCTTGGCAATGGCGCTGTTGTGGGTTAGTATATTTATTTTTATAATGTTATGAAAAGTATTTTTGCTTCATTGGCTGCGGCCGCGCTATTTGTGGGCTGCACCCAGTCTCCGACACTTACCAAGTCGGGTCTTGATCCCGAGAATTTCAAGGCCGAGCGTGACGGCTCGCAGACCGCTCTCTACACTCTGACCAACAAGTCAGGAATGGAGGTCTGCATCACCAACTTCGGCGGCAGGATTGTCTCTGTGATGGTTCCGGACAGGAATGGGGACTACAAGGATGTCGTACTTGGATTCGACAGCGTCTCGGATTACTTCCCTGAGAACAACAAGACAGACTTCGGCGCCACAATCGGTCGTTATGCCAACCGTATCAACGGAGGGAAGTTCACTCTTGACGGCGTCGAGTACCAGCTTCCTCAGAACAATTACGGCCATTGCCTGCACGGCGGGCCTGACGGATGGCAGTACAAGGTCTATGATGTGGTGGAGTCCGACGGCTCTCACCTCAAGCTCCGTGTGGTCTCTCCGGACGGAGACGCCAACTTTCCGGGAAATGTGACTGCTGACGTTACTTTCACCCTTACGGAGGAGAATGCCATCGATATACTCTACGAAGCCACCTCTGACGCTCCGACCATCATCAATATGACCAACCATTCGTATTTCAATCTTTCCGGTGATCCGGCCGCTCACAAAATCACGGCTGACTCGCTGTATGTCAACGCTTCGTACTTCACCCCTGTGGATTCGACGTTTATGACCACCGGTGAGATCGCCTCTGTGGAGGGCACTCCTTTCGATTTCAGGAAAGCCGGTCTGATCGGAGACACGATCGACAGCGCCAACGAGCAGGTTCGCAACGGCAAAGGCTATGACCACAACTGGGTTCTTGACACCAAGGGAGATGACACTATCCCGGCGGCTGAGGTCTATTGCCCTGAGACCGGAATAGTCCTTACAGAATATACCAGCGAGCCGGGAGTCCAGATTTATGCGGGTAATTTCCTTGACGGTACGGTGACAGGCAAGAAAGGTGTGGTTTACGGACACCGCGCGGCCATCTGCCTTGAGTCTCAGAAGTATCCTGACACTCCTAACAAGCCGGAGTGGCCTTCGGCTGTCCTCCGTCCTGGAGAGACCTACACCAGCCGCTGCGTCTTTGCGTTCAGCGTAAGGTAGTTATTGGCGCCACGGACATCACGTCCGGCCTTTTTCATTGTTATTCAGGTCGTTTGGCCA
The DNA here is from genome assembly GCA_964391955.1 of uncultured Muribaculaceae bacterium. Classification (GTDB taxonomy): domain Bacteria; phylum Bacteroidota; class Bacteroidia; order Bacteroidales; family UBA932; genus Cryptobacteroides. The sequence continues at coordinate 39,313 of CAYMOB010000001.1, read as the reverse complement.
TGTGAAAGGTCGGGAAAAATTAAAATGGGATTTTTGGTAACGCACAAAAATCCCATTTTGTTTTATTGACCGCCTCCCCACGGCCCCCATCTCTGATTGATGCCCGGCGTTTACAGTTTCCGGATCACATTCAGCCCGTCACGTATTGGAAGGAGGACGGACTCGACGCGAGGGTCGGCGGCAACAAGGTCGTTGAATGCGATGATGCCTTGGGTCTGCTTGTCCCGGGGAACCGGCTCCTGCCAGACCTTGCCGTCCCAAAGGACATCATCGGCGAGGATGAGGCCGCCTGGACTTACGAGATCGAAGACCAGATTGTAGTACGTGACATACTCTCTCTTGTTGGCATCCATATAGACGATGTCGTAAGGGCCTTCAAGGGTGGACAGGGTCTCTTTGGCATCGCCGATGTGGAGTGTGATCCTGTCGGCGACACCGGCTCTTGACCAACCTTCGAGGATCAGTTCCTCAAGTTCGTCATTGATCTCAAGGGTGTCGATGTGGCCGTCGTCTGGCAGACCGTAGGCAAGGCAGGTGGCGGAGTAGCCGGTGAAAGTGCCGATTTCAAGGATTCTCCTCGCTCTGGAAATCTTCGCAAGCATCGTCAGCAGCCGACCCTGCACGGCCCCGGAAAGCATCCGGGGATAGTTCGTGTGGATGTTGGTCTGTCTTTCTATCCAGTCCAGGGCCTCGCTTTGCCGTGAAGAATGCCCGCGAAGGTATTTGTCTGCGGCTGATTCCATTCTGAATCCGTTTGTCTGTTTGTGAATTGAGTGCCTTGATATTATTCCGCCTGTCCGCTGACGCTGTCCTTATACAGTGCAAAACCGTTGAGGACAGGGCAGGCGAACGCTCCGGTGATGTTGAGGCGGACTTTCGAGGCGGTGACATCCCGGATAGGGATGATGCGCTTGTAGCCGATTGTGGTCTCGGAAGCGATTTCGGACCAGACACCGTCGGAGCCAAGAGCCTCTGCCGTGAAGGACTTTATCCTCTGGCCTAAAGGGATATATTCCTGAATCTGAATAAGATTGAATGTCCGTTCACCTTTGAGCGAGAAAGTTATGGACGCTTCGGTAACGTCATCCGGAGCGGCCCAGAAGGAGTCATATTCATTGTCCAGAACATTTCCGGCCTTGAAAGAACGGCCTCGGATGACTGTGGCCTCCGCTTTCGCTCCCTCGGCGAGATTGTCTTTGAATATTCCGTCCAGAGCGGCACGGAACTCCATCAGCCTGAGCGAATCGACGGCGTTGATACGTCCTGTCGTGTCAGGCGGCACATTCAGAAGCATCAGGGAGTTGCGTCCTACGCTCTCGTAATATATCCTGAGAAGCTCGTCTACCGATTTCACCTTGTCGTTCTCGCTCTCCCTCCAGAACCAGCCAGGACGGATTGACACATCCGCCTCGGATGGAATCCACTCTGCTCCAAGAGCATTGCCTCGGTTGAGGGTGTCCTGGGACGGCGCTCCGGATCCGCGCGTGAATCCTTCGGTGTCGAGCCTGCCCCAACTGGTTCTGCCAGCGGATCCGCGCTCATTGCCGACCCAGCGGCAGTCCGGGCCGATGTCGCTGAATATCACGGCGTTCGGCTGAAGTCTTCTGACAGTGCCGTTGAAAAGAGGCCAGTCGTACTCCTGCTTCTTGCCGTTCGGGCCTTCTCCGTTCGCTCCGTCGAACCATTGCTCGAAAATCTCCCCATAGCTCCCGAGGGCGCTTTCGAGGGTCTTTGCATAGATCTCGTTGTATGCGGCGGTCCCGTAGCTTGGGTCGTTTCTGTCCCAAGGCGAGATGTAGACACCGAATTTCACTCCGTCCTTCGCGCAGGCCTCGGACAGCTCCTTCAGAACGTCGCCTTTACCGTCTTTCCACGGGCTTTTGGCCACGGTGTGTTCGCAGACAGGGTTCGGCCACAGGCAGAATCCGTCGTGATGCTTTCCAGTTATGATGATTCCCTTGAAACCAGCGGCCTTGGCTATCGAAGTCCACTGGGAGCAATCCATGTCCGTCGGGTTGAAGACATCCTCGGCCTCGGTCCCAAGTCCCCATTCCCGTCCCGTGAAAGTGTTTGGCCCGAAGTGCGCGAACATATTCATCTCCATCTTCTGCCATTCCAGCTGTCCGGATGTCGGAGTCGGGCCGAAAGGTTCAGGCGGCAGCGAAGTCCCTTTTTCACAAGAGGCTGCGGCCACTATCGCCAGAGCCGCCGCTGTAAGAGTCAAACGATTCATTTTCATATTCTTGATAGTATTATAGATAAATCAGTGAGGAGGTTCTTTCCGGATTGAATATCCTGGCGGCGGCATCTCTTATCTCCCCGGCGGACACAGCCTCGATTGAATCGCGGTTCTGCCTGTCAGTGAATATGGTACCATACGACATCAGGCTTTTCCCCATCGACAGGCACTGCGCCTCTCCATTGTCGGAACTTATGGCGAGCTGTCCGAGAATCTGCTTTTTGGCGGCCTTGAGCCTGGCGGGGGAATATTCCTCCTCCTGCATCCTGTGGATCACTTTCCGTACAGCGTCAAGGCATTTCTCCAGATTCCCGCGCTCACATCCGAGGCTGACGGTCATTATTCCTGCCTCCATATACTGCGAATATGATGTCTCCACTCCGTAAACCCAGCCGTTCTTTTCTCTCAAGAGGCTGTTGAGCAAGGAGTTGGATGCGGGGCCTCCGATGATGTTGCCCATCAGTATCGAGGCAAAGCGTTCCCTTGTCTCGAAGAGGGAGGGGGCAAGATTGCCGATGACGGCGTTGACCTCATGGTTTCTTTTCTCCACACGGCGGTTGAAGGCCGTTACTGGAGACAACGGCGAGACAGTCCTTTCTCCGCCGTTGAAAGTCTTGCCGTCGAAGAACTTGGCGGCCAGTCTGGAGACGCTGTCCTCAAGCCTTTTCTCATCGATGTCGGCCACTATCGCCAGCGCCATGTTCCTTGGTGTGAAATGCTCTTTCGCGAACAGTCTCAGCTCATCTCCGGTGATTTTTCTCACGCTTGCGGCTGTTCCGAGTATGGAACGCCCCAAAGGATGCCCTTCGAAGAGCGCTTCCTCGAACCTGTCATAGACATCATCGGCAGGGGAGTCCTTGTAGGAATTGATCTCGTCTATCACCACGCCTTTCTCTACGGCCACCTCCTCGTCCGGAAACGTCGGACAGGTGGCCAGCTCGAGCAGCAGCGACACGGCTTTGCCGAGATCCTCTTTCAGCACCGTGGAGTGGATGACGATCTCTTCCTTCGTGGTGAACGCGTTCAGCTCTCCGCCTAATCTGTCAAGGCAGCCGCTTATCACCTTGGCGCTCTTGTGTTCTGTGCCCTTGAATATGGTATGCTCGGTGAAATGTGCGATTCCGCTGTGGAAATCCCCCTCGTCCCTTGTCCCGCATCTGATTGTCAGTGAGCAGTATCCTACCGCATTGCCGCTTCTTTTCACCGCATATCGGAGTCCACAGTCCGCCGTTCCGATGGTCATTTCCTTAAAGATTTGATTGTCTTGATGTCTCCGGTCAGGAAACCCTTTCCGCTTTTGGCCGTTATCCTGTGTTTCTTGAAATAGTACAGCTCGTGGTTGTCAGCCCCGATGAGCATCTTGTAGCATACCGACCCGTTGACCGGTCCGGAAGGAGCCACGACGTAGCTGACGACCGTGTTGAAAGTGCCCTCGGAGAAAATCTCGTCGATCTCGTCTTCGTCCTCACTGATGATGATGTCCTCGTCCAAAGACCGCTTTGTCTGCTCGTCCACCTGAGGGGCGAAATCCTCTGACCAAAAGAAGATTCTTTTGATTCTCAGCTTTTTGCTATCTTTTGCTCCGATGCTTGAATATGCCTTCATCTCGGTCTCTGTCTGCTCCAGGGTATGGCTCTGGATGATTTTCAGGAAGGCTGGCAGAAGCACGAACTCCCGTCCTGACGGATCCTCCGAAGGCCGTATGGGGAAGCTGACGACCTCGAACATATCGTTGATGGATGTGTCGGCTCCCTCTCCGCCCTTGACAAGGGTCAGCATTTCTATCCCAGGCTCTGATTCCCTGCGGAACTGTCCTTTTACCACCATCAGGAAATAGATATTGGAGTCTGTCTTCAGTTTCTGGAACTCCTCGTTCGTGCAGAACTCATAAGGAGTCACGGTCCAGGTGGCCGCGACGCTTTCCTTGATCGCCTCATCCATGAACTCATCGCCGCTGAGGACAACCTTTGTCGTCTTTGACGTGAAGTCTTTCAGTTTCTCCCTTCTTGTCGTGATCTGTACCTGCCCGAAGACGTCGGTCGCTATCAGAAGACCGGCGATGACCCAGGCGATAACCTTAAATGTCCGTCTCATATCTGTCCGTTTTTCAGTTTCCATGCGGCCGGGCCTGTCCTTTGATCCGGACTTCGGCTCCTTGCCGGACGGCAAAAAGCTCCATACTTCGTGCCGCGCGACACAAATGTACAAAATATTGCGTAAATTTGCCTTACAAAACTTGGCGCGGACAACCACTCCCTAAGATTTGCACGTAGTTATGTCTGAATACATCGTTTCGGCACGAAAATACCGTCCTGACTCGTTTGAGACCCTTATCGGCCAGGACAATATAGCGCAGACCCTGAAAAACTCCATCATCAGAGGAAAACTGGCGCACGCCTACCTGTTCTGCGGTCCTCGCGGAGTCGGGAAGACAACCACCGCCAGAATATTCGCCAAGGCCATCAATTGTTCCGACCCTTCGCCTGAAATGGATCCCTGCGGCGAGTGCGAGTCCTGCCGCTCCTTCCAGGAGGGACGGTCGTATTGTATCCACGAGCTGGACGCCGCGTCCAACAACGGAGTCGATGACATAAAGAACCTGATGGATCAGGTCCAGATTCCGCCTCAGGTGGGAAAGTACAGCGTCTACATCATAGACGAGGTGCATATGTTGTCCACCGCTGCCTTCAACGCCTTCCTCAAGACGCTTGAGGAGCCTCCGGCACACGCCATATTCATTCTTGCGACAACCGAGAAGCATAAGATTCTGCCGACCATCCTTTCGCGTTGCCAGACCTACGATTTCAACAGGATTTCAGTCCAGGACATAGTCCGCAATCTCCGCATGATAGCGGGAAACGAGGGCGTGAGTATCGATGACGAGTCGTTGCACATAGTCGCCCGTAAGGCTGACGGCGCCATGCGTGACGCTCTTACGATTTTTGACCAGACTGTGGCTTTCTGCGGGACAGATGTCAGGTACGGGGATGTCCTGAAGAACCTCAATGTCCTGGACTATGACTATAGTTTCGACCTTGTGGACGCTTTTCTTGAGGGTGACTATGGCTCGGCGCTTCTGAAGTTCGACGAGATTCTCTCCAAAGGGTTCAACGCCCTTCATTTCTGCGCGGCGCTCAGCTCGCATTTCAGGGATTTGATGGTGGCGAGGAACGGGGGGCTTGACGCTTTGATGGAACTGCCGGATTCGCTGAAGTCGAGGTACTCCGGACAGGCCTCCCGATGCTCGCTCAAGTTCCTGTACGACGCGCTGTCTGTCACTTCGGCCTGTGAGGCAGGCTACAAGCAGGCTGTCAATCCGAGGTTGCACATAGAGTTCGCCTTGATGAAGCTCAGTTTCCTTGTGAAGTCTCCTGCCGACTCGATTCCTGCCGTTCAGGCCGCCGAACCGGCTCCAGCCTCGAAACCTGTCCGTACGTCAGCTGAACAAGCCGCCGCTCCGGCCGCTGGACCAGCCTCACCGGCGGTGGGGCCGTCGATGGAGGCTGGCGTTACAAAAGTGGCTGGCGGCGAGGCCCGGAACGAGAATGTATCGGCGGCGGTGCACGAGGCCGCGCAAAGTGTCCCGGTGTCCGGACAGGACGCCTCTGAACCTGTACGAAGTGTCGTGCCGCCGCAGGAAAGCCCTTCTGCCGCGCCGTCCTCGCCTCCGGCTCCGAGGGCGAGGAAGAAACCGGTCAGGACAGGAGCCGCCCTGTCCCTCAACTCCATCCTGGAAGAGGAAGAGAACAGTAAAACCGTCAAGGAGACCGTCCAGGTGGCGGATGTCATCCCTGATGACGAAGCTGTGCTGGCGGCCTGGAAGACCATTCCGGACGAGAATGCGTCGAGTCCCCGGCTTGCGAACACTCTCCGGAACGCGGAAGTGAGTGTCGAGAGCAAGGACGGCTACAAGGGATTGATATTCAAAGTAAGCAACTCCGCCCAGGAAAAGTGGATCCGCGAGAACCGTCTTATGGATCTGGAAGGGAATTTGCGGAAGAAAGTCGGATCTTCGAGAATCCGTCTGGAAGTAGCGGTCATCCCTGCCGCGGAGAAAGCCGTCCAGCCTTACACGGATCAGGAGAAGGCCACCGTCCTTATGGGACAGAACGGAGAGGTCCAGAATCTTGTCAAGGATTTCGGACTTGAGACAAAATAACGACAGACGATTAGATTTTAGATAAGATGAAACTGCATTGCGAGAACCTTGTCAAGAAATATGGCATCAGAACCGTAGTCAAAGGCGTTTCTATGGAAATCAACCAGGGTGAGATAGTCGGCTTCCTGGGTCCGAACGGTGCCGGCAAGACCACCAGCTTCTATATGATTACCGGGCAGATTGTCCCTAATGGAGGTCGTGTGTTCCTTGATGATGAGGATATTACCGAGCTTCCTATGTACAAAAGGGCGCAGAAAGGGGTCGGCTATCTTCCGCAGGAGGCCTCCGTGTTCCGTAAGATGTCGGTGGAGGACAACATTATGTCCGTGATGGAAATGTCGGATATGTCCAAGGCCGAGAGGCGCGAAAGGCTTGAGGACCTGATCAATGAGTTCAATCTTTCAAAAGTCCGCAAAAGTCTCGGAATCCAGCTTTCAGGAGGTGAGAGAAGGCGTTGTGAGATTGCGCGCGCCTTGGCTATAGACCCTAAGTTCGTGCTTCTCGACGAGCCTTTCGCCGGAGTCGACCCTATCGCCGTCGAGGATATCCAGTTCATCATCGCGAAGCTCAAGTACAAGAACATCGGTGTCATCATCACCGACCACAATGTCGGCGAGACCCTTGCGATTACCGACCGCGCCTATCTGCTTTACGAGGGTACGATCCTCCAGCAGGGCACTCCTGAATCCCTTGCGGCTGACGAGGATGTCCGTACCAAGTACCTTGGATCCGGCTTTGTCCTCAAGAAGTCTGTCTCCGTGGAACGCGCCAAAGCCGAGCATCTCGCGCTGGAAGCCGCCAAGGCGGAAAAAATGGCGGAATAATCTTAGAAGCTGTCTAGATTTCTTTATCTGAAACTTTGAGGGGATAAATTCAGGCGGTTTAGACGGACTTTCGAGGAAGACAGCACCGCTGTCTGACGGGAAAGCCGGAAGAAAATGACGAATCTAAAACTCAAAGAACTTTTAGACAGTTTCTGATCAAGGGCGGATAAAACAGCATTTTTATCCGCCCTTGATTGGTTATATCATATCTCTGCGGGGATTATTCCGCGGCCACTTTGTTTTCTTCTTTCGAGAGTTCCTCCATCACCTTCTCCGCTTTGGCATAGCCGTCGGCAGGCGCTTTCCACATAAAGGCCACCACGGCGGCTCCGACCAGACCGATAATCACGGACACAAGGAACACGGAATCCCATCCGAAATGCTCTGCGAGATAGCCGAAAGTCACACCGGAGATGGCGGTGCTGGCGTATCCGAATATTCCTAAGATGCCGTTGGCGGTCGCACAGGCGTGCTTGGTCGCCTGCTGGGAGGCGGAGGTGCCAAGAAGTGCCTGCGGCCCGTAGATGAAGAAGCTTGACAGGCAGATGAATATGGCTGAAAGCCAAGGCATGCCCTCGGGTGATTTCCAGAACAGGAAGAAAGACAACGTCGCTCCCACCGTGCAGATGAAACAGGTTCTGTGTGCGCGGCTCTTCATAAACCTGTCCGTGAACCATCCGGCCAGCAGCATTCCTGCGATGCCTCCGACAAGCTCTGAAGCGGCCACCACGGTTCCGGCGGTCGAGATCTCCATTCCCTTGTACTGCGTCAGAAAGGTCGCCCCCCAGTCCAGAATCGTGAATCTCACGACATAGATGCAGAAGTTGGAGACGGCGAGAATCCAGATAAGCGGGTTGGCGAACACCATCTTGTGGACGAATGCCTTGAATGATTTCCCGGACATGTCATCGGCTGAGGAAGATGCTTCGGGTGCTTTTTCCTGATTCTTGTCCTTGTCCATATCCTCGATTTCGGGAAGCCCTACGGAAGAAGGAGTGTCTTTCAGGGTGAAGAACAGCGCCACCGCACCGACGAGGGCGATCGCGGCGGGAACAGCGAAGCAGAGCTGCCAGGCGCTGTAGCCGTAATGCTTGAGCAGGAATCCGCAGATTACGCTGATGAGTCCGGCTCCTATCGAGTGGGAGGCGTTCCAGATGGATTGTTTGGTGGCCAGCTCCGAAGGCTTGATCCAGTGACACATAAGGCTGATGCACGGCGGCACGCCCATACCTTGGAAATAACCGTTGAGAACCCACAGCGAACCGATGATGTAAACCAGCGTCATCGTGGCTTTTCCGTCGGTGTCAAGCACGTTCACGAAAGAGTTCATCGACGGGCTGAAGCAGATGGCGAAGTTGGTCACGGCTGACAGTACCAGTCCGAGTGCCATCAATGTCCTTCTGCTGAACCTGTCGGCGAGAAAACCGTTGACGAAACGGGATATTCCGTAGATGATTCCATTAAGTGTCAGGAATATACCGAGCTGAACCTTGGATATTCCCAACTCCGATTCCAATGCCGGCATAACCACGCTGAAATGTTTTCTGACGAAATAGTACAGGGCGTAGCCTATCATCAGCGTGATGAGGGTGCGCCATTGCCAGTAGTTATACTTCTTTTCTGTCTGTTTGTCCATTATTCCTAATTTTTTTTACTATGTTTTCAGAGAATCCCGGCAAAGGTAGGCATTTTTCGCAAAAAGAACTATCTTTGTCGGAATTTCATATTTATGATGACACCAGAACAAAAAAAACGTTTCCAGTATTGGCAGTGGCGTACGATCATCGGGACTATGATTGGCTACTCGATTTTTTACCTTGTCCGTAAGAATTTCTCGTTCGCCATTCCCGGCCTCACCGCCGAATATGGCATCACGAAGGCTACTTTCGGAGCCATTCTTGCCATAGCGAGCTTTATCTACGGCGTCTCTAAGTTGATAAACGGTTTTCTTGCGGACAGGCTCAACGGCCGTTGGCATATGGTGACCGGACTGTCTGTCAGCGCATTTGTCAACATTCTTTTCGGAGCCGGAGCGATGATCTGCGCTTATTTGACAGGAGCGTCCGACGGCCCGCGTTTCGTACACTGTCTCGTGATTCTGTTCGCTGTGCTCTATGTGATCAACAATATGTTCCAGGGGTGCGGATTCCCTCCATGCAACCGCCTGATAACCCACTGGGTGCCACCTCACGAGCTGGCTACAAAGATGTCCATCTGGAACACTTCGCACTCTGTCGGCGCTTTTCTGGCAGCTGTCCTTTGCGGCTACATTATGGGGCACACAGGTGCGGATATGAGCGCCGATCCCGCGATGCGCGAGCGCGTGGCGGCCAACACGGCCAACATCACCTCGTCGATGGATCCGGCCTCGGCGCAGGCCTACGTTGACAATGCCCTTCAGAACGTAGGCGCATGGCAGTGGGCGTTCTGGATTCCGGCGGCCATAGCTGTCCTCGGTGTGATCTTCATCATAGTCACCCTCAGGGACACTCCTAAGTCGGTAGGGCTTCCGGAGCTTGAGGGGACCAAGGTGTCAAAGACCAAGGATGAGAATGAGCGCAAGGAGTTCAACCAGTTCATACTCAATAAGGTGATTAAGAATCCGATAGTGTGGATCCTGTCTCTTTCGGTGTTCTTCGTGTATGTCGTCCGTCTCGCCGTCCTTGACTGGGGGCCGTCGTTCCTTCAGGAGAGCAGGGGACTGTCCCCTGAGCTGTCCGCCTGGACGGTGGCTATTTTCGAGGCCTTCGGAGTGGCCGGAATGGTGGTGGCCGGTATCGTCTCGGACAAATTGTTCAACGGCAGGGCTCAGAGAACCTGTGCCTTGTGTATGGTGGGGGTCATCGTGTTCCTGACAGTGTTCTGCCTGCTTCCGTCATCGACCAATCCTGCGATTCTGATGCTCGTTCTGGCCTGTATCGGATTCTTCCTGTACGGCCCTCAGGCCCTCATCGGTGTCGTGGCCTCCAATCAGGTGACCCGCCGCGGCGCCTCTTCCGCCAACGGAATCATCGGTTTCGTGGCTTATCTCAGCCCGATTATCTCCGGTTTCGTGTTCGGCCACATCGCCGACAATCCTAAATTCGGATGGGAGGGTGTCTTCAAGATAATGATATTTGTGGCTGTTCTCGGACTTGCCACCCTGCTGACCCTCTGGAACAAGAAGACAGACGGTTACGAAACGGAGTAACGGCAAGTAATCCGGAAAGATTGAGAATTTAATAATAAAAAACGGCGGGTTGGCTTAATGTCCTATATGCCAACCCGCCGTTTTTTATGCTGTGGAAGCCGGCGGCAAGAATATGCCGCCGGCTTCTGAATAATCATTATTTCGCGTCGAATGCGAATATGTGTGCCTTTTCCGCTCCCCACGTGGATGTCACCACAAGACGAAGCTCCTTGGCTTTCACCGGCTCGGAGAAGGAAATCTTGCGGAGGCGCAGATAGTTGTCATCGTCCTCGTAGAGAGTCACCCATTCCTTGCCAACCTTGGCCTCAACCTTGAATCCCTTTGCCATCATCTTAGGCATCTCCACACGCTCGGTGGTAGCCTCAAGCTTGCGCATCCTCTTGCTCCTGTACTTGAAATCGGAGTCGAAGACTATGCGCGCTCCGCTGATCTCAACAGGCTTTTTCCAGCTGTAGGTGATGCTTTCCTCGCCAGGGGACACCCACACGCCGTTGTCCTCGCCGTCCCATTTGCGGTCTATTCCGTTGCGAAGAGGCTCGTTGGCTTCGGCGGTGGCGGCGGACATGGTCAGGGCCGACGGTTTTCTCCATCTGTAAGGAAGCATGCTGTCGTCGTCCTCAAGAGCGTCCTGTACTTCGGCGATGTGGTCTTTTCTGACCTCGGCTGGTGTAATGCCGTACTTGATGGCGATTGCGGCGCCTGTACCGGCGGCCTGGCCGAGAAGAGCGCAGGTGGACATCACTCTGGTGGATGACAGGCCCATATGGGTGGCCGAGATGTCGCGTCCGGCGAACATCAGGTTAGGCACATTGATCGAGTACAGGCAGTCGAACGGAATTCCGAAACGTTCCGGGGTCGTGTACTCTACCGAGATTCTTCCTTTCTTGTGGAACGCATCCGGGTGGTGGTCGTCCAGTGTCCATCCTCCATAGGCGATTACGTCAGGGAAATGTCCTCCTGACATAACATCATTCTGGTTCAGGATGTGAGGGCCGATGAAGCGGGTTGACTCGCGCTTGCCCGGAAGCGAACCGATCCAGTCAAGCTCGTAGTTCTTGCAGCGGCCGTCAGGATGGTTCTTCATATATTCCCAGATTCCGTAGGCGATGCGCTTAAGCTCGAACTGGATGTCGTTGGCGTTGAAGATAGTGTTGAGGTTGCCTCCGAACTCTATCCACCAGAAGTTGTTGTCGTGCGGATAAAGCTTCTTGTAGTTGAACTTCACTCCAGGAATGGTGGATTTCGGCTGGTCATAGTTGAAATCCTCGTCCGTGAAGTGGTAGGCCCACTCCGGAGCCGAGAAAGGATGATCCTCGTCGGTCTTGCGCAGCTGGAGCAGGAGGGAGTTGCCCATTGTCTTTGCGTCTCCGCCCTCCTCAAGGAAAGTCTCGTCGAACTCGTCCGGAAACTCTCTGCCGTGGCGGAACTTGGCTCCGGAAAGACGGAGAATGCCGTCGCCGGTACAGTCGGCAAATATCGTCCCTTTAATCAAGTACTTGGTGTAAGCATTTGTGTTCCAAGCTCTTATCGCCGCAATCCTGTTCCCGTCCATCACCACGTCCTCCACCGATGTGTTGAGGAGGAGCTTTATGTTAGGCTCCATTATCACGGTCGAATAGATAGCGTCATCCCAAAGAGTGTAGCGGAGTAGCGGATTGAAGCGGAAATTCCGCATCTGAATCTCTTCCAGGATGCCGGCTTCGGCGTTCTGGTCTCCCTTGGCCCCTACTATGCCCATCCTGATCTCGCTGGATGCGTTTCCTCCCAGGACAGGGCGGTCCTGGACGAGGATGACAGTCGCTCCGTGCCTTGCCGCCGACACAGCGGCGCAGACTCCGGCCAGACCACCGCCTGCCACAACGACATCGGCGCTCAACTCCACATTCTTGACAATCTTCAGGTTCTGCTCTGTAAGCATCCCTTGGGCGTTTGCCGTCAGTGCCGCCAGCGGTGTCAGAACCACCGCCGCCAGCTTTCCAAATAAACTTTTTCCCATCTGTGACTTCTTAATTTGATATCCGTCAAAATTAGCCAAAAATAGCCAAAGGCACAATGTTTTTCGTTATCTTTGTAAGATTATTGCCCGGCGAAAAGAACCGGGAATTATGTTAAAGTGTTAGTTTAGCGAAAAAAAACAGGACAAAATGAAGACTGCGATTCAATTCGGAGCCGGTAACATCGGCCGTGGATTCATCGGGGCTGTACTCTCGAAATCCGGCTATCAGGTCGTGTTTGCCGATGTCAACAAAGAGATTGTTGACAGAATCAATGCTGACGGACAATATACCGTGCACATCAAGGACGTTGAAAGCGAGGATGTCCTTATCACAGGCGTTTCGGCTGTCGATTCTTCGACAGACGCCGTGGTGGAAAGAATAAAGGAGGCCGGACTGATCACCACAGCCGTGGGGCTCAGGATTCTTCCGTTCATCGCCCCGGCGATCGCCAAGGGAATCATCGCCCGCAAGGAGTACGGAATAGATTCCCCTCTGAACATCATCGCCTGTGAGAACGGGCTGATGGCCTCCGCCCGCCTGAAGGAGTCCGTGTACTCCCATCTTGACGAGGAGCAGAAAGCGTGGTGCGACGGCCGTGTCGGCTTCCCGGACTGCTCCGTTGACCGCATTGTGCCTCCGGTAAGAAGCGAGAATCCGGTCGATGTCGCTGTTGAAAGATTCTACGAGTGGAATGTCGAGGAGAAGGCATTCGTCGGCCCGGTCCCTGAAATCGAGGGTATGAACTTGGCGGACAACCTGCTCGCCTACATCGAGAGGAAGCTGTTCACCTTGAACACAGGCCACGCCATCACCGCCTATCTGGGCAAGCGGAAAGGCTGTGCCACGATTCTGGAGAGTATCAGCCGTCCGGAGATCCACGAAATCGTCTATGCCGCCATGCGACAGAGCGGAGAGGCTCTCGTGAAACAGTTCGGCTTTGACCGAGACGCACATTTCAAGTACATCGACAAGATTATCGGACGTTTCCGCAATCCTTTCCTCCAGGACGATGTGAACCGTGTCGGACGCGAGCCTATGCGTAAGCTGTCCGCCGATGACAGACTGATCAAACCTGCTATGACAGCCAAAGGATTCGGCCTGCCTTATGACAAGATTCTTCTCGGTGTCGGAGCGGCCCTTCATTTTGATAATCCGGAGGATCCTCAGAGTGTGCGGATGCTTGACCTGATTAGTGCCAAAGGCCTTGAGTCCGCCGTCAGCGAGATTACGGGGATAGGCGCCGGCGACCCGATGCTGGCGGAAATCACCGGAGCTTACAAGGCGGTGGAAATCATCTGACGAATTTTAATCATTAATATGTCAAAGAATATGTTTAAACGGGTAATCTCGTCTATCCTCCTGCTCGTCGGCGCTGTTGTAGCCGTGTCCGCGCAGGTGAAAGTGGACTGCGGTCCTTATCTTCAGAATGTAACGGAGAACAGTTTCACGGTGGTCTGGACGACTACCGGTCCGGCTGTGGGCTGGATAGAGCTGGCTCCGGACGACGGCACGCATTTCTACAATGTAGAAAGGCCTAAATATTTCGACCTCAGAGGGTTGGGGCGCAAGCCGATCGGAACTCTCCATAAGGTGACGATTTCCGGTCTGAAGCCTGGCACCACATACCGCTACCGTGTTATGTGCCAAGGTGTCATCTCTCAGGAGAACAGGGCCAGAATCATTTACGACGAAGGCTACGGGCTTGACCTTAAGAAAAGGCCTACACAGGTGACTACCAAGTCCCTTGACTATGACAAGGTCAGATTCTCTGTGGTCAATGACATGCACGAGCACGACACTGTGATGCAAGTCCTTTACAAGGATGCCAAGGACAAGTACGATTTCGTGTGCTTCAACGGGGACATGACCTCCGCGGTAGACAGCGTGGCTATGCTTAAGATGCACTATCTGAACACCGCCTCCAAGCTTTTCGCTTCAGGCACTCCTCTTTATCTCTGCCGCGGCAACCATGAGTACAGGGGAAATGACGCCATCAAGTACACTGACTATTTCCAGACTCCTACCGGAAAAACCTACTATACGGCGACATACGGCAAGTATTTCTTCCTGTTCCTTGATTCCGGCGAGGACAAGGTTGACAGCGACATCAGGAATCTTGACATTATGATCACAAAGGACTATGTCAAGGAGGAAGGCGAGTGGCTGAAGAGTGTTGTGGCCAGCGAGGAATATAAGAACGCCGAGATGAGGATAGCGTTCTGTCATATTCCTCCTTCCGAGAAGGGATGGCATGGCAATGCCATGGTCAGCAAGTATTTGGTGCAGACGCTTAACGGAACCGGACTTGACCTGATGCTTTGCGCTCATATTCACAGATACCGTTTCGATGAGCCGGGAACGTTGGGGACTGATTTCCCTGTGCTTTGCAACGCCAACCGTCAGCGCCTTGACGCTGTCGTCGACAAGAACGGCATCAGTATCGACATCTTCGACGAGACCGGAGTCAAGGTGAAGAGCCTGAAATTCGACAAGAAGAAGTAATGTTGTGGCTCGTGCCTCCACTGCTGTCATGCGGTGACCGGGGCTTGAGTGATAAAGAAAAAGGGGGCTGACTAATGTTTTTTAGTCAGCCCCTTTTCTGTGAGGTCAGACGACCTTTTCAGTCAGTCGCTCTCTCTATGCCTTAAGTGACGGCCTATTTGATTCCGTATTTCCTGAGAATCTTCTTGACAGGCTTCCCTATTGATCTGGCCCATAGGGTATAGCCGTAGTCTGAAGGGTGAATGCCGTCAACCGTGGCCTCGTGATCCTTGGAGGTCGCGCATGTTGTGGTCACGTAATATACATCCTTGTACTTCTTTACGGCGATTTTCATCAGGCTGTCGGCCATTGCCGTCTTGACGGTCTCGTTCCGGTCTCTGTCGGTGTTGAAGTTGCGGTACTCGCGGTAGATTGTGCGCTGGAAGATGAGCGGAATCCCAGGATGGGCCTTCTGTATCTTCTCGATGAACGGGAAGAGCCTTTCCTCAATCATTGGAGCTTCCGGATTTGAAAATCCGTCGAAGACGAGAGCGTCCACCTCGGCGGCGCAGAGAACATCGGCGAAATAGCTTTGCAGCTTGCTGTTGCCGGAGCATCCCAGGCCAAGGAACTGCAGGCCGGTCATACGGCTGAGCTGGTTGGGATATGACATCCCGCTTCTGGATGTGCTGGTACCGTGGGTGAAGCTTGAGCCGAATATCCCGATTCTGTGACGGAATGGATTGTCGATGGATTCGATGGCGGCGTTCTTCTCGGTGCCGATTTTGATCGAGGATTCCTCGCTGAACAGAGGCAGGTAGAGAAGGCACTCGTGCATCGTCCCGTCCATATTCTTGATCAAAGTGACGTTCTCGTCAGGCTTGTTGTCCTTGGCGACGGCTGAGGCTGCCCAAAGCCATTTCCCGTCCTTTCTGATGTAGAGGTCGTAGCCTCGGGCCGACAGTCCGCCTGTGTGAACAGGGAACGACCTGTCACGGTACTCGGTCTTGATGGTGATGACCTTTGAGTCGGTCTTGAATGCCACCGCAAGTCCGGAGGACATCCTGACCTGCTTGTTTTCGCTGTTCGTGAATCCTTTGAATCTCACAGTGTCAACCCTGTGGTACGGATTAGGGGTGTCCGGCATAAGCTTGCCTACCATTGTAAGCCCGGACGCCTCAGTGAAGTTATAGTCGTTCTTGCTTTGCGCGGAGGCTGCCAGAACGACGAGTGTCAACATCAATGTTGCGGCTGTTTTTTTCATTTTATAGCGGTTTTAATAAAAAGGGGATGACCGGTTGACCATCCCCTTTCCGTTTGAATATCAATGCTCGGATTACTCGCCGTATTCAGCGATAATTACATGAGCGCCAGCATTGAATTTGTTGGTTCCGTTCAAGTATGATGCGTAGTTGGAAGCATCGAGCACTATGCCGTTGATAGAACCTTTGACCTTGACAGGGCTGTCAGAAGTACCAATTTCATTTGCATTTGCACCACCAAATGTACCAATTACGATACCTGTGTAAGCAAATGTATCATCTTTGCTGGTAATGTTGCAATCAACTTTGCATCCGGTAACTTTGTGCGCATAGTTACCCATACCGGCGATAAGACCTCCGACACCAGCCATAGGGCAATCTACTTTGATAGTAACACCCTTCACAGTATTGTTAAGGAAGCTATGTGTCTGTGTATGGAAACCGACTAATCCACCTACAACAGAAGATGAGATTGCGCTTTCCACTGTGATCTTGCTTGTATTGGTGCAACCTTCTATGTTTCCGCTACCGCCTTCAATACCACCGATACGAACTTTGGCGGTTCCTTTGACAGTGATGTCACCGCTGTTATTACAATTGGATACTTTTGTTGTGGCGGTATTCTTCTCAACACCTGGCCAACCTACGATACCACCGACAGTGGAGTTTGATTTTGACGCATCGCAGTCAACAGTAATAGCGGCTTCGTTAGAGCAGTTGGTTATGTTGGTTGCGTCCTGGTCTTTGCCATAGTAATCACCACCTGTAATACCACCTACGCCAACAATATAATCATAATCAGAATAAGTGGCTCCATCGCTGGTCTTGACGGTGGCGACAATCTCTCCATAGTTATGGCAGTCCGTTATGTCGCCATTTGACGAGCCGATGATACCTCCAATCTGATGACGGTTAAGATTTGCCTTTTTAGGGTTGTTATTGATCTGACTGTGGGTGTATGTGATTACACCGTAGTTCTTGCTTGTCTCGATTGACATGCCATCTCCACCGTAGCCAACAATACCACCGATTGTAGGAACCTGTGTATCTTTAAGGTTGACTTCGTAGAGTTTGATGTCAGTCTTATCGTTTGTATAGAGAGCTGTAAGGGTGATGTCGCCCTTGTTGGTGCAGCCGGAAACCTTACCCGCCTGATATCCTGCGATACCTGCGGCGGCGGCGCCTGCGAGACCCTGTGCCGAAACCACGCTGACGGCGCCGTTGTTGGCGCAGTCGGTGATGTTACCCTTGGACTGTCCGGCGATACCGGCGACAAGCACAAGCTCGAAGGTGTCATCAGTCGTGAATTTGACAGCGGCGTTGTTGGTACATCCGGAGATTGTGCCCTGGTTGTCTCTTGCGATTGTGCCGAAGATGAGGTCGGTCACGTTGAAAGAGCAGCTTGCGTCGATGACAATGTTCTTGATGGTACCGGAGTTGGTCTCGAAGAGAGGGGTCGCGGAGTTCCAGTTCTTGATGGAGTGACCCTGGCCGTCGAATGTTCCGAAGAAGGCCTTGCCCGGCTCGACAGCGAGACCCTTGAGGTCGATGTCGGCGACAAGCTTGTAGGTGTCGCTCGCTGTGGCGTCCACGAGAGAGAGCCATTCAACGAGCTGAGCGCCTGTGGAGATTTCTTTGCGGAGTCCGACAGGGACGAGAGTGGTGACATTCACAACGGTTGAGTACTCTGTGGTGCCGGTGACGCAGACTCTGATCTGGTAGTCGGTGCCTTCCTCAAGATTCTGGATGGTCGCGCTCTTGCCGCTGGCTTCCAGAGAAGACCAGTTGGAATCGGAGGCTTTCTTGTATTCAACGGTGTAGCTCTTCGCTCCGGCAATCTCATCCCAGACAACCTTGATGGACTTGTCCGTAGGCTCTGTTGAAAGGATGGAAGGAGCGTTGAGGCTTTCGTTGACAACGCCAGCGCCTACCTTGACGACAGCCACTTCAGAACCGTTCTGAAGCCAGAACCAGTCCGAATAGACCGAGCGCGGATAGTTCGCCCTTGCGCGTACAGTGTACTTTTGTCCTGCTGAGTGGCCGCTGATGATTACAGCGTCGTTTGGGGAATCTGTCACTTGGACAGTCTGCGACAATTTGTTGTCGTAGTTGGTGGCATCGCTTCCGTCCACGGTCTTCATAAGCTGGACTGTGAAGGACGTAGCTCCGGCTGCTATTGCCTCGGATGCATCCCACGTAAACGCGAGGGCGTCTTTCGACGAGTTGATGTCGTCGTATGCGAGATCTGTCACGCCCGGTTTGGAGGCATCAACACCTGTCTTCACGTCTTCCTTAGTACAAGATGCGAAAACGAATGCCGCCGCTGCCAGAGAAATCGCGAGGATTCTTTTGAATTTCATGTTAATAAAATAATTTACGTGTAAAAATAAGATAAAAAGGTCTTGGTTTTTTACCGAGCCCTGATTACACGAAAAGATTCAGAATGCCCTTCCGGGCGGATTTGCGGCACAAATATATCACTAAAACGTTAAACTTCCAAATAATTTTCAAAAAATACTTCGAAATATTCCAAAAGTAAAAGAACGGAGCTTCAGTTCCTGTGCTTGCCGTGCGAAGAAAGAAGCAGGATGCCTGCCGGCGCGGAATGAACCGATGTGACTGAAGTGTCCGGTTTGCCGGCACGGTGATGAGTTGACATATTCGATAAGGGAAAAAGTCTTGGGAAGATTGGGAAATCTCCTTAAAAACATCTAACTTTGCAAATTGTCGTTTGGAGTAGTCCATCGGCCACCTTCCAGCCTTGAGAAATGGTTCGATACGGGGCGGAAGGATGTGATGATGACAAATAGTGAACCAGGAATATTAAACTAACACTTTTAGAAAAAAAAGACAAAAATCAAGTAAAGTTGAGCCTGTTGTACGATGATTCAGGATAGGGGATTTGCACAACAGCTCTCCAATGGGGAGGGCACCTTACAATCATTATCAATAAGGTAACTTTAATGAAAATTAGCATGAAACACTTACAGATGTGTCTGCTGGCCATTGTACTGTCGTTCGTGACGGCTCTTGGTCTCCAGGCTCAAACAGGAACGGTCTCCGGTGTCGTAAGCGACGCGAAGACCAATGAACCCGTTGTCGGTGCGGCTCTTATGGTGAAAGGAACTACAAGGGGCGTGTCATCAAACGCGGACGGTTCATACTCTCTGCGCGCATCCAAGGGCGAGGTTATCGTGTGCCAGTTCTTCGGTTACAAGACAGTCGAGATTACCGTTGGCGCCAGCACCAAGATAGATTTTGCTCTTGAAGAGGATACCCAGACTCTTGACCAGTCTGTCGTTGTCGGTTATGGTACTTTGAAGAAGACCCAGCTCGTGGGTTCCGTCGAGAACCTCGACGGTGAGAGGATCGCCGACCGTCCAAACGTGAACATTGCCCGTTCGCTCCAGGGACAGATCGCCGGTCTTAACATTATCCAGACCGACGGTAAGGCAAGCCACTCAGGAAACATCTACATCAGAACAAACACACACAAATATACAACCCGTGCGTCTATGACCAACGGTGCCGGCGGATCATACTCCATCGGTTCCGGCGGCGGCGCGCTCGTTCTTATCGACGGTGTGGAGGGGGACCTCTCGCAGGTCAACACGAGCGATGTGGAGACTGTCGCCGTCCTCAAGGACGCGTCTTCGGCCTCTATCTACGGAGCAAAGGCTTACAACGGCGTTATCCTTGTCACCACGAAACAGGCCCAGGCGGACAAGTTCTCCGTTTCCTACAACGGAGCCTACTCGCTCAATGACCGTTCCATCAAGTGGGAGGACAACATCATCAGCGATGGTCTCGAGTGGACGAAGGCATTCTATGACTTCTACGCCGGTGACTCAGTAACCCCTAACTCTTCAGGTAAGGTCCCTTCGACAATCAATACTTTCGCATCGGGTGCTGATTATCTTCAGAGACTCCAGGCAAGAAGAGAAGCAGGCAATACTGATGTTTACGATCTGTACAACAACGCTTATGCTTATTACGGCAGCACCAACTGGCTTGAGGAGTTCTACAAGAGACAGACTTCCGCTACCACCCACGACATCAGTGTCCGTGGCTCTTCGAAGAAGATAAACTACTCTCTTACAGGTCGTTTCTTTACCCAGGAGGGTCTTTACAAGATTGGAGATGACGAATTCAGCCAGTACAACCTCCGTTCAAAGGTGAAGCTGAACATCACCGATTGGCTCTCCGTCGACAACAACACTTCCCTCTATCGCTCTAAGCAGAAGCAGTCGATGTTCACCACAGGCTCTGTCCTCGGCAAGCAGATCGACCAGCACGGACAGCCGGTGTTCGTTCCTTACAACGAGAACGGCACCTACACGCTTGCCGCCGCCAAGACAGGTTTCGCTTCATTCATCGACGGTAACACCGGTCAGACTGACAGCGGTCTCAACATCGTCACCACCACCGGTCTCAACATCGACATCCTCAAGGACGTCCTCAAATTCCGCGGTGATTTCTCCTATAAGGCGATCCGCAATTGGAAAGAGCGTTACCGCGCCCCTCTCACATTCTGGCTTTCTGACAACAGCAGCACGGAATATGTGTCCCAGGCCAGTTCCTACAAGTCCCGCTGGAGCTATGACACTGATTATCTCACGGCCAACGCTTACTTCACCTTCACTCCGAAACTTGGTGAGAACCACGATCTCAACGTAGTGGCAGGATGGAACCTTGAGGACTACAAGTATGACCGTTTCTATGTTCAGAGAAAAGGTATGCTGTTCCCTGACAAGTATCAGTCCTTTGAGCTTTTCGACGGCATCGAGAGCACATCGTTCACTCAGGATGACAACAACTACGGTACAGTGGGTTTCTTCGGCCGTATCAACTACACATTCCTCAGAAGATACATCGTCGAGCTTGCAGGCCGTTACGACGGTTCTTCCAAGTTCCCTTCAGCCTCCCGTTGGGGTTTCTTCCCTTCGGCGTCTTTGGGTTGGAGACTTTCAGAGGAGCCTTGGATGAAGTGGTCAAAGAGCTGGCTTGACAACTTCAAGCTCCGCGCCAACGCCGGTTCCCTCGGAAACGGTTCCATCGGCTCATACTCTTTCCTTGAGACAATGGGCTTGTCCAAGAGCGGACTTCTTTTTGACGGCTCTTATGTGAACTACACATCCATTCCTTCACCTATCCCGACATCCCTTACCTGGGAGACTGTCACCACCTATGACATCGGTATCGACGCCGACTTCCTCAGAAGCAGGCTCTCGTTCTCCGGTGACATTTATCTGAAGGACACCAAGGATGTCATCACCGCCGGCCCTCAGCTTCCTGACGTATACGGCGCTTCCTCCCCTTCTGGCAACTATGCCAGATTCCAGGATAAAGGTTGGGAGTTCACTCTCTCCTGGAGGGACGCTTTCAACGTAGGCGGAAAGGATCTTACCTATGGCATCAAGGCCAGTGTCTGGGACACAAGAACCTGGGTTAAGGACTACACCTCCCTTGACGGCAACATCCTACGCCTCTATCCTGGCAAGGAGCTTGGTGAGATCTGGGGATTCCGTACAGACGGCATCTTCCGCGACAACCAGGAGGCTCTCAGCTGGTCAAAGGACTCATTCCACAAGAACGGTTCCAACTTCGTGGAGTACGCCGGTGACCTTAAGTTCATCGATATCGACGGTGACGGTGACATCAACTACGGTAAGGGTACTCTTGACGACCACGGCGACCTCGAGAGAATCGGTAACCAGGCACCTAGGTATCAGTTCGGTCTCAACCTCGATTTCAACTGGAACGGAATAGGTCTCAGCATGTTCTTCCAGGGTGTCGGCCATCGTGACTGGTATCCTGACACCGAGACTGGTTTCTTCTGGGGCTCTTACAACAGACCTTACTCTCCTTATCTCCAGAAATCGCATACAACGGACTATGCTGTCGTTGATTACAGCTCAAGCAACTGGGTTGTCACCAACTATGACGACAATCCTTACTGGACACGTCGTGTCGCCTACGCTTCCAACCGTAACGTAGGACCTCTCTCTTGGGAGAATGACCACTATCTCCAGAATGCGGCGTATATCCGTCTTAAGAACCTTACCATTGACTACACTCTTCCTAAGAAAGTTGTCAAT
Organism: uncultured Muribaculaceae bacterium; assembly: GCA_964391955.1. Taxonomy (GTDB): domain Bacteria; phylum Bacteroidota; class Bacteroidia; order Bacteroidales; family UBA932; genus Cryptobacteroides. The sequence goes on along the minus strand of CAYMOB010000001.1, from coordinate 17,063 downwards.
AAGGTTCATATCCAGAATGTCAAGTTCTACGTGACAATGGAAAACCTCTTCACTTGGTCTCCTATGTTCAAGCACACCAAGATGTTTGATCCGGAGGTTATCGGTGTCGGAGACACTGACTTCGATTCGGGTTCAGTATCCGCCGGCAATGCCGGACTTTCCGGAGTCGGAGAAGGTTATTCTTATCCTATGTTCAGAACATTCACATTCGGTGTGAACATTACCCTTTAACAGATTGTAGATTATGAGAAATATTTTTAGAATACTTGTTGGCGCGGCTGCGTTGCTTGCGACTGTCTCCTGTGAGGATTTCTTTACTCGAGAGCCGATCAACGAATTCTCGTCCGAAACATATTTCGCCAGCGAGGCTGAGCTTAAGATGTATACGGACGGAATGATCAACTCCTGGATGCCGTCAATGGACGACATCGGCTACTCCGGCGGAAGTGTCTACAATGACCTTATCGCCACCCGTACATCTACCGACTACTATCATCCTGGCATTTGGAATGCTACCAAGCAGGGTAGCTGGTCTTGGACTTTCGCAAGAAGGGTCAACTATATGCTTGAGCATATGACTAATGCTAAGGATAATGTGTCAGAGGCTGTCTACAACCACTATGAAGGTGTGGCCAGATTCTGGAGAGCATACTTCTATGTGTCAAGAATCAACTCTTTCTCCGATGTCCCTTGGCTGGACAAGGTTCTCGATCCTACAGACACCACCGCTCTTTACGCGCCTCGTGACGACCGTGAGTTTGTCTATCACAATGTGGTTGAGGACTTGAAGTTCGCTTGCGAGAACTGCCTCGGTGATTCCAAGTACAACACTGACGGACGCGTGTACATCAATAAGTGGGTCGCCCTTACCTATGCTTCTCGTTTCTTCCTTTACGAGGGTACTTTCAGAAAGAACCATTCTGTCAACCCGGCCACCAACCAGCCTTGGAACAACAAGTACGAGACAGCTGACGAGCTTATCCGTCTTGCCGCCGATTGCGCGGAGAAAGTTATCAATGACGGTGGCTTCTCTCTCTCAAAGAATTATGCGGATCTCTTTATAAGTCCTACTCTTAAGAAAGAAGAAGTAATCTGGGGACGTACTTACAGCGAGGAACTCGGTGTACGTCACAGTCTTACACGTTACTTCAACTCTTCAACTCTCGGACAGCAGTATTCTGGGACCAAGTTCCTTGTCCGTCAGTATCTTAAGAATGATGGTACCCCTGTTCTTACAGGTGAGCAGACTATCAATGAGGAGTTCGCCGGACGTGACGCCAGACTTTCAGCAACTGTACTTGGTCCTGAGCGCAAGATTCTCTCTCTTAGCGGAAACGTTGAGCCACAGGCAATCAACTTCACATGGTGTCAGACTGGTTACATGCTTGTCAAGTGGTGTATTGCTGATGAGAGCAACCAGCAGAACGCAATTGATAACAACTCACTTCCTATTCTCCGTTATGCTGAGGTTCTGCTCAACTATGCCGAGGCCAAGAAGGAACTTGGCGAGATGACAGAGGAAATCTGGAACAAGACCATCGGCGCTCTTCGCGAGCGCGCCGGAGTCAAGAACATCTATCCTCTCAACGCCGGATATGTTGAAGACAAGTGGCTCAAGGAGTATTATACCGCTTCCGACCTCAAGTATCGTCCGAATCTCGACAACATCGACATCGAGATCCGTCGGGAGAGAGTCACCGAACTTGCTCTCGAGCAGGGTATGCGCGCTTCCGACCTCTATCGTTACAATCAGGCCGACCTCATCGAGAAACGTTATGAGCATCAGGGCTGGCCGGGTCTTTGGATCACAGCCGACGAGGCCAAGAACGGTTTCGACTTCGCGGGCAAGCACTATACCTTCCCTACAAGCGGTAACATAAAAGAGACTCAGTATCCTATTACTACCGCTAACAATACCAACTGGACACTTGCTCCTGCGGGCAGCGGTTACTATCTCATCTATAACTACAAGCTTGAGTGGCTGGATCATATGTATGCAAGACCGATTCCGGTCTCCGCATCTAACCTTAACCCTAAGCTTGGACAGAACTACGGTTGGGATTAGTTTTTTACTATGACTGCGAATAATCTTTTGTTCAATCACTTATCAGCTGCGGCCGTCATTGTTATGATGATGGCCGTCGGCTGTGGTAAGGACACCCCGGACCCGGAACCAGGCCCGGATCCTGACCCTGATGTGCCTGTCTCCGTGACGGAGATCAATGGTACGACCATCAGCGAGGGGAACAATCTTGTCGGACTCATTACCGATTCCAAGACAGGAAAGGGAATCCCTGGCGTTCCCGTTACCGACGGGTACACGTTCACGGTCACTGATGGCAACGGTGTCTATCAGATGGAGGCCAACAGGTATTGCCGCAAGGTATATTATTCCCTCCCGTCCGGATACCAGACCAATCTTGACGGCGCCAATCATCTTCCGGAGTTCTTCTCCACGAAGGCGATAGACCGCACCAAAGTCAACCGTAATGACTTTGTGCTTACTCCTACGGCGCAGGACGAGACCAATTTCACGCTCGTTATGATAGGTGATCCGCAGTGCCGTACCGAGAGTGATGTCAAGAGGTATGTGAACGAGACTATCCCTGACATCCAGGCTCAGCTGAATTCGGATAAGGCAAGGTTCGCCCATCCGTATGCGATTACTCTCGGGGATATCACGTTCGATTACACGACAAGGTGGGATCCGATGCGGGCTTCGATGTCGAATGTGAAGTTGGAGACAGGCTCTTATCTGCCTTTCTATCAGTGTATAGGTAATCACGACCACGATGCCGCAGAGGCGAACGATTATAAGGCGACCGACAATTTCTTCAACTATTTCGGCCCTACCGACTATTCGTTCAACATAGGGAAGGCACATATCATTGTTATGGATGATGTGGCCGTGACATCGACAAAGTCATCCTCGTCCAGCAATTCCGGCAAGACCTGGCAGTACAACGGCGGCCTTACTTCCGCTCAGTACAAATGGCTTGTCGAGGATCTCAGCTATGTCCAGAACAAAGAGGACAAGGTTGTCTTCTTCTGTGCGCATATCCCTTTCCGCGGAGGCGCCGCCAACGGAGGAGGCGCTTCTGTAAGCACCGATATGTATTATGCCGAGGTTCTCAAGCTTCTGACAGACTTCAATGAGGCTCATATTATGATCGGCCACACCCATTACAACCAGAATTGGATTCACGCCAAGTACAAGTGCAAGGGTGGCCAGCCGATATATGAGCACGTCCACGGTGCCGCCTGCGGGGCCTGGTGGAGCAGCAACTCTACCGTCATCGGCGGACCTAACGGTTATACCGTCTATGAAGTCAAGGCTAATTCTGTCTACAATTGGATCAATAAGGGCGTCGATCATCCTGAGTCTTATCAGCTCAGGGTCTATGACGGAAACCAGACCTATACCGGTTCCAAGGGGTATAAGTACAATTGGTACAATACTTCCAACATCGGAGGGTCTTCCAGCATAGTCACAAAAGGTAACGCTTCTTTCAAGAATTCCTTTGTGGTGGAAATCTTTGATGATGACGACAGGAACTGGGAAGTCGAGTTCTATCAGAACGGTGCGAAGGTGGGCAAGTTCACGAGAGTAGCCAACGGACAAAGCGCCAACGTCTGTGCCGCGTCCTATTATTTCAACGAGCTTGGCAAGAATTCCACGACCTGGTCGTCCAGGACAGCCAGCCATTATTGGTATTTCAAGCCGGCTTCTGGCAATCCTTCCTCCGAAAGCGGTTGGGAGGTCAGGGCCACAAGGACAATCCCGTCAAGCGGATACAAGACTACGTTTACCCGCGGTGACTTGACAACCGACTACTCCGAGTTCTAACAGGTTGCCGGAAGCAATCTTCATTGCTTTCAGTAATCAACCCTCCGGCAAGTATGGCATACAGTAATCCCCGGACGCATTATTTAGCGTCCGGGGATTTTAATTATCTGTAAGTGATTGTCCTTGAGATGTCAGAGATGAGAATCCCGGCTTTGGAGAGGTATTCTTTCCTCCTTGTCCAGTTGCCTTTGGAGTCATACTCGTACTCGTAGGTGTTCTCTTCGTCCTGAACTATCCGGGAATCCCATCTGAGGTTCCCGTCCGTTGCAAGCAGGACGTTCACGCACTTGTACGGCAGCCCTTTCTCGTTATACTCTATCGAGATGTCCGTGTTGTCGGATGTGATCCGGAGAGGTTTGTCTTCACGCAGGTAGACATATTCGGCCGTGCCTATCAGAGAGTCCTCCGGAGACTTTACGACCTCCCGTCGCGTCATCCCGTCCCATGTGTTCTCGCTTATGGTTTCAAGCGCGCCTTCGCTGTAGAAGACCGTCCTGACAATATGCTCGCCGTCGTTCTCGTGCTCCCAGCGGCAATCCTCTTCGTTGGCCTCGCCTAAATGGATGCACAGGCTGAGAAAATCCCCTTTGTAGGTGTATCTGTACTCGCCGATTTCTTCTCCTGACATGTCGGCTTCCCGGATGTTTGTGACACGGCCCTTGGCGTCATATTCATACCTCGTGGAGAAAAAGACGGTGCTGTCCGGAGCGTAGTTGGTGATGCTGGTCAGCAGGCCTTTCGGCGAGAATTCCGCAAGGTAGCTGCCTTCTTCCCCTTCTCCGTTGTTGATAGTTGTCCTGACTGACTCGATGTCCCCTGCAAGACCGAATCTGTCGAGGCTGTCAGCGGAGGAGGTGCCTCCGCATCCTGAAAGGGCGACGCATAATCCCGCTCCAAGGATTGATGACAGTGCTTGATGACGATTCATATATTAATGATGTGAATGAATAATACCCGCGCGACCGGCTGCGTGTCATTTCCGCAAGTCGCAGCAAACGGATCGCGCGGGTGTTGATTGTCCTTGACGTGCGGCTTCTTAGAAATCGATTGCCGCCCGCATCTCCGGAACGGTCTCGGAAAGGGTCATTCCTTTTCTATAGATTCCGGCTGTGCCGCCTACGAATATGTCGGCTCCCATCCCGGCCATAAGGTGCGCCCTCTCCTTGCTGACGCTGCCGTCCACACTGATCAGGATGTCCTCGTGGCCTTTGCCGTCAATGAAGCCGCGCATCCGGGCGACCTTGTCCATTATTCCCTCCACCATCTTCGCTCCTGAATATCCGGGATGTACGAGCATAAGCGTTACTGTGTCCAGAATGTCAAGATAAGGCTCCACTGACTCGACCGGGGTCTCCGGATTCACGGCAAGGCCGAACAGCCCTCCCTCGGCGTGGACCTTTTCCGCGATTTTGCGGATGTCCTTGTCTATCTCCACGTGGATTGAGATGATGTCTCCTTCCCTTGTCGTGAACTTGTCGATGACAAGCTCCGGATCCTCCATCATAAGATGTACGTCCACCGGGAGCGGGGATGTTTTCTGGAAAGCCTTGATCATATCCGGACCGAATGTCAGGTTCGGGACGAAATGCGCGTCCATCACATCCACGTGCAGCATATCGATTTTGTTTTCCTCAAGTGCCTTGATGTCCTGCCCCAGATTCATCAGGTCGGAACACATCACAGAGACTGAAATGTATCTTTTTCGTGCCATTTTTATTAAATATTAATTTATTGAATTGTCCATTCAGCGCCGTCCTTTGTGTCCTTGACGGTGATGCCGAGAGCCTTAAGATGGTCGCGGATGGCGTCGCTTGCGGCCCAGTCCTTGGCGGCCTTTGCCTTCGCGCGTTCTTCAAGAACCATCTCCATCAGTCCGGAGACTATCTCCTGGCCCTTTCCTGACTCCGCCGCCGCCTCATCCTTAAGGCCGAGCACACCGAACACGATGTCGTCGAACAGCTGTAGCAGAGTCTCCAGATCTCCCTCTCCGGCTTTAAGCTCTCCGGCCTTCACGGAGTTGATGAAGCGGACCGCGTCGAAAATGTGCGACAGGGCTATCGGAGTGTTGATGTCGTCGCAAAGAGCCTCATAGACACTCTCGAATATTCCTTTGACCTCTTCCGAGCAGGCCGGGCAGGTGTCGGGAGCCACAGAACTTATGAACTCGCCGTACAGCATTGCGTCCGCCGGATTGCCTTCCGTACCCTTGGAAGCGTGGCTGACACCAGCGGCGGCGGCCATCGCCCGCAGATCCTTGTAGGCCTGCATTACTCTCTTCAGCCCCTTTTCGGCTGCCTGAAGCGCGTCGTTGCTGAAATCCAGCGTGCTGCGGTAGTGTGCCTGAAGGATGAAGAAGCGGACTGTCATCGGCGAATATGCCTGGGCAAGTTTTTCGTGCTGTCCGCTGAAAAGCTGCGGCAGGGTTATGAAATTCCCGAGGGATTTGCCCATTTTCTGGCCGTTGATGGTGATCATATTGTTGTGTACCCAGTAGTGGACACCTTGTGTCCGGCGGCTTGCCACGTTCTGTGCGATCTCGCATTCGTGATGCGGAAACATCAGATCCATTCCGCCTCCGTGGATGTCAAACTCGTTGCCAAGGTATTTCTCGCCCATCACGGAACATTCCAGATGCCATCCCGGAAATCCCTCGCTCCAAGGACTCGGCCAGTGCATGATGTGCTCCGGCTCGGCTTTTTTCCATAGGGCGAAATCGTAAGGGGCCTTCTTGTCCCCCTGGCCGTCCAGATCCCTTGTGCCCTCGCGCGTGTCATCAAGGGTGCGGCCGGAAAGAATCCCGTAGTGGTGGTCGTTGTTGTATTTTTCCACATCGAAATAGACTGAGCCGTTGGAAATGTAGGCATAGCCCGCGTCGAGAATCTCCCGGACAGTCTCTATCTGCTCGATGATGTGTCCCGAAGCCCTTGGCTCGATTGAAGGCGGAGCCACGTTAAGCTGCCGCATCGCCTCGTGGTAACGGAAGGTATAGGTCTGCACAACCTCCATAGGCTCAAGCTGTTCCAGTCTGGCTTTCTTGGAAATCTTGTCCTCGCCCTCATCCGCGTCATGCTCAAGATGCCCCACGTCGGTGATGTTGCGCACGTAGCGCACCTTGTAGCCCAGATGCCTGAGCAGCTTGAACAGGATGTCGTAGGTGATTCCAGGACGGGCGTGTCCGAGATGAGCCTCGCCGTAGACGGTCGGCCCGCAGACGTACATTCCCGCATGCCCCGGCTGGACAGGCGTGAAGAGTTCCTTTTTCCTTGTGAGAGTATTTGTCAAAAATAGATTCCGCATATTCCGTAGTGTTTTGAATGTCAGTGCCTCTCTTAGGCCTTCCGCCCCGTAAGCCTCTCGTGGACGGTCTTGTAGGCCTCTCCTACGTGGCCGTTGTCCTTGCGGAAGCGGTCTTTGTCAAGACGTTCTCCGGTGGCGATGTCCCAGAATCTGGCGCTGTCCGGGGTTATGTCGTCGCTCATCACGAGGCTTCCGTCCGCGAGATGCCCGAACTCTATCTTGAAGTCAACCAGCGTGATTCCAATCTCCTTGAAGACCGGGAACAGAATCCGGTTGACCTGCTTTGTCAATGAATAAATCCGTTCAAGCTCATCCTTTCTCACAAGGCCGAGGGCGACGGCATGGTAGTCGTTGATGATAGGGTCGCACAGGGTGTCCGACTTGTAGCAGAGATCATAGACCGGTTCGCCAGGGACAATGCCCTCCTCCAGACCAAGTCTCTGGGCCATTGAGCCGGCGATGACATTACGCACAATCACTTCCATCGGGATTACGTCCGACTTCCAGCAAACCTGTTCCGTGTCGGATATCTGCTCGATGAAGTGTGTCGGCACTCCGCCCTTTTGCAGCAATCTTGAGATTTCGCAGGAAATCCCGTTGCAATAGATTCCCTTGTCCTTTATCACGGCCTTTTTGATTTTGTTGAAGGCCGTTATCTCGTCAGTGAAATGAATGATCACTTTCCGCGGGTCATCAGTGTCAAAAATCTTGATGGACACACCATCGTGGATTATATTCCTTTTTTCCATCTCTTGTCAAGCAAATGTTCAATTACCCGTAAAGTATCTGACCGCGTTCTCGAACAGCGGCTGCTCAAGATCCGCCTCGATGTTCTTCAGCAGGTTGTTCTCGTATCTTTCGCTATGCCCCATCTTGCCGAGAATCCGCCCGTCGCGGCTTATGATTCCCTCTATGGCGTAGTATGAGCCGTTAGGGTTGTAAGGGGACTCCATCGTAGGCTCGTCCGTCAGCGGGTCAACGTACTGGAACGCCACCTGGCCGTTGGCGAACAATTCTCGGGCCAGCTCCTCGCTCACCACAAACTTGCCCTCGCCGTGGCTGACCGGGACGGAATATTCATCACCCACGCTCATCCCCTTGAGCCAAGGAGAATTGACCGAAGCCACACGGGTGGTGACCATCTGGGAGATGTGCCTGTTGATGTCGTTGCGGAACAGGGTCGGCGAATCCTTTGTCACCTTGCCCGGAGCGCCGTAAGGCAACAGGCCGGATTTTACGAGAGCCTGGAATCCGTTGCAGATTCCAAGAATCAGGCCGCCTCTGGCAATCAACCTCTCGATGGCGGACGAGATGTCCTTGTTGTTCAGTACATTGGCGATGAACTTGCCGCTTCCGTCCGGCTCGTCTCCGGCAGAGAATCCGCCGCTGAGCATCAGAATATGGCACTCGTCGATGTTCTTCTTCATCTCGTCTATAGACTCGAACACATCCTTGTCAGTAAGGTTGCGGAACACGGAAGTGCGTGTCTCGGCCCCGGCCTTTCGGAACGCCTTCGCCGAATCATAGTCACAGTTAGTGCCAGGGAATACAGGCAGATAGGCGATGACCTTCTCGACCTTAGGGCCGTGGTATTCAAGGTCGGCCTTTTGGGCCTTGAACGGCTTCACGCCTTCCATACCCTTAGGAGTCAGTCTCTTGAAGTCAGGCTCGCTGACCGCCGGATAGACTTTTTCAAAGAGGGAGGCGTTGAAGTCCATCATCTCGAAGATAGAAATCTTGGTGCCGTTGACGCGTGCGTTTCCGTCCTCGCCGGATGTGACGGAACCGATCTCTGTGGCGTTCTCGAAATCAAGGGCGCTTCCGTCTGTCTCCACCACAATCGAACCGTAGCTCAGGCTGAACAGCTCCTCCTCGGAAAGCTCCACATCGAATCCGAAAGCGTTGCCGAAACTCATCTTGCAGAGCGCCTCGGCTACACCGCCGAATCCCACGGCCCAGGCCGCGACGATTGTTCCGTCGCTGATTTTCTCCTGAATATGATTCCAGTTCCTCTTGAGCTGCTCTGTGTCAGGCATCCTGTCGGCGAGCGGAGTGTGCTTTACCAGATAGAGGCGGTCTCCCTCCCACTTGAACTCCGGAGAAATCACCTTGTCGGCCTTTACCGGAGTGATACCGAACGCGATAAGGGTAGGCGGAACGTGTATTGTCCCGTTCTCTGTCTCGAACGAGCCGCTCATCGAGTCCTTGCCTCCGATGGACGCAAGCCCAAGCTCTTTCTGCATCTTCAGCGCGCCGAGCAGGGCCGCCGTCGGCTTGCCCCAGACCTTAGGGTCGGCTGTCATCCTTTCAAAATATTCCTGACAGGAGAACCTCATTGTCTCCCAATGCCCTCCGGCAGCCACGACTTTGCTGCAAGCCTCGATGAACGAATATGCCGCGCCGTGGTAAGGACTCCATTCGCAAAGGTCCGGGTTGAATCCGAACGCCATCATACTGGCCGTGTCGGTGTAGCCCTTGACAGGAAGCTTCTGTACGGAGACCTGTGTCTCTGTCGTCTGAAGCTCTCCTCCGAACGGCATCAGCACCGTAGAGCGTCCGATTGTGGAGTCGAACATCTCTATCAGGCCTTTCTGGCTGGTCACGTTGGGATCCTGGAGGTTGGCGAACATCTTTTCCTTGAGGTTCTTGCCAGGAACGCCGCGCAGGAAAGGATTCCTGTCCTCGACCGCTCCGACGGTTGCCTTGGAGTAGTGTTTGGCTCCGGCGCTGTCGATGAACGCCCTGCTCAGGTCCACGACCGGCTTTCCGGAGTGGAACATCCTCATTCTGGCCGTGTCGGTGACATCGGCCACGTGGGTCACTTCGATGTTCTCAGAGTGGCAGAGCCTCTTGAATTCCTCCTCGTCCTTGGCCTCCACCACGACGGCCATCCTTTCCTGTGACTCGCTGATGGCCAGCTCGGTGGAGTTCATCCCGCTGTATTTTACGGGAACACGGTCGAGGTAGATGTCCAGCCCGTCGGTAAGCTCTCCGATGGCGACACTCACTCCTCCGGCTCCGAAGTCGTTGGACTTCTTGATCAGTCTGGTGACCTCAGGTCTCCTGAAAAGCCTTTCCAGTTTTCTCTCCTCGGGAGCGTTGCCCTTCTGTACCTCGCTGCCGCAAGTCTCAAGGGATTCCTCCGTGTGCTCCTTTGACGAGCCGGTGGCCCCTCCGATTCCGTCGCGTCCCGTTCGCCCTCCGATCATCAGGACGACATCTCCCGCCGCCGGGCTTTCCCTTCTGACATCATCGGCCTTCACGGCTCCGACCACGGCTCCCACCTCCATCCTTTTGGCGGTGTAGCCGTCGTGGTAGATCTCGCGCACGTGGGTCGTGGCAAGTCCTATCTGGTTGCCGTAGGATGAATATCCCTGCGCGGCTTTCTTCGTGATCACCTTCTGCGGGAGCTTGCCCGGAATGGTATCGCCGACTGGCTTGTAGATGTCTCCGGCTCCGGTGACGCGCATCGCCTGATAGACGTATGAACGTCCCGAGAGCGGGTCGCGGATCGCTCCGCCGAGACAGGTCGCGGCTCCTCCGAAAGGCTCGATTTCCGTAGGATGGTTGTGGGTCTCGTTCTTGAACATCAGCAGCCATCTCTCCGTCCGCCCGTCCACGTCGACATCGATGAAGACGCTGCAAGCGTTGTTCTCCTCGCTGACCTCCATATCGTCAAGCAGACCTTTCTTCCTGAGGTATCTGGCTCCGATGGTTGCCATATCCATCAGATTAAGTCCCTTTTTCTCCCTGCCGGTCTCGGAACGCATCCTCATATACAGGCTCAGCGTGCCTTCGATGTCCTCCTTGATGAAAGACTCCTCGACGTCGATGCTTTCCAGCTCGGTTGTGAATGTGGTGTGCCGGCAGTGGTCGCTCCAGTAGGTGTCCAGAATCCTAAGCTCTGTCTCGTTCGGATCCCTGCCTTCCTTGGTGAAATAACTCACGACCTCGGCAAGGTCGTCCGCGTTCATCGCCAGCCCCATCTTCCTGCAATAGGCTTTCAGGTCGTCACAGCCGAGATTCCTGAACCCTTCCAGCACAGGGACCGGCCTGACGGATGCATGCTCGGTGTCGGCCAGCCTGCCGAGATCCTTTGTGCGGGACTCCACAGGGTTAATGTAGTAGTGGCGTATTTTCTCAAGTGTCTCCACGGAAGCGTCCGAATCCACAATCAGGAGCTTGGAACTCTTTATGCTGATTCGGGCCGAAGGCTCGATGAGGTGGACGCAGTCCACGGCGGAGGCCGCTCTCTGGTCGAATTGGCCGGGCAGATACTCCACCGCGATGTACTTCGCTCCGTCAAGGTCGACGCTGTCTGTGACGGAGTCAGTCACAATCTCCCCGAAGACGCTGTAGCGGCTCTTTTCCAGAAGTTCGGGCGTGAATCCGAACAAGTCATAAACATTAAGCAGCCGAAGCGTTTTCAGCTCCAGCTGCAGATTCTCGTTGAGCTCAGCGAGAAGACTTCTGGCCTCCACTTGAAACTCAGGGTGTTTCTCCACGAAAATGCGGTAATTGGACATCTTTGCAAGTTCTGTTTAACTTATCATTGGCAAGCTGGCAATCACTTGCTCCTAATCTATTGTCTTGCGTCCGAAGGTGATTGCCCACCAACTTCAATTCACGTCGGAACACAAGTTTCCAGACTATCGCAAAGTTAGCCTTTTAACCTCACATTTCCAACCACTGGCTGAAGAATCGCCATATTTCGGAGCAGGTGTCCATATCCTTTTCGGCCCAGGTGTGTCCGCCACCGTCCACTTTGTAGAACCATACCTCGGTGGGCCTGCCTCCCTTCTCCGCCGGCTTTCCTCCTTTGAACTGATAAAGAGTGACCTGATTGCAGCCTTCCCTGCGGGGAAACTCGGTGACATATTCCTCCGTGCAGCCGTTGACTGCGATGATTCTGGCCACGGAAGCCGGAACGGGGAGATACGCGCCCCATCCGCCCTTGTTCTCCGGGTCGCCAAGCCACTCGGAGACCCTGTCCTCCGTCCCGTGGACTTCCATAAACGGAACCGGATGCCTGTAGGAATATTCCGCCTCCATCCATCCGAGCTGCAATCCGGCGATGGAAGCCATTGCCTTGAAAGCCTTTGGCGCTCTCATCGCGGTCAGGTAGATTATGTCTCCTCCGTTCGACATCCCGGTCAGGAAAACGTTCCTGGAGCTGAGGTCGAATCTCTTTCCTACTTCCTTGGACAGGGCGATGAGGAATTTGACGTCATCTGTCTTCATCCCCTCCTGCGAGATGTAGCGCACGTTCCAGCCGGTCTTCCCTTTCGGAGCCTTGATTCCTTGCGGATAGCAGACCGCGAATCCGTTCTTGTCCGCGACATCCATCATGGCCTTTTTCCCCTTGAGGGCGGATCCTCCGTAGCCGTGGAGGACAATCACAAGCGGAGCGCCGGACTTCAGTCCCTGCGGCCGGTAGAGATAATATTCCCTCTCCAGCCCCTGGTTCATCATCGTGAATCTCTCGCACCTTTCCTTTACTCCGGCCTCTTTTTGAACGGCCTGGACGCTTCCTCCCAAGTCATTCGGTCCCGCCGGCGTCAGAAAGCCAGCTAAGGCAAGCAGGACGGAAACAATCGTTGACGGTAACATATCGGATCGTCTGTTTTATGAATATCCTCCCGTCGCAAAAGGCGGGAGGGTTCGGTTATAGATTTGATTTGTAGTTACTTGAATTTCGTGAACTATTTGTTCTCGGCGGCCTCTACAGCCTTGAAGTAGCGGTAGGAGTTCACTTTGAGCTCACCGGCGGCAGGCTCGTCGAGCACAACCACGCCGTTCTCGTGAAGCTGAAGAGCCGAAAGGGTGACATAGTGGCTTACAGGACCTTCCACCGCATCCTTTACAGCCTTGGCCTTCTTGCCTCCGAACGCAAGGATGAGAACCTCCTTCGCGCCGCAGACAGTGGCGACGCCCACTGACATAGCCTGCTTTGGAACCTTGTTCACATCGTTCTCGAAGAAGCGTGAGTTCACCTCAAGTGTATCCTGGGTGAGGGTCATCACCCTTGTCCTTGAATTGAGTGAGGAGAACGGCTCGTTGAAAGCGAGATGTCCGTCCTCGCCGACACCACCGAGGAACAGGTCGATTCCGCCGGCGGCCACGATGGCTTTCTCGTAGTCCTCGCACTCCTTGGCAAGGTCAGGGGCGTTGCCGTTGAGGATGTGGATGTTCCCGGCAGGAACGTCAACCTTGTCGAAGAAGTTCTTGTGCATAAAGCTGTGGTAGCTCTCAGGGTGGCTTTCAGGAAGTCCCACATATTCATCCATATTGAATGTGATGACATTCTTGAAGGAGACCTCTCCGGCCTCGTACATCCTGACAAGTTCCGCATACACATCCAGTGGGGTGGAGCCTGTAGGAAGTCCAAGGATGAACGGTGTGTCGGTCTTCTCGGCCTTTGCCTTGATGGCGGCCACGATGTGATGGGCTGCCCATACGGAGCCTTCTTTCTTGGTGTCTCTGATGATTACTTTCATAATACGTATGATTTTAAATTATTTACTTTAGTCTGAGGAAAACCTCGATGGCCTGGTACTCGGCCATTCCGAGCTCGTTGTAGAGTCTCGCCGTGTTCTGCGTTCGCTCCTCGGCTCTCTGCCAGAACTCCCTCGGGTCGTCTCCAGGGAACGGAACAATGTCTTTCTGTGAAAGGTGGCGGAAGATGGCATGGCGCTTCTCGATAAGCTCGTCCGGGCTGAGCGGAACGGCCATGTCGACCCTCCACAGCTCCCACTCCATCCAGGCTCCTCTGTAAAGCCAGATAGTGGTGTCATTCAGCCAGTCGTTGCCTTCCTCCTTGAGCTGCTCGATGGCCTCAAGCGCGGCCTCGGTGCAGACCCTGTGGGTCCCGTGAGGGTCGGCGAGGTCTCCGGCCATATAGATCTGGTCAGGACGCAGCTTGACAATCAATGCCTTGATGATGTCCAGATCCACCTGCGTGCGAGGGAGTTTTGTCACACCGCCCGACTCGTAGAACGGCAGGTTGAGGAAGTGCACGTTGGTCTTGTCGTTCAGACCGAAGCTCCTGTCCGCCCCGCGGGCCTCGCTGCGGCGGATCGCCGCCTTGATGTCCAGAAGCTCCCTTGGCTCAGGCTCGCCAGGTCTCTTGGAATCGATGATCTTCTTCACCTCGTCGAACCTGTCACCGAATCCGAGCTGTGAGGCCGCGTCCATATGCTGGAGAACCACATCGTCGTGGACGGCAAGGTCTCCGGAAGTCTCGTAGGCAACGTGCACGTCGTGTCCCTGGTGGACAAGGCGGATGAATGTGCCGCCCATTGAGATCACATCGTCATCCGGGTGAGGGGAGAAGATGAGCACCTTCTTAGGGAACGGATTGGATTTGACAGGCCTTGTGGTGTCGTCGGCGTCAGGCTTTCCGCCCGGCCATCCGGTGATGGTGTGCTGGAAGTCGTTGAATACATCTATGTTGATCTTGTCGAACGGCCCGTAAAGCTCGATAAGCTCTCCGAGGAAGTTCTCGAGATAGTCTTGCTGGGTGAGTTTCAGAATAGGCTTGCGGACTTTCTGGCAGAGCCATACAACAGCCTTGCGGATGAGTGTGTTTGTCCACTGGCAAGGACCGACCATCCAAGGGGCGACAAGCCTTGTCAGCATCGAGGCTGACATCTCGTCAGTGAAGAAAGTGATGTTGTCGTGTCCCTGAAGCCAGGATGCCGGGCATGAGGAGTCGATGTTACCCTCGACCACCCGCTTGACAACTTCGGCCTTGTCCTCTCCCCAGGCCATAAGGATTATCCTGCGGGCGCTCATCATCGTGCCGATGCCCATTGTGATGGTTGTCTTCGGGGTGACGTTGATGTCGCCGTTGAAATTGCGGGCCTGTCTCTTTCTTGACTGGTAGGAAAGCGGAACGGTGCGTGTGCGGCTCCTTTCGGCGGACCCGGCCTCGTTGAAGCCGATCTGGCCGCCTTCCCCCACGCCCATCACGAGCAGGTCAAGGCCTCTCGCGATTTTCTCGAACTCGGCGCAATAGTCTGACACTTCGTCTTTTGAAACGGTCCCGTCAGGAATATGCACGTTCTCTTTCCTGACATCCACATTGTCAAGGAACTCGGCGTGCAGCCTGTGGTTGCGGCTTTGTACGGAGTCGCCGCCGCATGGGTAGTACTCGTCAATCGAGAGCACCTCCACATTGGCGAACGAGACTTTGCCTTCCTTGAACCGCTCCGTCAGGTCGCTGTAGAGGGCCACGGGAGTGCCGCCGGTCGTGAGACCGAGCTTAAAAGGACGAGGAAGCGAGGCTTTCTCGTGGTCGTTGATGGCCTTGACGATGATGTCGGCCACTTTTTCACTTCCGATTGCAGAGTCATCGGAAATCTCGGTGGTGATTTTCTCGTATGAGTGGAGAATGCTTTTAGGCAGGTTCTCCTCAATCAGTCCACCATCCTTCGGCAAAGAAAAGTGCTTCATTTTTTTGAGCTTTATATTTCGTTGTATGTGATATGTTTCGCTGTCCGTTTCCGGACTCTTAAGCTCTATGTGGTCCCCGTGGCCTGCGACCGGCGGACACCGCGCGGATTCACTACAATTTGGATGCCGCGACACTGAACGTGTCACCGTGCTCCAGATCGCCGTACTCAAGTCCGCGTCTGAGCCAGGAGTAGCGCTGCCTGGCTGTCCCGTGGGTGAACGACTCCGTCACCACATAGCCCTGCGTTTTCTTCTGAAGATAGTCGTCTCCGATCTTGGAGGCGCATTCCAGAGCATTCTCGATGTCTCCCTTTTCCAGTGAGCCGAACCTTTTGTCATCGTTCATCGCCCAGACTCCGGCGTAGTAGTCCGCCTGAAGCTCAAGCCTGACGCTTATGGCGTTGGCCTCGGCCTTGCCGACCCTGTTCATCCGCTGGTGGACCTGTCCGAGCGTGCCGAGAAGGTACTGGACATGATGTCCTACCTCGTGGGCTATCACGTAGGCATAGGCGAGGTCTCCGTCGGCTCCGATCTGCCTTTTCATCGAGGTGAAGAAACTGAGGTCAATGTAGACGCTCTGGTCCGCCGAACAGTAGAACGGGCCTGTCGATGAGCTGGCCGCCCCGCATCCGGAGGTGGTGGCTCCGGAGTAAAGCACCATCTTCGGAGGGTCGTATTCGTAGCCGTATCTGGCGAATATCGCTGTCCAGACATCCTCTGTGCCGGCAAGAATCTTCTTTGCGAACGAGGCAAGCTCCTGTTCCTCAGCCGAGAATCCGGCCGAGCCGTCCGACTGTTCTGTACCCTGGATTGAGGACACTCCCTCCAGGACGGCCGAAGGATCCCCGCCCAACAGCATCACTATCAGCGCTATCACGATGGTTCCGCCCAGGCCGAATCCGGCCTTGGCTCCTCTTCCCATTCCTCTCCTGTCATCTACATTGGTGCTTTCGCGTCTTCCGTCAAGATTCATAATCCTAAACCGGGCAAGCCGGCAACCGCTTGCCTTAAAATTCATTGTCTCGCGTCCGGTGGAACATTGCCGGTCTGAATCACATGCGTCAGCCTCGCTTGCTTCCGCGGCTGTGCGGAATAAGGATGTCGTCTCGCGAATTCCGGACGTGAAGTCATAATTGTGTGGTATGGTCCTAAAACTCTGCAAAGATAACAGATTTTTGCAAGAAGCTGTTAAAAAGTTTGCCGAGGTGTATTCTTTCATCTATTAAGAACTTTTCAAGGAAATTTTAAACAGCTTCCCAGAACAAGAATGGAATTTTTCTTTGGAATATCGGTGGAAAATCAATACCTTTGCAAACCTGTGCGAGTCGAATCGCCCGCTTGCGGCGCAGGACACTCCCGCGGAAAGTCTGCTTGAATTGCCCGAATGGCGGAATTGGTAGACGCGTTGGACTCAAAATCCAATGTCCCTTAAAGACGTGCCGGTTCGAGCCCGGCTTTGGGCACT